>JAUBSN010000058.1:0-6276 GCA_036704825.1 Microcoleus sp. F8-C3 | reverse complement strand
GGCGGATCGACGACTACTGGCGGATCGACGACTACTGGCGGATCGACGACTACTGGCGGATCGACGACTACTGGCGGATCGACGACTACTGGCGGATCGACGACTACTGGCGGTGTAGTGTCGTTATCAGCGATCGCCACTGTCACGCCCGGAATCGGGATCGCAGTATACTTAGTATCAGCACTCGCAACCGTATGAGAAATACTGCCTGTATGATTTCCTTCAACAACCGCATCGTCTTTAGCCGTGACAGTCACTGCTTTCGCGACATTCCAGTTAGTAGAGTCGAAGGTAACATCAGCGATCGCATTTATTTGAGCCCCTGTAGCGAAACTAATCGTCACAGGCGCGCTCGGCACAGAAGTTAGTTGAACGCTGTAACTGCCTGTTGCACCGCCTTCGGTAGCAGTTGTACTCGTAGGTGAAATACTCACGCCTGCGGTATCGTTGTCAGCAATCGTCGCAGTCACAGGAGAAATCGCCAGCGCATTATACTTAGTATCGGTGCTGGCAGAAGTGTGAGCGATCGTGCCGCTGCGGGTTCCTTGGGCTATGCTATCGTCGATCGCACTCACAGTGACAGTCTGATCCACATCCCAGTTATTGCTGTCAAAAGTAATTGCGGCGATCGGATTTATTTGATCCCCTGTAGCGAAACTAACCGTCACAGGTGCGAGTGGCTCGGATTTTAACTTAACGCTGTACGTGCCATTCGGCAATCCTTCGGTAGCAGTTGTACTCGTAGCTGAAATACTCACGCCTGCGGTATCGTTGTCAGCAATCGTGGCAGTCACAGGAGAAATCGCCAGCCCATTATACAAAGTATCGGTACTGACAGAAGTGTGAGCGATCGTGCCGCTGTGGGTTCCTTCGGCTATGCTGTCCTCGATCGCACTAACGGTCATATTTTGAGCAACATTCCAATTACTGGGGGTGAAAGTCAGAGGTGCGATCGCACTAATTTGACTGCCCGTGGCAAAATTAATCGTAACGTTGGCAGCAGGTGCGGTAGTCAAAACCACTCCGTAGGTAGCCGCCGCTGCAACGCCTTCAGCAATATTTGTACTGCCTGCCGATTGCACGATCGACACACCGGGACTATCGTTGTCAGTAATCGATGCCGTCACATCGGGTATCGCTTTGGCGTTATAACTGGCATCGGTACTGGTAACTGTGTGAGCGATCGTGCCGCTGTGGGTTCCTTGTGCTAGATTGTCGTCGATCGCAGTGACAGTGACAGTCTTCTCAACATTCCAGTCAGTGCTGTCAAAAGTAATCGGTGTGGCGATCGGGCTAATTGCACTGCCAGTATTAAAGCTAATATTAACTGGTGCCGTCGGTTCCGAAGTTAGCTTGACTTTGTAACTGCCAGTTGCGCCGCCTTCTGTAGCAGTGATGTTGGTAGGTGCAATGCTGAAACCTGCAGTGTCGTCATTTGCGATCGTAGTTGTAGCAGTTGGTGTCGCAATAGTCGGTGCGCCACCCGGTGAAACTGAATTTGATAAAGTAATGGCAACAGTTTCATCCGGTTCTATATTGCCGTCGCCCAACACATCCAAAGTAATAGTTTTGGATGTTTCGCCCGCTGCAAAAGTAATTTTGCCAGTAGCAGCAGTTGCGCCCGAAGTGCCGCCGATATTGTTGTAATCAGTGCCGTTTGTCGCAGTGCCGGTAATGGCATAATCTACCGTACTCCAAAGTTCCGTGCTGCCATTGCGAGTAATAGTAAATGTCGCAGGAGTAGCGCCGGAATTTCCTTCGGTAACGGTGGGATTGTCGGCGACAATTGAATAAGAACTATTCCTGTCTAATATTGACACTTTTCCTTGACTCGTATCGGCAACACCGCCTGTAATTGTGCCAAAATTGAGAACTAACTGTTCGTTACTGTCAACGATATTGTCAGCTTTAATAGTTACTGCAATATTCTGGGTGAGGGTAGTAGTGCCTGCTGAGAAAGTAAGGGATGTAGTTGAAAGAGTGTAGTCGGTACCTTCAGTAGCAGTGCTGCTGGGATCGATGACAATTGGTACAATTACATCACTTAAAGGAGTGCCAACGCTGATAGTAACCGGGATATTAATTACTGTGTCTGTCGTGCCTTCATTAACGTTGTAAGTGTTACCTATATTGGGAGGAACGAAGGATACCGTAGTAGGTGTATTCAGCAGCACCGAAACATTGTTAGGACTGAAGTCGGTGGTAGCCAAGTCAGGCAAACCGTCCCCATTCAAATCCTTCGCAATAACAGAAGTAGGCTGCAATCCCGCATCTAAATCAGCAGTCTTGGTAAATGTGCCGTCGCCATTCCCTAACAGAGTTGAAACCTTACCATTGTTCACGACAGCCAAGTCTTGCTTGGAGTCACCGTTGAGATCCGCAACGGTGACGAAATAAGAACTCACTCCCACTGGAATTTCCGTAGTAGTAAAGCCCCCAGTACCATTTCCTAGCAGAATAGAGATGTTGTTAGAGTTCTGGTCCGCTACAGCCAAGTCGGGGAAGGAGTCGCTGTTAAATTTCCCCACAACCACAGAATATGGTCGCGATCCCACTGTAATCTTGTTGGCAGGGGCAAAACTCGCACTGCCATTCCCCAGCAGAATTGAAACGCCTTCACCTGTTTGATTGTTCGCGACAGCCAAGTCCTTTGTGCCGTTGCCGTCAAAGTCATCGACGGCAATAGATTGAGGGAATAGTCCTACCAAAGAGTTTAGAGGAGTCCCAAAAGTGCCATCAATATTCTGCAATAGAATTGAGACGGCGCTATTAGTATTGGGGACGCCAGTGGCGCGAGTAGTCGCTACAGCTAAATCTAGCCGACCGTCACCATTAAAATCGCTCGCAGCAATGTAATTAGCGTTACTCGTTGGATCCAAAGATACATTGACGGGAGCACCCAAACCACTGCTACTCCCAAAAAATATTGATACAGAACCATTGCCATTATCTACAACCAAGTCGTCATAGATATCTGGATTAAATTTAGCAACAGCGAGGGCATTTCTTCCCTGTGGCAACAGAGTAGCAGTGCCAAAGGTACCCGTGCCATTTCCTAACAGAATTGATGTGCCAGTACCACTAAGGCTGGTGGAAGCGCCACTGTTAGTCACAGCTAGGTCCTTTATTCCGTCGCCGTTAAAATCTCCAGCATCGACGAAGACAGGATCTGAACCCACGGGAAAGTTAGTTGCCGCACCAAAACTATTCAAAACGTACTCGTAACCTGCTAATACTTCGGGTTCAAATACCAGCGGTGTGTTAATTTCCCCGGTTCTGACTTTCAGTTCCCAGTCGCCGCCTTTTGCTACACTTCCGGTGAGGTTTTGGGAAGCTGCAACATTGGCATTTGTGAGTTGGGCGATGCGCTGGATGAAGGCTACACCATCTCGATATAAATCTACATCTACATCTAAATCTCTCGCTTCTTCCCCAATACCGCCGGGGAATTCATTCCCCGTCTCATAGCGAAAGTCCTCTGAAAAGGACTGTTTATTGAGGTTGTTACCAGTCGGTTTCAACCGACTTTCGCTTTGAGCCAGGGAATTCATTCCCTGGCTGACTTTCGGACAAGCGCGAGGTGCTGATGCGACATTACAACCATAAATCAGAATGTCGGCACCCAGAGTGAAAGCACTCCGCCACTGCCACAATTTCTCGGAATAAGCTTCCACATTATCTGCACTCAAGCAGCCATTACCCAGTTGCAAGCTACCCGGAGCACCGTGAGAAACAATGTGAATGCTATCAATATTGGTACGAAGAGCTAAAATTTGAGTAATTTGGTCGATCGCATCCCGGTTCCCATCCAAAACTACTACTTCCGTGCCCGGTTTTACCCCGGCAATCAAACTTTGATAATTTTGTACTTGAGTGTCGATAAAGGCGATCGAGCTTACTGAAACTTGATTATTTAAATTTGGCATACTGCACCTACTAATAGCTAAAAAAAGACAATGATTCCCCTGTTTCGCGACTGGCATCGGAAACACTTTCTGAAGGTTGTAGTAATCATAACTGTTTTTTTAGAAAATCCCTATAAATTTTTCTTTATAAACCACTATTTAATTAGGGTTTGCTGAATAATCCTAAGGATTCAGGTATCTGAAACGTAGTCACAGAAGGACTTGTAGAATTAAAACCTTCGCTAAACCAACAGCTTCATTCTCAATAGATACGAAAATAAAAGCTTTCCTGGTTTCTTAATAAGAATAGATATTTGATGATTATTCAATCAAATGGTTAAACCGTATAGGTTTTACTGCTTTTCACATGACCTGAATCCTTACGAATAATCGATCGCAAACTAAGAACAGGAGCGATCGATATATTCAAGCAGATCTAAATATAAGTTTTTTCTGTAGCGAGTCCCCCCATTTATGGGGATTATCTTCAACCCAAAAACAGGTGTTTTTTTTCCAAATAGACATAAAAACACACAAAAAACCCGGCTCCACCAGGTAGCAAGGTTCATTACCAAAAAAGTAATTGCAATAACCGTACCAGATGTATTATTAAGTTTAGCCATCACTCTATTCAGACCGAATCTTCGTTTGCCTTGTCCGAACTTGCCCTCAATTGCATTTCTAATCCTCTCATCTTCTAAGGCTTGCTTTTTTTTTATTTACTTGCATTTGCTGGCGGTCTTCCTAAGGGCGGCCCACTGAACCTAATTCCTTTTTCTTTACACCATGCTCGGTTTTCTCTTGTACGATAAATACGATCTGCATGAACGGACTCTGGATCATATCCTGTGAACCTATAATATGCTTCTAAAGAGTGCTTTTAAGTCTCCTGATTCGTTAAAATTATCCCAGCTCATCCGGTCTAAAAATACATATCCTTTAAAACAGCTCGCTGATAGTTTAGCTCCAAATTATACGCTTTTTCCGGCTTTCCCTCTGACTGTGGGACGGATGTGGGGTTGACTTAAACTTACCATTCTATCCTCAATACTCTAGACCTCTTGCAAAAGTCCCCAATAAAGGCAATAGTGAGGTGATCGAGAGGAAAAACTGATGACTTACGAACAAGTGCAAAGCTTAAAGCCAGAAGCCTTCAAGAGATTCTGTGGCGTTGGGTATACAACTAGTGCAGAAATGGTGTCAGTTAAGCGAACAACAGAAACGCAAGAAACGGAAACCCGGTCGTCCGCCTAAACTGAGCTTAGAAGATCAGGTACTACTGGCATTACAATATTGGCGAGAGTACCGTACCTACTTTCACATTGCTCAAAGCTGGAATATCAATGAATCGACTGCGTTCCGGATCTTGAGACACGTAGAGGACACATTGATTCGTTCAGGTCGGTTTAGCTGACCCGGAAAAAAAGCACTGCTGCAACCGAACTCAGTTTTAGAAGTAGTTGTGGTCGATGTGACCGAAAGTCCAGTCGAGCGTCCAAAAAAAACAACGACAAGTGTTTTCCGGTAAAAAAAAGTATCATACCTTGAAGTCGCAATTAGTAGTTAATCAAAAGACGGGAGCAATTATCTGCAGAGCTTCGTGGTAAAGGCAGAAGGCATGACTTTCGCCTATTCATTCTTCAGTAAAGTTAGGCTAGCCAATACAATTAAGCTTTGGCGTGACAAGGGTTATCAAGGAATTGCCAAACTTCATGCCAATAGTCAGATACCTACTAAAAAGCCCAAAAGCTCTAATTTATCTCAGGTTCAACTGCAGGAAAACCGTACTCTGGCAAAGCGAACGTATTATTATTGAACACGTTAATAGGAGGCTGAAAATTTTTCGGATTCTGTCGGAACGTTACCGAAATCTCCGACGCAGATTTGGTTTACGCTTCAACCTGATTGCAGGCATCTATAACTATGAACTCAACCTTTCAGAATGACTTTTGTAAGAGGTCTTCTGTTGATATTTGTCAAATAACCACTGTTGTTGTCGATAGACTTCTGTGATGACTAGCAAGGTTTTATATTGCTTTTTATTCAGACCTTTTAGGGTCGCACCTGAATCGATTAGCTGTTCAATATGAGCTAGGTTTCTTTTGATATATTGAAGTTGTTTTTTAATTGCCTGTCTTTTTTTGTTGCGTGTGGGTCGTCTTTGTTTGGCTATTAATAAGTAATCTTTTCGGGCGAGATTACGGTAGGTTCTTGGTTTTTTCGTGATTTGACCTTTGAGCTGTTTATACAGGATATCTAGGATTTTTTCGGTGTGAACTCTGGCTCTGTTTAATCGGAACTTACCCCCTGCGGGGTAGTTCCGCCTAACGAAAACGCATACTCCGTGTAGGTTTTAGCGATTCGATCGACT
>JAUBSN010000057.1:45924-54871 GCA_036704825.1 Microcoleus sp. F8-C3 | reverse complement strand
CTCTATCCTTGCCTTTTGGCACAGCCTGTTAGTCCACTAGGCTGTTTTATACGATCGCGATGATTCAGACGTAGATTTGCTTTCGCTAACCATACTCTCTTGCTAGTTGGAGTCGAAGCCTGGACTGACTTCTTACCACCGTTCATTCCCGCTTCACGGATTGATGGCTAGTCGCTACCGTGGGGAAAGTGCTTTCACCCTTGCACTTAGGGGGTTGGGCTTCATCAGTTATTTATATGCTTTCCAGATGTACCATTAGATATTTGTATGGTTTTACTGTACTGACATTATCTTATTTCGATGTCACCAACATGACTATCAAGTTGTCAAGGTTCTTACCGTTATTGGTAGACAAACCCTTGCGGCTAATCCCCCAAAACCTTTATGAGGTTTGGTTTCTAGCCAACGAGTCGCACGCAGCCCATCATGGCCAAATCCATTAACAAACCAAAGGAACGCCAGTCGAGAATATTTGTTGAGGAGCAATTATATGCGCCGGAAAAATTCTCTGGTTGCTCGATCCACTTGCTGCCGCCTACCCACAGCCAGCGGCCTGAAGCGAGGGTTTTGAGCTGGTTTTGCATCCGGTGCAGCAGTTGTGTTTCTTCGGGGGTGAGGTTTCCCAGCTTTTGCAACCCCTTGACAGTTCGATCGCACACTTGGGCCCAAGTCTCCCTTCCCGTCTCGGTACGGCGGCTGTACGTCCTGAAAAATACTGGATTGGCTGCGGGTGCTGTTTCGGGGAAATCGGACAGGTTGCGTTTGTCGCTAGCACTCGATCGCTCTAATTCTCGAACCATAGGTTGTGTACTGACGTGTCGGAATAAATCAACAGACTACGAATATACAACAGGATTCAGATTTAGGGTAAAAGGTTAATATATTTGACAATTTGCACTAGATATGGGGCATCTGTCGATTTGGGATTTTCGATTTGAGATTTTCGATTGCAGAAAGCGACCCTACTTCGATTTTCGATTTGAGATTTTTGATGGCAGAAAGCGACCCTACTTCGATTTGGGATTTTCGATTTGAGATTTTCGATGGCACAAAGCCATCCTACTTTGATTTGGGATTTTCGATTTGAGATTTTCGATGGCACAAAGCGACCCTAACGAGTCGTTAAAAACTCAATATTCGGCAACAGCGGGTCTTGAACAACCCCCACACCGTTAAATCCCCAACGTTCCAGCAGCGTTTTCACAGATGAACCGGAAATCGATTCTACTCCGAATCGATCGGCAACATCAGCAGCGTGGGCATTGAGATAGCTCAAAGCGTCATAGTCTTCGCGAAACATCAGCAGGTAACTCACTGCCGCATCTGGATTGGGATTGGCACAGAGATATTTGCCGTCACTGCGGGAACGGAGCAAGTAAAAAACTTGAGATAACATCTTATCTTTGTTGTCAAAATAATATGCTACCTCAAGTTGGGAATTTTGAATTTGGATTTTTGAACTTGTACTCTCGCGCAGCGGAAGTATTGGGAATTGCCCAAACGATTTTAGATTGACAATAAGGACTAATGCCAACTGTCAGATCACCATCGACTTGTAGCCAGTTGGCATGAGTCCTGCAATTTGAGAGTGTAGAAAAGTTGACTTTTTTTCAATTTTCTACCTAAAAACTACATAATTGATGCCTAAAATCAATCTAAAATCGCTGGTAATCTAGCAGTTAAATCAAAGTCAGTGCTAAACCTTTAATCCCTCGCCCGTCGCCAATTTGACCGACAATCGAAGCTTGACCAGTCGTCAAATTGATATTGTACAGACTGGAAACTGCGCCAACTTCGATCGCAGCCAAAGCCGTCTCGTTACCGCCAAAACTCCTGACATCAAAGCCGAGAACGGTACCAGCATCAATTCCCAAAGATCCGATCGTATTCAACACTCCATTATTCGGCGGATCTTGACGCACCAAAACATCTAAATTGGTGTCAATTGCAAATAGTGTTGTCGAATTTGCCCCCGCAAAGTTATTCACATACGCCGCCCCAGCAGCCGCGCCGGGATTGCCAAAATTGCGATCGCCCGCAGCGTAAGCCAAATTCCCGTCGAGTTGAACTCCCCCCGTCAGCGTGTCAACATCGACAAGTGCCCCAGTATCAGGGTTGAGGCGGGCGTTTTGACCGGCTTGATTGACAAACCGAATTCGATCGACCGTCGGATTGAAATCAAAACCCGCAGCCCCCGGAGTTAGGGGAACAGCAAACTGTCCGCTACCGACTGGACTTGCTTGCCCAGTAACGGGATCGATCGCGTACAAGCGATTGCTAGAACCCACACCGTACAGCAAACCGTTAGCGGGGCGAAAATCAATTCCCAGCAAACTTTCTCCAGGCTGCAACCCAGTAACTGCCACGTCGCTGAGAATCGCCCGCGGTGCGGCCTCGTTAAAACCGACTATTGTTTCAGCGCCATTTCTGACAGTTAAGGCGTAAGCTGTAGGCAAAGGCAAAGCCAAACCGTTAATCTGTCTCCCGTCGGCAATTTGACCGACAAATGAAGCTTGACCGCTACTTAAATTGATATTGTACAAGCCCGAAACGCCACCAACTTCCAGCGCCGCTACCGCCACCTCGCGGCCGCCAACACTCTTGACATCAAAGCCGAGAACGCTAGTAGCATCAACTCCCAAAGATCCGATCGTATTCAACCCTCCATTATTCGGCGGATCTTGTCGCACCAAAACATCCAAATCGCTGTCAATTACAAACAGCGTTGTCGAAGTTGCCCCGGCCAAGTTATTCACATACGCCGCCCCTGCTGCCGCCGGATTTGACCCAAAATTGCGATCGCCCGCAACATAAGCTAAATTCCCGTCGAGTTGAATTCCCCCCGCCAGCGTGTCAAAATCCACAAGTGCCCCGTTATCTGGGTTGAGACGGGCGTTTTGATCGGCTTCATTGACAAATCGAATTCGATCGACTGTCGGATTGAAATCAAAACCCACGGCCCCCGGAGTTAGGGGAACAGGAAACTGCCCGCTACCGACTTGACTGGCTTCCCCGGTTCTCGGATTGACAGTATACAAGCGATTGCTAGAACCGACACCGTAAAGCAAACCGTTAGCCGGTCGATAATCGATTCCCAGCAAACTTTCTCCCTGCTGCAATCCAGTCACGGGGAAATCTGTGAGGACACTTTGCGGATTGGAAAGACTAAAACCGACAATCCGATTAGCAGGAGTTAAAGCATAAGCCGTTGTCCGCGCTGGAGGCGGGGGATTGGGAACAATGCTGCCAATATTATTAGTGAAACTTGCCTGGTTAATCGCACTTTGTCTCACCCCTATGAGAGTAGCGAGAAATTCTCCTGTTACGCGGTCTTGAATAACAGTATTGTTTCCAGCTTCGAGAATATTTAAGTCGCTAAAACTGAGACCTCCCGCCAAACCGATTAAATCTGTACCGACTGTAAAATCCGCGATCGCGTCGGCATTTGCCAAACTAACACCGCCGCTGGTACGGAAAGGGTCAGCCTCAGCGTAGCGCCTCAAAACAAATAGGTCTGCCCCCTCTCCCCCTATCAGAATATCAGTATCTCGATCGCCCGACAAAACATCATTGCCCGAGTTTCCAGATATAGAATCGCTGCCTTTTCCGCCCGCTAAAAAATCGTTACCTTCTCCGCCGTTAATAGTGTCGTTATCTAAATCTCCAAAAAGCGAATCTTGACCCGAATTCCCATCAATTAAATCGCTTTGCTTACCTCCATAAATGCTGTCATTACCAGCGTTTCCGGCAATGGTGTCATTGCCCGTCAAACCAAAAATCAGGTCAGCTTCTGGAGTTCCTGCTAACAAGTTTGTTTGGGCGGTGTCTCTAATTTCTGCCATGCTCTAATCACCCTCTAAATTTGATACTTCTGTTGCCTAACGGCGGCAGTATTCTCAGTCAAAATATCACACATTGGCACTTTTAGGATAGTTTTTCTTATTTTCTGCTGTAGGGGTGGGTTGGCATAAAAGTATTACACGCAGCTAAAATGACATACAGCCTTTCGAGCGTAACATGAGGTGTTCTCGCGGGCATATGCCTGGAGTGGGCATATGCCTGGAGTGGGTATAGGCATAGGACTCGCCCCCATACCTCACAACGCTTGAGAACCGCTATATAAACCCGCCCCGGATTCAAATAAACCCACTCCTAAATACAGATTGCTTAGCCGTATTTTATAGTTCGGCGTGCAGCCAAGGGCGATCGCAGCTCAACTGCAAACAGGCAAGCTGAAATGTTTAGCGGTGCGAACCAATGAAATTTTGTACTGCGTTCATTGGTAATATACGCTGACTCTATAATTTTGGATCTGTCCAGTTAGAAATTATTTTTAAACTTTAATCTTAAAGCCTGCGAAGGTGGGCTTTGTGTGTGTAACCGCGACAACTATCGATCGATATAAAGTGGATTATAAATGCAGAATTGGCATAATAAGTTAGTTGAACAGTCGTCTTCAGAGGACTCAAGCATTCAGGCAGGGATTTAAATCCCTGCCTGAATCGGAGTTTCACGTTAGATCCCTTCCGCTGCTTTTTCAAGCTTTCAGCAGTGCTTTAGAAGCTGATTGCCCTGCGAGTTTCAGTTGCGACCTCAATTTGAGATTCAACAACAGCAACACAGTCCACTGACTGAGTATGGATAGGAAAATCGTATTTCCTGACACGGCTGCGAAAGACGGCAAAGACAAAACGCCAACAAAGGTTGAAGACAACCACAAAAGAGGAGCTTTTTCTGGGGTTAGTAAGAGCATAGATAAAATCAGAGGCGGCAACAAGAGAGCGCTGCCGACTGTCCCGATGGCCCAACTTTCCTGATTTCGGGTTTTGGTAAATAGGAATAGTTGGGTGATGGCTGCGTAAATTAGGATGAGATTCAGATAGCAAATTACCCCACCAAATCCGTTTATCTCAGGTTTTTCCAACAGCGCCCAAGGTGTTAAAATTATTACTGAGATGAGGAAATCGATCGCGATCGCAACTACAGCCGGACTTTTATCGCTCCAAATTAAATCGAGTAGCGGGTAGCGCCGCCACAGCTTCTGACTGCTGGGAACGATTTGTTTCCGATACCTCGCCCAATCGTACAATGATTGTCTGTCAGATGTTAAAGCTGCAATTAAAGCTAAGAACATCACCAAATTCAAGATAAGTAAACAGATGAGATTACCGGAGTTTGGGGGGTCTGATTGGAGTGCAAACCCTAAAAATATTACCTGACAGCAGATAACTAGCAAATAACTTTGCCGCTTGCTCAAAACTGTAGCACTGGGATTGGGAAAGCGGCGCTGCCATCCCTGCCACATCCAGTAGGTTCCTGTACCGCAAACCAAGAGAGACAAAGCAAGGCCACTCGCAATATTTGTACCCACTGGCGAGTAAAACCATTGCAACTTGTCTAAGTTTTCAACTAACGAATCGAAATCAGTTTGATCAACTAGAAAAAGCAGATATCTCAGGATAGCAAGGGGAGATAAAAAATGTAACACATCCGCAGCAGCTCGCGTGAGCGGGAGCCAAGAAATCCCAAACACAACAAAAGCCGTAGCGCTAGCCAACCAAGGTTGAAATCCTCCCAACCAACTGGTTGTCAATCCAAATAGCATCGCAGTGCTGTAAAACAAAGCACAGCTAGCTGCAACCGCTGTGTAGAAACATAAAATTTCATTCAGGGGTATTTGAGCGGCTAATCCAGCGTACAGGTGCAGCGGTACGGCCAGAATTCCTGCTAGATACAGTAAAATTGGTACGCCGAGAATTTTGCCGAGAAAAATTGTTTTGGCCGACTGGGGACTGAGGCGAATAAAGTTGAGCGTCCCGCGGCGTTCCTCCTTGTCTAAGTCGCTGACAAGTAGATAAGTCCCTGCTACTAATAGGGCTAACGCGCTCAATATGCTCAGCCAAATGAATATCTCTAACCACCACTCCCGCCAGTTAATGACAAAGTTACCCAAGGCATCTCTGACGCATTGTTTCTCATAAGAATTGGCATTTTTGAAAATGCAAAATCTGTGATAGATGGGGTAAGTGTACTCCCCATTAGGAGGGGTAACGGGTATCTGGGCACTGTAATACATGAATAGCAGCAGTTGGCCGCTTAGGGAAAGGGCAGAGGCGATCGCCATATTGCCAGTATTCAAGCGACCTTTGATTTCTCGAAATAACTGGGGATTCCAGTTGCCTATTTTGTCTAGTAAGTGGAGTGTCATTGGTTATTGGTGATTGAGAATGGGTGACGACTCAGTTATAACTCACTGTTTATTCTGGTAAACCGGAAACAAGCAAATTAAGATGCTTGCTGGTGTCCCATCTTGAGGAAGATGGTTTCTAAGTCTTCTTGAGTACAGTGGAATTCGGTTAGGGGAATGTTGGCCGCGACGAGTTCGCGTAATAAATTGGCCGCATCTTCCGCGCTTCCCGAAAAATCAACGCACACCTGTTGAGTTTCCCGGATTATTGCCCAATTTTCCACCCACGGAAAGTTTTTTAATGCCGATGTTAGCGCTTCTAATTTATTTCCTAAAACCGACATGAAAATTTGCTGGTGGCTGAGGCGTTTGTAAAGTTCTTGTAAAGGCGCGCTTTCGACTAGATATCCGAGTTCCATGATACCCACCCAGCTACAAAGTTCGGCTAAGTCGCTGAGGACGTGGGATGATATGACTACTGTCATGCCCGCTTCTTGCAAAACTTTGATAATTTCGCGGAACTGCATTCGGGCGATCGGATCTAAGCCAGAAACGGGTTCATCTAACAACAACAATAGCGGTTCGTGGATGATAGTTCTCCCCAAACTCAGGCGCTGTTTCATCCCCCGCGACAGGGTGGAAATTAAGCTGTGGCGCTTGTTGGTGAGTTGCACGAGTTCTAAAACGGAGTTGATTCGTTCTCGGCGGCGCGGTTGCTGGAGGTTGTAGAGTCGGGCAAAATAGTCTAAATAATCCCAAACAGTCAAGTCGTCGTAGAGGGGAAAGTCATCGGGAAGAAAGCCGATGCGCTGTTTGAGAATTGGGTGCGATCGATCGCGCAATAATCTATCCCCGTTGATGTAAATTTCCCCTATAGTCGGTTCCTCAGCCGCCGCCAACATCCGCAGCAAAGTAGTTTTGCCGGCACCGTTGGGGCCGATCAGTCCGCATACTTCGCCTGCTGCTACTTGCAAATCGATGTCATTGACGGCTATATGGCGATCGAATTGTTTGGTGAGTCCGCGAGTTTCTATTGCTAGTTGTTTTGCCATGTTTGGAGGGTGAATGAAATTTTATCCGTGCATTCCTGCCCCGAACAGTCCTAGACGCATCAAAACCAAAGAAACCGGGTTTTTGTCGTTTTTACGGGCTATAACGCTTCTTCTCACAAAAAACCCGGTTTCTGGCCACCCGTGCGTAAATCCCGATCGAAATAGATGTCTGCAGCTAGCCTAGCCCGTTCTTTCCTGAATTGTCATCTCGTTTCTGAAATTAAAACAAAGACATTATCAATCGCTAAAATCCTTGCTAATATTAACTCTTCCCTCTTCCTTCTTCTTTCTTCCCTCTTCCTTCTTCCTTCTGCTGTATCAAGTCTGCACGGAAAATTCCTCTGAATCGATATCCCAATTTACCCAGCGAATTGCCTCCCTAGCTGATGTTAGGTTAGGCGGCACTCTCAAAGCGTGAATGAATCCCGTACTCGGACAAGTCATTTTTAACAAACAAATCGGCTCCACATCGGCATTATCTATTTGTAATAGTGCATATTCTTGCCAACTATCTATTTGTTTTGCTTCTAATTCTTGAATTATGCGATCGTAACCAATCCCTTGAATTAACAATCGCCGAAGTTCGGCATTCTCTTCTGTTAAAAGCCATTGAGATTGCCATTGATTGGGGTGGACTTTACCGTATTCTTCAGGCAATCTGACGCCGTGATAATAGTAAAAATTCCATCCGTCCGCAAACTCGATCGCAGGTTCTGCTTCGGCGTGCAAGCGGTTTTGACTGTCAAAGCGCAGGTGGCGGGGGCGATCGCACACCGCGCAAATCTTTTCAAATGGAAATATCAAACCGCAATGCTCGAAAAGCAGCTTTTGGCAGCGAAGTATTTCTTGTGCCTTTTGGGAAATATTGACGCCTAATGAAGATATATACCATTGGGTCAAATAAATTTCTTTAAACAAAGTCGTGGGGGTTTCAGGGTATTTAAGGTCGAACAAATAAGCTGGAAAAACATTCCCCATCGTTTGTTCCGATTGCGCATAGCTCTCAACCAATTCGTACATTAGCGAACTCAGTGTGCTGTCTGCTTCGGGATCGATCGTCATGCTATCAATCTCATAGTTCCACACGCCCGGACTTGCAAATTCTCCCACAGGGGACATCCATTTCTGGTCTAGATTTTTCCCCAATCTATTGCTGTATTCGTCACAGCAGTTTTGTGAACGGTCCTGTTTGGGCCTGTTGAAGATTTGGAGATAAGCGTCGCGGGGACTGCTGCAAATAATAACGGAGGGTTCTTCTAGCCCAATAGCGGCATAGGCAACTTTGATGGCTTCTGTGGCTTTTTGAGCATCAATTGGCGTAGTCGAGAGAGTAAGACGTTTTTGTGCGAGTTCGCCTAACACGCACAGAGCGGTAATTGGAAAGAAGCCGAGAATCAGTTTTGTCAGATTGGTGAGCGCTCGCAAGGCGCTGATGTCGGTAATTTAATTGCCGTACAGATCCAGTGTTCTCAGATTGGTGAGCGAGCCGAGGGAGCTGATGTCGGTAATTTGATTGCCGTACAGATGCAGTCTGGTCAGATTAGTGAGCGAGCCGAGGAAGCTGATGTCGGTAATTTGATTGTTGTTGAGATCCAGTGTTGTCAGATTGGTGAGCGAGCCGAGGAAGCTGATGTCGGTAATTTGATTGTTGTTGAGATCCAGTGTTGTCAGATTGGTGAGCGAGCCGAGGAAGCTGATGTCGGTAATT
>JAUBSN010000057.1:0-45824 GCA_036704825.1 Microcoleus sp. F8-C3 | reverse complement strand
TGTCAGATTGGTGAGCGAGCCGAGGAAGCTGAAGTCGGTAATTTGATTGTTGTTGAGATCCAGTTGTGTCAGATTGGTGAGCGAGCCGAGGAAGCTGAAGTCGGTAATTTGATTGTTGTTGAGATCCAGTTGTGTCAGATTGGTAAGCGAGCCGAGGAAGCTGAAGTCGGTAATTTCATTGCCGCTGAGATCCAGTGTGGTCAGATTGGTGAGCTCACGCAAGGCGCTGATGTCGGTAATTTGATTGTAGCCCAGATCCAGTGTTGTCAGATTGGTGAGCTCACGCAAGGCGCTGATGTCGGTAATTTCATTGCAGTCGAGATATAGTGTGGTCAGATTGGTGAGCGAGCCGAGGAAGTTGATGTCGGTAATTGGATTGTCGCTGAGGTCGCTGAGATACAGTGTGGTCAGATTGGTGAGCGAGCCGAGGATGCTGATGTCGGTAATTGGATTGTCGCTGAGATACAGTGTGGTCAGATTGGTGAGCGAGCCGAGGAAGTTGATGTCGGTAATTGCATTGCAGTAGAGATACAGTGTGGTCAGATTGGTGAGCGAGCCGAGGATGCTGATGTCGGTAATTCGATTGTAGGTCAGATACAGTGTGGTCAGATTGGTGAGCGAGCCGAGGAAGCTGATGTCGGTAATTTGATGATTTTGGTTGAGATGCAGTGTGGTCAGATTGGTGAGCGAGCCGAGGATGCTGATGTCGGTAATTTGATGATTGTGGCCGAGATTGAGTGTGGTCAGATTGGTGAGCGAGCCGAGGATGCTGATGTCGGTAATGTGATTGTAGTAGAGATCCAGTGTTGTCAGATTGGTGAGCGAGCCGAGGAAGCTGATGTCGGTAAATTTTTGATTGTAGGTCAGATCCAGTGTGGTCAGATTGGTGAGCGAGCCGAGGATGCTGATGTCGGTAATTTGAAGATTGTTGGCGAGATTGAGTGCGGTCAGATTGGTGAGCTCGCGCAAAGCGCTGATGTCGGTAATTTGATGATTGTAGCCGAGATTGAGTGTTGACAGATTGGTGAGCGAGCCAAGGAAGCTGATGTCGGTAATTCTATTGCTGTCGAGATTGAGTGTGGTCAGATTGGTGAGCGAGCCGAGGATGCTGATGTCGCTAATTTGATTGTGCCTGAGATTGAGTGTGGTCAGATTGGTGAGCGAGCCGAGGAAGCTGATGTCGCTAATTTGATTGTAGTCGAGATGCAGTTCTGTCAGATTGGTGAGCGAACCGAGGGAGCTGATGTCGGCAATTCGATTTTTGCTGAGATGCAGTGTGGTCAGATTCGTGAGCGAGCCGAGAGAGCTGATGTCGGTAATTTGATTGCTGCCCAGATCGAGTTCTGTCATGCTTGAAAGTATCTGCTGGGCTGCTTCTGGGTCATCAGTACCAGCCTTTTTTAACAACACTTTAACTGTGTGTCTTGCCGATTCTGAAAGGCTGTCAAGATGCCTGCACCAGTCCGCAAAGCGACTAAAATTCATGGGTTCGTTTGGTTGTTGTTCTGACATAAAACACTCCAAGATGGGGAATGGGGCATCGGGAATGGGGAATGGGAATACCGTTAACTGTTGACTTCGCCTGCTGCTACTTGCAAATCGATGTCATTGACGGCTATATGGCGATCGAATTGTTTTGTGAGTCCGCGAGTTTCTATTGCTAGTTGTTATGCCATGTTTTGAGGGGTGAGAGAATTTTTATCGGTGCATCTCTGGCATGAACATGACTGTAGTTATTTCCTCGCTTTTGCATAATTCCCCGATCTTATTATGGCGGGTGCGATGAGAAGTTGTTGGGTGATGGTGCGATCGCACTTTTATGGTAGTTTATCGCGTAGTAAAAGCCAAGTGTTGAGTTTTTCATCTAAAATATATTTATCAGTATCAGAAAGTGCTGCAATAACTTTCAATCGATTTTTAAGTTTTCTTAACTCGCGAATTTCTGCAATAGGTAGCGTTTTCCAATTAGCTGCCTTTTTTTCGACATCTTCCTGCGACTCTTTGATGTTATCCCAAAACCATTCTAAAATTAAGTTAACATCGAGAACAGCACGATCGGAAATTACTTCCTGTTTTTCTATCATCGCAGCCCGCAACATCATTGAGGAAATCGCAAAAGACTCGCCACTACCTGGTTTTTTCCGATCGGCATCACCGGCTAGGCGATCGTAAATTGCGATCGCTACTTCTGCCCATTTGCGATCGCACAAACCGGAACCATTTTCACCTTTTCGAGCCTTAGCCGAGGCAACATCGGCTAATAATAGCCAGTTAAACCCTTGTGGTTCGGTGGTTTGACCTGAAAATATGTTGTTCGCCCAAATCAGTACAGATTCGGCATTTTGTTCGAGAATGCGATCGAGGGATATTGTCGTAGGAGATTGAGTCATAATTTATCTACTCCACATATTCGATATCAGCATTATTTGTATCAACTCCTTGCTGCCTAAAGGCTGCAATTCCTAGTTCTAAGCTCTCTGAATTAGGTCTAAAATGCCCGCTGTGATTGCTGATGGTTAGCAAAATATACGAACCGTTGCTGCCGACAATCTCGGCTTCTCCCGCAGCCAAAACAGGCTGGCCGCGAGTTATAACCGTATGGTAAATTTCATTGTTAACATCTAAAAATTTCGGAATTATAAGGAGTTCTAGGTTTGTTGTCACTGCCCATTTGACAGTACCTTCATTAATTATATCGTCAAATCCTGCTGCTCCCACTTTAACGGGTCTGATACCTAACTCATCTGCAGATCGAATTTCATCATTTAGCGTCGTGGGGGACTGATTGGAAAAGCGAGGGCTAGGAACATTATTTGAAAATGATTGTGTCACAACAGAATTTAACGAGAATCAAATTTACAGTCAAATATGATTCTATCACTTCAAATCTTCTAGCTTAATCCGAGGATCGACAGCTTTGAGCAGCAAATCCGCCAACAAATTCCCCACAATCAACATCGTCGCACCCATCATCAAACTTGCCATTACTAAATACAAATCTTGATTGTTCACCGCCTCCAAAGTCAGCTTTCCCAAACCCGGCCAATTAAAGAAAAATTCCGCAATAAACGCACCGCTCAACAAACTCGCAAATTCAAAACCCAATAGCGTAATCAACGGATTAACAGCATTCCGCAAAGCGTGAACGTAAATTACTCGATCGTCCGGCAAACCTTTCGCCCGCGCTGTTCGGATGTAATCTTGACGCAGCACGTCTAACAATTGCCCCCGCATCAACCTTTGCAAACCAGCAAAACCAGTAAGGCTGAGGGCGACTGTTGGCAAAATTAAGTGCCAGCCGTAATCGAGGATTTGACCCCACCAAGGTAAGTCTGCGTGGTCAATGCTTGTCATCCCTCCGACGGGAAACAGAGGCGAAGTATTCTGAGCAAAAAATAGCAGCAACAAAGCTGTAATAAAGCTGGGAAATCCCTGTCCGGTGTAGCTGATTACTTGCAAAAATCGATCGACTGTGCGGTTTTGATTGACGGCGGCGACTATTCCCAAAGGAATCGCGATCGCCCAAGTTACAATCAAAGATGCGATCGCCATCAATAACGTTGCCGGTACCCGTTCCCACAGCAGCGACGCTACCGATCGCTGATACACAAAACTCGTGCCAAAATTCCCCCTCGTCACAATTTGTTGCAGCCACAGCCAATACTGCACAATCGCTGGTTTATCTAATCCGAACTGCTGTTCGAGTTGCTTGAGTGTCTCCGGCGAAATCTTCGGATTTTGGCTCAATGTATCCAAGTAATTTCCCGGTGCTAGCTCAATAATTGCAAAACAAAGCATCGATGCCAAAAATAG
This sequence comes from Microcoleus sp. F8-C3, assembly GCA_036704825.1. Taxonomy (GTDB): domain Bacteria; phylum Cyanobacteriota; class Cyanobacteriia; order Cyanobacteriales; family Microcoleaceae; genus Microcoleus. The sequence continues at coordinate 42,011 of JAUBSN010000057.1, read as the reverse complement.
GGTTAAAAGTGCCTGCAACAGTCGCTTGACAACATAACTAAATGTCTCGCCACCAAACAGAGAATTCAACCCTCGCCAATTTCGATTCAATTTAAGAGAATTCATTAGTTATTAGTTATTTGTTATTAGTCATCAGTCATCAGTCATCAGTCATCAGTTATTAGTCGGCACTGTCATTTATAGGGCTTACGCATGGGGGACGAGAAACCGGGTTTTTTACGAAAAGACGAGTTCGGGCCTGTAGATTTGGTAAAAAACCCGGTTTCTAAGCCTCGGAGTGCACACATCCTATATTAGTTATTATGTGCAAAAATTAGGCTAATAACTAATGACTAATGACTGATGACTAATAACTAATATTCTACTAGCGTGACGATCGGCACATCCGGCAATTTCTGCCTGCCGCCCAAACCCTGCAATTCAATGATAAAAGCAAAACCGACAAGCTCGCAGCCAGCTTGCTCCAACAATTTAGCCGTCGCCGCCGCCGTTCCGCCAGTGGCGATTAAATCGTCCACAATCAGCACCCGGCTGCCGGATGTCATGGCATCTCGGTGCATCTCCAGTCGATCGACACCGTATTCCAACTCGTACTCAGCAAAATGAACCGCACCTGGCAGTTTCCCCGGTTTGCGGACAGGAATAAAGCCTATTCCCATTTTATAAGCCAAAGGCGCGCCAAAGATGAAGCCCCGCGATTCCATGCCCACCACATAGTCAACAGACATTTCAGAGCATTTTTCGGCTAAGCTGTCAATGGTGTAGCTCAGCCCTTGCGGGTCGCGCAGCAAAGTTGTAATGTCTCGAAACAGAATTCCCGGCTTGGGGAAATCAGGAATGTCGCGAATCAGAGATTTGAGATCCATAAGCTTGCAGGTCGGCGTTGAAGGTAACGAGGCATCAAAAATGGTACAATAATAACGTTAAAATTTAAAATATTAAAAATAAAAATTAAAACTAACAGCTTTTTAAATTTTTATTCTTTAATTGCTTAATCCTTTACGTACTATGTAAACAAATGTCATAATTCCCTAACAACAGGGTTGAATATCAACATTTGTCACCCTATGATCTAAAGTCAAAAATCTAATATCTAAAATCCAATGATTAAGTTGGCAGCACGAGTGGGTGAGGTTTCTCCTTCTATAACCTTGGCGATCGCCGCTAAGGCTAAAGCCATGAAGGCCGAAGGGATTGATGTCTGTAGTTTGAGTACGGGAGAACCAGACTTTGATACCCCCGAACACATTAAAGCAGCGGCAAAACAAGCTTTAGACGCGGGAAAGACTAAGTACGGCCCTGTGACTGGGGAACCGCAGTTAAAAGCTGCGATCGCCCGCAAACTCCGATCCGACAACAACCTTAACTATCAACCTGAAAATATCATCGTCACCAACGGCGGCAAGCATTCGCTCTACAATCTGATGATGGCTCTGATCGATCCGGGAGATGAAGTAATTATCCCTGCGCCCTACTGGCTAAGCTACCCTGAAATGGTGAAACTCGCCAGCGGCAAGCCAGTAATTGTACAGACAGATGCTTCTACAGGATATAAAATTACACCGGAACAACTGAGTAGAGCGATTACTCCGAAAACCAAGTTATTTGTACTGAATTCGCCTTCTAACCCGACGGGAATGGTGTATACTCTGGCGGAAATCAAAGCCTTGGCTGAGGTGATAGTCGATCGAGATATTTTAGTCGTTGCTGACGAAATTTACGAAAAAATTATATATGACGGCGCCCAACACGTCAGCATCGGTTCCCTAGGCAAAGAAATCTTCGATCGCACCCTGATCAGCAGCGGTTTTGCCAAAGCTTACGCGATGACAGGCTGGCGAATCGGTTATTTGGCCGGGCCGATCGAATTAATCAAAGCCACCAGCACCATTCAAGGTCACAGTACCTCAAACGTGTGTACCTTTGCACAGTACGGCGCGATCGCAGCTTTGGAAAGCAGCCAAGAATCTGTCGAAAAAATGCGTCAAGCTTTTGCCGAAAGGCGTCAGGTAATATTTGAATTGCTCGATGCTGTCCCCGGAATTAGCTGCATCAAACCAGACGGTGCTTTCTATATGTTTGTCAACATCAGTAAAACAGGAATGAATTCTCTGGAATTTTGCGACGCTTTCTTAGAACAGCAGCAAGTAGCAGTTATTCCGGGAATTGCTTTTGGTGCAGACGACCACATTCGCTTGTCTTACGCCACCGATTTAGGCACAATTAAAAAAGCCGTAGAAAGGCTCGATAAATTTGTCCGCAGCATCTAAAAATTCGTCTGTTGACTGTTGACTGTTGACTGTTGACTGTTGACTGTTAACGGTTAACGGTTGACTGTTAACTGTTCACAACTGACAACCAACAACTGACTAATCACTAAAGCTGTTTAGTCATAATCTCTTTGAGCAAATCCAGCCCCTTCTTAACTCGCCGAGAAACAGTCACCGCACTGATACCCAAGCGTTCGGCCGTTTCCTTCTGCGTCAAATCGTAGAGAAAAACAAATTCCAATATCTCGCGAGTCCGTTTTTCCAACATAGCCAAAGCTTGCTGTACGCGAATTTGATCCTCTTGCGCCAACTGAAAACTGCGATACTTGCTATCGGGCACCAATTCTCCCAGACAAGTCGCCCCCTCATCTTCATCTTGCATCGGCGCGTCCAGACTCAGAGGAGATCTGTTGAGATGGGCCAACTTAATTTCTTGCCATTCTTCTACAGAAACCTCAAGGGCTGCTGCTACTTCAGCATCCGTAGGTTTGCGGTTTAACTGCACCTGCAAATCCTTGATCGCTGCGACAGATTTGCGTTCCAGGGACTGCCAGTGGCGGGGAAATCGCACAGAAGGGCTTTTGTCCCGCAAGTAGTGTTGAATTTCGCCCCGTATGTAGGGAATTGCAAAGGAACTAAAAGCGTGTCCCTTCGCGATATCAAACCGCTCGATCGCCCCGATCAACCCAATACACCCTACTTGCAGCAAATCGTCGTAGCTTTCACCGCACTGGTTGAGCCAGTGGTAAACTTCTTTTCTGACCAGTCCAATATTCAGTTTAACTAACTGATTGCGGATTGCATTCGATCCAGAAAGTTGGTACTCGCGCAACAATTGCAAATTTTCGCTTTTTAGCTCGTTCGGCACTGTGGTAGACATGGTGACATAAGGGTTGGTAGAGCAGAGGACTGAGGTTGCTTTAGATCTAGCTTCTAATCTAGTCTAAAAAAAATCACTTTTAGGTACTGTAATCCTAGCACTTAATCGGTGTGATGGCGGACACACCCGATCGGCTTTCGGAACGTCAACGGATTTAGCGGGATTATCCGAAGGTTTTCGGCATCAGGCAGACTTTTACTCGGTAGAAGACCTGTGGCACAATCCCGAATTTAACCAGGATTTTTTAAAATTATATTATAAGCTGAAAGCGCTGTGAATACAAAACTTTAATTAATAAAAATTTCCACCTTCATCACTTGCGAATCACCACAATTTAACCAGAAATTTAGTCATTAGTCAACAGTCCTAAGTTATGTTGCTCGAGACTGTTGGCTAATGAAGGACAAGCAGGAGCTTTACGGTCAGAAACTGCTCAAGTTCGATCGATCCAGAAAGCCAATTTTACGATACAGAAGGCTCGATGCGAGCGTAAAACAGACCCCGAATTTTCACGTCTAGAGCGGGTCTAGCTCCCAAATCAGTATCAGAAGGCTGCGTGCTCTCAAAAATCCCGCCAACTTCGCCGGTGCCGCTGTTGACTTTAGCAACTTGGAGAGAAATTTTGCCCGCCTTGGTGCGGGTGTCCGCCACCTTAACATTAGCCCGCACGCGTTTGGAATTGTCAGAAGCCGGAAGCGCTACAGCATTGTCGTAGCCAGTCGCTACCCCGCGAGCTTTAGGGTCTAAAAAGCCTGCGCTGCGGTAAGAAGGAACGTTAAACTCCCCTCGCAAATCGGTGGAAGTATTGATAGCAACCACTCCCGGTTCGGAACTTGCCACTAGCTGTTTGATGGTAAACAAGAAAGGTACTTGCTCTCCGCCCGGTAACTGAATCGTAATTGCTTGAAAGTCCAAGCCGTCCTCTTCTGTGAAAGTTAGAGTTCCGTCAGTACCGACCTTGAGCGTACCTTGAACTTGGTCAATGCTCGACGTGAACCGGGTCAGCAATTTACCAGGCACAAATTCCGCCTCTTGGCGTTTGTTTGCTGGTTCTTCCTTGACAAAATAAGTTGTGGGCTGCAAACACAAACCAGTCAGTTTATAGGTGGCGCCCGCTTCGAGGGGGATCGATCCCCGAGAAGTTTCTGCCAAGCTAGGGCAGTTATTAGCCAAGCCAGTACCTCTAATCTGGTCGTAGGTGAGCAACTCAGTAGTCGCCACCGTCGTGTCAGGAGCTGAAGAACAAGCAACCAGCGCACTCATGCAAAATGCTAAAAGTGCAACAATTAAAGCACGATATTTCATTGCAAACCTCAATATCCAACATCGGATTATATTAAGAAAAAGCCCTACTTCGAGCAAAATATAATTGCCCGCCGGCAGGCTAGGCCAGCGCTGAGGGCAGCATTTAGATCCAGATCGCTCGCTTCACCGAGACCGGCATTGACTCAAAAAATCAAGCTAGTGCAACGTGAAAATCAGCATGAACTTATGATTTCTCAATCATGTTCGGATCGCAGCCCAATACACATGGTACGACGGGTTGTGCTCTTTTCCTGACTTGGACTGCAAATTAATATTGCTTAAGTCAACCTACTTAAGTTACTTTGCTTATGACCCCGAATGGCGATCGCGACTAGCTCGATTAGTCGGTTAACCAACAGGCTGGGGACAAAGGCCTCGTAAATTTCAAAGGAAGCAGCAGTATGGACAACGGCAAAGATTTAGAGTCAGCAAAGTTGCAGTCTCAAATGCACTCGCTGACAGAGGCGATTCGGACTTTAGCCGAAAGTTGTCATGGAGACAGTCTGCTGCTTTTGGCCCTGCTGCGGACGCTGGAAGCTTCGCACCGGGAAATTCGGGACGGTTTGTTTCAAGCGTCTTTTCCCGACAACCGCCAAGCACTTTACAAACTGCTCAGGAATATTGAAGCCAATGGCGGCTGGCCTTACATCCACCGCATGAAACTTCGATCGCTCTTGGGGTACACCCAACCATTATCTCCTCTAGAAGATTCTCCAGCCGAGCCGCCACAAGACTCGGCCGAAACTCCCCAGGACATTAAATAGTGATGAGTTATGAGTTTAGTGAGTTTTACATTAACTCATAACTCATCACTGAGCTGCGCGATCGCACCTAGAACCCGAAAGGTGTAGGAACAGGTGTAGGAAAAGGTATCGGGTTCGGCACCGCCGTCGGGAATATCGGCGTCTGGCCCGGCATTGGCAATAGTCCGGGAGTCGGCGGCGGGGCAAGAGAACTCATTGACACCAGAGGCGAATCATCAGGCGCGCTAACTGTCGGTGCAGTAGGAATCCTCGAAGCAGTCGGCGTCGGAGTCGGTGCTGCTGTGGGAGTCGGAGTCGGTGCTGCTGTGGGAGTCGGAGTTGGTGCTGCTGTGGGAGTTGGAGTCGGAGTCGGAGTCGGAGTCGGAGTCGGAGTCGGAGTCGGAGTCGGAGTCGGAGTCGGAGTCGGAGTCGGAGTCGGCGTCGCTGGTTCCGTGAGAGTAGGCGTCGCTTCTTCCGTGGGAGTTGGAGTCGGAGTTGGAGTTGGAGTTGGAGTCGGAGTCGGAGTTGGAGTCGGAGTCGGAGTCGGAGTTGGAGTCGGAGTCGGAGTTAGAGTTGGATCTGTAATTGTGGTTGTAACTGTAGTTGTAGTTGTTGTTGTAGTTGTTGTTGGCCTGGGAGTAACCGTCCCAGTCACAGCGATAAAATCATTGGCATCGATCAGCGCCGCCGGAGTGTCTGTCAAAATTGCTAACAGCTTGCCGTCGAGCGTAATTACTGTATCCCTGAGATTTGAACCGTTGCCTTGGCTAACTACCAGTTGACCGAAAGATAAATTGCTCGGCAGTCCAAAGAAATCCTCTGCGTCATTGTAATCAGTAATTAAAACCAAACTGCCAGGCCCGGCTCCCAATCCAAACACATCGCTGCCGCTGCCGCCAGTCAGAGTATCCGAACCCTCGCCTCCGATTAAAGAATCATTACCCTCTGCCCCAAATAAATTGTCATTGCCGAAACCGCCCAAAATTGTATCGTCGCCGATACCTCCGGCCAAGGAGTCATCGCCAAAACCGCCGTCGATACCATCATTACCTTTGCCGCCAAACAGGAAGTCATTACCTTCATCTCCCAGTACCGAGTCGTCGGCTTCATCGCCGCGAAGGGTATCGGAACCTGTGCCGCCAAAAACTGTATCGTCAGCCTTGCCGCCGAATATCTGGTCGTTACCAGCGTCTCCGAAGAGCGAATCGTTGTCGGCATTGCCGTACAAAGTGTCGTCGCCGTCGCCGCCGGTCAAATAATCGTTGCCCTCACCGCCCAACAGTTGATCCCTGCCGCTACCGCCGTTGAGAGAATCGTTCCCGGAATTCCCGTAGAGAAAGTCGTCATCGGCATTGCCGAACACGGAATCGTCGCCGTCATTCCCTGTGAGGGTGTCGTTGCCAGTACCGCCGGCAATCACATCAAAGCCTCCGTTGCCAAGAACCAAGTCGTCCCCTGCATCTCCCAACACGCTGTCTATCCCGTCGTTGCCTTCGAGGATGTCGTTGCCTAAACCGCCGCGAATCGAGTCGTCGCCGTTCCCGCCGGAAGCAAAATCGCGACCTTGGTTGCCAATTAGTTCGTCATTTCCTTCACCGCCAAGCAGCGAATCTGCTCCGTCACCTCCAAGAAGCTGGTCGTTGCCGCCGTCGCCCTCTAGGGTGTCATCTCCTCCCGCACCCAGGAGCGAGTCATCGCCATCTAAGCCGCGAATTCGATCGCTCAGCGGAGTTCCTAGAATAAAGTCGTTGCTGTCTGTGCCGATCAGGTTTGCCATACGGGATACACCGCTCCTAAATCAAATAAATTGTTTGAAATTATGTTAATCGCCTTCGTCACAAGGGATTGCTGCTTGCCTACGTTAGCATAGTTGAGATTGTGGGGATCGGGCGAAGGGGCGCCGGAAGTTTTGTCCTGTCGGGAGTTGCGATGGGAGCATCTCATATTTGTAAAAACACTTCTTCTGGCTTCTTCATTCTGACTCTTTCCTCGCAGCAAGAGAGCCTCGCAGCAAGAGAGCCTCAAAACTCCAATTTCAAGCGGAGGGCTGCTTTCATTGAGATGCTCCCGTTGCGATCGGGGCTGGTATAATTCCCGATGGCAATCTAATTTAGTTATTCGGGATTTTCTTAAATAGAAGTTAGTCGATCGGACTCCAGGGATTCAAACTAGACAAACAAAAGGAGGAAGAAGGAAAAATGAATAACCTTTTTTCTTCTGCCTCCTCCTCTAAAGTTTACTGTTTTTACCGCTTTGAAACAAGAATGAAACTGTAGGTTAGCTCCCAATCGTTAGGTCAGATCGTGTCCCCTCGATTGACGGCGATTAAAAGGGCTGGTTTTTGAGATTGGAGATTGTTGGCAGATATTTTTCGTGAGGCGATCCCCTACCGTATTAGGGGTTATCGACCGGACATGATATCATCTGTCCTTCCCAATTATTCAATTATCAAAGCTAACAACTAAAATAATGAAGAATGTCTTCTACTTTTATTCGGTAATGGGTAACACTATCTCAAATTCACTTCCTTCCCCCCACGTAGAATTTACATTAATCGTTCCGCCGTGGGTTTCGACTACAATCTGGCGGGCGATCGCTAATCCCAATCCCGTACCTTGACCGACTGCTTTCGTCGTAAACAAATGGTCAAATATTTTTTGTCTCACCTCTTCAATTATTCCTTTTCCATTATCTGAAATAATAATTCTTACACCTTCATTTTCGACTGAAGTTTGAATGACAATCCGGTTATTATTCGCCTTTATTTGGGCAAAACTCTGCCCAATATTCGATTCATCCAAAGCATCGATCGCATTCGCTATAATATTCATAAATACTTGATTTAGTTGTCCGGGGAAACACTTTATATTAGGTAAATTGCCGTAGTTGGTAATCACTTCGATGGCGGGACGTTGGTCATTCGCTTTGAGGCGATGTTTGAGAATTAAGAGCGTACTGTCAATGCCTTCGTGAATGTTGAAATGAACTTTATAATCTCGATCGGCACGGGAGAAACTACGTAAACTGGTACTGATATTTTTTAGCCTGTCACACGCCGACGACATGGAATCCATCATCTTAGGTAAATCTTCTAAGGTATATTCCAAATCAATTTCTTCGGCATGATCGATAATTTCTTCGCTCTGGTTGGGGAAAGTTTCTTGATAGAGTGTCAAGTGTTCGATTAGTTCGGCAATAGTAGGTTTAGTTTCAAGGAGACTGGCAGAGATAAAACCAAGGGGGTTATTCATTTCATGCGCCACACCAGCCACTAAATTACCCAGTGCCGACATTTTTTCACTTTGAATTATTTGCAGTTGGGCGTTTTGCAAGTTGTGTAATGCTTGTTCTAATTCCACTGATTTTTGCTGGTAGGCAAGTTCTACAATTTTGCGATCTGTAATATCATCTGCCAGCGAAGCAACTCCTATTAACTCGCCATCCGCATTCACAAGCACATTGTTATACCAAGCACAAATAATCGTTTTGCCATCCTTTGTGAGATTTTCATTAATAGTGTGATTGCCACCCTGCTGCGATATAATATCGGCGCTCACATCTTCTAGTTCTGCTTTAATCGCTTCAGGAACGATGAATGTGAAGTGACGACCCAAAGCCTCCTGTTTGGTATAGCCAAAGATTCGTTCGGCTGCTGGGTTCCAGTTAGTAACCAGAAAATTGATATCCCACTCTATGACGGCTAGTGGAGTTTGTTCAATCAATAGCTGGAGTCGTTGCTGGGATGTTTGGAACCGAGATTTTGCTGCACTCAACCGATCGACCGATCGCTCTAGCTGTTGGGAATATTCTAGCGATCGCTCGTACAATTGAGCATTTTCTAGAGAAATAGCAGCTTGGACGCAAAGCAAATTCAGGAGTTCGACGCGATCGCTCGTAAAAGCCCCCGTTGTTAAATTATTCTCTAGATACAACACCCCTAGCAACTTCCCTTGATGCAAAATCGGGCTGCACAAGATACTTTTCGGCTGTTGACGCATGATGTATGGGTCATTGGCTAAAGTCGGATCGAGCGTGGCATCAAATAACACAGCGGTCTGCCTGTTATGCTTGACTTTGTAAATCAGCTTCAGCGGAATATCCTGGCTATCATCAACAGGAAGGCTTTGCAACACGACTGGCTGCGTCCCTAGAGTCATTGACCCTTTAATCAGCAGGCGATTGTCTCGCAAGAGCATTAACACGCATTTATGGGCCCCGGCATTTTCAATGACGATCGATAGCAATGAGGAAAGCAGTTTGGACAGTTCAATTTCGCCTGAGATCGTTTGAGAAGCTTTGAGAATGGCCGCTAAATCCAAAGCCATAGAGACACTACTATTGCTAGAAGTGACTCCACTGGTGGAGGTGACACTCCTCAATGTGAATAGAGTTTCGTGAGTGGAGAGGGGAGAACGAGTTTGTTGGATGATGGGAGCAAGCAGTTGGGGGTAGCGTTGTTCTAGGTCTGCAACTTTGGCTTTAGCACCCCAACGAGCATAGCCATAGTAGGCGTTTGTCATGTATTCCCCAGCAATGCGCTGTTTTCCCCAGTCGAAGTAAAATTTAGCTGCTAGTTCATTAGCTAAGGCTTCTTCCTGTATGAACTGATGTTCTTTAGCAAGATTTATAGCTCGGTCATAACACTCACTGGCTGTGACTTTTTCACCCAAAATTCGATAACGTTCAGCCTCAACTAAATACCATTTATGCAAGTGATTCATCGGAGCATGGTTCGCCCACTGATGCAAAATTTTTTGATGGATGGTAGCAACATCAAGCAGTTCGGTTTGCTCCGATTCTGGCTGGGTGGGGAAAAGTGCTAGATAAGTTAAAGCAGCATAAAAATGGAAAATCGGCACAAAAATCGATGCTGATACAGCCATCAAACACGGCTTGGCTTGGTCAATATAGTTCCGTGCATCTGGATAATTACCAAAATAGTAAGCCAGCAACAATTTATAGATATAGGCTTGCGCGATCGCTATTAGGTCATTATCCTGCTGGTGTTTAGGTAGCATCAATATTTCATTGTAGCTATTGCCAATCAAGCGATCGGGATGACTGACTAATTCAATTAAATTTTCTGCTGCTTGTTTTCCCAGATTTAGATATACTTGAGCAGAATATTGTTTCACCTGAGCCAAGGCTACATCATAGTCAGCTAGGTCTTGGATCAAACTATGCAGTTCTTCGCCACTAAAGAATCTGTTACTACTTTGACCACTAAGAGCAAAACCAGCTTGTAAAAAATCTCCAGTTTCTATCCCAGCTCGGTAGGCGGCCTTCAGCGTTGGAGTTGTGGCATCCAAACGCTCTTGGGAATGTTGAATAAAGCAGCCAAATAGAGACAAGACAATGGGTTTAATCTTTTGAGTATGAAATTTTTCTAGTAAACCTAGAGCCAATTTACCAAAAGCATAGCCTGCGGAAGTATCTTCTAAGAAAGCACACAATACCATCCCATGAATTCCATACCCAGTAATTGATGCCGCAGTATTACCTGACCTGAGAGACAAACTCACCATCATCGAACTCAGCCAAGGTAATAAAGCGGGTATTCCTTGGATAATTGGGGAAAACAAAATTCCCAGCACTTCTAGGGCAGCCTGAGTAGTAGGATCGGTCATTAATGGCAGATCGATCAAGTATTCAACTTGTCTACCTTCGAGTTGCGTAGTAAGGATTTGGAGCATTTTGCTAGTCAGATCTCCGTCAGCTTCTGTAGGCAGTTCCACCCCCAATTCCCCTAATGCTTTTCTGCCAACTGCGATCGCTGCTAACACATTACTTTGTAAAACTTGTGCAGCAATTTGAATTTCATAAATTTTAATTTTGTCAAAAATTGTCAGTGCTTCCTGTAATACCAATTCTGCTATCTGTTCCATGCCCTCAAAGTCACCATTCAAATAGGCAATTTCCCCAGCCATCACATACAGATTCAGAGTCAATTCATACTGATGTTGCCAGCAGTTGGTCTCAAGTAGCTTTATCCCTGTTTGCAAATAAACTCTGGCTGCAACATAAGCTGTAGAATTTCTAGCTTTCACTCCCGCTTGCAAATTCAGTTGAGCTAATGCTTGGCATTCCCTTGGTTGAGTAATTAACTCAATTCCTAAATTCAAATGTCCGACAATATCAAATAGTTTTTCCTCAAGCTCTAGCTCGGATAAATTTTGTTGAAGTAATTGTCCAATTTTCAGATGAGTTGCTGTTTTTTGATGACTGGGAATCAATGAGTAAGCAGCTTGCTGTACTCGGTCATGTAAAAATCTATACTTGGCTATTTGTTTAGTGGTATTTTCATTCTCCACTAGCAATCTTTCATTTTCTTCTCCCTGATAAAACTTATAAACATCGCTGAGTGGCAAAATCAAGCCTTCTTGTAATGCTTTCCATAAATCCGCGGACGTTTCAATTTCTGATTTTTCTGAAACAATTGCCAAAGTTGCTAAATCGAACTGATTGCCAATACAAGCTGCTAACTGCAATATCTGTTGAGTTGATGGCGGTAGTTTTCGCAATTGAAAACCCATAAAGACCACAACATCATCTGTAACTGCTTGCTGGTTCACTTGTGCAATGTCGCATTGCCATCCCCCTGCTTGGTAAGGGGGGATTGGGGGAGTGAATTCAATCAGTATATCTTGATATAATGCTTTGAGAAACTGGGTAGCAAAAAATGGATTTCCTTGAGTTTTTTGATAAATTAATTGAGAAAGAGGTAATGCCAGAGTTTCTGGACATTTAAGTGTGTCAGCAACTAATTGATTTACTTTAACTTGACTCAATGGCGCTAAAGTAATTGTATTAATTGTTGCTTGGTTTTTTTGAATCTCACTCAAGGTTAAGATTAATGGATGTCCTGGATTAACTTCGTTATCGCGGTACGCGCCAATTAACAAAAGATACCCCGTATCAGCCATTAATAGTTCCATTAACTTCAGAGATGCCGAATCTGCCCATTGCAAATCATCTAAAAATATCACCAATGGATGTTCAGCACTGGTAAAGACATTGGTAAATTTTTGAAATAATAAATTAAAGCGGTTTTCGGCTGCTATTCCTGATAATTCTATGGCTGGTGGCTGTGAACTAATAATCCGTTCTAATTCGGGGATAACTTCAATAATTACCTGTCCATTTTCTCCAACTGCATCTAATATCTGGTTTCTCCACTGTTCTAATTGAAGATCGCTTTCGGTTAACAATTGCCCCATTAAATCCCGGAAGGCTTGCACAAAAGCAGAGAAGGGAATGTTACGTTGAAATTGGTCATATTTCCCTTTAATAAAATAACCGCGTTGGCGCACAATTGGTTTATGTATTTCGTTGATAACGGCTGTTTTTCCAATCCCGGAAAAACCAGCGACTAGCATCATTTCGGTTGCCCCAAGACTCACTCTATCAAAGACTTGCAGTAGGGTTTCAATTTCAGTTTCTCTGCCATAGAGTTTATCGGGTATGAGGAAGCGATCGCATAAATCTCTTTGCCCTATTTCAAAGTATTCGATGTTGCCAGTAGTTTGTAGTTGCTCTAAACAAATCTCTAAATCGTGCTTAATTCCTAACGCACTTTGATAGCGCTCTTCAGCATTCTTTGCCATCAATTTTTTTACTATCTCGGAGAGTGTAGAGGGTATTCCTGGGTTAATTTCATGTACTAATAATGCGGTTTTGGCAATATGAGAATGCACCAAATCCATAGGCTCGTGTGATTGAAAAGGTAACTCTCCTGTGAGTAATTCGTAAAAAGTGACACCCAAAGAATAAAAGTCAGCCCGATAATCTATGCCGCGATTCATTCTCCCGGTTTGTTCTGGAGAAATATAAGCAAGTGTCCCTTCTAAAACATTAGGATTAATCAGCGTTTTGGTTTCTCGCGGTAGCAAAGAGGCGATACTAAAGTCAATTAATTTGACTTGTTTTGTTTCGGGATAAATTAAGATATTACTGGGTTTAATATCTTTATGAATAATCCGCTCGCGATACAATATATCTAAGGCATTACAGAGTGCGATCGCTACTTCTAAAAACTCCCTCAAAGATACTGATTTTTCCGATTTCAGTGCCCATTCGTGAAGAGAAATACCCCCAAAATCTTCCATGACTAAGGCATAGCCATTTCGATAGGGTTCTAGGCTATAGGTTTGGATAATTCCAGGTTGACAAAGGTTTTTAGCAATGGTATACTGGTTGCGAAACTGCACGAGTTCGCTGAATGTGGGGTATTCATTTTTCAACAGTTTGATGACGACAGGTAATCGATCGCTGGTACGGATAGCTCGATATACTAAGGTGCGACTTCCTGAATAAACTGTTTCGATAATTTGATAGTTGGGAATTTGAACTCTTGTCTGACGGTTGCTATTTGGGTGAGAGTTATTCATAACCATTGTTCTTTGAGAATTTATGAGTAATCGAAGGGGAAATGTAACTTTTTTATTCTCCCTTAAGAGGTAAGGTAATGATAAATTCAGTTCTTTCTCCTAGTGTAGAGTTAACGTTAACGGAACCGCCATGTTTTTCTTCAATTATTTGACGAGCGATCGCTAATCCCAAACCCGTGCCTTTCCCTACACCTTTTGTCGTAAACAAATGGTCAAATATCTTTGCTTTAACTGATTCAGTCATCCCATAACCGTTGTCAGCAATACTAATCTTGACCTGGTTATCTACTAAGGTAGTTTGAATAGTAATGCGATTGGGATTAGCCTTAATTTCGGCAAAGCTCCGCCCAATATTTGATTCTTCTAAGGCATCGATCGCATTGGCGAGAATATTCATAAACACCTGATTAATCTGTCCGGGAAAGCATTCAATCGCCGTCAGATTGCCGTAGTCTTTGACTACTTCAATGGCGGGTCGTTCATCGTTGGCTTTCAATCGATATTTGAGAATTAAGATCGTGCTGTCTATCCCCTCGTGGATATTGAAGGGCACTTTGTAGTCTTTGTCAGCCCTAGAAAAGGTGCGGAGGCTAGTGCTGATAGCGTTGATGCGATCGCATCCCAGTTGCATCGAGTCGATGATTTTGGGCAAATCTTCGATAATATAGTCGAGTTCGATATCTTCGGCATGGTCGGCAATATTGGCAGCAGGTGCTTGGGTGCGATATAAATCTAGATGTTCCGTTAAGTCTTGAACTGTGGATTTGACTTCATATAAATTACCGGAAATAAAGCCAACTGGGTTATTAATTTCATGAGCCACCCCTGCAACTAAGTTACCCAAAGCCGACATCTTTTCGCTTTGAATCATTTGCAGTTGGGTTTGTTGTAAATCTTGTAAGGCTTGCTCTAATTCCTGAGATTTTTGGATGATGGCGGCTTCGGCACGTTTGCGATCGCTAATATCGAACAATAATCCATCCCAAACCAGAGTTCCATCCGCCTGCTGTTCGATGCGAGTTTCGAGGTGAATCCACTTGAGAATTCCCGATGGTGTCACAATTCGCCCTGACCACTCCAAAGGAGTTAGGGTTTGGATCGAGTCGGTAACGGACTGTTGGTAACTAGCAGCATCCTCTGGATGGATCGCTTCTATAACAAACTGCATATTAGCGATCGCTTGTTCTGGCGTAATTTCAAACAAGTCGTAACACTCGGCACTGACGTAGGTGAGATATCTGACCCCATCGGCAGTCGAGCGGGCTTGATAAACAACGCCAGGAACATTATCTACCAATTTCTCAAAGCGAGAGTTACTCTCACTCAATTTAGACAACGATCGCTCTAGCTGTTGGGAATAGGTTTGTGACTGCTCGTAAAGTCGAGCATTTTCCAAAGAAATAGCGGCTTGAGCACAGAGTAAATTCAGGAGTTCGACGCGCTCATGGGTAAATGCCCCCGTTACTAAAGTATTTTCTAGATATAAAATGCCCATCAACTTGCCCTGATGCAAAATCTGGCTACACAAGATACTTTTAGGCTGCTGACGGATGATATAGGGGTCATTGGCTAAGCTCAGATCGGCCGTTGCATCAATCAACACAGCAGTCTGCCTGTTATGCAAGACTTTGTAAATCAGCTTCAAGGGAATATCCTGACTCTCCTCAACAGGAAGGTGTTGCAACACGACTGGTTTTGACCCATTGATAATTAATCCTTCGATTGACAGGCGTTCACCTTTGGTGTCGCGTAGCGAATCGTTTTGTAAGAGCATTAACACGCACTTATGGGCCCCCGCATTTTCTATGACGATAGAAAGCAACGATGAAAGCAGTTTTTCCAGTTTGATTTCGCCTGAGATAGTTTGGGAAACTTCGAGAATAGCAGCTAAATCTAAAGTAGCAGAGACGCTGTTACTGCTGGAACTGGGAGAACTGGTGGGACTACTCCCCAATGAGAAGATAGTTTCGTGAGTGGAGAGGGGAGAACGGGTTTGCTGGAGGATAGGGGCGAGAAGTCCGGGATAGCGTCGTTCCAAGTCTGCAACTTTGGCTTTAGCGCCCCAGCGAGCATAGCCATAGTAGGCGTTAGTCATGTATTCCCGGGCAATGCGCTCTTTACCCCAGTCGAGGTAAAATTTGGCGGCTAGTTCATTGGCCAGTGCTTCTTCTTGGATGTATTCGTTGGCTTTAGCTCCTGAAATAGCGCGATCGTAATGTTCAATTGCTTCGGCTTTATTGCCTAAAACCCGATACTTTTCTGCCTCAACTAAATAGCATTTATGTAGATGATTCATCGGAGCATTTTGTGCCCACTGTTGCAAAATAGTTTGATGGGTTTCCACCAAGGCTAGAAGTTCGGCTTGCTCAATTTCTGAATGCGTGGGGAAAAGTGCCAAATGCGTCAGGGTTGTACAGAAATGGAAAATGGGAGTCAGCATCAAGCCTGATATTGCCATTAAATGCTGTTTGACTTGAGCGCTATGTTCTAGGGCAGCCGTGTAATTGCCAAAAAAGTAGGCAAGGAGAAGTTTGTAGAAGTAAGCAAGAGCGATCGCACTAAGATCGTTGTCTTGATGGTGCTTAGGAATCATCACCCTTTCATCGTAGGCATCACCAATTAAGCAATCCGAAAGCTTATGAGTTTCCCTCAAGTTTTGTATCGCCTGCTGTTTCATATCCAAATAAGTCTTAGCAGAATATTGCTTCACCTCTGCCAGAATGCCCCTGTAAACTGCAATCTCAGGTTCCCAAGTATCCAGTTCTACCCCACCAAAAAGGTTGGCATTTAAGTAAGTGCCGATGCTATAGCCAGCATTGAAAAAATCGCCAGTTTCTATACCAGCCGCATAGCCATCTTTACCCGTCAGCATCGTTGCCCTCACAGCTTCCTGACGATGTTGGATAAAAGACGCAAATAGAAGTAGAACCTTGCTCTTGAATTCCCGCACATTAAATCGGTCAATCAAATTCAGTGCCAATCGCCCAAAGCGATAGCCTGTTTCCACTTCTCCCACAAAGCCACACAGTACCAGACCTTGAATCACATACCCCACTGTTGATGCAGGCGAATTCCCAAACTGAAGCGATAAACTCACCATCGTCGCGCTCAGTACGGGTACTAATTCCGGCATTCCCTGGATAATAGGTGCAAATAACATTCCTAATATTTGCATGGCGGCCTGAGTCTGAGGATCGTTCGCGATCGGGAGATCGATTAGTTCTTCAATCCGTCTATTGCTTAGTTGCCCTGCAAGAGTCTTTAGCACTTGGCTAATTTTGGCTTCATCAGATGCAGTCGGGAATTCAACTCCCAATTGTCCCAAGGCATCTCTAGCCACTGCAATAGCTTCTAACATCTGACTTTGGGCTGTCAGTGCCATGATTTGAATTTCGTAAATTTTAACTTTGTCTAAAATTGTTTGAGCTTCTTCTAACACCAGTGCAGCCATCTGTTCCATGCTGTCAAGATCGGCATTCAAATAGGCAATTTCGGCAGCAGCAATATAGAGGTTAAGAGTCAATTTATACTGACTTTGCCAACAGTTAGCTCTCAGTAAATCAATCCCTTTTTGCAGATAGACTCTAGCCGCAGTGTATGCTGTAGAATTTCTGGCTTTTTGTCCCGCTTTTAAGTTAAGTTTAGCTAATGCTTCTCGTTCTTGCGGTTGAGTAATTAACTCAATTCCCAAATTCAAATGCCCGACCAGATCGAACAGTTTTTCCTCAAGCTCAAGTTCGGAGAAATTTTGTTGAAGTAACCTGCCAATTTTGAGATGAGTTGCTGTTTTCTGTTCATCAGGAATCAGCGAATAGGCGGCTTGTTGGACGCGATCGTGTAAAAATTTGTAGGTAACAGTCTCTTGCTTTTCAGGTGTACGTGCAAGACTTTCTTGCCCCAGATAAAATTTATAAACATCACTAATTGGTAAAATTAACCCTTCTTGTAGCGCTTTCCACAAATCCGCAGCCGTTTCGATTTCCGAGCGTTCCGAAACAATTGCTAAAGTTGATAGATCGAACTGATTCCCAATACAAGCTGCTAGCTGTAACACCTGTTGAGTTGATGGCAGTAGTTTGCCTAATTGCAATGCCATAAAAGCAACAACATCATCTGTCACAGCAAGCTGATTTATTTGGACAATATCGCATTGCCACCCCCCCGTAGCCCCAGAATGGGAGGTTGGGGGGGTGAATTGAATCAGTCCCTCTTGATGTAACGCTTTGAGAAATTGCGTAGCAAAAAACGGATTTCCTTTGGTTTTATGAAATACCAATTGAGAAAGAGGCAAGGCTAAATTTTCTGTACATTTAAGTGTGTCAGCCACTAATTGATTCACGGTGACTTGACTCAGTGGTGCTAAAGTAATCGTATTAATCGTTGCTTGTTTTTTTTGAATCTCACTCAAGGTTAAGATTAATGGATGTGCTGGATTAACTTCGTTATCGCGGTATGCACCAATTAACAAAAGATACCCCGTATCAGCCATTAATAGCTGCATTAACTTCAGCGATGCGGAATCGGCCCATTGCAAATCATCTAAAAACATCACTAAGGGATGTTCCGCAGTGGTAAAGACTTGGGTGAATTTTTGAAACAATAAATTAAATCGATTTTGTGCCGATGTTCCTGATAATTCTGGTGCGGGTGGTTGCCGACCAATAATTCTTTCTAATTCGGGGATGACTTCAATAATTACTTGTCCATTTTCTCCAACAGCCTCTAATATTTTGCTTTTCCATTGCTGTATTTGTACCTCGCTTTCTGTTAACAATTGTTCCATCAAATCTCGGAAGGCTTGCACAAAGGCAGAAAAGGGAATGTCGCGTTGAAATTGGTCATATTTGCCTTTAATAAAATAACCACGCTGACGGACAATGGGTTTATGAACTTCGTTGACAACTGCTGTTTTGCCAATTCCCGAAAACCCAGCTACTAGCATCATTTCTACCCCCCTATGTCCCCATTCAGAGGGGTTAGCGACTCGCTCAAATGCTTGGAGTAGGGTTGATACTTCGGTTTTTCGTCCATAGAGTTTGTCTGGGATGAGGAAGCGATCGCTAATATCTCGCTTGCCTAGTTCAAAGTATGTAATTTTACCCGTGTCTTGTAATTGAGACAAACAAATCTCTAGATCGTGTTTTAATCCTAATGCACTTTGATAGCGATCTTCGGCATTCTTTGCCATCAGCTTACTGATAATTTCTGATAAAACCAGAGGAATTTCGGGTTTAATTTCATGAATAGGTCTGGGCTGTTTGGCGAGATGACAATGCACCAATTCCATCGCATCTGCTGACACAAATGGTAATTCTCCTGTCAATAATTCATAAAAAGTCACGCCCAGGGAATAAAAGTCACTACGATAGTCAATGCCTCGATTCATTCTTCCAGTTTGTTCGGGAGATAGGTAGGCTAAGGTTCCTTCTAAGATATTGGGATTTTGAATTTCTTGGGTTTCCCTCGGCAGTAAAGAAGAAATACTAAAGTCAATCAGTTTAAGTTGTTTTGTTTCAGGATTAATGAGAATATTAGCGGGTTTAATATCTTTGTGAATGACGCGATTTTGATAGAGATAATTAATAATATCTGTTAGTTGTCTAGCGATTTGGAGAAATTCTGCTAAAGGTAAAGATTTAGATGGTTGGCTTGCATCTGTTGTTATCTGGAGATAAGAAGAGAGGGAGACTCCACCAAAATCATCCATGACTAAGGCATAGCTATTGTGGTATGCTTCCAGAGCCAGAGGCTTAACAATATTGGGGAAGTCAAGATTTTTGGCAATCGTATATTGATTGCGAAATAGGACGATTTCATTGAAATTAGGGTATTCGTTTCGTAGTAGTTTAATAACTACTGGCTGCTGGTCACTAATACGGATGCCTCGATAGACGAGGGTACGAGTACCTATGTAGAGTTCTTCCGTTATTTGATAGCCTGACAAATGTGGGTGCGCCTTCATAATTCGTTTATCCTATATTTAAACAAAAGTTGACTGAGAATATCTCCTTCTATTCTACTATTTAGCAGGGATAACGATCGCAAACACAGTGCCGTTACTAGGTACAGAATCAACTATAATTTTTCCCCCATGTTTTTCTTCAATTATTTGACGAGCGATCGCTAATCCCAAACCCGTGCCTTTCCCTACACCTTTTGTCGTAAACAAATGGTCAAATATCTTTGCTTTGACTGATTCATTCATCCCATAACCGTTATCAGCAATACTAATCTTGACCTGGTTATCTACTAAGGTAGTTTGAATAGTAATGCGATTGGGATTAGCCTTGATTTGGGCAAAGCTCCGCCCAATATTTGATTCTTCTAAGGCATCGATCGCATTAGCCAGAATGTTAATAAACACCTGGTTAAGCTGTCCGGGGAAGCATTCAATCGCCGTCAGATTGCCGTAGTCTTTGACTACTTCAATGGCGGGTCGCTCGTCGTTGGCTTTCAATCGATATTTGAGAATTAAGATCGTGCTATCTATCCCCTCGTGGATATTAAAAGGAACTTTGTAGTCTTTGTCAGCTCGAGAAAAGGTGCGGAGCGAAGTGCTGATATCTTTGATGCGATCGCATCCCAGTTGCATCGAGTCAATGATTTTGGGCAGGTCTTCGATGATATAATCTAAATCGATATCTTCGGCATGGTCTGTAATCTCTGTTTCTGGGGCGCGATCGCGATAGAGATTGAGATGCTCCGTTAAGTCTTGAACCGTGTGTTTAGCTTCATTCAAATTGCCGGAAATAAAGCCAACGGGGTTATTAATTTCATGAGCAACGCCAGCAACTAAATTACCCAAAGCCGACATCTTTTCGCTTTGAATCATTTGCAATTGGGTTTGCTGCAAGTCATAGAAGGCTTGTTCTAGCTGCTGAGCATAGGTTTGTGACTGTTCGTAAAGTCGGGCATTTTCTAGGGAGATAGCAGCTTGAGTGCAAAGTAGATTGAGGAGTTCCACGCGATCGCTTGTAAACGCCCCCGTTACTAAATTATTTTCTAGATATAAAATGCCCCTAAACTTACCTTGATGCACGATCGGGCTGCACAAAATACTAGAAGGCTGCTGACGCATGATGTACGGATCGTTGGCTAAAGTCGGCTCTGCTTTAGCATCCACCAGCATAACAGTCTGCCGATCGTGCTTAACTTTGTAAATCAGCTTCAGGGGAATATCCTGGCTCTCTTCAACAGGAATTCTCTGCAATACAACTGGGTTTTCTCCCTCGCTAATAGAGCCTTTAATCAGCAGGCAATCGTCTCGCAACAGCATTAACACGCATTTATGGGCCCCCGAATTTTCGAGAGCGATTCTAAGCAACGATGACAGCAATTTTTCCAGTTCGATTTCACCTGAGATAGTTTGAGAAGCTTTGAGAATGGTAGCTAAATCTAAAGCCATAGAAACATTACTGCTGGATGTAGCGGAACTGGTGTAGGCGACACTACCCAATGTGAACAGAGTTTCGTGAGTGGAGAGAGTCGAACGGGTTTGCTCTAATATAGGTCTAAGCAGTTGGGGATAGCGTTTTTCGAGGTCAGCGACTTTGGCTTTCGCACCCCAACGAGCATAGGCATAGTAGGCTTCAATCATGTATTCCCCCGCAATGCGCTTTTTGCCCCAATCTAGGTAGAATTTTGCTGCCAGTTCGTTAGCAAGTGCTTCTTCTTGCATATATTCGTTGGCTTTGGCAAGAGAAATCGCCTTGTCGTAAAACTCAATAGCTGTGGATTTTTGTCCTAATACTCGACTTTTTTCTGCCTCTACCAAATCAACTTTATGTTGATAATTCATGGGTGCATGATACGCCCATTGTTGTAACTTGGTTTGGTTTTCTATTACACCCTGCAATGCTTCTGATGTTTGATCTACCTGGGGATTTAATTGTGCCAAAGTCAGCAGCGAATCGTAGAGATAAAATACTGGTTCGCTGACTAATCCCGCACCAGCCATAAAATAGCGCCTGACTTCACTAGCATGATTTTTCGCTGGCTCAATTTCTCCAAACAAGAAACAAAGCATTAGTTTATACACATGGAAAATATACAATCCATAGCCATCATTGGCAGACTGTAGCTGCTGGAGAAATTCTGTTTCTTCCAGGGCTTTTCCAGACAAAAATGTGGTGTGTTCTGCAAAACCCAGCAGATTTAAAACCGGTTGCCAATAAATCCGACAATAATTTGCGGTTGTCAATTGATTTAATTGCATCAAACTATGGCAGTAAGCGCAAATATCCTGCTCTAAGGTAGCCAGGGGTTTACTGCACCAAAAAGAATTGAGACAAACACTGTGTCCATTGTAACCAGCAAGTACCGGGTTACCAAATTCTAGGGCACTGGTGTAACCTTCTTGCAACATGGGAAGTGTTTCTTGAATGTGAGAGTTGCGGTGTACAACAAACAACCCCAAGAGCATCAAAACCTCTGTTTTACTGGCTTTGGCATCGAGTTTTGAGATAATCTGGAGTGCCAGGGAACCAAACTGCGTTCCTGTATCTACGATTTGGAAGAAATTGCAGAGAATATTGCCATAATTCGCATAGCCGTAAGTAGAAGTCGAAGTGTTACCGTACTGAATCGAGAGTTTAACGGACAAAGTATTCAGCAATGGGAACAACGCTGAACCAGTGAGGTAAGCTGCTGGGCTGATGATACTGGCAATCTTGAGAGTAGCGAGTTTTTCGGCATCTCGCATCTCAGGTAAATTAACCAAATCGGCAATTTGCCTATCGCCAATAAGTTCCTCAATCTCTTGGATTTCCCGTTGTAAATCTGATGGTGTGGGTGCTTCAGGAAAGGTGACACCAAGCTGTTGTAAGACTGGTTGGGCAAGCGCGATCGCTGAAGTCAATTTACTTTGGAAAATATGAGATTGAATTCTAATGCAGTAAACATTAACCTTTTCTAGTAAGGAATGTGCCTGTTGAATAACAGTATCAATGAATTGTTCCATTGCCTCAAATTTACCATTTAGCATTGCTACTTCCGCAGCTAATTCATATAAGGCGAGGGTCATTTCATACTGCTGCTGCCAAGTATTTTCTGCGAACAAAGACAACCCCACTGTGACATATTCACTCGCTGCTTGATAGGCGGTTGAAGTTTTGGCTTTGCGACAAGCAATTAAATTGAGTTTGGCTAATTCTTCTCGTTCTGTTTGTGAGGCAATTAAGGCAGTTCCGTGATTTAATTGATTGACTATTTCAAAAATACGGTCAACTCTAGCTTGTCCCGAAATCTGTTGCAACAGCAACTGTCCGATTTGGTAATGAGTCGCCTGTTTTTGGTCGTCTGGAATTAGGGAATAGGCTGCTTGTTGAACGCGATCGTGTAAAAATTTGTAGGTAACATTTTGAGACTTTTCTGAAGTGACGGATTGACTTTCTGCCCCTACATAAAATTTATAAACATCACCGAGCGGTAAAATCAAACCTTCTTGCAATGCTTTCCATAAATTGGCTGCGGTTTCTACTTCTGAGTGTTCTGAAACAATTGCTACTGTTGTGAGATCGAACTGATTGCCAATACAAGCGGCTAACTTCAGAATATTCTGGGTTGCTAAGGGTAACTTCTCTAACTGCAACGCCATAAATTCTACAACATCATCGGTCAATGCTTGTTGATTAATCTGGGACAGATCGCATTGCCAACAGCCTAATTCCAAGTTAAACTCAATGAGATTTTCTTCGTGTAGGGCTTTGAGAAATTGGGTGGCAAAAAATGGGTTGCCTTGAGTTTTTTGATAGACTAATTGTGAAAGGGGTAATGCCAAAGTTTCTGTACTTTTTAGGGTGTCAGCGACTA
Source organism: Microcoleus sp. F8-C3 (assembly GCA_036704825.1). GTDB lineage: Bacteria > Cyanobacteriota > Cyanobacteriia > Cyanobacteriales > Microcoleaceae > Microcoleus. The sequence goes on along the minus strand of JAUBSN010000057.1, from coordinate 18,616 downwards.
ATTGATTGATTTGGGATTGACTCAGGGGTGTTAAAGTAATAGTATTAATGGCGGCTTGATTTTTTTGAATTTCACTCAAGGTCAGCATTAATGGATGGGCTGGATTGACTTCGTTATCCCGATAAGCACCAATGATGAAAAGATGACCTGTATCAGCCATTAAGAGCTGCATCAACTTTAATGATGCTGAGTCCGCCCATTGTAAATCATCTAAAAATATCACTAATGGATGTTCGGCGCTAGTAAAGACTTGGGTGAATTTTTGAAACAATAAATTAAAGCGATTTTGGGCTGCCGTTCCTGATAATTCTACTGCTGGTGGTTGTTCGCCCAAGATTTTTTCTAATTCGGGAATGACTTCAATAATTACCTGACCGTTGTCTCCAACAGTTTCTAATATTTGATTTTTCCATTGCTCTAGTTGGAGATCGCTTTCGGTTAACAATTGCCCCATTAAATCCCGAAATGCTTGTACAAAAGCCGAGAAAGGAATGTTGCGTTGAAACTGGTCAAATTTGCCTTTGATAAAATAACCGCGTTGCCGCACAATTGGTTTATAAACTTCGTTGACAACTGCTGTTTTTCCAATACCGGAAAAACCAGCGACTAGCATCATTTCTGTTGCACCTTGACTGACTCTTTCAAAAGCTTGTAATAGAGTTTCTACTTCGGTTTCTCGTCCGTAGAGTTTGTCGGGGATGATGAAGCGATCGCACAGATCCCTTTGTGCAATTTCAAAGTGTTCAATTTTACCGATTTCTTGAAGTTGAGTTAAACATTTTTCTAAATCAAATTTTAGTCCCAAGGCACTCTGATATCTATCTTCTGCATTTTTGGCCATCAGTTTCCTCACGATATCGCAGAGAATTATGGGGATCTTTGGGCCTTCTTGTTTACTTAAGCTAGGTGGATGTTTAGCAATATGACAATGCACCAACTCCATCGGATCGTGTGATTGAAAAGGTAACTCTCCTGTGAGTAATTCGTAAAAAGTGACACCTAAAGAATAAAAATCAGTCCGATAGTCAATGCCCCGATTCATCCTGCCAGTTTGTTCTGGGGAAATATAAGCAAGTGTCCCTTCTAATACATTGGGATTTATCAAAGTTTGTGTTTCCCTTGGGAGTAGAGACGCAATACTAAAGTCAATTAGTTTGACTTGTTTGGTTTCAGGATGAATTAAGATATTACTGGGTTTGATGTCTTTGTGAATGATCCGCTCGCGATACAATATATCTAAGGCATTGCATAGTGCGATCGCTATCTGTAAAAACTCTGTCAATGAGAAGCTATTTTTCTCTTTCACCGCCCATTCGTGAAGAGAAATACCCCCAAAGTCTTCCATGACTAACGCATAGCCATTTCGATAGGGTTCTAGACTATAGGTTTGGACGATCCCAGGTGAATTGAGGTTTTTAGCAATGGTATACTGATTGCGTAATTGCACCAGTTCGCTGAAATTAGGATAGTCGTTTTTCAGCAGTTTGATGACGACAGGTAGTTGGTCTGATGTCCGGATAGCTCGATACACTAAGGTGCGACTTCCTGAATAAATTGTTCCCTTGGTTTGATAGCTAAGAATTTGAACAGTGCTAGTGTTGCTGTTGTTCTTGGAGTTATTCATGGCTGTTTTTGTTTGAGAATCAATAGGTGAGCGAGCGGTTATAAATGAGTCTGAATATCAGGGCAAAGTTAATTTTTTTTTAGGACTGAGTGGGTAAGGTGATGATAAATTCTGTTCCTTCTCCTAGTGTAGAGTTGACCTGAATAGAACCGCTATGTTTTTCGACAATAATTTGACGCGCGATAGCCAATCCTAACCCCGTCCCTTTCCCCACTGCTTTTGTAGTAAATAAGTGGTCAAATATTTTTGATTTAATTTCCTCGGTCATGCCTTTTCCATTGTCAGCTATCGCAATTTTTACCAGATTACTTTCCCAGAAAGTTGTAACAGTAATGCAGTTAGGATTTGCTTTAATTTCGGCAAAATTTCGGGCGATATTTGATTCTTCTAAGGCATCAATCGCGTTGGCCAGAATATTCATAAATACCTGATTTAATTGACCGGGAAAACACTCAATTAGAGGTAAATTCCCATACTCGGTTATCACTTCAATGGCAGGACGGTGTTCGTTGGCTTTCAGGCGATGTTTGAGAATTAAAATTGTACTGTCAATGCCTTCATGGAGATTAAAGCTTTGTTTTTGGTCGCCATCGGCACGGGAGAAAGTGCGGAGACTGTTGCTGATGCTGGTGATGCGAGAGCCTCCATCTTTCATGGCTCTGATTAACTTGGGTAAATCAGAGCGTAAATATTCCAGGTCTATTGTCTCTAATTCTTCTTCAATTTCAGTCCCAGGTTGAGGGAATTTATCGTTGTAGAGGTCAATCAATCCCAAGAGGTCATTAATCGAATCTTGAACAGCACCAACGTTGCCAATAATGCAGCCGACAGGATTATTGATTTCGTGGGCAACTCCGGCAACTAAGTTACCTAGCGCTGACATTTTTTCACTTTGTACTATTTGGAGTTGAGCTTGCTGTAACTCGTTTAAGGCATTTTCTAATGCAACGGATTTCTGCTGTAAGGCAATTTCAGCTTGTTTGCGATCGCTAATATCCAAAAACAATCCATCCCAAACCATAGACCCATCGGCACGCTGTTCAATTCGTGACTGGCCGTGAATCCACTTGACCATTCCTGACGGAGTGATGATTCGCCCTTCCCACAGCCAAGAAGATTTTGTTTGAACGATATGACCTATGGAGTGCTGATAAGAATCGAGGTCTTCTGGATGCACCATTTGTGTGAGAAAGTCTACATTGGCAGCAGCCTGCTCTGGAGTAATTTCATACAAGCTGTAACAGTCGGCGCTAATATAAGTCAGCGAGGCAATCCCATCAGCACTCAAGCGGTATTGAAAAACCACCCCAGGCACGTTGTCTACTAAGTTGTGGAAGCGAGATTGTGCAGCACTCAGTTGATTAAAAGACTGTTCTAACTGTTGAGAATAATTTTGCGATCGCTCGTACAGTCGGGCATTTTCCAGTGAGATGGCTGCTTGAGCGCAGAGTAGATTGAGTAGTTCGATGCGATCGCTCGTAAATGCCCCCGCTGTTAAATTATTTTCGAGATATAAAATGCCCATCAACTTACCTTGATGCAAAATCGGGCTGCACAAAATACTATAAGGCTGCTGACGCATGATATACGGGTCGTTGGCTAAGGTCGGATCGGCACTTGCATCAAGCAGCACAACAGTCTGCCTGTTGTGCCAGACTTTGTAAATCAGCTTGTGGGGAATGTCCTGGCTATCTTCAATGGGAATACGCTGCAAGACAACTGGCTTTGAACCTGCGGTAATTAACCCTTTGATTAACAGGCGGGAGTCTCGCAAGAGCATTAACACGCATTTATGGGCCCCCGCATTTTCGATGACGATCTTAAGCAACGATGAAACCAGTTTTTCCAGTTCAATTTCTCCTGAGATAATTTGGGAAGTTTTGAAAATTGTGGCTAAATCTAAAGCCATAGAGACACTGTTAATGCTGGATGGGGGGGAATTGGTCGAGGTAACTGTTCCCAAGGTGAAGATAGTTTCGCTAGTTGAGAGGTGAGAATGGGTTTGCTGTAATATGGGGGCAAGCAGTTGCCGATAGCGTTTTTCTAAGTCAGCAACTTTGGCTTTAGCGCCCCAGCGAGCATAGCCGTAGTAGGCTTGGATGATGTATTCTCCAGCAATTTGCTGTTTGCCCCACTCCAGGTAAAACTTTGCCGCCAGTTCGTTGGCAAGTGCTTCTTCTTGGATATAGTTGTTGGCTTTGGCAAGAGAAATTGCTTTGTCATATAGCTCAATTGCTTCGGCTTTTTGTCCTAAAACTCGGCATTTTTCTGCTTTTATTAAGTCAACTTTATGTTGGTGATTCATGGGGGCGTGGTGCGCCCATTGAGTAAGAGTAGTTTGATGAGTTTCCAGCAGAGCCAGAGTGTTAGCTTGCTCAATTTCTGACTGCGTAGAGCATACGGCCAAGTAGGTTAAACCAGCATAGAAATGAAAAATCGCAGTATGAACCATTCCTACTACTGCCATCAAATTAAGGTTAGCTTGGGTGATGTAATCTAGGGCATTGGTGTAGTTGCCAAAGAAATAGGCAAGCATCAGTTTGTAGATATAGAGATAAGCGAGCGAAGTCAGATCGTTGTCCTGATGGTATTTAGGAAGCATAAGTTTTTCATCGTAAGCACTTCCAATTAATAAATCCGGTTGATTGACAATTTCACTGAAGTGATATATTGTTTGATGTTTCATTTTCACGAGAACCAGAGGATAGTCTTGCTTCACATTTGCTAAGACAACACAGTAATTTTCTATTTCTGATTCCCATTCGTATAGAGCCCCTCCGGCGAAGAAATTATTGTCAAAATAATTGCCTATAGCGTAGCCAGCAAATAAAAAATTACCTGTTTCCATTCCCACTAGATAGGTCTGTTTCATCGTTAAGATTACTACCTTTAGCGGTTCTTGACGATGCTGGAGAAACAGACCAAACAGATCCAGAGTCATGGATTTTAATTCTTGTACATTGAACTGATTGAGGACATTCAGTGCTAATCGTCCAAAACGATAACCCTTTTCTACCTCTCCTAAAAAAGCAGACAGTACCACGCCATAACCGATATATGCGATTGTCGATCCAGGTGCATTTCCAAATTCCAGGGATAGACTCACCATTGTGGCGGAAAGCAGAGGCAGCAAGCTAGGATTTCCGATCAAAACTGCCACAAACATCATTGCTAAAAGCTGCATTGCTGCAATGATTTGAGGATCGTTCATCACAGGGAGATTAATCAATTCTTCAATTTGTTTGCCCTGGAGTCGATCGCTAATAGTTTGTAGTGCTTTATTAGTCAAGGTTTCGTCAGGTTCAGACGAGAACTCAATTCCCAATTGTGCCAGCGCATTTTTGCCTACAGCGATCGCTTCTAATACCTGACTCTGGGTTATCAACGCATTGATTTGAATATCATAAATTTTCACTTTATCTAGGATAGTTTGAGCAGATTGCAACACCTGAATTCCTATTTCTTCCATCTCCTCGAAATTGCCATTCAAGTAGGCAATTTCTGCCGCAGATACATAAAGATTTAGGGTTAATTCATACTGATGTTGCCAACAATCTGTAGCAAGCAATTTCAGCCCTGTTTGCACGAAACTTCTGGCAGATGAATAAGCTGTAGAATTTTTAGCTTTCCGTCCTGCAGCTAAGTTCATTTGAGCTAAGGCTTCCCGTTCCTCTGGTTGAGTAATTAACTCAATTGCTAAATTAAAATGCCCGACAATATCAAACAGATTTTCTTCTGTTGCTTTGTGTGATAAATTTTGCTGGAGTAACTGTCCGATTTTGAGATGCGTGGCTTTTTTGCGCTCTTCGGGAATCAAAGAGTAAGCTGCTTGCTGGACGCGATCGTGTAAAAATCTGTAAGCGCAGTTAAAGGTATTGTGTTCGGGAACTTCTGAACTCAGTTTGGATGGTTGATAAAATTTGTAAACCTCACTAATCGGTAGAATTAATCCTTCTTGCAGTGCCTTCCACAAATCCACTCCAAGCTCCGACTGCGAGCGTTCAGAGACAATCGCCAAGGTTTCTAAGTCAAATTGTGCGCCAATACAGGCAGCAAGTTTAAGTACATTTTGAGTTCGATCGGGCAACTTTTGCAGTTGCATTGCCATGAACTGTACTACATCATCAGTGAGCGCGAGTGTCTTCACTATTGCAATATCGCACTGCCACCCCCCTTCTCTTCTCCCCTTGGTAAGGGGGGACACAGGGGGGTCAAAGGTAATGTATCCTTCCTCGTGCAAAGCTTTGAGAAATTGAGTGGCAAAGAAGGGGTTGCCTTTGGTTTTTTGATAAACTAACTCGGTCAGCGGTAGCGCTGTTACTGGCGAACAACTTAGTGTATCGGCTACCAAATCATTAATATGAGTTTGACTCAAAGGATTTAAAGTCAGGGTATTGACAATTGCCTCAGCTTTTTCAATCTCCTCCAGCATCAGCATCAGGGGATGTGCTTTTGAAACTTCGTTATCTCGATAAGCTCCGATGATAAACAGATAGCCGACCTCGCTTTGATTCATCAACACCTGTATTAAGTTGAGTGATGCTGAATCTGCCCACTGCAAGTCATCAAGGAACATTACTAACGGATGTTCTTGTGCGGTGAAGACGGCAATGAATTTCACAAATAGCAAGTTGAATCGGTTTAAAGCTGCACTACCAGAGAGTTCAGCAGCAGGTGGTTGTTTGCCGACAATCTGTTCGAGTTCGGGAATAACATCTATTAAAACTTGCCCGTTTTCACCTAAAGCAGACAAGATTTTCTGTTTCCACTGCAAGAGCTGCTCATCTGTTTCACTCAATAGTTGTGACATCAAATTGCGGAAGGCTTGCACAAAAGCACTCAAAGGAATGTTGCGCTTGAATTGGTCGTATTTGCCTTTGATGAAGTAGCCGCGCTGTCGCACAATCGGTTTATGCACTTCGTTGACAACGGCTGTTTTCCCAATCCCGGAAAACCCTGCAACCAGCATCATTTCTACCCCCCTATGTCCCCTCTTAGCAAGGGGGGATTGAGGGGGGTGTCCCCCCTTGCTAAGGGGGGATTCAGGGGGGTTAGCGACTCTTTCAAAGGCTTGCAGTAAAGTGGCTGCTTCGTTTTCTCGTCCGTAGAGTTTGTCGGGGATAATGAAGCGATCGCACACATCTCTTTGAGCAATGGGAAAATCATTAATCTCACCATTTTCTTGTAACTGATGTAAACATTTTTCTAAATCAAATTTCAGTCCCAAGGCACTTTGATATCGGTATTCCGCATTTTTTGCCATCAATCTCCTGACAATCTCTGAGAGGACAGACGGGATTTGTGGGTTAATTTCATGAACTAAGGGCGCTGGTTTTGCAATATGACTGTGCACCAACTCAATTGGCTCATTGGATTCAAAAGGTAATTTTCCGGTGAGTAATTCATAGAAACTGATTCCTAATGAATAAAAATCAGTCCGGTAATCAATTCCTCGATTCATTCTGCCTGTTTGTTCGGGAGAAATATAAGCAAGTGTCCCTTCTAACACATTGGGATTGATTAGTATTTGGGTTTCCCGCGGGAGTAAAGATGCTATACTAAAGTCGATTAATTTTACTTGTTTGGTTGAGGGATTAATTAAGATATTTCTGGGTTTGATGTCTTTGTGAATGATGCGTTCGCGATACAATATATCTAAGGTGTTGGACAGCGATATCGCAATTTCCAAAAACTCTCTCAAAGATAGTGCGTTCTTCCCTTTAATCGCCCATTCCTGAAGCGAAATCCCCCCAAAGTCTTCCATGACTAATGCGTAGCCATTTTGATAGGGTGACAAGCTATAAGTTTGTACTATCGAAGGTGAATTGAGGTTTTTAGCAATGGTATACTGATTGCGAAACTGTACCAATTCGCTAAAGGTAGGGTACTCATTTTTCAGCAGTTTGATGACAACTGGTAATTGGTCTGAAGTACGGATTGCCCGATATACTAAGGTGCGACTTCCTGAATAAACTGTGGAGACAATGTGATAGTTGGGAATTTCAACATTTGTGTGAGATTGGCTATTGTAAGTATAGTTATTCATGGCTGTTGTGGTTTGAGAATTGATGAGCGAGCGCTCGTTTAGATGAGTCCGTATGCTAGGGAAGAATTAACTTGTTTGTGCCGCCTTGATGGGTAAGGCGATGAGAAACTCAGTTCCTTCTGCTAGTATAGAGTTAACGTTCAGGGCACCGCCATGTTTTTCAACGATAATTTGTTGGGCGATCGCCAATCCCAAACCCGTTCCTTTCCCTACAGGTTTCGTTGTAAATAAATTATCAAACACTTTCTCCCGCACCGCTTCACTCATGCCAATACCATTGTCTTCAATCCGAATTATTACGTGTTTTTGGTCGTTCGATAACTCCGTCTTGACGATAATTAGATTTGGATTGGCTTTAATATCTGCATAACTCCGTCCAATATTTGATTCGTTCACAGCATCGATCGCATTCCCCAAAATATTCATAAATACCTGATTTAATTGTCCGGCATAGCATTCGATTTTAGGGATAGCGGCATAGTCCTTAATAAGTTGGATTTCGGGGCGAGTGTCGTTGGCTTTGAGACGGTGTTTGAGGATCGTAATCGTGCTATCAATGCCATCGTGAATATTGCAGGCTACGGGGCGATCGCTATCGGCACGCGAGAATGTCCGCAGACTAACGCTAATGTCTTGAATTCGCTTCACGCCTTCTTGCATCGATTCAATTAACTTCGGTAAGTCTTCCCGGATGTAGTCAAGTTCAATGGTTTCGATTTCCTCTTGAATCTCTGGATCTAGTTGGGGATATTTTTGCTGCACTAGATCGATCAATCCAAACAAATCGTTAATGTAATCTAAGGCTGGGGTAATATTGCCAGTCAGGAAGCCGACAGGGTTGTTGATTTCGTGAGCTACACCAGCAACTAAATTGCCCAAGGCTGACATTTTTTCACCTTGGATAAGTTGGATTTGAGCTTGTTGGAGTTCTCGTAGAGTCTTTTCTAGGGCTTCAGATTTTTGCTGGCGTTCGGCTTCGGCGCGTTTGCGATCGCTAATATCCAAGATATTACCAAGAATCACTGGTTTGCCATCGAGGACGATACGGTTGAGGGTGACATAGACTTCAAAGACTCTGCTACCATCAATTTTTCTGACATTCCACTCAAATTCAATTGTTTCTCCGGCTAATACCCTTTTCCACCAGTCTTCTGCCAAATGGAACGGATTATCACGGGTAGAATAGTCATCCAAGATCGAGCATTGCAGCGCTTGCTCTCGCTCCACACCAAACATCTCTAGCACTCGGTCATTAACATCCAGCACCTTGCCATAGAGATCGTGAATTATGATGGCACTACTGACGTTATTGAAGATAGTGCGGAGGTTCTGTTCGGAAATTTGCAGGGCTGTTTCCGCAGCTTTGTATTCAGCTTCGCTGCGCTTACGATCGCTCACATCAAAGACAACACCATCCCATACAGTTGACCCATCGCCTCGTCGTTCTGGTTGAGATATTGCTTGCACCCATTTCATTGTGCCGGACGGGGTGACACTGCGCCATTCATGATTAAATGGGGTCAGGGTTTGGGCAGATTTGGTAATTGCTTGTTCAACATCAGCAAGATCGCCGGCATAAACTGCATCGAAGACATTGATGATTCCTGCCACAAGCATTTCTGGCTCAGCTTCATACAGATCGATGCAACCAGAACTTGCGTAGTTTATAGACTTAGCACCATCAGCAGCCAACTGGAATTGACAGACCATCCCTGGAATATTGTCAGCCATCTTATGGAAGCGGGCTTCGCTGGCACGGAGTTCTGTCAAAGCTTGTTGTGACTGTTGATAGAGGCGGGCATTTTCGAGGGAAATTGCTGCTTGGGAGCAGAGCAGATTGAGCAGTTCGACGCGATCGCCGGTAAAGGCTCCAACAGTCAAGTTATTTTCCAAATATAAAATCCCAATCAACTTACCTTGATTGAGAATTGGACTACAAAGCACACTTTTAGGTTGGTGTTTTTCAATGTAACTATCTCCCGAAAACTCAGGATCTAACCTAGCATCAACCAGTACCAGAGGTTTCAAACTCCGCTTAACATTATTCACCAAAGCGATCGCCACATTCTGACTTGATTCTAGCGGCATCGGTGGTAATAGCTCAGGTTTTTTTCCCTGTTCCACAAAGGCTGCTACCTGTAACTCAATATCTTGTTTTAGCAGTAAGACACACTTACTTGCCCCAGCATTTTTCATCACTATTTGTAACAGAGCAGTCAAGAGCCGATCGAGTTCAATTTCCCCTGAAATCGCTTGAGATGCCTCGAGCAGACTTGCCAAATCTAGAACTTCCGAGGCTGTGCTAGAAGAGCGGTTATAAGCCATCGTTTTCCGGGTAAGAGTTTGCTTGAAAGAGGTAGACGATCGGGGTAGCTGAAGCAGAGGATCGAGGAGTTGAGGATAACGTTGTTCTAAATCAGTAACTTTGGCTTGGGTTCCCCATCGGGAATAACAATAATATGCCTCAATCATGTAGGAGCGAGCTACTTTTTCTTTGTTCCATTCCCAGTAAAATTTAGCTGCTAGTTCGTTGGCGAGAGCTTCTTCTTGTATCGAGGCGTTTTGACTGGCGGCTGCTATCGCGCGATCGTACAGTTCAATTGCCGATAATTTATCTCCAGAAATACGCGCCATTTCTGCTGAAATTAGCTCGGAGGCAGCCCCAAAGTTCTCCGAGCAGTTTTGCGCCCAAACAGCTAATTGCTGTTTATACTCTATCAACTTTTGCCACAGTTCGGATTGTTTTGCCTGTGGTATTCGACCGTAACGTTGGCATAACAATAGAGCATAGATAAAGCGATGTCTGGCATAGGGAAGTAAGCCTTGGGGAGCAACATTAACAATCTCAGCTTCAGCTTTCTCGGCAGATTCTAAAGCTGACTCTGGGCAATCGCAGAGGTAGAGGATTTGGCTTTTAAGAATAGTATAAATACAGATAACTTGCCAGTTTTTATGTTTTCTGCAGCGTTCGAGATACTCATTTTCTATAGTTTTCGACCAAGTTTTTGTTCCTATCAACTTGGCGACAAGCATTTGACCACCAGTTAGTAGATCGATAGACCATTGATTTTTTTGCTGCTGGCAAAAAGCCAGAGATTGATTAATTTCAGCCTCTAATTGCTTCAGTTCTACTCCCTGGTAAAAACGACAGTACATATTGTGTCCAAAAGCATAAGCAGCATATTGTAAATTGCTTGATTCCCAACCAATTTGATAGGAATTTTGGTAATCTTGGCTGGCTGCCTTAAGAGGGTGAGACCAATGACGCAGAGAACTACCAATCATTAAATACGCTACACTTTCAGCCGAACTATTATTAAATTTTGGCATTAATTGCAGAGTTAAATCGATTAACTCACCTGTATTTTGATAGTTATTTAAAGCATAACCGCGTAAGCCACCGTAGGCTGGGTAAATATAGCCTATTTCAGGCGTATTACCATACTGCAAACACAAATTAACAGCCTTGGCACAAATGACTGACCACAGACGCTGATGCGATCGATAGGTGGGCGGGCCCATAGCAATAGCTAACTTTGCAGCCATTTTTTTCTCAGGATCGGTCATCATGGGTAAATCACTGAGAGAAGCAATCCCTCGGCTTTCTAAGATGGCTTGAGCAGCCGCAATTTCGCGATCGCGTACAGCGTCAAAATCCTCATCGGTAATATCAATACCAAACAAAGATAAAGCTTTAATCCCCGCAGCAATAGCTTCTGGATACTCAGCTCGTAGGGTATATTGAATAATTGCCAAGTTGTAAATTTCTGCTTTTTCTAGGGCAGTTCTTGTCCGTTCTAGAGTGCGATCTATCCATATTTTTGATGCTTCTATGTTGCCATTCAAATATTCAACTTCAACCCGTTCTTTGTGGAGTGCAAAGCATAATTCATATTGAATATTCCAACACTCTTCTGTTAATAATTCCATGCCAGTAGTTATATACTCACAGGCAACAGTATAGGCCGTAGAAGTTTTAGCTTTTCGTCCTGCCAATAAGTTTAATTGGCTCAATCTTTCCTGTTCTTCTGGATCGTTTAATAAGTAGCGACCGCGATTTAGTTGATTGGCAATCTCGAATAAGATTTCCTCACGATCTCCCAAAACAGTATTTCTTAAAAGTAGTTGACCGATCTGTAGATGTGTTGCCTGTTTGCGATCGTTCGGAATCAGAGAATAGGCAGCTTGCTGGACGCGATCGTGCAAAAACCGATAAGTCGGATTAGCCGCTGCACTAGAAACCGACTCATTATCAGATTGAGTAAAGAACTTATAAGCTTCCGCAGTCGGAATAATCAAACCTTCTTGCAAAGATTTCCATAAAGCAGTAGCAGCAACTTCCGCCGACTTTTCACTGACGATTGCCAAAGTAGCTAAATCAAACTCCGACCCAATACAAGCGGCTAATTTAAGCATTTCCTGAGTAGGAAACGGCATTTTCTGCAATTGCAGTGCCATAAACTCTACCACATCATCAGTAATTGCCAAGGCTTTGATTTGAGCAATATCGCACTGCCACCCCCCTTTTACCCCCCTCTGTCCCGCCTTGGTAAGGGGGGTGGGGGACACAGGGGGGTTAAAAGTAATCAGCCCACCGTCATGTAAAGCCTTCAGGAATTGCGTAGCAAAAAAGGGATTACCTTGAGTTTTTTGATACACGAGTTGTTTCAGAGGTTGGGCACTCTCTGGTTCGCAACTAAGAGTATCTGAAATCAATTGATTAATGTCATTTTTTTGCAAAGTATCCAAGGTAATTGTATTCACCGTTGCCCCGGATTTCACAATCTCATCCACCGTCAAAATAAATGGATGAGTAGGAGACACTTCATTATCTCGATAAGCACCTAACACCAATAAATGTCCCGTATCTTCCATCAACAGTTGCAACAATTTCAATGATGCCGAATCTGCCCACTGCAAATCATCTAAAAAAATTACTAAAGGATGTTCGGCTTGCGTAAATACTTGCACAAATTTCTGCATCAGTAGATTGAAGCGATTTTGAGCGGCACTTCCCGATAGTTCTGGTGCTATTTGTTGTTTACTAATGATGCGTTCTAACTCAGGAATTACATCTATCAAGACTTGTCCGTTGTCGCCCAATGCTGTCAAAAGTTTGCTTTTCCATATTTGTAACTGAGCATCTGATTCTGATATTAATTGCCCCATTAAATCCCTGAAGGCTAGCACAAATGCCGAAAAGGGAATATTGCGCTGGAACTGGTCGTATTTGCCTTTGATGAAATACCCCCGCTGTCTGACAATTGGCTTGTGAACCTCATTCACAACTGCGGTTTTGCCAATTCCAGAAAAACCTGCTACTAGCATCATTTCTGTGCTGCCTGTGCTGACTCGTTCAAAGGCCGCTAACAGACGATCGACTTCTTTTTCTCTACCGTACAGTTTTTCCGGTATCAGGAACCTGTCTGTAATATCTTCCTGTCCTAAATCAAACGCTTCAATCTTACCTGTTTTTTCTAATTGAGTTAAACATTTCTCTAAATCGTGCTTTAATCCTAATGCACTCTGATAGCGTTTTTCGGCATTCTTCGCCATCAGTTTACTGACAATATGCGATAAAACCAGGGGGATTTCTGGATGAAGTTGATGGATTGGTCTCGCCTGTTTAGCAAGATGACAATACACTAATTCCATCGCATCTTCTGAGACAAATGGTAATTTTCCTGTCAACAGTTCATAGAATGTGACTCCCAGGGAATAAAAGTCGCTCCGATAGTCAATGCCTCGATTCATTCTCCCGGTTTGTTCTGGAGAGAGATAGGCTAATGTTCCTTCTAAGACATTGGGATTTTGGATTTCTTGGGTTTCTCGCGGTAGCAGGGATGCAATACTAAAGTCAATTAGTTTAATTTGTTTAGTGTCGGGATTAATTAAAATATTGGCGGGTTTAATATCTTTGTGAATGACTCGGTTTTGGTAGAGATAGTGAAGAATGTCTGTTAGTTGCAGTGCCAGATTGAGAAATTCTGCTAAAGATAAAACTTTATATTTATGGCTTTCATCTGTGGCGATATGGAGATAATTAGATAGGGATACTCCGCCAAAATCCTCCATGACGAGGGCATAGCTATTGTGGTAGATTTCTAGACTCAGAGGTTTAACAATACTGGGGAAGTCGAGATTTTTAGCAATGGTATATTGATTGCGAAACCCGACAATTTCGATAAAATTGGGGTATTCGTTTCGCAGTATTTTGATGACAACGTTGGTGGGTAGGTGCAAGGCCGTGCTGTCTTTGGCATCGCTCTCTCGAATACCCCGATAAACGAGGGTACGAGATCCTGCATAGATTTGTTCTGCAATCCGATACCCAGGTAGGTGAGTGATGACATCCATTTTCCAGTCCTCAAAAAATTTGGGTGGTTACATTTTATAGTTATAGTTTATCAACAGAGAGGGAAACAGCCCCAATTGCTACTAATGTTTTTAGCTTTATTGGCTTTGGGTCTGTATTGTCGATAATCTCAACCTTTCCCAGCACTATCCCTGCCGATGAACTAAAGGAAAATGTCATCCATTGCCGTATCACCAACTATCTTTATTTTATTGGCTTGATGGGAATTGTAATCACAAACTCTGCACCTTGACCTAACGCTGAATTCACCTCTAAAATACCGCAGTGTTTTTCTACTACAATTTAACGCGCGATCGCCAATCCTAACCTCGTGCCTTTGCCTACAGCTTTTGTCGTAAATAAATGGTCGAATATTTTTTCTTTAACTTCTGAACTTATCCCTCGACCGTTATCAGCAATGCTAATCTTCACCTGGTTATCAACCAAAGCCGTTTGAATGATTATTTGATTGGGATTCGACTGAATTTCTGCAAAGCTTAGATGGATGTTTGATTCATCTAAAGCATCAATAGCATTCGCCAGGATATTCATAAATACCTGATTGAGCTGTCCGGGAAAACACTCTATTTGCGGTAAATTTCCATAATTAGTAATCACTTCAATCGCCGGACGTTGCTCGTTAGCTTTCAGGCGATGTTTGAGAATTAAAAGAGTGCTATCAATCCCCTCGTGAATATTAAATGGCACTTGGTAGTCGCGATCGGCACGAGAGAAACTTCGTAAACTGGTGCTGATATTTTTTAGTCTGTCGCACGCCATTGTCATGGAGTAAATTATCTTTGGTAAGTCTTCTAAGGTATATTCCAAGTCAATTAATTCGGCATGGTCGAGAATTTCTTCACTCTTGTTTGGAAAAGTTTCTTGATATAGTTTGAGGTGTTCGGTAAGATCCGCAATAGAGGGCTTAGTTTGTTGGAGACTGGCAGCAATAAAACCTAAAGGATTATTCATTTCGTGAGCTACGCCAGCTACTAAATTACCCAATGCAGACATTTTCTCACTTTGCACGATTTGTAATTGAGATTGTTGTAAGGCTAGTTCTGTTTGTTTGCGATCGCTAATATCTAAAAACAATCCATCCCAAATGATTGAACCATCATCCTGGCGATGGGTTCGCGTTTCTCCGTGAATCCACTTGACGATTCCTGAAGGGGTGATGATTCGCCCCTCCAACTGCCAAGAAGATAGCGTTTGAACGAGATGACTTTTGGACTGCTGGTAAGAAGCCAAGTCCTCTGGATGCACCATTTGTGTGAGAAAATTTACATTGGCAGCAGCCTGCTCTGGGGTGATTTCATACAGGTTGTAACAGTCGGCGCTGATATAAGTCAGTGTGGCAACCCCATCAGGAGTCATCTGGTATTGATAAACTACACCAGGCACATTCTCTACTAAATTGTGGAAGCGAGACTGTGCCGCACTCAGTTCATTAAAGGACTGTTCTAACTGTTGGGCATAGTTCTGCGATCGCTCGTAAAGTCGGGCATTTTCCAGTGAGATAGCAGCTTGAGCGCAGAGTAGGTTGAGGAGTTCGACGCGATCGCTCGTAAACGCCCCTTTTGCTAATTTATTCTCTAGATATAAAATGCCCATCAACTTACCTTGATACAAAATCGGACTGCACAAAATACTAGAAGGCTGGTGACGGATGATATAGGGGTCATTGGCTAAGGTAGGATCTGATGTCGCATCCAGCAAGACAACAGTCTGCTGGTTGCGCTTGACTTGATAAATTAGCTTGAGGGGAATCTCCTGGCACTCCTCAATCAGAAGGCGCTGCAACACGACTGGTTCTGAACCCTGAGTAATTGACCCTTGAATTAGCAGGCGCGAGTCTCGCATCAGCATTAACACGCATTTATTAGCCCCCGCATTTTCGATGACGATCTCAAGCAACGATGCAAGCAGTTTTTCGAGTTCAATTTCGCTTGAGAGAGTTTGTGAAGCTTTGAGAATAGCGGCTAAATCGAGGGAATCACAGACGCTGGTGGAAGAACTGGTAGAAGTCACTGTACCCGTAACGAAAACGGTTTCGTTCACTGATGAGATAGCAGTGCGAGTTTGTTGTAATATCGGAGCAAGTAATTGCCGATAGCGTGTTTCTAAGTCGGCGACTTTGGCTTTTGCACCCCAGCGAGAATAGCCATAGTAGGCATGGGTGAGGTAGTCTCGGGCAATTTTTTCTTTGCCCCAATCGAGGTAAAACTTGGCGGCGAGTTCGTTAGCTAACGCTTCTTCATGGGTATAACCGTTGGCTTTTGCAAGAGCAACAGCGCGATCGTAGAGCTCCAGCGCTGTTGCTCGTTGGTGCAGCACCCGCGCGGTTTCAGCCGCAACTAAATCAACCTTGTGCTGAAAGTTTTCTGGTGCATGAGTAGCCCAGAGGATGAGCCGTTGCTGTTGCTTCTCCACATCGGCTAACCGTTGGGCTAATGTGGCAGAGTCAGCGGTTGGCTGGAGGGACAACAGGGCTAATGCCCGATAGAAGGGAACCTGAGTGCTAACGAATATTCCACCGACAGCCTGTTCATATTGAGCAGCCAAGTCCGCACAGGTAAGCGCGATCTCGCAATCATTAAATAGATAATGCAAGATGGTTTTTGCAGTATAGAACAAAAAGAGTGCTGTAAAGGCATGGGCTGCCTCCATCGGAGCCACTTGTTGCTGCTCGTTGAATCTCTTCCCAATCAGTTGTTTGGGGTCAGCCACATCCCCCATCAAATTCTCGACAAACTTTCCCCACAAGAAAGTGATAAAGTATGGGATTTCCTGTTGCAAACTCTGGGTGAGTTGAATGTAGTAGTCTTGTTTTTTATAAAAATTAGCAAATGGTTCTCCTATAGTGCAAATATTCATGCAATACTGAGATGCACAATAACAAGCATATTCAAGATCACCTGTTTCTAATCCTGTTTGAACACTGTTAGCCAGACACTCAATGCGATCGCGTTCTCTTTCTTTCCAGTGCCGAATGAAACCATGAAAGACGTTATTAACTTTACAGGTCAACTCAGCATTTTCATTCTGCTCCAACACATACATCGCTAATGTACCAAAGCGATAACCTAATTCGAGATCGGCAGCGGTGGCACAGAGCGACATCCCATAGAGCGAATAAGCTAATGCACCCAAGGCTGAGTTGCCATGAGTGACGGACAGATTCAGCATGGTCACAATTACTTTAGGCAATAATTCAGGATTGGTAAAGAGGGCTGGTGCCCAGAGATTGCTCAGTAAGCTCAATGCTGCTTGGATGCGGCGATCGCTGAGGGCGGGTAGTATGTAGAGCCGATCGATATCGATGTTGGGTAAGGGAGCAGTGTCGATGGTAATTTCCAGTAATGCCAGCACTTCTAGACCCACATCTAACGCGGCGGGAAACTGTTTTTGGGCAACCAACAGTCCAATCCGAATCTCGTAGACTTTGAGGCGATCGAGAATGGTTTGGGCTTGCTGGATGACGATTTCAATCTGCTGTTCGGCAGCAGCAAATTGGGTATTGAGATAGTAAACTTCCGCCAGTAAGGTATGCAGTTGCAGCATCAGTAAATAATGGGTTTGCCACGCCTCGGCACTCATTAAACCCAGCGCTATTTCTAAATACCCACAGGCCGCATCGTATGCCACCGATGCTTTGGCTTTTTGCGCCGCCGCTAAATTCATCTGAGCCAGGTCTTCCCGTTCTTTGGCATCTTGTAGTAAAGGAATTCCCACATTCAACTGGTTAATGATGTTGAACAGGTTTTGCTCTCGCTCTTGTGCTGATGTATTCTGCAAGAGTAACTGCCCGATTTTGAGGTGGGTGGCTTGTTTTTCATCCTCTGGAATCAGGGAATAAGCTACTTGCTGTACTCGGTCGTGCAAGAATTTGTAGGTAACGGTCTGTTGGTGTTCTTGAGGAACTGCTTGAGTTTCTTGTCCGACATAAAACTTATAAACATCGCTAATCGGTAAACTCAACCCTTCTTGTAGTGCTTTCCACAAAGCAGCAGCCGTCTCAATTTCTGATTGTTCCGAAACAATTGCCAATATTTCTAAATCAAAACAATTGCCAATACAAGCAGCTAGCTGCAATACATCTTGAGTCGATTGCGGTAGTTTTCCTAACTGCAAGGCCATGAATTCAACAACGTCATCCGTAACCGCTTCAGTCTTCACTTGTGCTATATCACATTGCCAACAGCCTAACTTCACATCAAATTGAATCAGTCTATCTTGATGCAATGCTTTGAGAAAATGTGTGGCAAAAAATGGATTTTTCTGAGTTTTTTTATAGAGCAATCTAGAAAGATTCCATCCCAAATTTTCTGAACATTTGAGCGTGTCAGCCACTAATTGATTGATTGTGGCTTGACTTAATGGTGCTAAAGTAATTGTGTTAATTGTGAAGAGTGTCTTTTGTAGTTCGTTCAAAGTCAATACTAATGGATGTCCTGGTGTCACTTCGTTATCACGGTACGCACCTATGATGAAAAGATGACTGTTCTCAGCTATTACAGCACTTCCGGATGTTACGAGGTACAATAGAATAGACTAAAAATAATATACAAATGAAAGCATACTCAGTAGA
>JAUBSN010000056.1:0-56936 GCA_036704825.1 Microcoleus sp. F8-C3 | reverse complement strand
ATTTTAAAGTCCCAAAAGCCTTTCGACCCCAATTATTTACTTGCTACCCCTTGACTTGTCTAGACAGTATCTACGGGGGCTACGCTAACGAAGAGGATCGCACTCAGCCAGCGGGCCGGTCGTCATAATTTACCTCCTGGTGAATTGAAAAAACGTGAGAAGCTACCGACATCAGGCTTTACCTGAGATATCAATTGAAGTAATTGCCTCTTTTTTCTGAAAGGGAGATGATTTCATGCTTTGCAGCGGCATTTCATCCAGATTTCATAATTGCTTGCAATTCTAGAGAAGTAAACTAATTTGGAGTATCTCAGGTAGCAAAATTTTCTTTCGTTACTCTATCTCTAGTCTCAATGAAGTGAGTCTTCCTCAACTTCTTTGCACAGATAGGATTTTCACTTCTTCTCTTTAAAGTCATTGCTATTAGCAGATTCCAAAAAGTTTTTGCCACCGCTATTCAAAACTATGTAATTGGGTTCCAACGCTATGCTGCTGACGCAAGGATTCTAAGTGAAGTCATCCATCCTCTAAACCGCTATTCACGATTTCATCTAGCAAACAACATGAACAATACTTTCATTGCAACTTATTTTGATTGGGATCACCGGACTCCACGCAAACGCCATCGTTTGGCTAATCTGGTATTGAATAAATTGCGCTTGAACGGTCAAGTTATTCCCAAAACGCCTGGTATGGCAAGTATAGAAGCTCGAATGAATATTTTTCATTTGGCAAGCCAAACAGCAGCATACAAAGTATCTGGTGATGTTGTCGAAGTGGGTTGCAATGCTGGCGAAAGTTCGATCGCGATCAAAAAAGTTTTGAATGAGTATGCGCCGGAGAAACAATTTCATGTGTTTGACAGCTTTGAAGGGCTTCCAGAACTAGAAGGAGAGGATATTAAAGATGGAGTATACGAGCGAGGTTCGATGACAGCGAGACTCGACGAATTCAAAAAGAATTTTGCCGCTGTTGGACTGGATCTACCGCATATTCATAAAGGATGGTTTGAGGATACTGTTCCTTCATGTCTTCCAGATAAGATCAGCTTTGCAGTTGTGGACGGCGATCTGTATAGTTCTACTAAATATGTACTGCCCCATGTTTACGAGCGTCTAACGCCAGGAGCTATTTGCTTATTTGGCATTTATTATGATGAAAATGTGTTTTCGCGTCCACATACTGCTGGGCCTTTCAAATCGCCTGGTGTAAAACGTGCTTGCGATGAGTTTTTTGCAGACAAGCCTGAAAAAGTCTCTGTACTCTATGCTTGTGAGTATTCCAACGGCTATTTTCGCAAGCTGTAGAGACACAGCAGTTTGATGGGAATAATAATCTGGTGTTTCTATCCTGAGAGTGTTTCATCACCTTTCTAAATAGGGCATTCCTCGGAATTTGCCGATCGGTAATAAATCTTGTTTATTGCCGATCGGCAACAGCTAGAATGACGCAAATACGTCGCGCCGCTCGCACCAAAACGCGGGCAGGGTGCTTGTGGCGCACCTTACGCTACTTAAAAATCAAGGACTCAAGTCCTTACTGCAAACCCCATTAATTGACAATTTCGCTGCGAGATACCTTACTATTTCTAGCAGGATTTGGCGTTAATTCGGGCGGCGAAACTTGAACACTTCCCCACTCATTCAAAAAGCTTTTCAGCAAAACCTCTTGCTGAGTGCGAAATGTCTCGACATTTGACCCGCGATTCATAATTACAAACCATACTGTTTCTTGTTTTTGAGTTGGCAGGGCTCCGCCCAAAGCGCTAACATTATCCAACGTGCCAGATTTGACTACTGCTAATTGGGGAAGCGGCCTTTCTGACAGTATTCCTTTATCTTTCCCAACTACAGTTAAGACATCAGCAACTGTCATGCTGTAAGGTTGCAGATAGCGTTCTAAAGCGATAAACAACGCGCAAGCAGCCCGGGGAGAAATGAGATTTTCTTCGCTCAATCCCGAACCGTTGACGAGTTGAATTTCTGCGGGAGGAACTCCGGTTGCTGCTGCTGCTTTTTGGGCGACTGTTTTAGCGCCGCCGACAGTATCAGCTAGCATATCTGCCATGAGATTGTTGCTGTACTGATTCATTTTTTTGATCAGTTCGGCGAGGGGCAAAGAATAATGTTTGACTAAAGGCTGCACGCCGTTGGGAGGTGCTGGCAAAACTTTTACAGTCCCCTCAATTGCTATTTGGGGTTTTGGCGTATTGGGAGGCAGGGTTTGATACTGGGCGGCGGCTTCGCTGGGCCAGATTTGACTGTTCAATCCTTGCTCGAGCAATTCTCCCGATTTGAGGGGATCGAGTTCAAAATTCATGTAAAACTTATCGACAATTATCAAATTGCCAGTGACTCGGTTGATGCCTTTTTGATTTAAGGCGTTACCGAGGGCGATCGCCTCTTCCCAGACAAACAACGGATCGGCGCTTCCCTGAACAATTAAATCGCCTTTTAATACGCCGTTTTCAATTTTTCCTGTTGTACCAATTAATGTGATAAATTGATGTTCCGGCCCGAATTCTTGCAGCGCTACCAGAGATGTTGCTACTTTGGTAATAGAAGCGGCTGACATAGGAACTGTACCTTGATGATTGGCTAGCAATGTATTGCCAGATTGCATCCAGATGCCTTGGTCTTCTTTGGCAAAACCTTGGGCCCTCAAGCCGTTGAGATATTGCTGGATTTTGGTATTTGTGGGGGTTTCGGGATTGGTAGCAGAGACTGTTAAGGGCTGACTTGGTTTAACCGGCGGCGGGGAAGATTCAGCTACAGGAGAGGGAGATGCAAGTTCAGGCGATTTAGTAGCGGCGCATCCGGCAATAATTGTGAGAAGGGCGATCGAACTTACAGCAGTCAAGTAGCGGTTTTTTAGCATTACCTTAATTTTTTTCATCAAATTTACGATCGTCTGTTCGGCACGCCCGATGGAAAGTTTAGCATTCTTCTCGCGCGTGGGGCGAGCCTCCGGATCTGCGTTACCAAACTCCCGAACCGCTAAAATTGCCTATCTTCTTCCTTCTCTAATCTTTCTTCGCGCACTTCGCGTCTTCGCGGTTCGTTAAATATATCTCCTTGAAATGCTTCGGAAACCCATCTTCAGCGCCTGGGGTGAAGGCCCCAGGCCGATCGCTCTTACAAATTCTCGATAAACTGGTTTATCCAGCCATACTTCCCATACTCAGCGGCACCATTTCGCCGTGTACCGTCAGTCCTAATAACATCGGCCCGCCCGGTCGAATCAACTCTCCTGTAAGCGCGCAGCGTTCCTCCTGCTGTGCTGTGGCATTAATGCTGGCTCGAATATCCGATCGCGAAAACATCTGCCGATACTCTCCAGACTTCTGCTGCACGTAATTCCAGAGCAAATCTCGAATCAAAGCTTGATAGCCTTGATTGCCTGCGAGCTCTTTGAGTCTCTCCTTGAGCTCTCTTTCTAGTCGAATGCTGGTGACTTCCATTTCGGTGGTTGAGGTTCTAGGTAGGGTATGCATAATTTTTTCTCCGTGACGGGTGGACATATGTGTAATATCAGTGTAGTATGTTTACAGCTAGATTGAAAGCCTCTTAACCACCTTCTGCCGACTTTGAAATTTCTCCCCACTTACTCCACCTATCAACTGAAGTGCGATCGCCCCACGGGTCGTCGCTCCGAGTCGTTATGGCACGTCTTTAGGACGGGTTTTGCGACTGTCGCAGCGACCTCGCGGGCGGGCCGGGGCCTACTTAAACCCGGTTATAGTGGATTAGGACAAATGGCAGAAATTAATTACCACGAGGTAGACCAGGAGGGTTTGCCAGGGGGACAGCCAGATCGAGATACGCGAAGCGGGAGGTACAGCTAAACGACTGTACCAAGACAGGATGAAAATTTGCACGAACGCAGTTTTTCTAGCCCCCGCTTCTCTCGTAACAGAAGCGGGGGCATTTGATTGGATATTTGAGAAATTCGATCGGCTTGGGGAACTGGCAAAACACCAGATGTAGCCAATACTGATGAAGCACCCAAAATTCAAAATTCAAAATCTAAAATCCAAAATCTAAAATCCAAAATCCAAATGAGGAGGAGCAAGCCGTGACCGTAGTAACTGATGTATTGAGGCAATCTGTGGTGGTATTTTCTCAGAATTACCTACCAATGAGCCGTGTCAACATCAAACGGGCGATCGTACTTTTGGTAACAGGCAAGGCTGAACCTCTGGATTTTAGCATCGGCAACGGCTGGCTGGTCCGATCGCCCAGCAGCAGCATCCACGTACCCGAACAAATCCGCTTGACTTTTGGTAACAGGGAACGCCTGTGGAAAGTCCCCCCGGTCAATCGCCGGGAAGTTCTGCGCCGCGACGCTCATTCCTGCCAATACTGCGGTAGCAACCGGCATTTGACGCTGGATCACGTGATGCCTCGATCGAAGGGCGGCCTGCATACTTGGGACAACGTGGTGGCTGCTTGCGAACGGTGCAACTCCCGTAAGGGCGATCGAACTCCCGTAGAAGCTGGAATGTCTCTGCGAACTAAGCCGAAGGCCCCCATACACCCCACTGTTGCTTTTGCCGAACTGTTTTGGCACGAATACCAAATTGGGGAATAGGGAATGGGAAGAATTTTAGATTTTAGATTTTAGATTTTAGATTTTAAATTGATGCGTAATTCTCATCTAAAATCTGCCCTAACTCCCAATTCCCAATTCCCGATTACTAATTTTCAATTACCAATTTTCAACTTTCAATTCCAAATTTAGGGCTGTCAATATGCTGAAGTTGACTTACACTGAAACGGGCTTTAACCTGGAGCGTTTGGCTCAATCTCCCGAACAGTTAGTGGCGCTGCGAGTTGTGCTGGCTATGCGAGTTGGTCAAAGCATCAGCGTCGAACCGAGCACTGCGGCATTTTTGCTGCCCGCGAATTTGGCGGCGCTGTCTCTGTTGGAATCTGAGGCCCGGCGAGACGACAACGATGCGATCGACCTTTGTGTTGCTGATGCTGACTTTGTAGAAGTAACTCTGCGCGGTACGTGGATTTCTAGCGCGTCTGAGGGGGCTGACGGCGTGTTTGCGACTGTGTTGGGCGATCGGGCAGAGCTCTTGCTGCTCAAACTCTGGCTGGAAACTCAGGCTGCTGCGGAGGTTGTCGGGGAAATCGGCGATTAATATCGGATGTTAAACAACCAAGAGGGAACAAGCAAGAAGGAAATATTTTCGGCGCTGCATGATGGTGCTATAAATGGAGGTCAAACAGTCATGCAATCTCCTGAATGCTGTTCCCAACACATCCGTAAGAACGGTAAGATCCGAGGTAAACACTCATCGCATTTGTGTAGATTGCGACCGTCAGTTTATGAATGTTGAAACAGCCCTCCAAGCATATTCCGATGATATCAAAGCTCGGTAGTCTGAAAATTGCGAAAAGTTGATTCGCGGTATGAATAAACTTTTCGCTTGAAGTTACAAAACTCACTATACTTGACCCATAGCAATTGGGAAATCTTGAGTTTATACCTGCATTCAGCAACGCCAAATTAGGGCTTTTGGAGTGAAACCAATCGGTAAAGTATAATGGGACTTTAAAGCTTACTATAGAAAACATCACAAGCTAAGCAAACACAAAAAAATGTATGCCTCAAGGCAACAAACTCTTCCGTGAAGAAGCGCTCGATCGCCTTTCCTCACCCGAACAACTCGACAAACTAATGCGGGTAGTCAGCCCCCAAACTTGGTTGCCTTTGGTTTCGACGGGCTGTTTAATTGTTGGGGCTGGCGTTTGGAGTGTAGTTGGGCGCATTCCTCTCACCGTTACCGGTGCTGGCGTATTGATTCGTCCGCGTCATGTGGTACAATTTCAAGCGCCAAAGGAAGGTCAAATATTAAACATAAATGTTAAGGCGGGAGATAGAGTTAAGCAAGGGCAGGTACTCGCTACAATAGACCAGTCTCAACTTCAAAAAGAACTACAGTTACAGAAAGCCAAGTTAGCCCAACAGCAACAGCAGAATCAAAGTACCTTAACTCTGCAAAAGCAGCAGATAGCGCTACAATTGACCGCGCTCGAGCAACAGCAGAAAGACTTAGAAGAAAGTTTGCGTCGCGAGTCAGTCGCACCAATGCTGCGAGAACAAACGCTCAAAGCACTAGAGCAAAAACGCTTGCGTCTGGAAGAAAGTCTGCGCCGAGAGCAAGTTACGCCACTGCTGCGCCAACAAACTCTCACCGCACTTGCACAAAAGCGTAAAAGTCTCGAAGAAAGTGTGCGCCGAGAGCAAGTTACGCCACTGCTGCGCCAACAAACACTCGCAGCACTTGCAGAAAAACGCAAAAGTCTTCTGCAGCGAAAGCAACAAATTAGCGCGTTGCTAAAAACTTTGCAACAGCGGGTAGAAGCTCGTCGCGGTTTGTTTGAAGAAAAAATCGTCAGTCAAGATGTGGTGTTGCAGTCGGAACAGGAATTGTTGAACGCGCAAACGCAAGTGTCGGATATCGACACGCAACTTAAGGAACTTGATGTTCAGAAAACCAATACCGAACGGGAATATCTCCAAAATCTCACTAAAGTTGATGACATCAAGAATGCTATTAAAGAAATTGACGTGCAAGTTATCAATACAGAACGAGAATACCAGCAAAACTTAAATAGAATTGACGAATTCAAAACCAACTTACAAGAAATCCAAGTCCAAAAAACTAATGCGGAGCGCGAATACCTACAAGCTCAAAATAGAATGGACGAGTTCCAAACCAAAATCAAGGAAATTGAATCCCAAAAAAGCCAACTGGTTCAACAAGACGTAGAAAAGTCCATTGACAAAACCAATCAAACCCAAGTAATTAAAGACAATATTTCTCAATTAGAAGTGCAATTGGCTCAGTCAAGTCAAGTTATCAGCAAACATGATGGGTATGTTTTAGAAACTAGCGTTATTCCGGGTCAAATTGTTGGCGCCAGCACCCGTTTGGGAATAATTGAAGCTGAAGATTCTCATGTCAAACTGGAAAGTCTTGTTTATTTGGCGGATAAAGATGGTAAACAAATTAAACAAGGTATGAACGTACAAGTTACGCCCAGCGTTGTCAAGCGCGAGCGCTACGGCGGTATTGTTGGGGTAGTAACGAAGGTTTCTCCTTTTCCGGTGACTACTCAGGAAATTGCTGCAATTGTTGGCAATGAAGAGTTAGCGAAAAGTCTGGCCGGTGAGAATGGTGCCAGAGTGCAAATTTTTGTTCAATTGCAAGAAGATGCAACTACAAAAAGTGGTTATAATTGGTCTTCTTCCAAGGGGCCTGAGTTAAAACTTTCATCAGGTACTACTACATTAGTTCGGGTCAAAGTAGGAGAAGTAGCTCCGATTTCTTATATTATTCCTATGTTTCGCTCTTGGACTGGTGTTTATTGAAAATTAACAAAAGAAAGCGATGATTTCGAGTATTCTGCGGCGACTTCTACCCAATCGCGTTCGCACTCCCACGCTTTTGCAAATGGAGGTTGTAGAATGCGGCGCTGCTGCTTTGGGCATTATTCTAGGATATTACTCGCGCATTGTCCCCCTAGCGGAACTGCGGCGCGAGTGCGGCGTGTCGCGAGATGGTTCTAATGCTTTGTATCTCGTCAAAGCAGCGCGGAACTATGGTTTAAATGCCAAAGGGTTTAAGGCGCAGTTGGAAAAACTGAAAACCATTCCCTCACCCTACATTGTATTTTGGAATTTTAACCACTTTGTGGTAGTAGAGGGGTTCGGGAAAAAGTGCGTTTATCTGAACGACCCCGCTACGGGACGGCGAACGGTTTCCCTCGAAGAATTCGATCGCGCTTACACAGGGGTTATCCTGGTAATGGAACCCGGCCCTTCTTTTCAAAAGGGCGGTAAACAAAGGAACACTATCGCGGCTTTAGTGTCGCGGTTGCGGCACTCTTGGGGTACCATCTTATTCTGCCTGTTCGCGGGATTTTTGCTCACCGTTCCTCGCTTGGCAGTGTCTGCTTTTTCCCAAGTGTTCGTGGATGAAATTTTGGTTTCCGAACGCCAAGATTGGATACAGCCTTTGGTGCTGGGAATGGTTCTCACGGCGGTACTCAGGGGTATTCTCGCTTCCCTGCGACTTACCTATTTGCGGAATTTGATGTTGAAGCTGTCGGTAACGATGTCGGGGCAGTTTGTCTGGCACATTTTGCGTTTGCCAGTTGGGTTTTACGCACAGCGGTTTGCGGGTGAAATTAGCAGTCGGGTGTCGCTGAATGACAAGGTTGCGGGGATACTTTCGGGTACTTTGGGTAAAACTATCATCGACACGGTGATGATGGTTTTTTACTTTTTAATTATGCTGCAGTACGATCGCTTGCTGACGGGAATCGCCCTGGTTTTTGCCTCGATTAATTTCTTCGCCCTGCAGTTGATGTTGCGGACGCGGGTGGATGCGAATTTCAAGCTGGCGCAGGAGTATGGTAAGGTGAACGGGGCGGCGATCGCAGGCATTCAAACGATCGAAACACTGAAAGCTTCTGGTCTGGAGTCGGACTCGTTTGCCAAGTTCGCCGGGTACTATGCGAAAGCGCTGAACGCACAGCAGGATTTAGCTTTACAATCTCAAGTTTTGACAATTTTACCCGCGCTGCTGTCGGCCCTGATGACAGCTTCTATATTAATAGTCGGCGGCTTGAAAGTGATGGACGGGACGCTGAGTGTGGGGATGCTGGTGGCTTACCAGAGTTTAATGGCTGGTTTTTTTGTGCCGATCGACAGTTTAATTAATTTTGGCAGTTTGTTGCAAGATTTGGAAGCCGATTTGAACCGACTGGATGATGTATTGCAAAATTCAGTTGACTCAGAGGTGGAAAAGGGGGGAGAAGCGGAAAAGGAAAAAGGGGGAAAACCTTTTTCTGTTCGCCAATCACCAATCACCTCTCGCTTGCAGGGTGATGTTGAATTGCAGAATATCACTTTTGGTTACAGTCGGGTGGAAAAGCCCTTGATTGAAAATTTTAGCTTGAGTTTGAAACCGGGTCAGCGAGTGGCGGTTGTGGGGACTAGCGGTTCTGGTAAGTCTACTATTGCGAAGCTAATTTGCGGTCTTTACCAACCTTGGTCGGGAGAGATTTTGTTTGACGGTACACCCAGAAAACAGATTTCGCGTTCTGTTTTAACTTCTGCTTTGGCAATGGTGGAACAGGATATCTTTCTATTTGGTGGAACTGTGCGGGAAAATCTCACTTTGTGGGATTCGACTGTACCGCCAGCGGATTTGGTAAAGGCTTGTCAGGATGCAGCGATTCACGACACGATTCTATCATTGCCGGGAGGATACGAGGCGAAGCTGATTGAAGGGGGAATGAATTTGAGTGGGGGACAGCGCCAGCGATTGGAAATTGCCCGGGCTTTGGTGAGAAATCCGGCGGTGTTGGTGTTGGATGAGGCAACCAGTTCGCTGGATGCTCAAACTGAGTTGATGGTAGACCGAAATTTGCGACGGCGCGGTTGTTCTTGTGTTGTGATTGCCCACCGACTCAGTACGATTCGGGATTGCGATGAAATTATTGTACTGGAGCAGGGTTTGGTTGTACAGCGGGGTACTCACGAGCAGTTGTGGGCGCAAGGGGGGAGTTACGCGCGTTTGCTTCGCACTAAAGGATGATTTTTAGAACCTCGACTTTTTAGAGAAGTCGGGGGGTTGCTGAATACAGGTATGAATTCCAGATTTCCCAATTGCTATAAGCCCGCTTGAGGGTGAGTTTTGTAACATCAAGCGAAAAGTTGATTCATACCGCGAATCAGCAACGCCAAACAATTGTCCACCATCGCAACCCAAACCTTTTCGGGGTCATCTAGCAGCAGTCGTTTTTTTTCTTTGAGGCGATACAGGACTTCCATAAATCTCTTAGTGGTGTGCCCAGACGAGCCTGATTGAGGTTAGCACTACCATTTAACTCCTTAGTACGAAGTGAAACACAGAGATAGCTGCTAAAAAATATGCAGTTTTATTCACTTTATGAGCCAGTCCTTGAGAAATTTTAATCAAAGGGTAAATAATGAAACCAATTGCCAATGCCTCTGCAATAGAGTAAGTAAGGGGCATAGTGAGAAGAATTAGGAATGCAGGAATTGCTTCTGCTGGATCTTTCCAATTAATGTTTTGCACGCTACTCATCATCAAAAAACCCACCATAATCAATGCAGGTGCTGTAGCAAAAGCAGGCACTGCTGCAAATAAGGGAGTAAATAATACAGAAAGCAAAAATAAAGCTGCTACGATCGCAGATGTGAAACCACTCCGTCCCCCCTCAGATATGCCGGCGGCAGATTCCAGATAGGTCGCGCATGGAGAAGTGCCCATCAATGCCCCAAAGGTTGTGCCTGCAGCACCCGCCAACAAAGATTTAGTAGCGCGAGGCAATTCACCATTTTCGTTGATGTAACCAGCCTGTTGTCCCAAACCAGTAAGTGCGCCAATGGTGTCGAAAGAAGTTACAAATAAAAAGGTAAGCGTGACAGACACAAAGTTCCAGATTTGCTTGGGTGCAAGGTAACTCCAGCCTGTGAATGCCTGACCTATCAAGTCTTGCGGCCATTCAGGTAGGGCAATAATTTTTTCAGGAGAGGGAGCAATGCCTAGTATCCAACCTAACAGCGCTGTAGCGAAAATACCCCATAATATCGCTCCTTTAACATGACGCGCTACCAAAGTAGCGGTCAGCAATAGACCAAAAGCTGAGAGTAAAGTAGCTGGTTGCTTAAAGGAGCCAATAGTTGTTAAGGTCGCTTTACTAGCAACAATAATACCTGCTCCGAGAGTGGGAGCTTCAGGAACACCAGAAAGACCAATGTAGGCGATGAACAAACCAATACCCGCTACCGTGGCGTGTTTGAGGGAAGCTGGAATAGCTTTAATAATTTGGACATGGATATTGCATAGAATCAACGCAGTGAAAATTAAGCTTTCGATGAAGACAGATGTTAGCGCCAACCGCCAGTTCATCTGCAAGTCCAACACAACTGAGAAAGCAAAAAAAGCATTTAAACCCATTGCAGGAGCGAGGGCAAAGGGGTAATTAGCTAATAGTCCCATTAAAGCAGTTGCGATCGCCGAGGAAATGGCAGTGGTAGTCAGAAGCTGATTGAACAAATCACCAGGCTGATTGATAAATATAGCATTTGATAAGATTCTGGGATTCACGACCAAAATGTAAGCCATAGTCATAAACGTCGTGACACCTGCTAGAACCTCTGTTCGGTAAGTAGTGGCTAATTGTTCAAACCTAAAAAATTGAGGAACTGAAGTAGTTAAAATAAATTTGGGCGTAAATAATTTCATATAGTTTTTGGTAATATTCGATTTTTCAATGCGTAATTCTTAGAGTGATTATTCACTGCAAATAAACAGATAAGCCCCTATTCAAACTAGGGGCTTCATGAATGACTTAATAAGTGATAATGTTTAAGGTGCAAATAGCAACACCAAAAAGTACGAAGCCAGCTAATTTTACCTAAAAAGGAAGTGGTTCAATTTTTCGGTAGACCAAAACCTTTATAAGCTCGTATAGGTTACTGAGTAACTTTGCAGACCTTACTTAAGGTATGCAAAGTTACTCAGTGCCAGAATGCTATCTAAGTCTGCGTTCTGGGAAAGCGCGTATGTTCATGTTGCATTGCTATTCTGAACTCGTACTTTCAAGTCCGGGAATCTTTACCCTACAAACTATTCCCAGTATCTGTCAGTCCTCCGTTTACAGCCTGCAAACCACCCTCTAATCCACTATTAACTTTAGCGGTGTAATCCGCCGCTCCCCGCAGCGTATTTGATACTAATCCAACAGCACCTGTTGTAGGTGTACCTCCGTTACCAATAGCATTATTAGCACCAGTAACAGTACCTAGCAAACCATCAAGAAGACCACCTCCTGTCACTGCCATTAAATCTGCATCATCCAATTCTTCAATGAGGTTAGATTGGAAACCAGCGATTTCAATGTTAGACATAAATTCTCCTTCAAATTTTGTTTTGTTTGTTTTGATTGCGATAAAGCATCATTTACAATTACTAATTTTGCATCATTACATCCTGCGTGAAATTTACCCATAGATATAAAAAAGTATCAATTTAAACAGTAATATTTATGTCTTTTGGTAGGATAGAGAACTCTTATTGCCGTGGTACGGGGATTTTAGCCCGGTAATCTGGCAAGTCGATTGTGGCGATCGCGTGATTCGCGGAACCTCCTTCGCGTTTTGATACCTGGCACTCGTGAGTGTCAGGAACCCAGGTTGCGCGATCGCTCAAATTTTTTCACCCCCAAGAGGGTTGACCAGCTAGCAACTTACTTCCTCAGTAAGCCTTGCTAGCTGGTTTTGGTTTAGGTTGACGACTTACCCAACTGACAGAGAAACAATAAAGTTGCGATCGCATAATAAACTTCTCCCTTCTGCCTTCTTCACTCGATTTGTCTCGCCACCAATTGTGCAAACAAACCCTCCTGCTGCACCAACTCCTCAAACGTCCCCACCTGCACCACCCGCCCCGCTTCAACAACATAAATCCTATCCGCATGGCGAATTGTACTCAATCGGTGGGCAATTAAAATCCTCGTCGCCTTCAACTTATCCAAACTTTCAACCACAATCCCTTGCGTGCGGTTATCCAAGGAACTCGTCGCCTCATCCATCACAATAATTTTCGGCTGATTCACCAGCGCCCTGGCAATCAACAACCGCTGCTTTTGCCCTCCCGAAAGATTGGTTCCCCCCTCACTAATCACCGTGTGCATCTTCATCGGCATTTGATCGATATCTTCAGCAAAACCCGCCATCCGCGCCGCTTCCCAAGCTATTTCGTGCGACACCAAGGCCCCAGCCGCGATATTCTCGAAAATCGAACCGCTACCAATCCGACCGTTTTGCAGCACCACCCCCAACTGCCTTCGCACCGCCACCAAATCTAACTCCGCCAAATCTTTGCCATCGTAACAAACCCTTCCAGAATTCGGCGTTTCAAATCCCAACAACAACCGGACAATCGTTGACTTCCCACTTCCCGACGGCCCGACGATCGCCACAAATTCACCCGGTCGGACGCGCAGAGTGATATCATCGAGCACAGGCAATCCCTCATCCCGATAGCGAAAAGTCACCCCCTCCAAAGCCGCCCCACCCTGCAACTGACCCGGATTTACTCTATGAAGTTCGTACTCCGGTTTCGTTTGCAAAATCGGTTTTGCCCGTTCCCACAGCGGCACAATTCCCAAAATATCAGTCACGGTACTGCTAATACTGCTGACAGCGCCGCTAAAAATCCCCAACGCCGAATTAAAAGCCAAAAACGTACCCGTCGTCAACCCAGTACCGTCATTAGCTTGCGCCATCTGAATCGACAGTAGGCCAAACCAATACAAAACTGCCGAACTCACCAAGGACAGCGACTCGTTGAACACGCCCATTCTATCTTGAAGGCGCTGCAAATTAGCTTCCAACTTCATGCGATCGCCGTACTTTTGGGCCCAAGCTGCAAACGCCCTGTCTTCCGCGTGCGCCACCCGCAGCTTAGCCACCCCATTAATGAGTTGTACCACCAACCCGTTAATCTCGCCATCCAATTCTTGCAGCCGTCGAAAATTGCGGATTACCAAAAAATTAACCACAGAGGTGACTGCGGCTGTCAGCAAAGCTATCCCCACCCCCACCAACGCCAGTTGCCAACTGTAAACAAACATCAGCACCAAATTCAGCAAACCGAACACTGCACTCATCAAAGTGCGTAGCGTTCCCCCCGACAGTATCTTGCGAATTCGGTTCACCGACAAGGTGCGGTTGAGCAAGTCGCCGGAAGTGTATTCCCGAAAAAAAGCCGGACTCAATCCCAGGAGTTTATCCCATATCGCCATTTGCAACGAACTATCAACGCTATTCTCGACTCGCAGCGCCACAATCCCTTGAGACATCCCAAACGCTGACCTTCCCAAACCCAGCGCCAACAATGCCAGCGCTAATTGCCATAATAAATTGCGATCGGCATCTGGAATCGCACTATCCACCAAAATTCCCGTCGCCTGCGGCACCACCATCCCCAGCAGGGTACCAATAATTCCCACCACCACAATGCTGGCGATTTCTTTTTCATACCCCTTGAAACCAAACTCTAACAAGGGCAACACATTATTAACAACACTAGGTAACGGTCGGTAAAACTGGTAAGCTTCCGGTGCCAAAGTCGCCGCCACCGTCTCATTTACCCTCGTCCGAGTTTGAGTTACTCCATCGAACAAAACGTAACCGCTACCAACAACTAATAAAGCCACCGGATGCCCTGCAATTGTGCAAGCTAAAACCGGGCCGTATTCTCTTCGCCACCAGCCATCCTCCAACACCACCATCCGAATCCGAAATTGGGAGGAACGCGCTACAGCCTCCACCGAATCTTTGACAGATTTGAGTTCTGCCAACTGCGTCGGAGGACTAATCGTTATTCCCATCGCTTTTCCCACTGCACCCGCCGCAATTAACAAAGGAATTCCTTGCTGGAATGATACCGTTTCTTGCTGCGGTTTTACCACACCCGCTAACTTAGAAAGGGCTGAATTGACTGCGATTAGATTCAGTTCTTCTCTTTCTTGAATTTGACGAAAAGCCGCCTCTGTTTTCTGCAAATCCTGCCCGTTCAAATAATTGAATAAATCGGTATGTAAATCGGCTAAAATGTTTGGCAGTGAAGCGGCACTCCCGGAATTGATGAAGGATAATTGCTGCGAAGCGAACGCGGCTGTGTATTCCTGGCTGAATGTCTTCTTTAAACGGTTTACCCAACCATTCACTAACCCAATTGCCTTTTCTTCACCAACTGTTACCTGCGCGACCAAATCTGCTGTGTTAATTTGGTACAATTCTGTGGGTTCGATCGCCACTGCCAAAAGCCCCCATTCTTCCCCCAGCGAGGCACCAAATAAAGCTTCGCCCGCACCCACATCGAACAAATATTGCCGATCGCCGCTAACCAAACTATCCTTGACTTTAGTGGCAAACAATGCTATGATACCAGTCTTGATAATCCAGATATTTTGTCGATCGTCCAGCAACAGCGGTTCATTTCCTTTGAGGCAGTAAAGGATATCCATTCGAGAAAAATTAACATTTTTACATTATAGAGCGATCGTATAGCAATCCTAAATGAGTCGTAAATTTTTTACCCCACCCCAGCCCTCCCCTTACTAAGGGGAGGGAGTAAGAAATTCACAAAGGATTTAGCATCGCTATAGTAGTATCAAAAAAGATAAGCAGGCAGTAATAGAGTTTAAAAAAATGCGTTGCATAATGGTGCTATGAATTGAGGTCAAACTTTCAAATTCTGGGATGTCCCCATTCCTCAATGATTCATCGCGCTATTTAGAAACGCCATATTTTCTTCATCTCCCACTCCTCCAATCTTCCCATATCCCCTCTGCCCTAACAGACAATTTATATGGGTAGCAGAGCAGGAAATCGCTCATTTTATGGTGTATAAATTATGTTGAAGTAAATGCCGTTATCTTGCAGGTTGTCGCCTTTATCGCTAATTCTCACCAAAGGCAAAGCGTAATCTACGCGCAGGTTTACCCGCTGTATCGGTTCCCAGATTACCCCCAAACCCAAACCTGCTAAAAATGTCTGATTGGTTAATTTATTAGGATTGTTCGCAACATTCCATACAGTACCCGCATCCAAAAATGGAGCCAATTGTAGTTTTGGATTTCCCGAAGCATCGCGCTGTAAAGTAATCCGATCTTCGATGGAAACTCTGAGGCCGTTATCGCCAGAACGGACATTTTGGCGGTAGCCTCGCAAAGATTGCCCGCCGCCAATTACAAATTGCTGGGAAGGCAACAAACTATTAGCTGACAACTGCAAGTCTGCCTGCAAAATTAATAGATGTTTGTCATTCAGTCGCTGTACTCGCTGCACTTGACCCAGCCAACTCAAAAATTGTCCGTCGGGATCGGAACCTTCGTTTTGAGTAGCATCAAACAAGCTAGTGCCGATCGTAAATTGCGATCGCACTGCCCAAGCGCCCTGCGGGTCGCGCCGAATGTAGTCCTGTCCCAGCTTAATTGCAGTTGTAGTGCTGACACCGTTGGAGTCCGGGCCGATGCCAAAAGCATAGGGTTCGCCGGCGAGAAAAGTTCTGCCTGTTTGATAAGTAAAACCCGCAGACAAGGCAAATTCTTCGATCGGCGTTCTCCGCAGCGGTTGGCGGTAACTAACTTCAAATAAATGCGATTTTCCCGAAATATCAAAAGTGTCAAAAGGTGCTTGTACGATACTGTTGCGGTTCGGTGCAGCCCTCAATTGCAAAGTGCCGTTCATCGCATTTAGCGGGATGCGGTAGCTGAAATCAAACACGTCTGAATCGCCGAGCGATCGGTAATAAGCCGCTGCAAGTTCGTCGCCATTTCCTGTTATATTGCGGTGGCGCAGACTAACTCCCAATCTTTCGGAACCGACACTCGGAGGCGAGTAATTGTCAAAGCTGAAAGTAGCTTGAAACGGATTAGCTTCCAAGACTCGGACGATCAGAATGCTCTCGCCTTCACTATCCCCAGCCCGCAGGCTGGCTTCTACATTGTCAAATAAAGGATCGACTCGCAGCAGCCGGAGTTGGTCTTCTAAGGAAGCTGTGCTTAAAGGCATTCCGGCACCGAGTCGAATCCGGCTGCGGATGTAACTCGGATTCAATCTTTTAGTTCCTTCTACCTCGATTTTGGCTAGCTTGCCTTCGATAACTTGAATTTGGACTACCCCTGCGGTGATAGTTTGGGGCGGCAAGACTGCTCTGGAAGTGATGTAGCCGCGATTGAGGTAAATTTCGGTAATTTTGTCGGCGATTTGTTTGAGCTGTTCTAGGGTGGCAGAACGGCCTTCTAACGGGTTGACTAAGGCATTAATTTCGTCTTGGCTTAAAATCGTGCTGCCAACAACTTGAATTTTCTGCACCTCAATTGGTGTATTCGGCAACGTTGAGGGAACTGGCGACGGGGACCCCGGCGCTACTGTGGGCGGTACTTGGGGAGGTTCTGGAGATGGTTGCGGGGCCGGTTGCAGAAATCGATCGCGATTTGGATCTGGCTGAGTCGGCGGCGGCGGTAACAGCGGATCTGGTACTCGATCGCGGTTTAAGTCGGGCGGGAGGTTTCCCGGTGGCGTCTGCGGGTTCTGGGCTAAAAAATTACAATCTAGCGGGTTCTGACATTGGGGATCGCTGTCAACCAGATTTTTTTGTTCGGGCAAGATGCCCGCACCACAAGCAGTTTCATCGATTGTGGAACAGGCATCTTGCCTGTTCTCGGCGGGGTTCGATCGTGCTTCTGGTTCGGGGTCGGTCTCGATCCAATCGGGGAGTTGATTTAAATTTGTGGCAGTTTCATTTTGCTTGATTTCCAGTTTTTGCAGTGCTAATACTTCGTTGCCCGGATCTGCTGAGTTGTCGGCGGCGGCTGGCAAGTGAGAAATATCGGAAGTTTGGGATATAGCTTTATTGGCATAAAAGCAAGCGATTGGGAGCCCAGTCAGAAGTGAAATCGCCAACCGAAATATTGCAATATTTGCACTCGGGCGCATAATTAATATTTTGTCTAAAATAAGTTGGTATGCTGCTTGATTCTGCCAGTTTATCATTTAGTATTGAGCGCAATTTAACAATAAAAATTTCCCCAGTCGAGTCCTCAAGAGGCAAGCGAGGCGGAACTGCTTGCGATCGCAAAAATTTGAATTTATTGAGGACGATCGACCAAAAAACCCGGAACCGGCAAAAATCATCTGTAGCGCTGTCAAATACCATTTTAGATTTTTGATTTTTGATTTGGCAATGACTTATGGCGATCGGGGTTTGGGATACGGGGCTACGGTTGCATTCTTTGCGTGAAACTGGTGTCGAATTATTTTTTGGTTATGGGTGTTAACTCACTGGTGACTAAGGGTTCTTGGGCGATGTTGCCAAGTTCGACTGAGTTGAGCACTGCTGACCACTTGAGCGCTAAACTGGCATCGCTGGGAGACTGGAGACGCAATTGAGCTAGAGTCGCCAGGTACTCGTACCAGAGACGTTGTTGGGCGAAGATGGTGAGCTTGGTGAGATCGGACGATCGATCTAACTCTGTTTTCACTGTTGGGGCGATTGCGGTGCGGTTGATCCACCCGGAAACGAGAACATCATCTGTAGAGTTTTTTGGGTTGCATTTGATAGTAAAGTACCATTGATAGTTTTTGCCCACTTCCAGGGCTGGCGAGTTCTCGTCGGAGCCGAGGCTGACGCTAACGACACCTGCACGGCTAGTTACCATGCGAAAACTTTTTTTGTATAGTGTTTTGTCCTTTTGGTCTACTAACTCAAACTGAACTGTTTTGTCGAGGGCTACGGGAAGGTAGTAGAAAAATGTCGGTTTTGCTGATATGGTTTGCCCCATAGTTGATTGGGGAATCAAGGCAGTTAAGGCAGTGGTGGCCGTGGGGCATTCTAAGCCGCGGGTTCCTCCGCCTTCCCGCCTTCCGGGTACTCCGTCTTCCGGCGGTTGAAAGGTATTCCAGCCGGATCTC
This sequence comes from Microcoleus sp. F8-C3, assembly GCA_036704825.1. GTDB lineage: Bacteria > Cyanobacteriota > Cyanobacteriia > Cyanobacteriales > Microcoleaceae > Microcoleus. The sequence continues at coordinate 38,399 of JAUBSN010000056.1, read as the reverse complement.
AATTGCTGGCTGTTCGGTCTGTTTCCGCTTGGTTCAGGGGGTTGAACTGTTTGCCAGTTGAGGGGTAGCTGCGGTTGTGAGGGGCGCTGGACAATGTTTGCGCGGCTGTTGAGAGCCTCTGCTGGTATTAAAAGACTACCGGCTACAGACATAATTAAGGAAAGAGCACCGATATTTAGAGCAGACTTCAAAGCCATGACGAACCTGCCTGTTGATGAACCTAGGAACTTTATCGCACGGTTTTATTCTATCCAAGGTTTTGACGGATCTAGTAATCTGTTGTACTTAATTTATATCTTGAGGCAGATACGATTATTTTGGTCGCTCTGCTCAACATAGAATTCTGTGTCGCGTGTGTCAGTGGTAACTTAGTAGTTATACTTACTTCCATTCACGGCAACAGGTTGGGTTGAGCTTGTTAAACCCAACTTTGACAAAGACTAATATTCGGGCTCTTTTAACTCTAGCAAGAGGCTACAACGCGTCTTTTCCTAACAACACCCGGTTGATGCGTCAGTCCTGCATATCAGGAAACTCGGCAATTTTGCTGGTGAACCTCAAGCGATCGGCTACAAGTTACAAATCAGGTTTTCTGTACAATACCGGCAAGAAATTTAGCATGAATCTCGATTCACCTGTTCTCTCGGACAAACAGCCTTCGGGGCTGCGGATGGTAAGACCCATCGGAGTCTTGGCACTGCACGGCATTGCTTTTTTAGGAAATAGGTTGTTCGCTGTCGATCGCGCCGAAGGGCTGCTATTGGAGATCGATCGAGAAACTGACAACACTACTGTTTTGAATCCTTATCAAACGCCTAAGTTTGCGGGCGCAACCGGGCTAGCTATTTCGGAAGATACTCTCTGGTTTGCGCGGGATGAGGATATTTGTTGCTGTCGGGGCGCAATTCGGGACGGGGCGATAACTGAAATCAAACCGGAACATTTTGTTTCGCTTTCTTATCGTGCTGACGGGATTGCTGTGTGGAAATCTACGCTTTATGTGACTTGCCAGAAATTAAACTCGATTCTGGTTTTTGACCTGAAAAATGGTAGAGAAATTACTCGGTTTTACGCTCCAGGTATTGGGGTAGAAAATATCACAGTCCGGGATGAGGAAATTTGGGTTTGCGACAAGACTGAGCAAACAGTTTACTGTTTGGAACGGGGAACTGGGGAGATTAAATTTAGCATTTTGACTCCCTTTGAGTCGCCTTCTGGTTTGGCTTTTCACAAGGATGTGGAAACTGGAGAGGAGGTTTTGTACGTGGCTTATGCCGGGGATGAACTTTACATCCGGGACGATCCGAATTCAGAAGATCCTTTTCAGTTGACGAAGCGCGATCGCACTTTTATTCAGCCTTTGTCTTTTCACTACAATGAAGCCGAGCGGTACGCTCTGTCAAACGGTTTTTTGCTCGAAATGTCTTATGTGGAGGAACTGTCTCCTCTCGATGAGGTAGAAATCGAAAATTTGGAGTGGCGGATTGCTTTGCCTTCGCAAACTCACCGGCAAAAGGTAAGGAGTGTTACGCCGATCGGAATGCCTTTTACTGAGGAAATTCAGGAAGGCGAACGGGTGGCGGTGTTTAAGTTCGATCGGCTGCTGAAGGGGGAACGCCGAATTTTTGGCTGGAAGGCTTTGTTAGAAGTTCGATCGATTAAGTATCAGTTGTCGCCTCGGGATGTCGAAAAGATTCCCAAGCTGTCGCCGGAGTTTGCAGCTAAGTATTTGGTGGACAACGATAATTTGGCGATGGATACGGAGATCGTGCGATCGGCTGCTGTGGCTGCCATTGGCTCGGAAACTAATATTCTGAGGCAGTTACTGAGCATTCGCAATTTTGTTTACGACCAACTTTCTTACGGGATTAGGCCTCACATTGACACTCCCGATATTGTACTGCGCCGCGGCATCGGTTCTTGCGGCGAGTACGTAGGGCTGTTGTTGGCTTTGGCTAGGTTGAACCGGATTGCTTGCCGCACGATCGGGCGCTACAAGTGTCCGGCTTTTGCTGACAGAAAAGGGGTGTCGCTGGAGCCTGATTTCAATCACGTTTGGCTGGAATTTTACATTCCGGGTTTTGGCTGGGTGCCGATGGAATCTAATCCTGATGATATTCAAGACAGAGGCCCTTATCCTTTGCGATTTTTTATGGGTTTGGCTTGGTATCACGTAGAAATTGGCAAGGGAATTCGGTTTCAAAGTCTCACCAGCGGGGGTCTTCCTTTAAACAAGGAGGAGGTTTCCGTGGGGAGTCTGGCAATTAATCATGTGAGGTTTACAATTTTGGAAGATTTGCCAGCAGTTTGAATCGAGTGTTAACAGTTAACAGTTAACCGTCAACATTCAACTGTTAATTGTTAACATTTTTCATCTAAAATCAAAAGTAGAAAATGTAAAATCAGAGGAAGAGGGGTTGTGGAATCTTCGATTGCTAATGTTCTCGTTTTAGTGGCCTTTGTACTGCTGCTGACGGTGACTGGCGGGGTAGCTTATTTGACGGCGGCTGAGTGGCGCGATCGCAGGCGGTTAGACAAGGCTAAACGGAAAAAACAGTAGCTTTTTGCTGTTGACAAATTGCATATTTTATGATACATACCAAGGCGACCCAACCATGTCGCCTTGTTTTTTTGATTTGAAATATTTTCACTGCAGATGATATCAAGTTCAGTAACATAACCGTTATAGGTTGGTAGCCACGCCCTTTATGATTCGGCTGTTGAAACAGCTACAACACAAACAAAGTCCGCGAAACGCAAGAGTAAAAAATAAACAGGGTACTTAACCCGGATTTGGTTTCGCGGGCGAGACGCCCGCGCCACAATAAATACACCACAACGAACACAGAGGAAAAAGGGGATTTTGGATTGGGGAGTTTAAGTCCACTGTCTGAAAAATGTATTTTCTTGCCAAGCGGCGGCAGTGCGTTTTTCAAGTGCTGCCATTTCTGTTTGGTTCAGGGGTTGGAATGCTTGGGCGACTTGGAAGTTTTCTTCTAATTGCTTTACTGAGTCGGCAGCGATGATGCAAGAGTGCACGCCGGGAAGTGAAAGCGTGTAGCCCATTGCTTGGTGCATTCCATCTAAAACACCGTTCTGAAATAATTTGCCGTAAGCGGGTATTTTCATGGCTATAACGCCGATGTTTTTGGCTTTGGCAATTGGTAAAGCGCTGGTAACAAAGGAGCGCGGATGGTGTTTTTCGGCGGCGTTGAGGCAGATTAATGTTGTGTCGAAAGGATAGCGCTGCAAGCCTGCGGCAATGATAGCAGGTTCGTGATGTCCGGTGATGCCGGAAAAACGAATTATTTTTTGCTGTTTGGCTTCTTCGATCGCCTTTATTGCTCCTTTGGCACTGAAAATTTGGTCTAATTCTGTTTGGAATGAGACGTGGTGGAGTTGCCACAAGTCTAGCCGATCGGTCTTCAATCTTTTGAGCGATCGCTCTAAGTCTCTCCACGCGCCGTCTCTGTCTCTGGCGGAGGTTTTTGTGGCTAGGAATAGGCGATCTCGATAGGGTGGCAAAACTTTGCCTAAGTTTTCTTCGCTGGGCCCGTACTCGGCCGCCGTGTCAAAATAGCGAATGCCTAGTTCGATCGCGCGTTCAATTTGCACCGCTGCTTCTGCTTCTCTTCCCGGCTGCGACAGCGGTGTTTGTCCGGCCCCCCCCAAACCGAAAATCGGCACTTTCACGCCGGTGTTGCCTAACACTCGTTCTGGCATTTTTACTGTGGCGGCGCCCTGGTTGTTGGGTGCGGCTGCGATTTCCCGATCCTGCTGTTCGATCGCCTTAGCACCTGCAATACCGCTGGCAACAGCTATACTGCTCAATATAAAATTGCGGCGAGTCTTTTTGCTGGTCATTGTTTCCGTCTCCTCAGAATATGTGAGTTGAGATTAACCAGAAAGTTAAATGAAGTCATCAGTCATCAGTCATTAGTCATTAGTTATTTGTCCTAAGCTGTCGCGCATTTAAATTGTATATTCTGGGCTGGCTTTCTGGCCCAATCCCCTACTCCCCACAATAATTTGATTTTTTTTTGACAGACAATTTAAATGCCGCAACAGCTTGTGTTTCTTGTTAGTTGTTCGTTCTAATAACCAATAACCAGTAACCCGTGCCTCTGCCCCATGCCCTATGCCTTATGCCCCATGCCCTATGCCCTTGTCAATTATCCATGCGCGAATCAGTTCGTTTATCTGTTCTGGTACTTCGTCGTGGGGACAGTGACCGGCTTTGATAAAGTGTTCTGTCAACTCTGGATAGTGGTTGCGAAATTTCGCGCTTCTTTCTGCAGAATTCATCCACGGATCGCCTTCTCCCCACAGCATTAGCAGCGGGCAGTTTAATTGACTCAGCAATACGTCGATTTTTTCGCCTTGAGGTGTTCGGAATACGGAGGCGAATACTTTGGCGGCACCGGGATCGCAGGAGGGAAGGTAAATTTCTTCTACTAATTGGTCTGTGACGGCGCTTTGGTCGAGATAAACTTTTTCTAGGGTTTTCCGAATTGTCGATCGCTGGCGCACGTACTGGAACAGCAGAAAACTTGCCCAATCTTGCTGAAATAAGGTTTTAGCTATTACAGATATGGCTTTTTGCAAGGGCGGGGCTTCGGGTGCGGGCTGCGGTTCGCTGAAGGGCCCGGCGCTGTTGATTAATATGAGTCCGGCGGCTGATTCGGGGCGCTGGGCGGCTACACACAAGGCGGCGTAGCCTCCGAGGGAATTCCCAGCCAGTACGGCGGGCCGGCCGATGATGTTGGTGATAAAGTCGTGGAGTTGGTCGCGCCAGAGGTCGCCGCTGTACTGCAATTCTGGTTTTGCCGATCGCCCGAATCCCAAAAGGTCGATCGCCCACACTTCAAAGTCTTTGCTCAGGCCGCTGATATTTTTGCGCCAGTGGTCTGTGGAAGCGCCAAAACCGTGAATTAACAGCAGGGGAGGGCGTTCTGGATGCCGATCGCCGGTTAGCGGAACCCTCGAAGAGGATCGAACGTAGTATACTGAATGCCCCCGCCAATGCCAGTAAGTGCCGGCTATGGGGGCTGCGGTGATGGCTGGGGTTGTTTGCATGATGTAAAGAAATAATTATTTACTTTAACTATTGTATCGCCACGTTCAGATTTATAAAGTTGGGGAAACGCGCCGGAGTTGGGCTAGCAAAGGATTGGTCAATTTGGGCGAGTTGGGAGATCGCGGGCGATCTCGCTCAGATGCAATAAGTTTTGTAACGAATATTGATTTTGTGAGGGTCGCACCAATGGGAGATATTTTGCCCGATCGCATTGTGGAAAATAAATCGGGTTTTGGCTGCAAGATACCTAGGTATGATAATTTTGCTGTTTGGCGGTCCGATCGAGTTCTGGGCAATGGCGCTTGCCCAGCGGCTGCGAGGTCGAACCTGATGGGCGATGATAAAGGGATCGACTTTTTTATAGTTATTTCCGAGCTTTTCCAGGTGGGGATCGTTTGTTCAAGAGGTGTTGACGGCTTCGGGGATGCAGCTAGCCGTTTGGTTGCTAGTTGGCAAAAGTCAACCTCACACATCTGGCTGCTGGAAGAAGTTATAAGTAAAATTACTGATGGTTCTCTGCAGAAGTTTCTCAGAATCGCTGAATATTTTGTGACGTGGTTTGCTGTTCTTAATTGCTTTGATACTCTAATATAGAAGTAGAGCAGCGCCGCTCAATCTAATTAGCATTTTGAATACTAGGGAGCCAACTATGCAGGGTGTGAAGTTTATCCACCTGAAAGTTAGGGAGTTTTCTGAGTGATTGCTATTTCACCTCGTCCCGTCGGACGCAATTGGATTACGATTAGCTTCGCTTCTACTCTATACCTTTGTCCTATTTTGGATCTGCTCCTAGCAGAGGTGCCAGATTACTGGCAAGCGGAATTGCGGTTGGGGCTTCAAGAAGCTTTGGTAAATGCTGCTAAGCATGGAAACAAATTAGACCCCGGTAAAACTGTTGGAGTCCGTTTTTCGATCGTCCAAAACCAATATTGGTGGGTGATATCGGATGAAGGTTCTGGCTTTAAGGCCCCTTGCAGTTGCAACCTTTATACCGATGATTGCGAGAGTCTCTTAGCAGAGGACGTTGCAGATAACTCTGGACTACCTCATGTGGAACAGGAATGCGGTAGGGGGTTGTTTATTCTTTACCAAATATTCGATCGGGTAGAGTGGAATTCTGAAGGTACAGAGTTACGGCTGTGCAAAGAAATTTCCAGTCGCTACCGGCTGCCTCGCTTGCGCTAGCACCGCTATTTGTCAGCAGTTTTCACCTCAGCTAGACCAAGAAAATTTTTCGTTCTCGGGCTGAAGTTTGCAGTGAGAATTTGAACGCTCTGGCTATTGATAGTCGATCGTAATCCAAAATGTGTGTTTTGAGTTAAAAAAAGTATAAATGTTTTGAACTCACAATCGCGCGGCTCGAGCGCGCCGCGCGATTGTCTGAGTTTTGATCGACTACTCAAGCCAAAACTCAAAACCGCCCAGCGTTACGAAGAACGAAGCAATCTAATTATTTGCCGTGGGTGGGACAGGGAGGAGCAGATATCGATCGATCCAGCCATCCTGCTGCTTGTTGTAAGCGCGGGAGAGCTTCTTCGGGCTGTTTTTTGAGCAAAAAGACCAAAGCGGCCGCTGCTTGCTCTCCGGCCCGCGCGGAACGGTTGGCTTTGAGGCGGTGCCAATCTTTTTCGTGGATGGCGAGGCGCGCAGCTAGGGCTTGGGCTAGTTCTACCGTGCTCAGCTCGTTGAGGTTGACAGTTTTGGTTGTTTGTGTAGTTTCAAGCATAGGTGGTAAGGAAGAAGGAAGAAGGAAGAAGGAAGAAGGAAGAAGGAAAATGCGATAAAATCAATGGTTTCAGCAATTAAAAACGTTTTAAATGCCGATAAAGTTGCTATACTTATGTCTATTTGGCTAGAGTTCCTTAATTTAGAAAATATACTGCATATAATAACAACTTAATTGGAAATCGGTTTTTTTTATTATTATTGTCAGGTTTGCAGATCGAAATGCCTCAACAGCCGTCAGAGTTAAATCCCGAAGAGCAAGAAAGCGAGTTTGTTCAAGCGATCGCAGCAGTGGAGCGATCGCTCGCGGCAGTCAAAGAACGGTACACTCAAATTCAGGTCGATCGACAGCGCCAAATCGAACTCGGCCATCGTCGCGAAGAAATCCGCCAGTCGGGGCGCCGAAATCCATTGCCGCAACTCCAAAAAGAATTGCGGGAAATTGAGCAAGAATTGGAAACTATCGAGTTGAATTTAGAAAGCAGCCTGTTTTCTTGGGGAAGCATAAAACAACCTTTTTGGCAAGCAGTTCGGTTTGGGGGGCTTGGCATTTTGATCGGTTGGATTTTGAAATCCTATGCAGGTTGAATTATGTTGGGAGTTAGGATTTTTGATTTTTTTTATTTACCGCAGAGGGCGCAGAGGGCGCAGAGGAAGAGAAAACAGAGAAATATGGTGCAAAATATTAAATAAACAGGAGTGGATATTATGACAAATCAACGAATAGCAGCAATTTTGCGCGCTGGTGAACCCGACGAAACTGTAACTGTTCAAGGCTGGGTTCGCACTAAGCGCGAATTGAAAGAATTTGCCTTTGTCGAAGTCAACGACGGTTCGGCGATGGCTAATTTGCAAGTAGTCATAAATTCCGATTTGCCAGATTTTGAAAATGTACTGAAACAACTGAATACAGGTGCATCTCTAGAAGTGTCGGGTGTGCTGGTAGCATCTCCGGCGAAGGGACAGCGAATTGAGTTGAAAGCGTCACAAGTACAAGTTTACGGCGATGCAGACCCGCAAACTTATCCGCTGCAAAAAAAGCGCCATTCTTTTGAATTCTTGCGGACAATCGCGCATTTGCGGCCGCGCACAAACACCCACGGTGCTGTCTTTAGAGTCCGCAATGCTTGTTCGGCGGCGGTTCACCAATTTTTTCAAGAACGCGGTTTTTTGTGGGTTCATACTCCGATTATTGCTGCTAGCGACTGCGAAGGTGCGGGGGAAATGTTCGGCGTTACCAACTTTGATTTAAAGAACGTGCCGCGCACTGATTCGCAAGAGGTTGATTATGCTAAAGACTTTTTTGGAAAGCGCGCCTATTTAACAGTTAGCGGCCAGTTGGAGGCGGAAGTTATGGCGATGGCTTTCGGAAATGTTTACACTTTTGGCCCGACTTTTAGAGCGGAAAATTCTAATACTTCGCGGCATTTGGCGGAGTTTTGGATGATTGAACCGGAAATGGCTTTCTGCGATTTGCAGGGAGATATGGATTTGGCTGAGGCGTTTTTAAAGTATATTTTTAAATACGTTTTAGAGCGTTGCCCGGAAGATATGGAGTTTTTCAATGAGCGCATTGACAAGACGGTTTTGGCTACTGCTGAAAATATCATTAACAATCAGTTCGAGCGAATTACTTATACCGAGGCGATCGCACTTTTGGAAAAAGCAGACAAAAAGTTTGATTTTCCGGTAAGTTGGGGCTTGGATTTGCAGTCGGAACACGAGCGCTATTTGGCTGAGGACTTGTTTAAAAAGCCGACAATTGTCAGCGATTATCCCGTCGGGATTAAAGCATTTTATATGCGTTTAAATGATGACGAGAAAACCGTGCGAGCAATGGATGTTTTGGCTCCTAATATTGGGGAAATTATCGGCGGTTCGCAGCGGGAAGAACGGCTGGATGTGTTGGAGCGGCGCATGGAAGCCCAGGGTATGAATAAGGAGGAATTGTGGTGGTATTTGGATTTGCGCCGCTACGGTACTGTGCCTCACGCTGGGTTTGGTTTGGGATTTGAGCGGTTGGTTCAGTTTATGACTGGAATGGGGAATATTCGGGATGTGATTCCGTTTCCGAGAGCGCCTTTGAGTATTGATTTTTAGATGCAGACGGCGGTTGAAACCGCGCCTACAAAAACAAAGTCCGCCTCCGCGGACTGAAGACAATAACATAATCTTCACAGCGCGTTCTTTAACCCGCTTTCGTCGGGTTTGGTCTGTATAGACGCGGTTTCAACCGCCATCTCATCTTTTTCCGTCTAAAATCAAAAATCTAAAATGGTATAAACTAATGGTTCTTCAAATCCCATCGAGTTCCAAAGCACCAACTGTCACCTGGGAAGCCTTACCAGCCGACTTTGTATTACCGGACGATCCCGTGGAAAATATTCAACAACCACCCCTGGCGGCTGCCCTCACCGATGCTCTGGGAGCCGCTGGACTTATTGGGTCCGCCCTAATCGGTTCCAATTTTGGACTGGTAGCGACTGTAAATAAGCAGACTGTAGTCAAAGCACCGGATTGGTTTTACGTGCCGCAAGTGCATCGAGTCGCAGAGGGCACGATTCGCCGCAGTTACACGCCGAATCTGGAGGGTGCACCGGTATCGGTGGTGATGGAGTTTTTGTCTAATGAAGATTACGCCGAACTGTCGGCGCGATCGACTCCTCCCTATGGCAAGCTCTACTTCTACGAACAGATTCTGCAAGTGCCCACCTACGTCACCTACGACCCCTACGAGCCCAAGCTGGAAGTGCGGTATCTGCAAAATGGGGCTTATGCAGCCCAGACCGCTGATGCTGAGGGACGGGTGCGGATTCCAGAGTTAGATTTGTGGCTGGGGATTTGGCCCGGGGAACGGCTGGGGCAAACTATGAATTGGCTGCGCTGGTGGGATTCGCAGGGAAATTTGCTGCTGTGGAGCTCGGAACAGGCCCAACAGGAACGGCTGCAGGTCCAACAGGAACGCCAGCGGGCAGAACAGGAACGTCAGCGGGCAGAACAGGAACGTCAGCGGGCGGATTTATTGGCGGCAAAGTTGCGCGAGTTGGGTGTCGATCCCGATCGGCTGACATGAAATTTCGCCATGTTTGTTAGTCGAGTTTTTCCAGGCGGGCGATCGCTCACTTGCAGTTTACCCAGAATGTTGTTGACGTGAGAGTTTACTGTTTTTGGGCGATCGTCCTGGATGGCGGCAATTTCCCGATCGGTCAAACCTTTTGCAATACCACGCAGGACTTCTGGTTTGCGATCTATCGGTTATTGATATTACATATCTGTGTCATCTGTGGCGATAATCCTATTAGAAATTTGCTCAAGTCCCGGATAGAGTTGTTCTAAGAAAGAGATAATACCATCCAACCCCTTTTCTAAAAAATCTTCAGGTATAGGCATATAAATAACGTAATAAGCTATTCGTATTAATACTAAACGCACAATACTTTCAACCCGTTCAAGTAGCCTCTCATATGCAGGAGCATGATTGATCCCTTTATGAATTAGTGGGTTTCTAACTAAAGTGTAGAGATCTTCTATATCTTCACGCATCCACAGTCTGGCTTGCTCGTATGTATAAGCATCGCCTGCTTCAATTAAATTTTCCATACCCAAGCAGAACATAGAAACTCTGTAGGGGATTAAGTGTATTGCTATTCCGGGAGTGTTTTCAGGCAAAAGAATGGTATCGAGAATAGTCCAGTAAAGTCTAAACCGTTCTGACAATTGTTCGGCAAAATACCCTTGTCTATATAGCTTGATGCAGTGAATTAAATCTTGAGCCAAACTACCGAGACTATCATTACGTTTAGCTCTGTCTGACACAATCTTAAACAATCTGCTGGGGAGAGAAAACAGCTTTTCAGTCTGCTCATTCAAATCAAACTCTGTTGTACCTCGCCATCCAGCTAAAAGAACTCTCGATATAGACCAAGGCTGTTGAAGAGCAGGGTCGCTGCTCTTTTTACTAAAACAAATAGTTGTCTTATTAGGTTGTCTGTGAAGCTTTATCTGATACTGATAACCATAGTTCATAAAGTAAAATTGAGACTCTATGGTTTCAAGCAAAATAGTGATAGCAGTAGTAGCTGCTTGATCTCCATTTCTGGCACTTATATTCGCTATAACAGCACAGGCATCTACTGCGTCAGTCGAAAACATAATAACAGGTAGTCCCATATTTTGTAATGTACTTTGAATAGAGATAGACTCTAAAATTTTGGCTGACAGAAATTTGATTTCGTATAGTTCACTAGCAGAAGCATTTTGCTCTGGGAAAAAAGCTCTGGGAACATTATTATCAGAAACTTTGATCCCCTCAACAGGTAGATATACAGTCCATGTAGAAATAGGAGGGAACTGACTATCTAAATAATCAAATAATTTTAAGAAGTGTATTGGATTCATTAAAACTTCTTGCAATGAATTTAATCCTTGTTCAGAGCTAATTTCTGTAATGCTAGAAAGGAAAAAACGGGAGAACTCCAGCAATACATTGGAGGAGTTACGGGCGAAATAATTGGTTTCAAATTTTTCACTATCAATTTCCAGAGATTTTAAAGATGCTATTTCTTGAGCAGCTTTTAGAAATACGTCACGCAGAATCAGACGAAGTTCTTCAAAATTATTGTTTGCTATCAAAACCTCAATGATTTTTAAGTAAATTTCTTCAGAATTGGAAATGAGAAACTCTGATGGTGGAATTGGGTTGTCGATTTGTGCTTCGTTTACTAAATTAATATACTGACTTGACAAAATCTCATTTTCCTGAAATTTTTCTGGTATTTCAGTATGTATAGGAATATTGATTATCCTCTTTTGGATCATGCAGAGAAGTGGATAAACACTATTTTTTACATAAGAATTTAGTTGTTCCTGTGAGGTAATTCCTTTAGCCAAATTAACAGCCAGAGCAATTTCCAGGTTTTCGCTGAATAAATAAACCAATTTGTTCACCACATCTTTGATTATATTCTTTGGAAAAGTTACACTCTCTTTAAAGTAAGATAGCACTAAGATGTTTCTAACTCTTAGGGCTAATTTATAAACAGGCCGTTCACCATAAATATTTAACTCATGAACATTATTTAAATGGGCTATGTACTCATTTATCAGAGAGGCTTCTGTGCGTCTGGGATGAAGATTTACTAATATTTGATGGAGCAACTCACTCAGTTCATACTGAACTTTTGAAAGTTTTGGTTCTACTTCACTCTTAATGTAACTTAAATGAGAAAACTTGACTCGCTCCTCTGCTTGCAACCTTTGAATCTCTTCTTCTAACTCTTGTGGAGATGGTTGTAATTTATCATGTTCTTCAACTTGTTTGTCAGGTTCTGAACCTGGAGAAAACGATCTCCTTTGTGTGAGTGCCTCACAAAAAGGAGAGTTATCTTGTGGAGATATTCTATACTGCTCTTCTTCCATAAATCTATCAAGAAGCTCCTCTAAAATTTCCGCCGAGAGCTCTTGGGGAATTCTATCTAGACATTCACAAATTAGAAGAGAATTTGATAAAGCACCTGCTTCAATATTAAATATTTTAAAAATTTTATTTAATAAAATTAGGTGACGGCTTGAAGTAATGAAAGTATCGACAATTTTGTTTTTATATTTTTTAAATCCTGAGTGTTCCTTAACATAATTCCAATGCTTATTATCGTATAATAAACGAAGCTGTTCATCTATAGAAGTCTGTTTCTCCTCTATTAACCGTTTCAATAGCCCTGTTATCAAAGCAGATAGAAATTGATTTTGAATTTGATAAATATAATCCTCATAAGGATGCGGATGCCCGGAAGTGAAAGTTATTTTATATTTTGCATTAAGCATGGATGGCTATAATCTTGTATTTAACAAGGTACTTTACATATATTAAACTAATATAATATTTTTTGTAAAAATAATTTTATTGTTCTAGTTTGTGGGTCGGGGTGGGGCGGGTGACAGATGCTGGACTCAATCGCAACTTTTAAACGCCGCACCCACCGACTGCTGCGTGATGTAAAGCGATCGCGCCGTCCCACTCTCCAAATCAAAAATGGTTATCTAACCAGATTTGAGATTATATAATGCCCGGTTATTGCTCATAAGGGTGTTTGTAGTGAGGAGTTTAGCCCTTAGAGATGAGGACTAAAGCCCTTACTACCAACTTAATTATGGTGATCTAACCGGACATCATATTTTTGCACCAATGATTAAGAATCGCTGCCAATTACTAATTAAGTCGCCGAGGGAATTGTGATATCAACAGATTGCACTTTGACCGAAGTTCCCAAACTCGATAACGGCGGTTGGATTGCAGCAGTATTTCCCACTACTAATGTTACCAAATTCTCCGGTTTCAAGTAAGTCTGGGCTACGCGCTGCACGTCGGCAATTGTTGCTGCTTCGATGCTGCGGCGGTAGCGAAAAATGAAATCTTCGGGATAACCGTAGTATTCGTAGCGCATTAATCGCGACAAAGTTTGACTGGGATCTTCAAATTTGAAGATGAAAGAATTCAGGGTGGAATCTTTAGCATAAGCTAATTCTTCCGGGGTAATTGGTTCGGTGCGGATACGATCGATCTCTGCGCGAATTGCCTGGATAAACGGTACTGTGGCGTCCGATCGCGTTTGGCCTCCTGCGACAAACACCCCCGGATAGTCATATCTCGGACTCCAAGCAGCGTATACTGAATAAGCTAAACCTTGGCGCGATCGCACGTTATTAAACAAACGGCCGCCGAAACCGTTGAGAACCCCGTTCATTACGTCCAAAGCACCGTAATCTGGACTGCTGAGCATTCCGCCCAAATGTCCCATTTGCACGTAACTTTGACTTAATTGCGGCTGGTTTACAAAAAATATGCCGCCCCCATTTGCTGGCGATACCGCTGGTAGCGCAGGCACTTCTGCACTTTGACTCGGTTGCCAGTTGCCGAATTTTTGCTCGACTAGCGATCGCATTTTAGCAGTATCAAAGTCGCCAGCAATACCCAAAATCATATTCTTGGGATGGAAATATTTCTGGTAGAAACTCACCACATCGTCGCGGGAAATATTGGCGAGGGTTTTGTATTCTACCGTGCGCGCGTAAGGACTGCGATCGCCGTAAATTAACTTGTCAAACTCGCGGCCGGTAATACCGTCAGGATCGTCATTGCGGCGGGCGATCGCACCTTGAGTTTGATTCTTCGCTAAATCTAACTTTTCCTGAGCAAATACTGGCTCCCGAATCACTTCTGCAAATAAGTCAAACACGGGTTCCACATCTTCAGCTAAAGCACTAAAATTAGCGCTGCCAGAACTAACATCAATCCCCGTTTCTACCGAAGCTGCTCGCTGTTCTAGCAACTGATTTAGTTCATCAGCCGTATGCCGGCTAGTGCCGCCAGTTCGCATCACTTCTCCCGTCAAACCTCCCAATCCAATTTTCTCGGCAGGTTCAAAACGATCGCCCGTGCGAAATAGCGCCGTTCCCCCGACTAAGGGGAGTTCCCGGTCTTCCATCAGATACACCCGGATGCCATTTTTCAGCTCGAAGCGAGTGTATTGAGGCAGTTTAATTTCTGACAGCGGGGGAAATGTTAATTCGTCGTAGTGTTTGGGTGCCGCCGCTAAGGACGGTAACAAATTAAACGTGCCCAGTGAAACAGTAAAAAAGCAAAGCGATAGCAGAAATAACTTTACTTTTTTCAGTCTCAATTTAGTTTTTTTCATTCTTTCTCCTAAGTTTTTTATTGTGACATAGCGTAGGGGCGGTGCTTGGTACCTGCTCTAAATGCGAGTCTATTTCTTAGTCGGCGCGGGCAGACTTCGTTTGTGCAGGATCGGTTTCAACCGCCGATTATAAATCGAGGCAGAGCCTCTGGATCTGCGTTCCCAGGCAGAGCCTGAGAACGAGTCTTTCTTCCTTCTTCCTTCTTCCTTCTTCCTTCTTCCTTCTTCCTTCTTCCTTCTGATTACAGCGGCAAAAGCTTGCCCATCGTGCGATTTTCCGGGCGGAAAGTTGCCTGAGCGACACGCTGAATATCAGCGGGAGTAACAGCCGCGATCGCATCCAATTCCTTGAACAAATTTCGCCACGAATCGGTTTTTACTTGATAGTCCACCAGCGCAAATGCCATGCCCATATTAGAATTGAGCGATCGCAACAAATCGGCTCTCGCCTGAGTTTTCACTCGCTCCAATTCCAAATCAGAAACCGGCTCAGTTTTCAGGCGCTCAATTTCCTTGTTCAAAGCTACAGCCACCTCATCAACCGTGCGACCCGGAGCAGTTTGAGCGTAAAATAACATCAAATTCGGATACTTGTCCCCCGGATAACCGCTGAAACCTTGAGCCGCCAGCGCCAATTGCTGTTGTTCTACCAAAGATTTGTAAAGCCGAGAAGTGCGACCATCGCTGAGCAAAGAACCAATCATTTGATAAATCGCATTGTCGGGATGATTCATCGCCGGCTGGTGGTATCCTTCCAAATACCAAGGTTGAGTTTTTAATTTCAGCGTCACTTCCTGAGTTTGCGTTTGGGGAGGTTCGACAATCTGCAATTCTGGAGGCGCTGGTGAAGCCTTGTAACGGCCGAAATAAATTTGAGCGAGTCGCTTCACCTCCGAAGCTTTCACGTCTCCTACCACCGCCACAGTCAGCTTGCTGGGGACGTAGTGAGTCTCGAAAAACTTCTGCACGTCGCTGCGGCGGAGGTTTTGAATGTCTTCAGTGTAGCCAATTACGGGGCGGCGGTAGGGATGAACAGAGAAAGCTTTGTTGGCAAAAACTTCTACCATTTGTCCGATCGGAGAATTCTCGGTTCGCAGCCTGCGCTCTTCTAAAATTACCTGTTTTTCCTTGTAAAATTCCCGAAATACTGGCTCGAGAAATCGCTCGGATTCCAGCGACATCCACATTTCTAACTTATTAGCTGGCAGGCTGTAAAAATACATTGTGGCGTCGGTGGAAGTAGCGGCATTTAGTCCGACTCCGCCGGCTTGTTCGACTATTTTGCCCAGTTCGTTGCGCTTGACAAATTGCGAAGCTTCGGCTTCAACTTTGTCAAATTCTGCTTTTAATGTGGCGACTTCTTCAGTTTTGCCGCTGGCTTTGGCTGCTTGCATTTGCTCGAAGAGTTGGTCTTGTTTTTCTAGCAGCGGCTTTTCGGCTTTGTAGTCGGTAGTGCCGATTTTTGGCGTGCCTTTGAAGGCTAAATGTTCGAGATAGTGAGCGACACCTGTTTGACCGTCGGGTTCGTTTGCCCCGCCCACATCGGCGTAAATCAGAAACGATGCTACGGGTGCTCTGGGTCTTTCGAGCACGATGAATGTCATGCCGTTGTCGAGCTTAAATTCGCTGACTTGCTTGATTACTCGATCGAGCGACGGTTGAACAGAGACTGCTTGGGAGCCGCTAGCGGGGTTGGGGCGGGCGAGGGCGATTTCGGGAGAAATGCCCCACCACAGCAGTACAGCGGCCAGCAGGGAGGCGATGAATCGAGTTTGGCGATCGGGCGATTCCCTACGGGATAGCTTCGCCGCGCGTGGTTTTTGGAACTGCGGGGTCATTCGATTTTAGATTTTAGATTTTGGATTGTGGAGTGTCAAACAAAAAAATGTTTGTGATCGGTGGCCGGGGATTCTTTTTTAAGGATAAAGATTTTTGGAGGCATAAGCGATCTGTTGCGCCCCAGATGTTAGGCTGATACAGCAAATCTCACAAAGGGTCATGGGATTTTAGATTTTAGATTTTAGATTTTGGATTGTCAAACGGCAAGAAGTTTATGCCGAATAACAAGAGATGCTTTTGAAGCATAAAGATTTTTGGGGGCATAAGCGATCTGTTGCGTCACTTCCAGTTTAAGATTAAAGTCACGCACAACTTAAAACTTAACATAATTTAGTTTTTCAGTCCCGAACCCGTAGTTCCAAGTAGGAAATTACCGATTGCAAAGCCATGCGAATTTTTAATCAGTCTCCTCCTTCTGAAACAGAAACCAAGAAGCGGATTTTACAAGCCGCTCAGCGGTTGTTTGCCCGCAGCGGATACGACGGCACGACAACTCGCGATTTAGCAGCCGCGGCGGGGGTTGCCGAGGGTACGCTATTTCGGCATTTTGATAATAAAAAAGCGATTTTGATTGAGGTGGCGACGGAAGGATGGGTGGAGTTGCTGACGGATTTGCTGACTGAATTGAGCGAGATGGGCAGTTACAAAGCCGTGGCTCAGGTGATGCGGCGGCGGATGCTGAATATCCGCTCCAATAGCGACATGATGCGGGTGTGTTTTTTGGAGGCGCAATTTCACCCGGATTTGCGCGATCGAATTCAGTTGGAAGTCATCGGAAAAATGACCAATGTGGCTGAGGCTTTTTTTGAAACAGCGATGGAAAAAGGAGTTTATCGGAAGATGAATCCGAAGATTGTCGCTCAGGTATTTTTGGGAATGTTTGCAGTTGCAGGTTTCAGTCAAAATACGATTATGGAACCCAATGCTTCGCCGCAGGAAATGCAGGAAATGGCCGAAGGACTCGCAGATATTTTTCTGCATGGGGTTTTAATTAAAGATGAATAATTAGAGCAACAGGCAAAAGTTGTTATGGGCAAAGTTTTGCACTATTCTATTCGGCCGCTAACGCAGGAAGACGAGCCTTTTTTGTGGCAAATGCTGTATGAAGCGGCGCACATGGCAGAAGAAGGCGAATCAACGGTGCAAGCGGTTGTGAATCATCCTTTAATTGCGAAATATGTCCAGAATTGGGGACGTGCGAGCGATTTGGGCTTCGCAGCGATCGAATTGAACGGCAGCCAGCCAGTAGGAGCCGCCTGGCTGCGTTTGTTTGCAGGGGATGACAAGGGCTTTGGCTGGGTTGACGATACTATCCCGGAATTGGCGATCGCCGTGCTTCCAGAATATAGAAATCAGGGTGTAGGAACGCAGTTGCTGAGTCGTTTGCTGTCAGCAGCAAAAGCATCTTATCGATCGGTATCCCTGAGCGTCAGAAGCTCGAATCGAGCCCTGAGTTTGTACGAGCGATCGGGATTTAAAGTAATTGAGGGAAGCGAGACAATCAACCGCACAGGAGGGACATCATTCACCATGAAAGTGGATTTTGATTGAGTGAATTATTACTCTATAAATTCGTACATTTGCTGTACCCACTTCTCCCGATTCTCCTGCCATTCATCCGTCACTACTTCCCAAGTTGTATTGCTTTCAAGTTCCAGCAACAGACTTGATACTTCTTCCAGCGTCGATGCTATATGACATTCTTTTACCCAACTTTCACGGATTATTTTCCAGAGACTTTGTACCGCTTGTCGCTGAAAATTTGATTCTAATTCAACTAGCAATTTGGCTAGGTGTTTTTCGTCAATTGCTGCTGACACCTCGCTCATCCAACAGTTGCGACGTTCTTTCCATTCTTCCGTCACTGCGTCCCCGTTTAGGTGGGCTTGAAACTCTAACAGTAATTGGTTTAGTTCTACCATATTAAATTTTGTCTTGTTTGCAGTTTGTGCTATTTTTGTACAAATTTTATTGATTGAGAATGTTGGTTTTTTATAATGAGCGAGGTGGCTGAGGCTTTTTGGGAAACGGCGATGGAAAAACAAGTTTACCCAAAGATGAATCCGAAGATTGTGGCTGAGGTATTTTTGGGAATGTTTGCAGTCGCGCCCTTCAATCAAAAGACGATTGTGGAGCCGAATGCTTCTCGACAGCAAATGCAGGAAATAGCTGAAGGACTCGCTGATATTTTTATGAATGGGGTGTTGAAGAAAGATGAATCATTAGTCATTAGTCCTTAGAAAAATTGAGAGCCTGAAAACGTATATGTACAGGCTCTGACTCGTCGAAACTACTCATTCAACTTGTGCATTTGCTGTACCCATTTCTCGCGATTCTGCTGCCATTCATCGGTCACCGCTTCCCAATTTGTATTGGTTTCAAGTTCCAGCAATAAACTTGATACTTCTTGAACGATCGATGCTCCCAGACATTCTTCTACCCAGCGGTCTCGACGCTCTTGCCACTGAATATCCACCGATTCCCACTGCAAGTTAGATTCCAATTCAACTAGCAATTTTGCTAGATATCTCAGGTTAACTGATGCTGCCACCTCGCTCACCCAACTTTCCCGGCGGTGTATCCATTCTTTTGTCACTCCTTCCCATTTGAGGTTGCTTTCAAACTCTAACAGTAACTGATTTAGTTCTACCATCTTAAATCTCGATCTTTTTGTAGTTTGTGCTACAATTATACCAGAATTTTCAAGAAACAAAGTGTTAATTTTTTTTTAAGATTGCGGTCGCAGTGAAACTACAGAATAGATAACTGAATAATGAGCGATGAATTGACTTTAGATATCCTAGAGATTGCCAGCGGTTGGAGGCGGGGCGAAGGGGACTGGACTGGAGTGGCGGCGGCTATTGCTAGAGGGGAAACAGTCGAAGTAATTCAAGAAGTTGGTTCTACTTTGTGGCAAAACAGTCTGCCCGAAAAACATTCTTTGTATTGGGAGGGTGAAAATTTATCAACTATCAAAGCCCGAATTTGGATTAGTTTCACCCAGAGAAGATTTTCGCCGGAATCTGCTTTGCCAAAGGTTCAGTGGCATCCAAGAGTGTTGTGGATAGGGATAGGTTGCGAACGCGGCACAGGGCGAGAATTAATCGAAACTGCGATTAAACAAGTATGCCGTGCTTATCATTTAGCCGAAAGCGCGATCGCAGGTATTGCTACAATAGACACTAAATTAGGTGAAGTAGGCTTGCTGGAACTTTGTCAAGAGCGAAATTGGCCCTTAAAAACCTTTGCGGCTGACATTTTAAGTTCCGTAGAAGTCCCCAATCCTTCAAATATTGCAGTCAAAGAAGTCGGGACGCCCAGTGTAGCAGAAGCTGCGGCACTTTGTGCAGTTAGAGAAGAAAATTTAACCGCAGATGAACGCGAATATACGCAGATATCAATCAATCATCAGCGTCCACCTGCGTTTATCTGCGGTTCAAATCCCCTCTTAGTCTCTAAACAAATATTTCGCGCTAAAAATCCCCCCCTTTTACAAGGAGGGGTTAGGACGGGTTCTGCGGTAACAGTAGCGGTTGCAGTTTGCCCGATCGAGTATCTGGGATAATGTATTACTGAGCCAAAGTATTGGCATTCACAAATCGACCGATTAACCCAGAAACGAATGACAACACAATGGAACCAAACAAAGCCGGCCAAAAACCGTTAACCACAAAGCCGATACTGAACGCACCCGCCAACCACGAAGCCAGGGAAAGCGAAATTGCATTCACAACAAACAAAAACAAACCTAAAGTAATAATACTCAAAGGCAGTGTCAGCAAAGTAATAATCGGTCTGACAACCGCGTTCACCAATCCGATAACAACAGCAGCCAGCATCGCCGCCGGAAAGCTCACCACCGCAATACCTGGTACAATGTAAGCTGTAATGACCAGCGAAACCGCTGCTACTATCCAAGTTAAGAAAAAACTTAGCATATGTTTTTTTTCATCTCCATCACTCTTAATTGAGATTGTAACTGTTTAGTCGATCGACCCAAGTTCGGGATACACTACGAAATACCCACCTTGCAAGAATATCAGACTTATGAAACTCCGGCAACTAGCTGCATTCCTATTCGCGTTAACTATCTTCATCTTCCCGCGGCCAGCCCTGGCTCAATCTAAATATTATGCTCCGCCGCTGTCCTTTAGCAACGCCGAACTGACAAAACGCGATTTTTCCGGTCAAATGCTGCGGGCCGCTGAGTTTTCTAACGCTAATATGGACTTGACTAATTTTTCTCATGCCGATTTGCGGGGAGCAATTATGAGCGCTTCGGTGATGACTCAGGCTAATTTGCACGGCGCAAATTTAACTAATGCAATGATAGATCAAGTTAAATTTACTAATGCCGATTTAAGCGATGCCATTTTAGCAGAAACGATTTTGCTGCGTTCTACTTTTGACGGAGTTGATATCACCGGCGCTGACTTTACTGACGCAATTATGGACGGAGCACAAGTTAAAGAATTGTGTACAAAGGCAAGCGGAATTAATTCTCAAACAGGGATTTATACTCGCGATTCCTTGGGATGCCGTTGATTTATTTGATAATCTCATTTTGTGGAACAGGCTTTCCGGCCTGTTCCGGGCGGGCTAGAACCAACGCCCCATGCCATAGAGTCCTCAAATTATGAGTGCAAATATGATTGAAAAAACTCGTTTTCTCCCTCAGACTGACCCGCCACTTTCGCCCCGGCAAACTCTGCCGACAATGTATGATTTACCAAGCGAAGACCCGGAGGAATCTGGTTTTCCTGACTAATATCATTGCTACCAGTCGCCTTTATTGCGGCACACCTTTAGGCCTGTTAATGTTGATTTAGATGAGGTTTTTGTTGGTATTGACCTCAACCTTTATTACGATTGGCAACATTCCAATTGGTACAAACGTCCTGATTGGTTTGCTGTTTTGGGCGTGTCGAGACTCTAGGAAGGCGAAAATCTTCGTCTCAGTTACGTGATGTGGCAAGAGCAAGCTAGCCCGTTTGTTATAGTTGAATTGCTATCTCCAAGTACAGCCGATGAAGATTTAGGTCGTACAGTAAGCCAAACAGGAAGACCACCGACAAAATGGTATGTTTATGAGCAGATTCTGCGCGTTCCTTACTACGTTGTTTTTAGCGGCACAACCAATGAAATTTTAGGATTTCGCTTGGTGGGTGGTGTTTACGAACAGGCAGAACTTATTGGCGGATGTTTGCCAATTCCTCCGTTAGGATTGAGTTTGGGTTTGTGGCAGGGAGTTTATGAAAAGATCGATCGCACTTGGTTGCGCTGGTTTACACTCGAAGGGGAGTTAATTCTGACTCCGCAAGAGGAAGCTGAACAACAAACGGCTGAATCTGAACAGCGAGTGGCTGAATCTGAACAGCGAGTGGCTGAAGCTGAACAGCGAGCTCAAAGACTAGCAGCAAAACTCCGCGAGTTAAATATCGATCCCGATGAACTCGATTAGTTACTAGGGTGCGTCCGCTTTGAACTATCAGTTATCGCTCGAATAACGCACTGCTGACGCACCCTACAACTTAACTAAACTAGAATTACTAAGGCTTTGCTTTTTGTTGAGCAGCCGCATAATGCTCGCTCATTAACTGATTAACTTCTGGATTGTAAATCCGCAGATAATTCCAGTAATTCTCAAACACCGATTTCACGTATCCTTTCGTTTCAGGAAACGGAATCTTTTCCGCAAAAGCATCCGGGTCACTAAAATCAAACCTCTTCAACCAATCTGATACTGCATTCGGCCCGGCATTGTAACTCGCCACAGCTAACATCGAGTTATTCTTGTACTCGTCGTGAGTGTGATCCAAATACCACGTACCGAGTTTAACGTTGTCGTCCACATTCTCCAATGAATACTTTTTGAGGCTGATTTGAGCGGCAACCCAAGCTGCTGTTTCCGGCATTACTTGCATTAAACCGGTGGCACCAACTGATGATTTGATAGCGGGCATAAACCGCGATTCTTGCCGGATTAAGGCGGTTACTAATACTGGATTTATTGTGCGTTCTTTTGACCACTTGACAATGGTTTCTAAGTAAGGAAAAGGATAAAGCGCTTGCCAGTAAATCGGTTGCTGTCTCAGAGCGAGGTATTCGGTTCTATCATCTGGTTTTTCGCGCTGCCGCAAACTCCCAACCATCCACAAACCGTCTAAATTGTCTCCGACTCCTACTCGCATTAAACCGTCGGTAAACTGTTCCGCAATACTTGGTTCTACGCGGTCGATAAATTCTACTTGCCACAGCGTCCAAGCCTCTCTATCTTGACCTAATTGATAGAGTTCTTTCAATGCAGGAGAACCGGCGGTTGGTTCGGGGCGCTGAGGGGGCCGCACTACATTGGGAGACAAATCTCGGACTGTGGTAAAGTCGCCGACGGGCCAGCCGAGAAGTACAGCCGATCGCCACGCAAAATATGATTCTGGATAGCGCAATATAGTGTACTCAAATGCAGTCTTGGCGTCTTGTTGGCGGCCGAGTTGCTGTGCCCATTTTCCGACCCAGAAAGCTGCTTCTGGAGCTTGTTCGCTGTCGGGATTGTGGGTGGTTAATTCTCTCGCCCACTGCCAAGCTGATTTTAAATCTCCGCCTTTGGCATACTGCTGGGTGATCGTCCACCGCAATTCGCCTGCTTTATCAGAATTATTGTATTTTGTCAAGAGCAACTTCCGGGTATCTGAGGCGGATTGACCGCTGCGTGCTTTGTCGAGAAGCTGGGATTTATCTAACAAAGCTTCGGGGGCATAATTGGGGAATTTGCTAATAACTCGATCGAGCAAAACGATCGCTTCTTTCGGTTCGCTCAGGCGCGACAGCCGAATTAAACCCAAACCAGTATCTTCGGCATCGGGAAACTCGCGCACTAATTCTTGATAGGCAATTCTCGATTCCGGGATTTTTCCGTCGAGCCACAAACCGCGAGCTTTTCGGTAAAGATTTTTGGCGTTGCGAGGAGCTTTCCCGTAAGCAATAGCTCCTTTACCGTAATCTTGTTTTTCCCAATAGCCGAAGGCAATTTCTTCCCAATCTTCCGGTTTCAAAGCGGCGCTGTTTCGCTGCACCAGTTGTTCTAAAATTGTCCCGTAATCTTTGACATAATGACCGTATTTTGCTACTAGCAGCATTAACTTCGGCTGATTGGGATTTTCTTTTAACTTAGCGAGGGCAATTTCTACGCTGCGGGGATGACCGGGAAATTCAGTAATTGCCTGTTGCCAATATTCAGGTTTTGACTTGCCTAAAACATATAAAGCTTCCGCTGCTACCGGGTCGCTCGGATAGTATTTGAGCAGTTCCTCCCAAGCTTTTTGAGTTTTGCTTTTGTCGCCGCTCAATTGGTAAGCTCGGGCCCTTTTTAGGGCAATGTGAGAGGCTAAAACCGGATATTCTTGCTCTAATTTGTCCAATAATTTTAATGCTTTGGCGGCATTTCCTTGCTGGATTAAATCGCTGGCAAGCAGGTAGCGGGCGCGGCTTTGAGGGGAGATTTGCTGCTGCGGGTTCGTACTTGCAGCAGGCTGACTGGCTGCAATTTCAACTAATTTCGCCGATCGCTCGCTCGGTGACAGCGACACGAGCATCTTGACTTCCGATTCGGAATTCGCTGCCTCCAGGGGCTGCTCGGTTTTCTGGAATGAGCCCAAACCCATCCATTTCATCGCCGCCACCAAAAAGCCGATCGCAATAACGCAAACTGAAACGCTGATTAAAACAGAAAATCGGGCCCGGCGTCGTTTTAGCATGGGAAAAATTTAAGAGAATAAGATATAGAGAGCAGTTCGTTTGTCAAGAGCCATCACAGGCAGGATGGTTGTTCCACGCCATCACAGGCAGGATGGGTGTTCCACGCCATCACCGGCAGGATGCCTGTTCCGCGAGAAATAAATGTTAAAAGTGGGGCGGGTATCAACAGCAGACCCAAAAACAGATTATTGAGATTGGTGGCAGATCCGATCGCAGGCGGACTTGGCTGATATAGTAGCAGAATTTATTTCGATGTGGAGCGGAGAATTTGTGCGATCGATCTATTTCCCCGCACCAAGGAAAAAGCCCAAACCACCCACTACAAAGTACAATCAAAAATCTAAAATCTAAAGTGTAAATCACAACATGGAATTTCTAGTCACAGATACGCCCCGCTCTGTTTGGACGGGAGACGCCCTGGCAATTGGTCTGTTTGAGGACGCCCTGGAACTGACCGGCGACCTGGCACAATTAGATGAAAAGCTTGCAGGCACTTTGAAAGAGCTGCTACTGGAAGTAGATTTTAAGGGCAAAGCGGGCACGAGCGCCATCACCCGCGTCGGCGGCAATAATCCCATTCGCAAAATTGCGATCGTCGGTTTGGGAAAAACAGAGGACTTAAAATTAGACACCGTGCGGCAAGCTGCGGGCATTTGCGCCAAGTTAGCCAAAAAAGAGAAATGCAAAACCCTCGGAATTAGCTTTCCGGTGTGGAAAAACGCGCCGGAGTCTACAGCCAGCGCGATCGCCGAAGGTGTAGAACTCTCCCTAAATCAAGACAACCGTTTCAAATCGGAACCTGAAGACAAAAGCCCGCAACTCGAACAAATTCATTTACTCGGTTTTGCCGGTACCGAAAGCGCGATCGCCCGCGCCCGCCAAATCACTGCCGGAGTCATTTTAGCACGGGAATTAGTCGCAGCGCCGGCAAATTTTGTCACCCCGATTACAATGGCCGAAACCGCTCAAATTCTGGCTGCCGAATGCGGTTTAGAATTAGAAATCCTGGAGCGGGAAGACTGCGAAAAACTAGGCATGGGAGCCTTTCTCGGCGTGGCCCTAGCATCTGATTTACCGCCCAAATTCATCCATTTGACTTACAAACCCGAAGGCACGCCGCGCCGCAAAATAGCAATTGTGGGCAAAGGATTGACCTTTGATTCCGGCGGTTTGAACATCAAAGGAGCCGGCAGCGGCATTGAAATGATGAAAGTAGATATGGGCGGCGCTGCGGCTACTTTGGGAGCGGCAAAGGCGATCGGACACATCAAACCAGATGTGGAAGTTCACTTTATCAGCGCCGTCACCGAAAACATGATCAGCGGCCGCGCCATGCGCCCTGGAGACATCCTTACAGCTTCCAACGGCAAAACAATTGAAGTCAACAATACCGATGCAGAAGGCCGTTTAACCCTCGCTGACGCTTTGGTATTTGCTGATAAATTGGGAGTTGACGCAATAGTCGATTTAGCAACTCTAACCGGGGCCTGCGTAATTGCTTTAGGCGACGAGATCGCCGGTTTGTGGAGTCCTCAAGATAGCGTCGCCGCCGAAATAGTCGCCGCCTCAGAATTGGCAGGAGAAAAATTTTGGCGGATGCCGATGGAAGAGAAGTATTTTGAGGGCTTGAAAGCATTGCACGCCGACATGAAAAACACAGGCCCGCGTCCCGGCGGTTCGATTACGGCGGCGCTATTTTTGAAGCAGTTTGTCAAGGATACTGCATGGGCGCATTTAGATATTGCCGGCCCGGTTTGGACTGACAAAGAAAATGGCTACAATGGCCCTGGGGCTACCGGTTTTGGAGTTCGCACTTTAGTGCAGTGGGCGCTGGGCGGCGCCTAATTGTGGATTTCCAGCGCAAAAATTGAGATTTTCTCTGCCTTAAAAGTCTGTTAGTCCATCAGTGAGCCAGGGGTGAAAAACCCTTGGCTCACTGCTTAAGTCATCTAAAAGAAAATTTAATAGCAATCATTAACAATTTAAATGTTTCTCAAGCAATCAGTAGGCGAACCTATAGCGGTTCTCAAGCGTGGTGAGGTATGCCCTGCGCGGGCCTGTTTGACCTGTTTGCCCAATTCCCAATTCCCAATTCCCAACGAGCACCTCATGTTACGCTCGAAAGGCTATATGTATTCCGTCACAGGGAGCAACGCTTGCGTTGCTAGCCGTGACGCTTACCATTGCTCGTACTCGGGAAAAGCTTCGTTCCCAGGGCTCCACCCCGACAGTTTTGACATTCCCTGAACAAAAAAGCTGTTTCATAAAAAATGAAAAAAGTATATAATTATGTAAATATTTCACTAGCCGAAATCAAATAATTATATTTGATCGGATTTGCATTGGTACAGATAATTTTTTTCTTGAACTTTATGCAAGAACAATTAACAATTTTTTTTTCCACACTTGCTGTATCTTCTACACTCGCCTGCAACGCGGTGCCGGAGTTGCGACTGTACGCTGTTTTTGAGTCGCTGACGGCACTGGCTTATTGCTCGATCGCCCTATCTTTAGTTTATTTTACCCGCCAAGGTTCTCACCGCAAGATTTTCCGGCTGTTTGCCGTTGTTTTTTTTGCCTGGGGCGCGGCTAAATTGACGGAAGTTTGGACGCTTTGGAATTCCATATACTGGCTGTCGGTAACTCTCAAAGCTGCAAGTGCTTTGATTTCTTGGCTTTTAGCCGCACTCGCCCTCGCCCTCATTCCGAAAGCACTTGCCGAGTCTGGTTTAAATCAAAAAGAAAAATTTCAACAACAATCGTTAAAACAGGTAGAAGAAAATCAGCACCAGCATGATATCGAGACAGAAGAATTGGCAAAACAATCGATCGATCTTTACCCTTCAGATACTATTGTCGATCGCGCTTTAGATATCAATTCGCTTAACGAACAGTTAGAAAAAGAAATTGCCGACCGCCAGCGGGTTGAGGAAAAGTTGCAACTAACTCAATTTGCGATCGACCGATCGGCAGATGCGATATTCTGGATCGGGCCAGACGGTAAATTTTTGTACGTCAACGACGCCGCTTGCTCTTCATTGGGATATTCTACCGCTGAATTGCTATCGATGACAGTGCACGACATCAATCCAGATTTTCCCCAAACTGCTTGGAGTTTGCACTGGAAAGTCTTAAAAAGGTGCGGTTCGGTTAATATTGAAGTTCACCATCTCACTAAGTACGGTCGAATATTTCCGGTAGAAATTACGATCGACCATTTGGAATTTAACGGCAAAGAATATCAGTGCGCGTTTGCTCGCGACATTAGCGAGCGCAAGCGGATTGAGGGCGCTTTGCGGGAAAGAGAAGAAGAATTTAGATCGTTAGTTTCTAGCATTCCCGGTGCAGTTTACCGTTGCAGCGCTGCGGGGCGAGCGAGCTTAACTTTTATCAGCAGTGGCATCGAAGCTATTTCTGGCTATCCCGCAGCTAACTTTATGCAAAAACCGGTGCAGGCTTTTCCGAGTATAGTTCATCCCCAGGACGCTGAGTATATCGATAAAACTATCGATCGGGCTATTACAACAAAACAACCTTACACGCTCGAATATCGCCTGATTCACTGCGACGGAAATGTGCGGTGGGTTGCAGAGAAAGGTCAAGCCATTTTCAACGCAGCAGGTCAAGTTTTATCCCTCAACGGTGCGATTTTTGACATGACAGAGCGCAAAGCAGCGGAGGATGCTTTGCGCCTCTCCGAGGCGATCGCCAACAACAGAGCCCAGCAGCTAGAAATCGCTCTCAAAGAACTTCGAGAAACTCAAGCTCACCTAATTCATACCGAAAAAATGTCAAGTCTCGGTCAAATGGTAGCTGGAGTAGCTCACGAAATTAATAACCCTGTCAGTTTTATCTACGGCAATATTTCCTACGCCAGCCAATATATCAGAGACTTGTTGCAGCTTGTGGAACTTTACAAAAAACACTATCCTCAGCCAGCGGTAGAAATTCAACAATGTATTAACAATATCGATTTAGAATTTCTGAGAGAAGATTTACTAAAAATATTATCTTCGATGAAAATGGGAGCAGACCGCATTCGCGAAATAGTTCTGAGCTTGCGAAATTTCTCGCGTTTAGACGACTCGGTAAAAAAGCCTACCAACGTTCACGAAGGCATAGACAACACGCTCCTAATTTTGCACAACAAACTGCGCGCCAAAGGCGACTATCCCGAAATAAAAGTAATCAAAGATTACGGTAAAATTCCTTTAATTGAATGTTATGCAGGTCAGCTAAATCAGGTATTTATGAACTTGCTTAGCAACAGTATTGACGCCTTGGAAGATGCTTGCAACCAAAAAAGGCGAGCCGCGGTCAGCAACGATTGGGAACCAACTATTAGCATTCGCACAGAAGCCCTGAACGAAAATAGTATTTGCATCCGCATTGCCGATAATGCGAGCGGCATGACAGAAGACGTGCGGAGCCGATTATTTGACCCGTTTTTCACGACAAAACCGATGGGAAAAGGCACTGGTTTAGGGCTAGCCATCAGTTACCGAATTGTCGCGGAAAAACACGCCGGAGCCTTGATCTGCCGTTCCACTGTAGGAGAAGGTACGGAATTTGCGATCGAGATTCCTGTATGAAAAATGTCTTTGTAGTCAAGACTTGCATTCCTCACTACCAACCAATTTTGCGGACATAATATTATATCGTGTCCGGTCGATTACTGTTGATATGGGCGGGGCGGGTTTATGAATTTGTTGGCTTTGAATTTGAGAATACTGGTGAACCCGCCCCTACAAAATATGGAATTAGATCGTAACAGATCGATCGGACTTGATATTATTCCAGCTTTTTCCTTCCCCTTTCCCTTCCTCATTAATTACGATCGCACTCCCCGTTGCCGCAACAAATTATCTGCCCACTCCCTATCTGCTGCTTTCAAAGGCGGGCGGGGTTCTTGACAGTAATCAATCGCTAAATCAAATCTAGCTTGATTGTAAACACTCATTAATACAGCCTGTAAATCGAGTTCCGGTTCTGCATCGGACGGTTGCAAAGGTACTCGCAAGCAAGGAATCTGGTCTCGCACGCTAAAGGCATACAATTCAGCTTGAGGAAGTTGAGAACCGCGACTGACTAAAATCCGATAATCGGTGCGCTGCGTGACTCCTAAAATCGGCATGGGTTTGCCGCTTCTGAGCAGGTCAATTTCGACTAAGTTGGTGCGACTTCTCAACACTTGCTGCCGTTTAGTTTCATAAGCATTTCGTCCTTCTCCTGCGGTTTTATTCTTGGGGGAAAGAACTTCAATAACGGTGATAACTCGATCGCTGGGCATTTCTCTAATTTCTAAATAGCTTTCTTCTATGGTTTCTGGCAGCGGGAGTTGAACGGGGATTGGTTCGGTGCGGGTGAGGGTAGCAGTAGCAGAAACCGGTGGAGTTGGGTTTGATTGTTTGGAGACGAGGGAAATGTCGGGAATTCCTACTAATTCAGAGGATGCGCTGAGATAGATCCGCTTTTCTACCGCAACTCGATAGTTCGGATTTAATTCAGGTTCGATCGCGATCGCGGCCGCTACGATCGCGCGGCTGTGAACTTCTGACCAAAATTCCGGTTGTTCTAAATAGGGATTCATTCCCGGAAATGGGGAGGGCATTCGAGATCCTCGCTGGTTAACTTTGCTTGCTGCAATACTTATTTTAGAACTTCGGCAGGGATTAAGACAATGTTTGTGCGATCGCCACTTGTATTAACTGTGAAACGGAACAGTTAGTAAAGGCAAAAGCGTTAAAATCAGCCAACTCCAAAACCACTTATTCGATTTTAGCGGCGTTTCTGCCCCTGTCAAAAGCGCATCTATTCTCTCTCCCAATCTATTGGGCGATCCTGCAGCACCAACCACGCAAGCTATATCAAAATATCGGTGCGGATAGCTGGCTACCAACAGCAAAGCTTCTGCTAATAACAAAGAATCTACTCCCGCCGCAGCCTTAGCGTCAGCCCGCAATTCCCGCAGCGTTAATAACTCTTCCCACAAAGCTTGCGTATTCGGCAGCCAAGCCGTGATTTGCCGCAGCCATCCCAGCCAGAAAAACCAGAAAGTATCGCGGTAATAGTAGTGCGCTTGTTCGTGGGCAATTACTGCTTGCAAGTGAGCTGGGGCGAGGGTTTTCAACAAACCCGAAGTGACTGCAAATTCAGGTTGCCAAAAACCAACTAAAGCCGAAAATAGAGCGGGCGTGTTCATAACTCTGACTGTTTTTCCGGCTATTTCTTTCTGCGGGCAATTGCGAATTTGATTTAAAAATAAAATGCCCTTGGAGGCTAGCTTAATGCACCAAAATGCTGCTCTTATTAAAAAAGTTACAGCTAGCAAGTAGCTCAACCACCCTTCTTCAATTCCTACGATATGAATTCCTACCATTTGTCCTTGAATTCCCATGAATAAAATTGCTAAAGCTGTGGCGAGCAATAACAGGGGGGGAAACAGGAATAACAAGAGCGATCGCTGCCAGCGACAAGTCCAATTTCCGTGAGGAAAAGACCATCTCAATCTCAGGCAGCAAGCAGCAATCAGTGCAGTTAAAATTAGGATTAAGTGCATTATTTTTGCTCCTCCCTAGCTTGGCGGACAGCTTGAATGCGAAGGGCAATTTCTTCTAATTGTTCGACAGTTGCTTGGTCGAGGCTGTCAGCAAATGCTGCTACAATATCGGGATTGCCTACTGCTAGAAATTTCTGCAATCGATCGTAAGCCAAGAGCGATCGAGCTTCTTCGCAAGAAACTAAAGGTTGCCAAGTGAACGTCCGTTCTGTTTTGTCGCAAACCAGCCAACCTTTGTCTGTCAGGCGCCGCAGCACTGTTGTTACTGAAGCGTAAGCCAATTCTCGATCGGGATCGGACAAAATGCGATCGTGCACGTCTTTCACTGTAGCAATTTCTAGTTCCCAAACTATGTTCAAAATCTCTGCCTCTAAAGGGCCGAGGGAAAGTTGTTTGGGGCGGTAATTGGGCAGAGGATTCATGCTATTTTAGATTTTAGATTTTAGATTTTAGATTTATTTACCGTAGAGGTAATTGTTTGTATACCTTACATCATTGACGGTGATGAGGAGTGTTTCTTTAGAAAAAATTAATCATAAATCCTGTTATTTACAAGTTTGACAAGCTGTCATTTGACAATTCGAGCGAAGAAGTGTAAGAATCAGGCAAAAATTACCAAACTCAGTATATTGGGAATCGATTCAGCCCGAGCTTAACCTCAAATGAAAAAACAACTAATACAGGCTTCAACTGCGGCAGCCCTCGCTATTTTGTGTACCTATTCAACTGTCGATAGGCATCAAGCCACAGCGGCAGAAACTCAAGAATTGGAGATTAAATTTAGCGCTGCCGTGGGGGAAAAGCCGTTTAACTGCGGGGAAAGCTACAGTAACTTAGGCACGCCGGCTGCTACCGTTACTCCTACTGATTTCCGCTTTTATATATCCGATGTTGCCTTAATTGACAACAGCGGCAAAGCCGTACCGCTAACTCTCAAACAAGACGGCAAATGGCAGCATCAAAACATTGCTTTGCTGGACTTTGAAAATAAATCCGGCGCTTGTGCAAACGGTACTGTAGAAATTCGCGATCGAGTTCTTGGCACAATACCAAAAGGCAGCTACAAAGGGCTGCAATTCACCCTCGGCTTGCCATTCAATCTCAATCACGGAGACGCAAGTCTAGCACCTTCTCCCCTCAATTTAACATCCCTGTGGTGGAACTGGCGGGGAGGCTACAAATTTGTGCGAATTGACCTAAAAAATCAAATGGCTAGCAGAATGCCAGCCGGAAAATCGGGCCGGCAAAGCAGCCAAATTGCTCGCACAGAAGGCAGTCACGGCGGCGGAGTTCAGGGTTTTGCCATTCATTTAGGAAGTACCGGATGCAAAGCTGAAGGCAACAGTCTGAAGCCGAGTAGCTGTGCTAATCCCAACACCGCAAAAATACTTTTTAGTAACTTCGATCCCGCAAAAAACACAGTTGTTGCAGACATCAAATCGCTAGTTTCTCAAACTAATTTGGAAGTCAATCAAGCCAATACTCCTCCCGGCTGTATGTCAGAACCGAATGACGGCGACTGCGCTGGAATTATGACAAATCTAGGTTTGCCCTTTGGAGGCAAACCCGCTGCCGAACAGAGTTTCTTTAAGGTTAAATAACAGAGGAATTACGGATATATCGCTTCACAAACCGGGTTTTTCCAAAAAACTCGGTTTCTGCGTCCAGGACTGTAACAGCAATGGTGGGCAGTGACCGCCCTGCGATAAAAAGAATGAAATTAAATCGACTGTTAACTTTTACTGCAATCTGCATTATCTCATTTTGCTTAGCAACGACCATTAGCGAAGTTTGGTCGCCCGAAACAAGCGCGATCGCAACTTCTCCACCGCCAACTTACAATTGGAATATCCCCGCAGCATTGCCAAAACCAATTGTACCAGCAGATAACCCAATTACCAAGGAAAAAGTCGAACTGGGGCGACATCTTTTCTACGAAAAACGCCTGTCAGTTACAGGAAAATTTTCCTGCGCTACCTGTCACATTCAAGCCAAAGCATTCACCGACGGCAAAACATTAGGAGTCGGCGCTACCGGAGAAAAACACCCGCGCAATGCCATGAGTTTAGCCAATATAGGCTACAATTCAGTGCTGACTTGGGCAAATCCCCTACAGAATAAACTGGAATCTCAGCTATTAGTTCCCCTGTTTGGCGAACACCCGATCGAAATGGGAATGGTAGGTAAAGAACAGGAAATTTTAGCAATGCTGCGGTCAGATTTACAATACCCCAAAATGTTTGCAGCGGCCTTTGGGACCGGAGACAATTATATTAGCATTAACAACTTAACCAAAGCTATAGCCTCCTTTGAACGCACTTTAATTTCCCTCAATTCTGCCTACGATCGATACCGCTACCAAGGCGAATCCAGCGCAATTTCAGCCTCAGCCAAACGGGGAGAAGAATTATTTAACAGCGAACGCTTGGAATGCTTTCACTGTCACGGCGGTCTCAATTTGTCCGACTCTATTATGCACGATCGGCTAGCCTTTAAAGAAATCGCTTTTCACAATACAGGCCTGTACAATATCGACGGCAAAGGCGCTTATCCGCCCAACAATACAGGGGTTTACGAAATTACTAACCAACCCTCAGACATGGGCAGATTTAAAGCACCAACTCTGCGTAATATTGCCTTGACAGCACCTTATATGCACGACGGAAGTATCAAAACTTTAGAAGAAGTTATCGGTCACTACAAAGCAGGTGGCAGAACTATTAAGAACGGAGAATTTGCTGGAGTAGGAAGTGAAAACCCGCTCAAAAGTAATTTTGTTTCAGGCTTTAAGTTGACTGTAAAGGAACAGCGAGATTTGTTGGCTTTCCTGCGAAGTTTGACCGATGAAGAATTTATCAATAACCCCGAATTTAGAGATCCGAATCTGGAATAATACTGTATAAGCCAGATAATTTTATTGTGACTCATGCTCTCAGCCAGAACGTTTGTTTGACCTCTCAACAGGCGTAGCACTAAGATACTTATTTAAGAGTTCTAATATAGCTGACGGGAATCTCGATCGCTAACTCTGTACCATCTCCAACTCTAGAATTACAGGTTAATTTACCGCCATGTTTTTTGACAATACCATAGCTAACAGATAAACCCAAACCTGTACCGCTACCCACGGGTTTAGTTGTAAAAAATGGATCGAATATTCGAGACTGAATATTCGCAGGGATACCGCCACCATTATCAGAAATTTTAATTCTAACCCTGTCTTTTTCAATGACTTCAGTCAGAATCTTGATAGCAGGATTTTTATCGGTTTGATTAATTGATTGAAGAGCATCAATAGCGTTACTAATAATACTCAAAAATACTTGATTGATCTCACTAGCATAACAAATGACATAGGGCAGATTTCCATACTCTTTAATAACTTGTATTTCTGATTTGCCATCGCTCAGTCTTAAGCGAGTTTGTAAAATTAGCAAAGTGCTTTCAATTCCGGTATGTAAATTTACTGCTTTCATGTCGGCTTCATCTAAGCGGGAAAAGTTACGCAAACTCAGGATAATTTGGCTAATGCGATCGCTCCCTGCTTTCATAGATTCCAGAATTTTAATTAAATCTTTCCAGATAAATTCTAAATCCATTTCTTCTATTTTCGCTTGAATTCCTTTACTGGGTTCAGGATACTCTTGTTGATAAATATCAAGTAAAATCAGCAAATCTTTGACATAATCCTCTATATGTGCGACATTACTACGAATAAATGTTACTGGATTGTTGATTTCGTGAGCAATCCCAGCTACCAGTTGACCGAGAGATGACATTTTTTCGCTCTGAATTAATTGTGCTTGGGTTTGTTGTAAGTTTTTAAATGCTTGCTCTAAATCAAAAGCTTTTTGCCTTAAATCTTCTGTTTTTTGCGCTACTTCTGCTTCTAAGCTTTGGGAATATTTCTCTATTTGTTTATATAAACGAGCATTATCAATAGAACTCGCCGCTTGAGCTGCGAGTATCTGGATAATTTCTACTCGCTCATTAGTAAATGCTCCCACTGTTAAGTTATTTTCTAAGTACACAATACCGACGAGTTTTCCTTGCCGAATAATTGGAGTACATAAAACTGATTTAGGTTGACGATCGATAATATAGCGATCGCCTGCAAATTGGTCGGCTGTACTTAAGTTGTCAAAGACAGCCGTCGCTTGAGTTCGTGCCACCGCATAAATCAAACTCTGAGGAATTTCATGATATTGTTCCAGAGGAATTTCTAATATTTTTGTCTGCTTTTCTGAGGCTTGAGCGACGACTAACCATTGTCGGTCTTGGCGAAGCACTAAACAACCGATTTGTGCTCCCCCATTCGCCAGCGTAATCTGCATCAAAGTGGCTAACAGTTTCTCTAATTCAATTTCTTGTGAAATGGCTTGTGCCGCCATAATTACTGCTGGAAAATCTAACCATAAATTCTCGGTGCTACTGAGGCTACTCAGGCTTCTCATCCAGGTGGGGTTGAGAGTTGTTCCAGATGTGACGACAAAATTAGCAGGTTGGAGAATAGCTTTCAGTAGTTGTGGATAGCGGTGTTCTAAATAAGCGACTTTAGCCTTGGCACCCCAACGGGAATAACAGTAATACGCCTCAATCATGTAAGATTGTGCAACTTTTTCTTTCCCCCAATCTAAGTAGAATTTGGCAGCTAGTTCGTTGGCTAAACCTTCTTCATGGATATAAGCATTTTCTTTGGCTTTTGAAATCGCGCGATCGTACCAATCTCCCGCTTCATAATTCTTTCCTAAAACCCGGCATTTTTCTGCTTCTACTAAGTCAACCTTATGTTGGTGATTCATCGGGGCCTGGTGTGCCCATTCAGCCAGAGTGGTTTGATGGGTTTCTGCCAAAGCGAGAGTGTTCGCTAGCTCAGTTTCTGACTGCGTAGAACAGAGTGCCAAGTAGGTTAACCCGGCATAGAAATGGAAAACCGGAGTATGAATCATTGCTGCTGCTACCCTCAAATAGAGGCTGGCTTGGGCAATGCAGTCTAGGGCGTTGTTGTAGTTGCCAAAGAGATAGGCAAGCATTAGTTTGTAGTTATAGGCAAGAGCGAGTGCAGTAAGCTCACTATTCTGATTGTGCTGAGGAAACATCACGGTTTCATCATAATCCTGACCGATTAACAAATCCGGTTGATTGACAATTTCCTTCAAGTTCTGCACCGCCTGTTGTGCCATATTCAGGTAAACCAGAGGAGAATATTGCTTCACATTCGCTAAGACAACACAGTAATTTTCTATTTCTGCGTGCCAATCATCAAGCTCTACTCCCGAAAAAAAATTACTATATAAATAACTGCTGACGCAGTAGCTAGCATTGAGAAAATCACCTGTTTCCATTCCGACTAAATAGCCTTGTTTCGCAGTTGGGATTGCTGCCCTCAGTGCTTCTTGACGATGCTGAATAAAACAGCCAAACCAAAGTAAAGTGATACATTTAAATTCTGGCCAATTCAACTGATTGAGTAAGCTGAGTGCTACTCGCCCAAAGCGATAACCTTTTTCTACTTCTGAGAAACAACCGGCCAGCACAATGCCATAACCCACATACCCGATCGTTGATGCTGGTGCATTGCCAAATTGAAGTGATAGACTGACCATTGTGGCACAAAGCAGAGGCTGCAAGGCAGGATTTCCCATAAAAATAGCCGGAAACAAGATGCCTAACAATTGCATCGCCGCGATTGTCCGAGGATCGCTCATCACGGGAAGGTTAACCAGTTCCTCAATCTGTTTGCCCTCCAGTTGGGTGGCAAGGTTTTGCAATGCAATGCGTGTCAAGGCTTCGTCAGTTTCATAGGGGAGTTCAATTCCCAATTGTGCTAGGGCATTGGTTCCGATCGCGATCGCTTCTAACATCTGACTCTGAGTTGTCAGTGCGTTGATTTGAATCTCAAATATCTTGACTTTATCTAGTATTGTTTTAGCCGATCGCAAAACCTGGGCTGCCATTTCTTCCATGCCATCAAAATCGGCATTCAAGTAGGCAGTTTCCGCCGCAGCTACATAAAGATTCAGGGTTAATTCATACTGAGTTTGCCAACATTTTTCTGTGAGTAACTCCAGCCCTGTTTGCACAAAACTTCTGGCGCCTGCATAGGCGGTAGAATTTCTGGCTTTCTCTCCGGCTGCTAAGTTCAATCTGGCTAAAGCTTCCCGTTCCTCAGCTCGAGCGATCGACTCAATTCCTAAATTCAAATGCCCGACAATATCAAACAGCTTTTCCTCTTTTTCTATCTCTGATAAGTTTTGTTGGAGTAATTGCCCAATATGGTAATGGGTCTGCTGTTTTTGGTCGTCAGGAATCAATGAATAAGCCGCTTGTTGGACGCGATCGTGTAAAAATCGATAAGTCGGATTAGCGGAAGCATTGAAAACTTCCTCACTATTAGATTGGGTAAAGAACTTATATATTTCGGTAGTAGGAATTACTAAACCTTCCTGCAAGGCTTTCCATAAAGCTGTTGCGGTACTGTCTGGCGATTTCTCGCTGACAATTGCTAAGGTATTCAAATCAAACTGCGCCCCTATACAAGCCGCTAGTGTGAGACTATCCTGAGTTTCTGTTGGCAATTTCTGTAATTGCAATGCCATGAATTCAATTACATCATCAGTAATTGCTAATGCCTTCACTCGGGCAATATCGCATTGCCAATATTGAATATCGAAATCAAAGCTAATTAACTTGTCATCATGTAATGCTTTGAGAAACTGGGTCGCAAAAAAAGGATTACCTTTAGTTTTTTGATAAACCAATTTTGTTAAATTCTGGGCTAGGGATAATTCACAGTTCAGTGTATCTGCCACTAACTGATTCAGATCGGGTTCCCTTAAGGGTGATAAAGTAATTGTATTCACCGTTGCCCCTGTTTTCACAATTTCATCCACTGTTAAAATTAATGGATGTACGGGGGAGACTTCATTATCTCGATACGCACCTAATATTAATAGATACCCCCCATCTTGCATCAATAATTTCAGCAAGTTCAGCGATGCAGAATCCGCCCATTGCAAGTCATCTAAAAACATGACTAACGGATGTTCTTTACTCGTAAAAACTTGCACAAACTTTTGAAACAGGAGATTAAAGCGATTTTGGGCTGCTGTTCCTGATAATTCAAGGGCGGCTGGCTGTTTACCGATAATCTTTTCTAACTCAGGAATTACGTCAATTAAGACTTGTCCGCTGTCTCCTACTGCGGTTAACATCTTGCTTTTCCATGTTTCTAATTGCCCATCTGATTCGGATAGCAATTGCCCCATTAAATCGCGGAATGCTTGCACAAAGGCGCTGAAGGGAATGTTGCGCCCAAATTGGTCGTATTTCCCTTTAATAAAATAACCTCGTTCCCGCACAATGGGTTTGTGGACTTCGCTGACAACTGCGGTTTTTCCAATTCCTGAAAAACCCGCAACCAGCATCATTTCTGTTGCACCTTCGCTGACTCTTTCAAAGGCTTGTACGAGCGTTTCTACTTCGGTTTCTCGTCCGTAGAGTTTGTCTGGAATCAGGAAGCGATCGCATATATCCCGCGTTCCTAACTCAAATGTTTCAATCTTTCCAGTTGCTTGGCACTGCTGCAAACACCTTTCTAAGTCGTGTTTCAATCCCTTGGCACTTTGATAGCGTTTTTCGGCATTTTTTGCCATCAGCTTCATCGCAATATTCGACACTACCTGCGGGATTTCTTGGCCCTTTATTGCAGGAGGTTGTTTGGCAATATGGCAGTGAACCAACTCCATAG
>JAUBSN010000055.1:0-57116 GCA_036704825.1 Microcoleus sp. F8-C3 | reverse complement strand
TACAAGGCAACCCGTGAAGCAATGCGGGAAGCTCAGGAGGAAAGCCGACACTTGTGGCAGTTTGCCCGCGAGGTTGGGCTTGAATACGACCCGTCAGGCAAGGTCTACATTGGCGACCTCTATAAAATATTGGAAGACTGGTATCAGGAAAACGGGTGGCTAACTATTGACGACTCCGGCACAAAATCTAAAAAATTTTGGGAAGCTGAATCACCTTATGACCTGCCAGTCAAGAAGCCTCAAGATTTGTATTTGCGCTTGCGGGAGTTGTTTCCCAAGATTGAGCGGCGCGTTGATACTCAGGAGCGTAAAAAGTGCAATTTTATTTCTGGCTTGAAAGTACACAATCAAGTCCACCATGTCCACTGCCTTGAGCAGAGCGAGTTTCATGTCCACCACCATGTCCACCAAAGTGGAGATGAAGTGGATACAAAACCCTTGATAAATGGGGATGGTGGACATGGTGGACTTGAATCTTCACCTTTTACAGAATTTTTGCAATGGTTCTCAAAACAGCCACAAAACGAGCGTGAGAGCATGGTAAAAATGCTCACTCAACTCCAACCTCAGCCGAAACAGTCAGCCACGCCGTCCAAGACCGTACCCGCCAAGAAAGGACTCCGAGTCCGTTACATCGGGACAAAGTACGCCGAACAGTTGGCAGGCCTAGAGTTGGTGGTGCATGACGTTGACAAATACCGACAAATTACCTGTTTAAAGCCCGACGGACGCTTTACCACATGGCTTGACCCCAAGGACTTGGAAGTCGCTGAATAACAACTCAATGTTTCCATAAATGGTTAGGCATGAATAACTATCATTTATGGAAACGGCAGCTTTAAGTAACCGTTACTTAAATCCTTATGTAACCGGAGAGTGTGTTTAAAACTCGTACACTACGCCTGCCGCAACCGACGACCGCTTCGCTAAAATTTGGCGTCAGCACAGGTCGGACACCAATCCTCCACAACAAACCGAAAAACTGTCGCCGACCCGCGCTGTCACTCAAATTTTCCGCCGGTTGCTAGACCACCATCAACAAGGAACCCACTCCCCAACATCATCATCCCAAATCACATCAGGTTCCACATATTCTTCCCACGGTTCAGGTACGCGAGGTTGGCAGGGGTCTAAAAACTTCAACAATTCTCTAGATTTTGGCTCTCGACCTCGAAGCGTTATCTTAGGATAAAGAAAATCATCCAATTCACGGAGGTCGCTATCGTGCTCGTCCATATATAAAGCCAATTCTAAAAGCCGATCGGCAAATTTTACCGGGACTCGAATCAATTTAGTTTTCGGATAAAGTTTCCATTTTGAAGGACGCCCCCTGGAGGAACGCCCTGTCTTCGTGCGTCCGGGCTTCTTTTTAGCAAGCATTTTGTTACAAAAATGATTTTAGTTACAGAATTAATAGTGACTGAATCCATTATACCACAAAGCTTTGAGGCATTTTTATATTTCCTAATAGTTTGAGAGTTTACCGGGTATTACTCAACCCGGTTCCCGACGGCCGGCCCGAACGGGTCCCCCGCCAAGCCCGAACGGGGCCGGCCCGCGCTCTAAAATACAAAGCCACCAAGAGAAGCGCATATAAATACAGCACTGGTGACACGTACTTGGTCAAGTTTGATAAGCCTGTCAGGGGTTCTCAACAATGCTCGTTTGAACCTTCTGACCTGATGAAGCTCTAACTTATTCAATTTTTCTGTAACCCTTGACAGTTACCTACAAATTACCTACATTAGTTACATATCGGCTATGTAACTAATGTAGGTAACTTATGGCAATTCCATCGATAGTGCAGGGGACGGTTGAGACGGATGATGGCAAAGTGTTCGAGTTGGATTCCTCCAAGGGTTCCACCTGGTTGGAATCAGTAAATTCATTTAGGTTTGAGCCGACAGAGGCAAGCAAGCCCTACACGGTACGCAAGGAATCAGGAAAGGGAGGGGACTATTGGTACGGTTACAGAAAAGTGGCGGGGCGGTTACATAAAAAATATATTGGCAAAACTTCGGAGTTAAGCACCGCAAAGCTTGAAGAGATTGCAGAGGCTCTAAACACTCCCCCGGAACCACGAGTTACAGAAGTTACAGGGACAAGAAAGCGGGCAGTTATAGATAAGGTTACACAAGTTACAGAGACAAGCAATCGGGAAGTTACAGGCAAGGTTACAGGCAAAGTTACAGATACCCGCGTTGTTGACAGATTGACGGCTTTAGAATTGCAGGTAAAGGCTTTACAGGAATCTTTGGAAGCGTTACGGAGTGTACTGCCGGGAAAGTCTGAAAGTCTGAGTGATACCCCTGAGTTACTCAAGCCTGATACAGAGGTTACAGATAATGAGTTACAGAATATTATAGGTAACTTACAGGTAGAGAATGAGACCTTGAAGGCAGACTATGCCGCGCTGGTAGAATCCAGTACCCAAGTGACTAATAAGCTTCGGCAAGAGGTGCAGGAATTGCGATCGCAACTTGCGACAGAGAGGAGCCGGTGGGATAAATTGCGGGAAGAGTTGGACGATCGGGAAGAAACTTGCGCTGAACTCCGATCGGAAGTCTCCGACCTAAAACAAAACTCAGCTCCGACCGTCGCAGAATTTCCAGAGCCATGTGACTTGCTCAACCAGTTGAAAGCGCGGCGCAAAAAGTCGAGGACTGACTTGGCGGACGTAGAAGTGATTCTAGAGTTACTTGGTCAAGCTGGCAGGTTGTTGTGAGGGAACCCTGGCTTACTACTGGAAGCGAGGCATTCTGCGGGGAAGGACTGGCTACGGTCAAAAAAAACCGTAGTCAAACCGTAGTCAAACCGTAGTCAGTTGATACTCAGTTTGGTGATTCCGTAGTCAAATCGTAGTCAATTTCTAGTCAACTTGACCCCTCGACAGCCGAGAAAATCAGCAATAAAAAACCTCAAACCGTTATTTATCGTTGGTTTGAGGTTCTTATAAACGCAAGCGGACGGTGGGACTCGAACCCACGACGTTCAGCATGGGAAGCTGACATTCTACCGCTGAATTACGCCCGCGCTTAGTGTTTTTTACCTGCTTTCACTTGCTTTCACTGTGGAAGCCGATCGCTAAAAAACGACTAGAAAAACATTTTACAACTATTTTCTGATTTTGAGTATAGCATTTTGACAATCAATTTTGGGCGGCAGCGATCGCACAACCGAGCCATGATACTGCCGCAGACGAGCCAATTGTCATCGCGGGCAAAAGCTGCCACTAAATCAGCAATCGCCTCGCTTTGGAACCTTGACAAAGAGTTAGCAGCTTGGGATCGCGCGATCGAACTGCATCATTTTTAACTGTGCAGCCATTGAGTCCGCAGTTTGACTGTGCCGCCATCCCATCGCCACGAACGATCGCACCATCAACTCAGTATCGTTCACTTTGCTCAGCAACATCGCTAGCGCCACCGCAGAATCGCACTTTCTCTGAACCGTTACCCCCCGCAGCCTGTCTTGAGAATCAGAACTTTGCCGTGCTGCTGGGAGTTCTCTAATTTCCCGAAGCCAATTAAAATATATTTTTGTTACTTTTCTTTACGACTTTAGCTAGAATTGCCGGACTTTGGGAAGATTAAAAAAATTCACTTATTAGATTCTCTCGGCCAATTAACAGCTTCAAACTTCAAAGCCAGAAGAAGTTCATGAGGTATTTGGTGAATTTGAGCAATATTGGCAACGACCGATCGACAATACCCTGGAAATAACTAAAAAGGTAAAAATGCCTCAAGAAGTCGTGATGAGACACTTAGAAAATCATCCAGAGATAGTTTACATCGACGGGGCGCTAGCGAATTTCCGATGCCACAACCTGCCTAAAAACGAAATTAATTGCCGTTCTGCAGGGTGTTCTGTTTTCTTAAGTTTATCTACTTAATCGTACTGTTTTCTTTTGCCACAACTTCTCCCTAGCCCCCTGCTTGAGAATGGCGGACAAGATTCGGGTTTGAAGTTTCTTGATGAGCGGGCGGATTTAGGAGAACTGGACTCTGTGTCGGCAATATTCATAGAAGTGCTACGATCGCAAAATGTGGAAAATTTACTTTTTATCAAATTTTCAGAGTACAATTAGTGAAATTTATGGCAGACTTCAACCATCACGATTGTCCCCGTTTATGCAGGCAGTATAGTTCTCAATAATAATAATAATAATAATAATAATAATAATTTGAAAATCGCACGCGCATACTGCGCCTCAATACATCCTCCGGTAGATGGCTAATCCTTCATTTTATTAGATATCTTCTAGATATATGAAAAATTAAAAATTATCATTACAATATTTTTTCGACCGCCAAAAAACAGGGTATAAAAAATGACTGAAAAAAAGAATTCCAAAAAATCTCAACGTCAAGCTGGTATGAAAGCTGAAGGAAAGCAACAGAACAATCAAAACGAGTTATTTCCAATAGTCGGAATAGGAGCCTCTGCCGGTGGATTGGAAGCTTTTACCCAATTACTAAGGCATTTGCCGATCGATACGGGCATGGCGTTTGTAATAATTCAGCATATGTTGCCGACTCA
Source organism: Microcoleus sp. F8-C3 (assembly GCA_036704825.1). Classification (GTDB taxonomy): domain Bacteria; phylum Cyanobacteriota; class Cyanobacteriia; order Cyanobacteriales; family Microcoleaceae; genus Microcoleus. Next base: position 52,577 of record JAUBSN010000055.1, on the reverse strand, counting down.
GGAAAGTGTGTTGGAGGAGATTCTGGCTCGCTCGACCCAGATGCCCGTGCGGGAGGTAACAGAGGGGATGCGCGTAGAACCGAATCACGTCTACATCATCCCCCCAAATTTCAGCATGACCATCGACCAAGCGGTGCTGAAGCTAAAACCTCGCGGCAGAGCACGCGGGATGTTTATGTCCGTCGATACTTTTCTGCTTTCCCTCGCTGCAGAACGCGGGAAGCAAGCCATCGGAATCATTTTGTCCGGGGGCGACGGCGATGGCGCCCAAGGATTAAAAGCGATTAAGGCTGCCGGCGGTATTACTTTTGCCCAATGTGAAGAATCGGCACAAGTCAGCAGTATGCCGAACACTGCGGTGGCTACGGGTCAGGTAGACTTTATCTTGCCACCGAAAAAAATAGCCCAGAAAATAGCAGAGCTCAGCCATCATCCCTACATTGCGGAGAGGTCTGCAGCAGAACCAACCAGCAGCGAAAATGCCATCGAAATTAAAGATGCGATCGCCACAATATACTCTTTGCTGCGCGCTGCTACAGGAGTTGATTTTACTCACTACAAACAAACCACCTTGAAGCGGCGGATGCAGCGGCGGATGTTGCTGTACAAGCTGGAACGGATCGAGGATTATGCCGAATATCTCCAAAACAACCCGACAGAAGTAACGGCGCTTTATCACGATTTCTTCATTCATGTCACCAACTTTTTCCGCGAGCCCGAAAGCTTTGAGGCCTTAAGCAGCAAAGTTTTTCCAGAAATCGTCAAAGGTAAATCGTCGAAAATACCGATCCGAATTTGGGTGGCCGGCTGTTCAACCGGTGAAGAAGCTTACTCGATCGCCATCTGCTTGTTAGAGTTTTTAGCAGATCGAGGTACGGATCTGCCGATTCAGCTTTATGCGACAGACATCAGCGAAAATGCGATCGCCCAGGCCCGCCGCGGCTTTTATACGCCAGCCCAAGTCGCGGATATTTCACCCCAACGCCTGCATCGGTTCTTTGTGCAAGTCGAGGGCGGATACCAAATCGCTCAGCCGGTGCGAGAACTCTGCGTCTTTGCTAAACACAACCTGATCGGCGATCCGCCGTTTTCCCGGATGGATTTGATCGCCTGTCGGAACGTGCTGATCTATCTCGGCCCGCCGTTGCAGAAAAAGCTGCTGCCAATTTTCCACTACGGGCTTCGGCCCGAGGGCTGTTTGCTGTTAGGCACTTCGGAAACGGTGGGTGACTTTTCAGAATTGTTTGCGCTATTTGACAAAAAGAACAAAATTTATACTAAAAAACTGCTCTCGCATTGGCTCAGCATGGATTTAACTGCTAGCAACTATCCTGCGACAGCCGTCAACTTTCCACCGCTGCTGACGGAAAGCTTAAATGAAATGGAAATCGAGAAACAGGCCGATCGCATTGTTTTGAATCACTATGCGCCTGTCGGGGTCGTAATTAATGCAGCCAGGGAGATCCTGCAATTTCGAGGACAGACGAATGCCTATCTAGAACCGTCTCCCGGTAGGGCTAGCTTGAATTTGCTGAGAATGGCAAAAGAAGGATTGCGCGTCGAACTCCGCACTGCAATTGAACAGGCCTCTCAGCAGCAGTTGCCGATCGAACGTACTGGCTTGAAAATTAGAGAAAACCAGATCGTCCGCCTCGTCAAAATTAATGTGATTCCATTCCCAACAGGCGCTGTAGCAAAAAACTATTTTTTAGTTTTGTTTCAAGACGAGCCGCCGATCCCTGCAATGCCTGCTGCAGCAAACGATGGTAGAGTGAACTCCGATGCTTTAGAGGGTGAAAGTTTGGAGATTGCGAGGCTGAAAGAAGAACTCAAAAACACAAAAGACCACCTGCAATCGATCGTCCAAGAACATCAAGCCGCCAACCAAGATTTGAGAGCCGCCAACGAGGAGATTTTGTCGAACAACGAAGAGTTGCAAAGTACAAATGAGGAACTCGAAACCGCAAAAGAAGAGATTCAGGCAACCAATGAAGAACTGAACACGATTAATGACGAATTGCAGCGGCGCAATCTTGAATCTACTCAGGTGAGTAACGATTTACAGAATCTGCTCAGTACCATCAATATTCCGATTCTGATGCTGGGAAGCGACCTGCGAATTCGCCGGTTTACTCCCGCAATCGAAAGCATCTTCAACTTGATTTCTAGCGATGTCGGGCGCTGTTTGAGCGACATCACTCACAAGTTGATAGTACCGGAGTTAGAGCAACTGATTTTAGACGTGATCCGCACCCTCAATTTGAAAGTTCAGGAGGTTCAAGATCGAGACGGTCATTGGTACGATCTGCATATTCGACCGTATCGGACGATCGACCACAAGATTGATGGGGCTGTGGTGATGTTGGTGGATATCAACGATCTCAAAATCAGCGCCCAGCAGTTGATGGAAGCGAAAAACTACGCCGAAACGATCGTGGAAACCGTGCGGGAACCTTTGCTAGTGCTGGATCTAAACCTGCGGGCGATCACCGCCAACCGTTCTTATTACGAGACGTTTCAGGTGATGCCGATCCACACTGAGCAGCACTCGATCTTCGATCTCGGTAACAGACAGTGGAATATTCCCAAGTTGCGATCGCTCTTAGAAGAAATTCTGGCAGGAAAGGCCGAGTTTCACGATTTTGAGGTCGAGCATGATTTTGAGCAGATCGGGCATAAAGTAATGCTGCTCAATGCCCGCAAAATGCCTCCTATCGGCGATACACAGATGATTCTGCTGGCGATCGAGGATATCACGGAGCAAAAACAGTTCGAGACAGAACGCAACCTCCGGATTCAAGAACAATCGGCCCGTGCGGCTGCTGAGGAGGCCAACCGCATCAAAGATGAGTTTTTGTCCGTCCTCTCTCACGAACTGCGGACGCCGCTCAATGCGATCATTGGCTGGACACAGTTGCTGCGCCTGAAAAAATTTGAAGATACTAAAACCGAGGAGGTGCTAAAAACGATCGAGCGCAGCGCCAAAGCACAAAACCAGCTCATCGATGACATCTTAGACGTTTCCCGGATTACCACAGGCCAGTTTCAACTCAACGCTTCTGAAATTGATCTCAATCCACTGGTTAAAAATGCGATGGACGTGGTTCGTTTGGCAGCAGAAGCGAAAAATATTCAAATGGAATCCAGGCTAACTCCTTTACAACTAAACGTATTGGCCGATCCAAGCCGTTTACAACAGGTAGTGTGGAATATACTTTCCAATGCGATTAAATTCACCCCAGCCGGAGGAAGAATTGAAGTCACATTAGACTACATTGATGGCATGGCTCAAATCCAAGTTAGCGATACTGGTAAGGGGATTCAGCCTGATTTTCTCCCCTACGTGTTCGATCGCTTCCGTCAGGCGGATAGCAGTTACTCTCGCAGAGACTCAGGATTGGGGCTAGGACTCTCGATCGTCCGTCATTTAGTAGAACTCCACGGCGGTACTGTTACTGCAACAAGTGCGGGTGAGGGACAAGGGGCAACGTTTACCGTGAGGTTGCCGCTGCGAACAGATATCCCAGGATTGTTGACTGTTGACTGTTGACCCTTCGACTTCGCGAGCGAGCATCGCTGTTGACTCTTGACTGTGCTTTATATTCTGCAATCCCCGCAGACATGAGCAATCGAAATATTGGCAGTGGTTATCTGCGTTCATCCGCGTCTATCGGCCTTCATCTGCGGTGAAAAAAAGCAATAATACCTCAATAACCCCAACCAACAACTATTTACCAACCTTAACCTCAGCCCCATCCTTAAGAAAACCAGCGCCAGTAACAACCACCCGATCGCCCGCCTTCAAACCCTTTTTAACCTCTACCTTAGCAGCAGTCAAATCGCCCACAGCACCCCCGGAAATTTCCCCTATTTCCACCGGTTGAGCCTGTACCTTGTCCTCGCCGACAAGTTTATAAACAATAGAACTGCCGTCAGCTTGCGGTAAAATAGCTTTAGCGGGCACTTTCAAACCTTGAGCCGTTGCCGTCGCAATTGATGCGCGCAAAAACATTCCCGATCGCAACAACTCGCTTGCCGGCAAATCTATCTTCACCGTAGCTTGCCGATTTTGCGGGTCAACTACCGGCGAAATTTCTCGCACAGTTCCTGACAACTTAATCCGCTTGTCAGAATCCGAAGTAATTTGCACTGCTGTTCCCGGCCGCACTTGCGAAATCTGAGTTTCCGGCACTTTCAATTGCAGTTCCAGTTTGTTGCCCCGAATAATCGAAAATAGTTTTTGACTTCCCGAAGAAACATCGCCAACTCTGCCAATTCTTTCCGCCACAGTACCGCTATCCGGCGCTCGAACAATTGTTTGTTCTAGTTGAGTTTGTAACTGTTTGACTTGTGCATCATTGCTGCGGACAGTTGCTGCGTTATTTCCCACATTTGCTCTGGCACTGCTGACACTCGCTCCGGCCGTATTCACTTTAGCGCGAGCGCTGGCGAGGGCCGCTCTAGCCGTACTGATATTAGCTTCAGCAGTAGCTACTCTAGCAAGAGAAGATTGCACTTCTTCCGCCGCTTTATTCTGTTCTTGCAAAGCTGTATTCAAGTCAGCTTTAGCTTTGTTCAAATCTTGAACAGCAGTCTGCCGTTCCGTCTTTCGCCTTTCCAAATCTTGCTGGCTAATTACTCCCTGGGTCGCCAAATTTTGACTGCGATTTACTTCTCTTTGAGCTTGATCTAATTTAGCTTGAGCGGAGGCAATGCCGGCTTTAGCTTGAGTGACACCGGCTTTAGCTTGTTCCACACCGGCCCTTGCTTGCCCGACGCCTGTTTGGGCTTGCGCTGCGTCAGCGATGGCTTTTTCCACGCCAGCTTGGGCTTGAGCGACGCCGGCTCGGGCTTCTTGTTGGGCTGACTCGGCTTGCTGTACCTGAGCTTGGGCTTGTTCTACCGTAGAATTGGCCGATTGTACTCCCGCCAGCGCTTCGGCAATTTGCGACTGCAGCACCGAATCGTCTAAAATCGCCATTGTCTGACCTTTTTGTACCGCATCCCCTTCATTCACCAACACCTGCTTAATTTGCAAACCGTTGGCCTGTGGCAGCACCGGCAGCAAGTCGTAGGCTGCCACGGTACCCGTTGCTTCCAAAGTTTCACCCACCTGGGCAGATTCCACAGGCGCCACTGTCACCGTCGGAACCGTCGCCTGCACAGTTGCCGAGGGAATAGGAGGTGCGGGACGCGAACTCTGATTGCCCCCAGTCAAGTTTACTGCTAGCAACGTTGCAGCCACGCCAATCCCTGCGCCCGCCAACAAGGCAGGCCACCTGATTTCTTTGCCGGGCCCAACTTCAGTTGCTTCTGATTCCCAAACTTGTTCCTCCTCGATTGCTGGAACTTCCAGCGCAACTTCTCGTTCATCTTCCTCACCGGAGAATTGCCAGCGAGAGTTGTCTGAGACTTCACTTTCAGCTACATCCACTGCTGAGTTCCTGTCGCGCCCGCTCTCTGCGGGGGGAAGGGGTTGCTTTTCTTCGGCTTCTGAAAAAACTTGATTAGTCACGGTAGTTCCTCTCGCCAGTATGAGCCTTTCCTTTTTTATATTGTAAAGAAAGATTACGATAATATCTAGTTCATTTTAGCGGAAGGCCTCTGGAGTAGTGCTTCCTCCTTTTGGGTGAGTGTGGTGCAGTTTCACCTAAGAAGAGCGATTTTGATTAAATTCGATTCGATCGAACAAACTTCGATCGACATTTATTTTAATCTGCCTCTGGGGCATACTGAATATTAGCGCGCTTTCCAAGCGTGGGGTCGATCGGGCTGGCCTGGTCTCTCCCCAAGCGGTTTTGCCGTCACCTATCTATCAATGCTGAGAGAATTCACTCTAAATCTTGAACTGAATTATAGCCGTTCTCTCGAAAGTAAGGTACTCTTCCAATGCCCTGCGCGGGTCTGTTTGGCCGAGAACACCTCATGTTACTGAGAAAGGCTATATTTTTAACCTATACTCTAATGTGTTTATTGTATAATACGGCACATCTGCTGCAAAAGTTGTGCCGCTTTATTTAAAAAAAATCACCATGAACAGTCTATTTTCTCCCCTCCAACAGTTTCTAATCACTTGGCTGCTAGTGCTAGTGACGGGATGGTTTACCCTGACTGCTGTCAGTTATGTTGGGGAACTGGTCAGCATTTTAGTAACTGCGGGACTCATTGCATTTTTATTAAATTATGCAGTAAAAAGACTGCAAGTATTTTTGCCCCGGGGAGTAGCGGCGGGGCTGGTTTATTTAACTGCGGGTGTAATAGTATTAGTAATTGGTTTGACTATTGTGCCGCCGGTGTTGGGCCAAGCGAGCCAGTTGGGGGTGAGGTTCCCGGAATTGCTGGAGTCGGGGCGACTGCAGCTAGCTGAATTTCAAGCATGGAGTGCGGAGCGCAATTTGCCGTTTAACGTGCAAATATTGGAGCAGCAGTTATCAGCGAAAGTACAGGAACAAGTTCAGGCGATTGCAGGTACGAGTTTAGGCTTAGTTGTCGGTACTGTCAACTGGTTTTTGGACTTGATTTTTATTGTGGTGATTTCCTTTTATATGCTCCTAGACGGGCAAAGAGTGTGGCAGGGTTTGACCAGTATTTTTTCCCCAGACATTCGCTATGTTTTAACAGAAACTTTGGAGAGAAACCTGCAGCGGTTTGTATCGGGACAGTTATTGCTGGGACTATTTATGGCTATCTCGCTGGCTCTGGCTTTTTGGTGGCTGCAAGTTCCGTTTTTTCTGTTGTTTGCGGTATTTATAGGATTGACGGAAATAATTCCGTTTATTGGAGCAACTTTGGGAATTGGGACTGTTAGTCTAATTGTAGCGTTTATTGATTGGTGGCTGGCGCTGCAAGTCTTGGTAGTGGCGATCGGTCTCCAGCAAATCAAGGATAATTTAGTAGCTCCCCGAATCATGGGCAATCTCACCGGATTGAGCCCGGTAATTATTTTCACAGCTTTGCTGTTAGGAGGTAGAGTGGGAGGATTGTTGGGAGTTATCCTGGCAATTCCGCTCACTGGGGTTGTAAAAAGTATAGTAGAAATTGTACTCAATCCCAAACTGCCGCCCCAAACAGGCTCGTTTTTCTACAATCCTTTTAGCGGCGAGGAATTGGGGAAAATACCAGAAAATAAAAGTAAAATAATTTTGGTTGCAGATGAACAAAAGTAATCTAGTTTTTGTAGTAAGTAATTCAGTTATGAAAACTTTTATAAGTCAGGATTTAACTTTTGGCAGCAGAGTCGATAAAAAAAGGCTAAAGTCACTATAAAGAACTTTAATAACTTTAGTCTTTATTACTAACCCACTTAAAATCTCAAACCTAAAAACTTATGAAATGGTGGCAAAATCTTAGAAAAAATCCTCTAGCTCGGTTGGGAGCAGTGCTGCTGTTAATTTTTTATACAGTCGCACTTTTTGCCGAATTTGTCGCGCCTTACGACCCCTACGACTCTCAATTAAACGGTTCATTGCTGCCGCCGACTCAGATTTATTTAACCACCCCAGACGGGCGATTTATCGGCCCCCACGTTTATCCGACTACTCAGGGGCCAGTGGATGCGAATACGGGCGAGCGCGAGGTAATTGTAGACTGGCAAAAACCCTCGGCTGTCGGTTTGTTTGTCAAAGCTTCTCCCTATAAGTTTTTAGGAGTTTTGCCATTAGACAGACACTTGTTTGGTACTACAGGAGAAGGTCAAATTAACATTTTAGGCACGGACGAACAAGCTCGCGATCAATTCAGCCGCTTAGTACACGGCAGCAGAATTAGCCTCAGCATCGGTTTAGTAGGAATAGCCATTTCTTTTCCCTTGGGATTGTTAATCGGAGGCATATCTGGTTATTTTGGCAGTTGGATAGACAGTATTTTAATGCGTTTCGCCGAAGTATTGATGACGATTCCCGGTCTTTATTTATTAGTAGCGCTAGCAGCAGTGTTGCCACCGGGATTGACAAGTGCTCAGCGATTTATGTTGATTGTGCTGATTACTTCATTTATCAGTTGGGCGGGTTTAGCGCGGGTGATTCGCGGCCAAGTTCTCTCAATTAAACAACGAGAATTTGTGCAAGCGGCGCGGGCAATGGGTGCTAATCCAATTTATATTATTGTCCGCCACGTGTTGCCGCAAACTGCAACTTATGTAATTATTTCTGCTACTTTGGCGGTTCCGGGTTTTATTGTGGCGGAGTCGGTTTTGAGTTTGATTGGCTTGGGAATCCAACAGCCCGATCCTTCTTGGGGAAATTTGCTGTCGCTGTCTACTAATGCTTCAATTTTAGTGTTGCAGCCTTGGTTGGTTTGGCCTCCGGCGATACTGATTATTTTGACTGTGTTGGCGTTTAATTTATTGGGGGATGGGCTGCGAGATGCTCTCGATCCGAGAAGCATTCAAAGGTAAGTGGGAGTTAGTAATTCAAATATTTGTAGGGGCGGGTTCACCCAAATTTATATCATCAAATCCCCGAACTAAAAAACCCGCCCCCACCCATCGCAAAACCCCAAAAACCTGTTCCGCAATCAGGTTTAGTTGGGGGGCGGGTTTTTTAATATTTTGGATGTGAATCAAAGATGGTTGGTGAACCCGCCCCTACGATATTCGTTAATACAATGATAGCTCAAAAATACCAAGATTAGTTAATTATTAACCGGCAAGCGGATCGTAAAAGTAGAACCAACACCCTCCTGACTTTTTACGGAAATATTGCCGCCCATCATGAGGCAAAAACGCTGGCTGATTGCTAGTCCCAAACCGGTGCCGCCGTACTTGCGCGTGGTAGAAGCGTCTGCTTGGGTAAAGGGTTGAAAAATTTGCTGCAACTGGTCTGGATTCATCCCAATTCCTGTATCTGTACAATTAACAACTAAAAATTCTTGATTGGCAATTGCAGATTCTGAATTAGCCGCAGGTTCAGAATTGTTTTCTTGTCTGGATTCACTACTTTCACACGCAATTTTTTCTCGGCTGGCTGTGAGGGTAATTGTACCGTTTTGAGTGAATTTGGCGGCATTGCTGAGCAAATTTAATAAAATCTGCTGCACTTTGGTAATGTCACCGTGCATAGTGCCGATATTCGTAATTTGATCCAACTTTAGAGTGTTGCCGTTTTTCTCAATTAGCGGTGCGGCGGTAGATGCGACTTCTTCAATCAAGGCGGCGATGTCGAAGGTTTCTAAGTAAAGATCCATGCGGCCGGCTTCGATTTTAGAAATGTCGAGAATGTCGTTAATTAGCGATAGCAAGTGTCTGCCGGAAGTGCGAATTTTGTCTAAATCTGGGGTGAGTTCATCGTAACCCAATTCTGCGGTTTCTTCTTGGAGCATTTCGCTGTAGCCGATGATGGCATTCAGAGGTGTTCGCAGTTCGTGGCTCATGTTTGCCAAAAATGCGCTTTTTGCGGTGGAAGCTGCTTCGGCTGCTTCTAGGGCGAGTTGCAAGGCGGATTCAAAGACTTTGCGATCGGTAATATCCTCGACGCTGCCTTCATAGTAGAGTACCTCGCCGTCGGCGCCGCACACTGCACGCGCGCTTTCGGAAATCCAAATTACGCTGCCGTCAACGCGGTAAACTTCTGACTCAAAACCCGAAATTTCTCCGAATTCTTCCATCACCCGCATAAACTTGTCGCCCTGCTGAGGATTGACGTAAGCTTGGTGTCTGATGTTGGTGAGATTTGATGTCAATTCTTCGGGAGTGGCGTAGCCGTAGATGCGGGCTAAAGCTGGATTTACGCTCAAGAAGTGGCCTTCGGGGGTTCTTTGAAAAATGCCTTCGACGGCATTTTCAAATATGCTGCGGTATTTTTGTTCTGCTTGACGCAAAGCGTTTTGTGTACGATCGCGATCGCTGGCTTCGATCGCCAACGATACTAAATCTGCGAGGGAAGCAGCAAAATTTTGTTCTTCTAATGTCCAGTTGCGAGGAGTTCCTACTTGTTCGATACAGATAAGTCCGACTGTTTGTCCTCCCAGCCGCACCGGCGCATCTAAGGTTGATGCAGTACCCACTTGTGAAAAGTAAGATTCGGCAAATTCTCTAGTTCTAACATCTGAGAGAGCGTCATCGGCTGCGATCGTCCGGTGTTCTTCCAAAGCTTTAAAATAAGCTGGATAGTCTGCTGCTGCGATTTCAGTGCCTTGGGAATGCTGCGGGTTGCTGCGGCTAAATTGGTCGAGACATTGCAGTTTCGATCGGCTTTCGTCGTACAACCAAGCTCCGGCTCGTTCTGCATCTAGGGTATGAGCGGCCGCTTCGGTAATTTGCCTCAAAGCTACTTGCAAATCGCCTCGATACAGCGCTTTATTTCTTGCCAATTCTACCAAAACCGTATTTTGTTTGAGCAATTGTTTTTGTCTTTGGCGCCGCAGGGATTCGGCTCGCTTCTGTTCGGTAATGTCGCGAGCCACCCAAATTACCGATTCTTCTGAAAGCGGAGAAACACTGGCGGCAAAACAAACTTGGCGGTCTTCAATGGTTAAATCGTACTCGATGCTGACAGTTTGCTGAGTATCTAAAGCTGCTCGAATGTGGTTGATAAAATTGTCTGCTGTAGCTTGCGGAAACACCTCTGCGACTGTTTTGCCAACTAATTCTTCGGCTGGTTTGTAGAGCAGGGAAATATTTGTAGGCGCGATTTTTAAATAGCGGCCGCTGGAGTCCACAACTATAATTAATTCGTTCATGGCTGCAAACAAAGCCCGCAATTCTGCTTCTGCGGCTTCTAGTTCTGCCGTCCGCTCTGCTACTCGCTGTTCTAAACTAGAGTTGGTTTGTTCTAGGGCAACAAAAGACGATCGCAATTGTTTGGCCATTTGGTTGAAAGACTGAGCAAGAAGGCCGAGTTCTTTGACGCCTTGAACTTCGACTTCGCCGTCTAATTCTGCGGAGGTGAAGTCGGATGACTCGGACATTTTGGTTAAAGCTTTGGAAGCTTCCAGCAATCGGGTAATCGGTTTGACAACCCAGCGAGAGGTAAAAATTCCGATGACGATCGCCACTACGAACGCAAAAAAGCACAATAAGATAGTTGTGCGAGTGTTGGCGTTAATTTGCCCCATGAAGTCTGCTTCTGGGATAGCGACTACAATCAGCCAATCAAGACCGCGGCCGTCTTGCAGGGGAGCAACGGTAATGAATTGACGTTTACCGTCTATATCGAAGGTAAACTGTCCTGGCTTGTCAATTTGTTCAAAACTGCCAAATCGTTTTTGCAAGTATGTGGAGGCCGATCGCATTAGCAAATTTTTGCTCTGTGTCGCCAACAGCCGCTTTTGTCCGTCTTTGTCCTTGACAAAGGGCAATTCGTCTGTGGAACTGGCGACTATTTCGCCGCTGCGTTCGATCGCAAAAACTTGTCCCGACGGGCTAATTTTAATGCTTTTGAGAAAATCGCTGATTTGAGAAAGAGTCAGGTCAATTGCCAGTACCCCCTGCAGGCTACCCGTTTGGCTGTAGATGGGCATCACCGGCGTAATGCCGAGCACTGGCGATGCTGCGAAGACGTAGATGGGAGACCAGGTGGCTTTTCCTGACTGTTTGGCAGCTTTGTACCACGGTCTAGTACGGGGGTCATAGGGGACGGTTTGGATTAGCTCAGTGCGATTTCCTTGGCTATCTAGGCGATAAATTTGGCGGTTTGGAGCAGTGGATTCGTCTCTGATGTATACTGAGTGTTCTGCTTCTCTCTTGAGCAAGAGGAATTTTCCCTGTTCGTCGCCGTAGTAGATGGTTGTATTTCGATCGCTCAGCTTGGTCTGGTTCCACAAATAGCGCTCTAAGTTGGGAAAGTCTTCCGGGTCTAAGTTTCCAGAGGCGATCGCCGCAGTATTCATTTGCAGGAATAAATGAGACATATCCCCAAAACTGCGGAAATTTTCTTTCGTCCTGGCTGCAACTTCCAAGCTTAACCTCGTAGCAAGGTCATTGACCGCTTTCTGACCGTTGCGAAACGAAAGCCATCCAGTCACGCCGACTGCTACGGAGATTTGCACCACCAGCGGTATCAACAAAACTAGGCTTAGTGACATCTTGGGCGAGCTTTTCATCAGACGACTGCTCAGATTTTTCAATAACATCAATATTCTGACACCTAACGAGTTTGCGTATCGTTTGTCGTTTAAAAGATGCCCTAGATATAATTTACAAAGTTGTACAGCAATAGTGAAGTGGGGTGGCCGGTCGCTCAAAACTTGGCTGAGATTTCCACCGCTACTGTAAAAACTTGTAATATTAATGATGCCACTACTTGCCTAAATGTGCCGATCGCTCTAGGGACTCCCGGTAAAAAAGTCACACCCCGTAAAAAAAGCAACTTTAGGCCCGTGTTCCACACCCCGATCGTCATTCGATTGCGCGATTTGAGATTTTGGATGCTTTCGATTGACTTGCGCGAGATAAATTCTCTTTCTTGAGGATTTTCGATTTTCGATGCTTTCGATCGATTCCACCGATCGCGTGGCGGGTACCACCTTTGAAATTCACTTGTCATCAGTCATTGCCAATTATTCAATTTTTTTATCTAAACTTTTAAATTTAAAATAAGCTGACTTTCTCCGGGCGGGCATTGTCTTCCTTACCTCTGGCACTGTAGAAAAATTTTATTTTAAATTTTTCTACAGTGCCCGGACTGATGTAAATTCTGTGACAATCGGGTGTAAAAAAATTTGCTATTAATAAGATAAGCTGCCAAAATCCCGTAGCGTAGCGGGGCGCAAGCCATCGACTGCAAATAGGATAATTGAAGCATCTGCATTTCATCAACGCCAGCAAAGTAAAGCGTTTTTGACTTGTTTGGGCGCTCGACATTTTGGCAAAATAATACTTCTGGAGGATGACATGAACTATACATTTGAAATCCTGGGCGTATCTCCAACTTTAACATTTTTTAACCAGCAGCAGGAATTGCTGCAACAACCGCAGCCTTCCGGTGTAGAATACTTGGCAAACCGAAAGTGCACTCTCGATGCGTTTGTGGCATCCGTAGAGACAGTTTCTCCTAACCGAGGCTGGGATGTCGATCGAGTTGTAGACACCGTGATTAGTTTCTGGATGAACAACTCCGATAGCATCCAGTATTGGAGATACAGGCTGCGGGATGCCGGCAGCGAAAACTTGTTAGTAGCCAGAGTAGGCGATATCAAGTCTTTGCAAGCTGCTTTTGAATCGCTGCTAGGGGAATAAGAAAATCGCCAATTGCGAAAAAGTCGATCGGCTTTTTCGCAAAAATCAACTCAACTGTCTATTGGCAATTCCCAATTCCCCTGATTCGCGGCACGGAAGTCGCAGATATAAAATATCTGTTTCTTCCAGCTTCTACCTTCCATCTGCCTGATGCCTCCAAACATCTGGCTAATGACTAATGACTTCGCAATTGGCAATTCCCAAATATTATGTCTCGTTCCAAAGCCCTGCAATCTTATATTTTTCTCCGCTTGCTTCTGGCACCGCTAATGTTGTGGACAATCACCACAGCAGTATTTTTATTGTTGCGGGCAACTCCGGGCGACCCCATAGATGCCATTCTCGGCTCCCGAGCTCCAGCAGCCGCCAAAGAAGCAATGCGAACCCAACTCGGCCTCGACGCGCCCCTGTGGGAGCAATATTTTAAATACATGAAAGACTTATTCAGTCTCGACTTGGGAACCTCAATCACTACCCGCGGACAAACCGTGTGGCAAATTATCGGAGACTATTTCCCCGCTACAGTGGAATTAGCAGTTTGTAGCATGGCCGTAGCTTTAATTGTCGGCATCACTATCGGTTCCCTGGCAGCATCTCGCCCCAACACTATTTTCGATGCTGCAGGCCGTTTGTTTGGCATTATCACTTACTCGCTGCCCGCTTTTTGGGCCGGCATGGTTTTACAATTAATTTTCGCAGTGCAGTTGGGCTGGTTTCCCTTGGGAACTCGCTTTCCCGTGACATTCCCCGCCCCCGAAGGCTACACAGGACTGTACACTATTGACAGTCTCCTGAGCGCTAACCCCGGTCAGTTTCTCACATCTTTGCATTATTTGGCACTTCCGAGTTTGACGTTGGGGATTCTTTTGAGCGGCATTTTCGAGCGCATTGTCAGAGTGAATCTCAAGCAAACTTTGCAAGCAGATTATGTCGAAGCAGCTAGAGCCAGAGGCATTCCCGAATTCCAGATTTTATGGGCTCACGCTCTGAAAAATGCGCTAATTCCGGTGATTACTGTCTTGGGATTGACTTTTGCTGCACTGTTGGGCGGTGCTATTTTAACTGAGGTTACTTTTTCTTGGCCGGGGTTGGCAAATCGCCTTTACGAAGCGATTAGCTTGCGGGATTATCCAACTGTTCAAGGTATTGTGGTGTTTTTTGCGGCAATTGTCGTAATTGCCAGCATTGTAATTGATATTTTGAATGCTTACGTTGACCCGCGAATTCGGTACTAAAGGAAGTTAGTTGTTGTACGTTCTCCGGTCAAGTACCAGTAATAAAAATGGTAGTTGACCGGACACGATACACCGTACTGGCTGTTCCTTAATTATTCACCTGTCAAACTATTAGTTTAATCTGTTAAAAATCAACATATTTATGAATAAAAAAAACTGCTAAAATAAACTAAAACAAGACCATAAATCTTTGCTATAGCAAGTCTATTTGAGTCATGAATGTAGAACTACCTGAAACGCTTGCGATCGTTGAATCGATTGTTTACAAATCAAATGGTTTTGCTATATATCAGAATTTGTACCATTCTTTTCAGATAAATTAGCAGAGTAAGTAAGGAAGAGCCAGTATGGTTACAGTGCGCGCCTTACCACTGCAGATGGTGTCAAAATAGATTCCTTACGTCCAAGACTGTATCCGTTGTACCGCAGAATTGAAAACATCTGTGGCTTGACAACGCAAAACTCCTGTAGTATCATGTAATTGATTGTATTCTGTAACTTCTTACTGCCATGAAGCTAACTGCTGGTTGCTAACCCATCTCGATCGATTTCCAACGCTCTGTGCTTTAAAAACTACGAAAGCCAAAGATTTGAATTGGGTAGCGACCTCTCGATCGTACTGCGATCGAGCGTCCAGCACTACGAGGACGGCTCAGCAAACCAAGAAGGAGCAGAAATATGCAAAAGAAAGCAATTCTCAACGCAGCTAATTTGACCTGCGAAGTCGCACCCACACGGACTTTGTTCGCAGATATCACTGTTGCGATTCATGAAGGGTCGCGCATTGGCTTAGTCGGTCGCAACGGCAGCGGTAAATCGACCTTGCTCAAGCTACTTGCCGGACAACTAATCCCGCAGATTGGCACAGTCGCGAGGACAGGTAGTGTTTACTATCTGCCTCAAGTCAGTACCCTGAATCTGTCTGCATCGAATGAATTGGTACTGGACTGGATCGCTTCTCATTCGGATGACTGGTGGACGGTGACGACGTTGCTAGAGGAGAAGTTTCCCTCGGAAGTCTCGCTATCTCAGCCTCTCGGCACAGTTAGCGGCGGAGAACTGACGAAACTTTGGTTGGCGATCGCTCTATCCAAGCAGCCTGATATTCTGTTGTTAGATGAGCCAACAAATCATTTAGACCTGTTAACCCTAGAACAGTTGCAGACAGCACTGCAAGAATTTTCCGGTGCTTTCGTTATTGTCTCGCACAAGCCGTTTTTTCTCGATCGCACCGTCGATACGATTTGGGAATTAACGCCAGCGGAGTTAAAGGTTTACGGCGGCAATTACTCCTTCTATCGATCGCAAAAAGAAATCGAACATCAAGCCGCATTGCGCGCCCGCGAAGTAGCGCGAAAAGAACTAAAGCGAGCGAAAACATCAGCATCTCACGAACAAGAACGAGCCGCCAAATCTCGCCGCCTAGGTCGCAAACGTGCCGACAGCATTCCGAGCGGTGCGTGGAAGCGACAAGCTGAAGTAACGGCAGGAACTGCTAAGAAAAAACACGATATCGCCGTACAAAAAGCAACTAATCAAGTTATCAAAACCAAAATCAAAACGACGAAAACAACCAGGGTTAAATTAGAAGAATGCAGTCACAAACACAAAAATTTAATCGATATCCAAGGTGCTGACTTGAGATTAGGAGAGCGCCGATTAATCGAAAACATTCAGCTTCATGTATCGTCAGAGTCGCGCATTGCTATTGCTGGAAAGAACGGATCGGGAAAATCCTGTTTAGCTCAAGCCATTCTAGGAATGGAGCGAACTCCCGCAATTTTAGAAGCAGGTGAAATTGCCATAAAATCTGCCCTAAAAGGAGTATATCTCGATCAAAGCTATGAAATGGTCGATCGCTCTCTGACGGTCCTAGAAAATATGCAAATGGCAAACCCAAACTTAGACTATGAATTGCTGCGACAGCAATTAGGAAATTTTCTATTTTTTAACGATGAGGTGAACAAGCCTGCATCTGCCTTAAGCGGCGGTGAGTTAGCGAGATTAGGGCTGGCTGCGATCGGCATTTCTCAAATTGATTGGCTCATTTTAGATGAACCAACAAATAATTTGGATTTGGAAACAGTGAATCAGATTGTTGATGGAGTCAATGAGTTTCAGAGCGCCCTCTGGGTCATTTCCCACGACATCGACTTTCTCAGCCGCATTGGCATCACACAAGCCTACCAACTCCACAACGGCCAACTTCAGCCGCTGATCCATCAACCGCATGAGTTGGAACGTTATCATCAGGAATTACTTGAGATGCAAATGTCTTAATTCTGAAGCTCAGTGGCGCAGCCTACATCAGCAGGAGTAGCAAAAGCTCCTATTTTGGGAAGAAGACAATTTCTAGTTTCTGGGCAATACTGGATCAAACACAGTTCAATATTTGAGGAAACGCTGATGAGATTATTGCGAACGATCGCCGCTCTATCGGCGGCCTTGACCCCACTGATGGCTGAAGCTGCCTTTAGCCGTCCCATGCCGGGAACAGCCGATTTTCCCAGAGCCTCAAACCCCCAAGTAAATGTGCCTGTTTGTTTCATAGAAACTCCAGGCGGCACAACTTTTGATTTAGTCAGCTTGTGCGGCACCAACGCCTCTCCCCAAAACACTAATCCGGTTGCGGGCAACCCCGCCAATCCTCCTGCAAATAACCCGAATGCAGGCACTCAGCCTCCCGCGAACCCCAATGCCCTCACCAGAGATGCTGTCGGCACCCCGATAACTACTCCTACAGGCACGGCGAATCCCAACAATCCCAACAATGCCAATCCGGGAACAGCGCCGAGTACCAATCCCAATAATGCCAATCCGGGAACTGCGCCGAATACCAATCAGAATCCGGGAACAGCGCCGAATACCAATCCGAATAATCTCAATCCGGGAAGTTCGCCCTATATCACTCCCAATAATGCCAATCCGGGAACTTCGCCGAGTACAAATCCCAATAATCTGAATCCGGGAAGTTCACCGAGTACCGCCCCCAATAATAGTGCGTCTCCCACGGGTGGAACTGCTGGCGGTGGCAACAGCGATTTAGTTCCCAATCCCACTCTCAATCTTCCGAGAGTGCCGCCGAGTTCTTTTGGCCCTGGAGGTGTTGCACCGACTAGAGATGCGATTGATGGCCCCCGCCAGTAATCGGCGAAGTGTCAGAACTTTCATCACAGAAACCGGGTTTCTCGGAAACGTTTTCAGGGAGAGATATTTCACCCGCGAGAAAGCCGGAATATTTATTTGCCTGCATAATATTTATGTCAGGTGCGATCGGCATATTTTGTAGCAGAGTAGCGAAATAAAAGTTAAGCTAAGAACTTGTAGACGCTATCGGCTAAGCACTCTTGCAAAACTGGACGACCAGGTAGAAGCAGTGATAGATAGCCAGCTTTAATCCGTAACAGGATTAGCGATCGGCAAAGGTTAAAGTTATTACCAGGCGGGTGCTCGCCAGGTCCAAGTTCTCAAGCTAAACCATTCAACAGGCATATGTTTGTTAAGCTAGTGTGGTTTGGAAAGTACCGGCCGATCGCATTAGCCAGACAAAATTAACCCGATTATTCGGAGGCTCTTCCTGAGCAAAATATTTGTTTTAATAAATTGGAACAAAATTGCTCTAGACCCGATCCTCTGCGAGGGCTTCGCTAACGCACTTGAGGAGGAAATAAGAGTGTCAAACTTAGTTCAACGCTTAGAAATAACCGCTCATCCGCAACTAGAAAAATCCCTCGGCTATCGAGGTGACAGTCGCTGGGTAGCTTGGCGCTGGGAACCCGACATCGACCAACTTATATCCAGCGACGGCAAAACAGTCGGCACTGGCAATAATATGGCTTGGCTGGTGTTTTTGCAGCACGATTTAGTCGATCCTGCCCTGCAAGAGTACAACCTCGGCGAGGGCGATCGCTACTGGCTGCTTTTAGACACAGAAACTAGAAATCTCTACGTCGGCGAAGGGAAAACTGTTCAAAGTCTGCTAGAACAGCCGGAAAGTTTAGGTTTATTGGCTTGTCTCGATGGCGGCAATGCCGATCGACAAACTGGTGAAACTTGGCAGAAAACTTTATCTCAACTAACAGCAAAACCAGTTGTCCGCCACCTCACAAATGCCCTTCCTTTCGGTATCGCGGCCGCTTTGATAGGTGCTTTAGGCATCGGAACCGGATTGTGGGTAGTACCGGCAGTGCAGCAGAAACTAGCCGAAAAAACAGCTTTTACTTCCCCAATTAGTTCTGGCGCCAACTGCGGGCTTGGCGGTTCCGACGATTTTTCAGCTTATATCGGTTCGTCAAGCGGCAATCAAGAACTTCATTTAATAGGCGTTTACGAAGCTAATGCGGATCACAAGAACCGAGATTTATCAAAAAGGGCGGTCGAAGTCAAAGTAGAACCCCGAAACAAGCCGATAATTCTCGCACTTTCAGCCTACGAACCGGTGCAATGGAACATTACCGCAGAACCAGGGGCTGTTATCGAAAAAATCATTGTTAACGGATACCACAACCAAACTGTTTCAGGAGTTTCGGGAATTCCAATTGAAGAGCACAGCTACGAAGAAAACGGAGACTCTCTCGGCGACTTTATCTACAAGTGGGGTGCTACCCCTGAAAGTTCCAATACTTCTTCCCTCGTGACTACACTACAACAGAGAAACCGCACAAGTTTAACTTCTTTTCAAGGATGCTACAGAGGTACGAGTTTTACGATTAAGTAAGACTTTCCACGTCTAGTTCGGTTATTACTCGATCGAGCGTTTTGTTTTGACTCCGATCTTTTTTTGGCTTCGGAGAGCGGGTTGCTAGTTCAGCCTCAAGTTCATCCATTGTGAGGATAGGTAACTCAAATGCCTGTTTAAACGCTTCGATGTCTTGCAGTAAATCTTCAGCCGTTTCGCCTGTAGGCATCGCAGGCTCTTTCTGATAACCGATAAGCGTCTTGTCGCGTTCGTAATACACGATGCGGATACAATAACCGTCTGGATCGTGAAATACGCGGTAAGTCCATAACATAGTCATTCCTCCTGTTTGCCACGAAAAAAACAGTATTATTGGGTTTTTCACCAATCCGTTCGATCGCAACGATACGGACTTGTTCTTCCACGTTGTAATATACCCGATACACGCCGATACGCAATTCCCAATCGGCAATTTTTGTACCGTCATCTCGACAAGGTTTTCGATTCATTGTAATGACGGTTGGCTCGTAGCTCAGGTTGGTTGTGATTCCGTCTACAATGATATTTCTCTCGCGTCTGTCGAACCACTTAAGATCGTCTTCGGCTTCTGATGTCAATTCAATGGTGTACATTTTGAACTGTTATTTGACAAGCTTATGTAATGACTGTATCATAGGCTATTAACTTTAATTTTTGATTCCCGACAATAACTATGCTAACAAATTTAAGATGAAATACTGGTACGAAACGCTCGCAGTAGCACAGCGGATTTTAATTGAATTGGGGAGGCGGCGACGCAGCTTAGTCTTGTGGAGTATTTTTCCAGTTTCTATCTTGCTAATTAACGGTTTAATTTTAAAAGAACGGGCTAATCTCAGCACAGCAAAAGCCTTTGAAGTTGCTGCACCTGCAAGCTTAGTAGGAGCAGCTTTATTTTTTAGCTGTCTCGGCGGGAGTGTCGCAACAGTAGTAGCAGAGCGAGAACAGCATACCCTCAAACGCTTGTTTATTTCCCCGCTGAGCGGCACTTCCTACTTTTTAGGAATTTTCCTGGCTCACAGTTGCATCGGCATCGGTCAGGTAATTTTAGTATACGCGATCGCCTCTTGTTTAGGAGCAAAATTTCAAGGCTCTATCCTGTTAGGATGTGCAATTATTCTACTTAGTATTGTATCTTATGTAGGTGTAGGCTTTATTCTCGGCACCCAGTTTGCGAGGCGCACTGAAGATGTCAACTCGCTAGTAGCCGCTTTCGGCGTTCCTTTGTTGATTTTAGGAGGCGCATTTTTGCCAACTTCCCTCTTTCCCAAAAGTCTGCTGGAACTCGCCCAGTACAATCCAATTTATCACATGAACGAAGCGCTGATGGGCGTGTGGTCTGACGGCAAAAATTTAGCTGATATTTCGTCGCACTTCTGGTATTTATTCATATTTTCTATTGCCATGATTGCAGGTGGATGGCTTTCTTACCGCAGGATGCTGAGAGTAGAAAGAAGACTTTAAAACTATCTCATTATGCCGTAACTATTCATCTCTCTCTTCTCTTCCTCTGCGCCCTCTGCGCCCTCTGCGGTTTAATCTTTCAGAAACAACCGTAAATATATAAAATAATACGGAGAATTAAAGCAGTGCTGGAAATAGAAAAGCTAAATAAGTCCTATGGCGAGCGTTCAGTGCTTAAAGATTTAACACTGCACATCCAAGCTGGAGAAATTTACGGTTTGCTCGGACCTAACGGGGCGGGCAAAACTACAACTATCAATATTTTATGCAATTTGCTAAATGCCGACAGCGGCCGAGTTTCTATCAATGGCGAACCTGTTTCCGCAGCTACTAAATTATTAATAGGTGTAGCGCCCCAAGAAAATTTGCTTTACAAAAGCCTTAGCTGCGAAGAAAACCTCAACTTTTTTGCTCAAATTTACGGCTTAGAGCGCAAACAGCGCCGCTATCAAGTAAGACACTGTTTGAAAGCAGTAAATTTGACAGATAGAGCTACAAGCCCCGTGGACACTTTGAGCGGAGGAATGCAGCGCCGTTTGAATATTGCGGTGGCTTTGGTACACCAACCTAAATTAGTAATTTTAGACGAACCGACAACAGGTTTAGATATTGAAGCTCGCTACGAAATTTGGGAGTTAATTCAGCGATTGCAATCGCAAGGAATTACAATTTTGCTGACAACTCACTTGTTGGATGAAGCTGAGCGGCTGTGTCAGAGAATCGGGATTTTAAAGAATGGCAGTATTGTGGCTGAGGGCAGTTTGGAGGAGTTGCAACAACTGATTCCGGCTCAAGAAATTATCGTGGTAAAAACCGACGAAGAATCTGAAGTCATTGCCCGCGCTAAACAATACAGTTTCATTCCCCGCCGCTACGGTAGCGATTTAGCTTTTTGGCTGCCGGAACGTTTAGAATTAAAAGAGATTATTTTGCTGTTCGATGGAATTTCTATTGATTCAATCGCTAGGTATCCGGTGCGGTTAGAACATATTTATGTCGAGGTAACGAAACAAACTGTATCCTAATCCGCGTCCAGCCGCGTACATCCGCCGGTGCGCTTCAAAAACCAAAGAAACCGGGTTTTTGCCATTTTTGCCGACTGTAACCAAGTATCTCGAATTTGGCTAAGCCTTCATTTTGTTTTCCTAAAAAATTCTGCATATTCTCTCCGGTATCATGCCTGACTCCATTCCAAAATATTAACAATTCTTTTATATATTTTTTTTGTAATTTTTCAACAAATTTGAGGGTATTTTCTCAATTTCCTGTTGAATATTTTTATGAATTTAAATCTGGCTCTAACAAATTTAATGCACCATAATAAGTTTGTCTATTTTTATAATTATGGTTTGCTGAATAATCGATCGCCCGCAAAGAACAGGTGCGAGGGATATATAGCCTTTCTCAAGCGTGGTGAGGTATGATTGACAGATTATATAATACCAATTCACTATGAAGATACATTAAATGAGGCTGATGTCTTTCTTGTGGGAACTATATCCTTAGCGTTATATTAAGTGCAGCTTCATAGTGAATTGGTATAACCACTTAAACTAAGAGGGCTCGCATCCCAACTACGTACCTCATCTTTCTGAAAACCGCTATATTCAAACTCAACTTTTACCAGATAAACTCATATTTACATCTCAAAGGAAATTGCTATAGATGGATTGCTATTTCTCAAAGAACTAAAAACCCAACCAGAAACCCAAGGGATTCCGATTCTGCTGCTAACTCTCAAAGCCAAATGGTCAGATTTAACACAGAGTTGGTTTCACAAATCTCAACTTGCAGCAGCCATCATCGTCAATCCTCTCCAGCCAACTATGCTTGCCGTTCAGATTGCGAAGGTGTTGGGTGGGGATTTGACCAAGACTTTCAAAGGTGGTACCCGCCACGCGATTTATCCGTGGAATCAATCCAAAATCGAAAATCTAAAATCCTTGCGTCCCCCGAATTTATCCCTGGGGTCAATCTAAAATCTAAAATCTAAAATCTAAAATCGAATGACTGAGTATCCTCTTTGGGAACCTGGGGATTGTTGGATACAATTTCTCTCAGTTATTGCTATTTTTACGAAATCTTTCGATTTACATCAATTCCTTAACAACCTTGTATTCTTTACCAAATCTTTATTTATTACCTCTACATTCATAGAGTTGCTGGTTCAACTCAGCTTACAGCACTTGACAACAAAAGACAAATACACTTTCGGTAAAAAAGAGGTTTTTATGACAAGCTGTCCTTGCTGCACGAATCCAATGCTGCGTCACCTTCGCCACAGTCGAGTATACTGGTTTTGCCGTCAGTGTTGGCAAGAAATTCCTGTTTACAGTCTTAACAGCTACGGTTCGTTGCCCTCTATAAATTTATAGCCTTTCTCAAGCGTGGTGAGGTATGATTGACAGCTTACATAACCCTAAACTAAGAGGGCTAAAGCCCAACTACGTACCTCATCTTTCTGAGAACCGCTATAGTTAGAGAGTTAATGATTAAGAAGCAACTTTCTTCAGAGGCAGTATTTTTAAGGTGAAATTCCATCGCACAGGCGTGACGCCCGTGCCACAATGGAGTCGGATGAATGAAAGGGATCTCGCACTTACGGGCTAAACCTCCTGAAAAATTGCGCCTCGCTGCTGTAAATTCATTTGCATCTCCTCATCCATTCCTGAATTGTTCCCAAATCTGGCTGACTCGACATTCGCACCGCTGAAATTAGTATTTGTTAAGTTCACTTCTAGCAGATTGGCGCCGCTCAAATTGGCACCGCTGAGGTTAGCTAAAGCTAGACTTGCTTTGTGCAAATCTGCGCCGCTTAAATCAGCGTTTCCTAAGAAAGCCCCACTCAAATCTGCACCGCCGAATTTGGCATTTTGGAGGTTGGCGTCGCTGAAATCGGCATCGTTTAAGGTTGCACCCCGGAAATTTGCCCGATCGAGATTTGCGCTGCTAAAATCCACTGCACTTAAAGTCGTCCCGCGCAAGCTACTCCCCGCGAAATCTAGTGCTGGGTTGAGATTGGCGATTTTTGCCAACTCTACAAAGTTGTCGGTTTCAGCGGAGATAATGCGATCGACCATTTCCTGCAATTCCGATTCCGCTTCCGGGACAATTTCCACTTCCCGCAGTTCAAGCGGAGGCAAATTGTAGGACAATAGCGCCCAACTGATAGCAGGTTGGAGTTTATTTGCTTGCAGGTATACAGTCAGGATTCTTTCTAAAACCGAATGTTGATTTGGCGTGATTTCGTGCGGCCACAAACCCTCCGCATCTGTGAGATAAATATCTTCTTTAGCAACTTCAAAAGTCGCAGCCATCCGAAATTCTTTGGCAGCTAATTCTCCCAGCTTAGCACTTTTTAGCAAACCTTTTAAAACTG
The DNA here is from genome assembly GCA_036704825.1 of Microcoleus sp. F8-C3. Taxonomy (GTDB): domain Bacteria; phylum Cyanobacteriota; class Cyanobacteriia; order Cyanobacteriales; family Microcoleaceae; genus Microcoleus. The sequence continues at coordinate 28,608 of JAUBSN010000055.1, read as the reverse complement.
ATTTGCCTTGTGCTGCTGCAAAAATCCAAGCTGGCGTTGTATCGTCGCCGATTGTGGAAACTTGACAAAATACCGTCTCTGTTTCCTTAGTTTTCTCCGCCTTCTCCGCGCCCTGAACTCCCGGCTGACTTTCTGTTACTAAAATTTTTTGACTGCTTTGAACTCCCAGGGTTTCTTCAATTGGCAAAAGCTTGAAAGAACCGGCTAACTGACGTGATGCTACGGGTATTTCGCAGTTTTCTAGAGAGAGTTTGAGCGTCCCGCCTTGCAGGCCAAATTTGACGCGACCACCTAGCAGGGGTTCCCAATGCTCGTTAAAATTCAGGCTTAAGTGAATGTCGAGCTGCTGGGTTTGGGGTGCAACCGATGGAACTGGAATTGCTTCTAATTGCATCCACAAGCAATCTGGGTATTTGTTGTGAGAATCTAGCGATCGCATATGGGAGAAGTGCTGGCTCTGCCAGACTGTGATGAAGTTTTTAAGGAGTACCCATTTTTTAATCTATCACACTACAGCATTTTTTCATCTCGTGAAAGTGGAAATTTTGTTTAATTTTCTCCGCCCTTCATTGATTTTGCTGAATTTGGCTTTTTACCCAATTCCGAAATGCTTTCACTAATTCCAAATAGTCCATTGTTTCTGCTTGTTCCAAAAATCTGACAATCTCTAATATCTGTAAGCTGGGAAATGCTAAACTGAGCTCGCACTCAACGTATTCTCGATTTTCTAATCTGTTGATTCTGAGTCGCGATCCATTATAAATCCAAACTTCCGGCACTCCCAGATCCGCATAAACCTGCAAGCTGTTTTCTGAACGGCTGGTAATATCAATTTCCACTACTAAATCCGGCGGCGGATCTTGATTCAGGTCGATTCTTTTTTTTCCTTTAACTGCACTAATATTCTGGATGTAAAAACATTCATCAGGTTCTACACCGCTAAGTTCAGGACGCTTGAATGTGGTAGAACCAAGAGGCTCAATTTTCTCCTCTAATTCTTCTGCTAATGTTTCAACAAATCTACCGATTATTGTTTTGAATCGTTCGTGTTCTGGAGAAGGTAGCCTAATTTCAAGATTGCCGCGATTATATGTCAGTCGAATTTGCCGATCGCCGATTTCGGCAAGCAAAGTTTTGTAGGTTTGCCAACTGATACCCGATAGCTGGACAATTTGTTCCGGTGGAGCGAGAGTGTTAGCTGTCATCTGATTTTAGATTTTAGATTTTAGATTTTAGATTTTAGACTTCGGGGCTATCGCTCAGTTGAACGATTTTAGATTTTAATTTTTTTTCCCAAATAAATCTGGATCGGAAACCAAATTTTTTTGGAGGATAGTGCTAGTTTTATGCTTCATTTCTTTGCACTTTTACATTATATCATCGAATCCAGCTCGCTCGCTTTTTAATTACTGAGTTAAAATATGTGCGGTCGATCCAGATTTTTTACTCACCAATCTGCGCCGGAAATACCGAAGACAAATCTAGAGACAACTCTGGAAAATCCGGAATTACCACCGTCTGATTTGGCAAAACAACTCGTTGCAATTGATAACCACAACTCCCGTTTTGTTTCTGATAAGGTTCGCCGTGCATTTCCAGTTGATTGTCAACCAAATTAAATATCCAATAATTAGAAATCCCAGTCTCAGCATAGAGAGACAACTTGGTTGTGCGATCGTACTTCAACGTAGAATCGGAAACCTCAATTACCAACAAAATATCAGCAGGCTCCGGGTGAGAAGATAAATAATTGTCAGAACGATTGCGGGCAATCACCACATCAGGCTCTGGTTCGCTATCATCAGACAAAATAATTGGCTCTTGTGCGCGCACGCGAGCGCGTCTTGCCAGTAAAATGATTAACTCCTCAACTAAAAGACTGTTACAAAAAGAGTGCAGCCTACCTTTAGCAGACATAATGATAATTTCTCCGCGAATCAATTCAACTCGGTCATCTGGGGCGAAAAAACCGAGTTCTCCCAAACGGTGATATTCGGCGACCGAGAATCGTTTTGCAGTTACGGCAGTCATAGCTTTTATTACCCTCTACAATTACCAACATTTCCAATTCTACTCAAAAATTCCACCCCGTGCGGTCAATTCAACCTTCACGGCTTCAGAAATTCCCACACAACCAGAAAAGTTCGCATTTTTAACCACCGTACTTTTCAAATCAGCGCGGCTCAAATCAGCACCGTTTAAATTCGCACCGCTCAAATTAACACCGCTTAAATCAGCATTTTTGAAATCAGTATTTGTCAAATTGGCATTTACTAAAATCGCATTCTGTAAATAAGCACTGCTCAAATTGGCGCCGGTTAAATTTGCACCGCTCAAATTCGCCCGGGGCAGCTTTGTCCGCAAATCAGCACCGCTCAAATTGGCGCTGCTGAGTTCCGCATCCCGCAAATTAGCATTGCACAAGTTAGCATCAATTAAAATAGCAGCGCTCAGCAAAGCACCGCTGAGATCGGCCAAAGTCAAATCTGCTCCCCGGAGGTTGGTTTCGCGCAAATCCGCACCCTTAAAATCAGTGTAGTGCAAGTCAAAACCGCTTAAGTTAGTCCCAGCAAAATCCTCAATCGGATTCAAACCAACTGTTTCTGCAAGTTGTGCAAAACTCTTATTTTTATCAATTAAAAACAGTTCCCGGAAGATCGCCAATTGCTGCTGTCGGTACTGGTTAGCCTTTTCGTAATCTGCTAAATACTTGTAAGCAAGCTTCAAATTCTTGAGAGCATTGCGCTCAATGCGATCGTCCTTGCTGGTGCGCGCGAGCGACAACTGCTGCTGATAGCATTCGATCGCACTAGGCAAATCTTCCTTAGCATCGTAAGCTAGTGCCAAATTGCCCAAAGTTTCGAGCTCAGAGCGCCCGTCGCCCGTATCCTGCGCGATCGCCAAACGCTGCTGCTGATAATCAATAGCACTAGAAAAATCCTCCAGAGCACAGCAAGCATTGCCCAGATTTCCCAAAGCATTGGCCTCGCCCCGGCGATCCCCAATTTCCCGCGCTAACACCAAATGCTGCTGGTAGCAGTCGATCGCCCGAGCGTAATTTCCCAGCGCTTCGTAAGCTACGCCCATATTACCCAGCGCCGCACCCGATCGCCGCTTATCGTTCATTGAGCGATACAGCGCCAGCGCTTCCTGCCAAGAACCCAGCGCCGCCTCAAATTGGCGCGCTTGATATTGCGAAATCCCCTGCTTGATTAGATCGCTAGCTTGTTCGCTCATAATGTCAAACTTAGTTAATAACTAAAGTTGATATTAATCGACTCAAAGCGGTAATTGCTAATCGGTAATCGGTATAGCCCATCCCCCTCTCCCCATCCTTATTTTCACGTCCGTGAAAAAAAAAAGACAAAAAAAGAGAGAGCTACCTAAGTAACTCCCTCTGCCATCAGGGTGCATCTACGTAACACAATATAACACGATAGGGATGAGGGGTGTTACCCCCAAACGTGAAGATGTTGTAAAGAAATCTAGATGAATTATAAAGTTACGAGCCAGAAGGGAGAGCGAGACAGCGGCGGAATCGAGAAAAACCGCCCGCCCCTGTATCTGCTGCAGAACCCCTTAACCAGGGCGGTTTCATTCTCGCGAAAATCGCAATTTTGTAGGGTAGTGCCTTTCTGTTCCTACCCCCGACCTAGACGATTCGATCGGCCCCTCAGACCAAGAGGACCTACAAAGAAAGGCACGGCCCCTGCGGAAAATGAAACTGCCCTGCCTTAACGAATGCTTAGCCTGCGGCGTTAAGCTTCGCCAGCAGCAGCTCGTTGGTCAATTTGGGATCGGCGCGGCCGCCCGTTTCCTTCATTACCTTGCCGACAAAAAAGCCCAGCAGTTTAGTTTTACCGGCTCGGTACTGTTCGAGCTCCTTGGGATTGGCGGCCAACACGGCATCGATCGCTCGATCGATCGCCCCAGTATCCGAAATTTGAATCAAACCCTTGCTCTCAACGAACTTCTGAGGCGAACCGCCGTTTGCCAGCAACTCCGGCAAAATATCCTTAGCGATTTTGCCGCTGATCGTACCGGCCTCAATTAGCCCCAGCAGTTCGGCTAAATCCTGCGGTTGGAAAGGAATTTCTGAGATCGCCAGTTTTTCACTTTTGAGATAAGCAGTAATATCGCCCATCACCCAATTCGCAGCTTGTTTGACACCAGCACCGGCGGCGATCGATTTTTCAAAATACTCCGCCACCGCTTTGTCGTCAGTCAGCACCCGCGCGTCGTAGGGAGAAAGACCGAGCTCAGTTTCGTAGCGGTGGCGCTTCATTGCCGGCAATTCCGGCAGTTGAGCTTTCCAATCCTGCAATTGCTCGGTCGAAACTTCGATCGGAGGCAAATCAGGTTCCGGGAAATACCGGTAATCGCTCGCACCTTCCTTCACCCGCATACTGAAAGTACACTGCTTGTTTTCATCCCACAGCCGGGTTTCTTGGACGATGGTTTCGCCATTTTCCACAGCTTGAATTTGCCGCTCGATCTCGTAATCGATCGCCCGTTCGATCGCATTAAAAGAGTTCATATTTTTTATTTCCACCTTCGTGCCGAACTCTTTTGAGCCAACGGGGCGCACCGAAATATTCACGTCGCACCGGAGCGAACCTTCCTGCATATTGCCGTCGCCAACACCGATGTAGCGCACGATCCGGCGCAATTCTTGACCGTATTCAGCAGCTTCCGCGCCCGATCGCAAATCCGGTTCCGAAACAATTTCGATTAGAGGCACACCGGCGCGGTTGTAATCCACCATTGAATAAGTTGAACCGCTGAGCCTGTCGCTGCCGCCGTGAACCAATTTTCCGGCATCTTCCTCCATGTGCAAGCGAGTGATGCCGATTTTTTTTCTAGTAGAATTTCCCTTCTCATCCACCAGTTCAATTTCTAGCCAACCGTTAGTAGCGATCGGCAAATCGAACTGAGAAATTTGATAATTTTTCGGCAAATCGGGATAAAAATATTGCTTGCGGTCAAACTTGCTGTAAGGTGCGATAGAGCAGTTGAGAGCCAGCCCTGCTTTCACCGCATACTCCAGAACTTTTTGATTTAATACTGGCAACACTCCAGGCATTCCCATACAAATTGGGTCAATGTTAGTATTTGGGGCATTGCCAAATTCTGTAGAAGAACTGGAGAAAATTTTAGTATTCGTACTCAATTGACAATGAGTTTCGAGACCGATAATGGCTTCATACTGAGTTTGGTTTTTTATCGAAGAGGGTGCAGCAGCAGTCATAAGCGACCTACAAGACTGAATAACTTTAGATTTTATTTTAGCTTTTTATTGACCAAACTGATGGGAGATTATTTGTAGGTAGGGGTCGTTTCATTGGTGTCAACAAGCGCGTCCAACCCTTAGTTTTGCAGGTTTAAACCCCTGCCGGACTTTGAGAAAGCGTGTTTAGTTGAGACTACTAATGGGGATCTGCACGGGCCGCTCCCTGCTACAGATTCGCGATCGACCCGGGCCCGCAGCCGCGCCGATCTCCTTTCGATCGCCCCCAAACAACAACTCTGTGCAAAAATATACTTAGCGCCTGCTCCTGCCCGCACCCTTCCCTTACCCAGGAGAGTTTTAGATCGAGCGACTACAATTGCCGATCGATCTGTACCCACATTTTTTTACTGGCAGTCTTTAATAACGCCGCCCGCTTGCAACGATCGGCTCCGCCCACCAACTAAAAATTTAAAATGTATAATTTAACAGGAAATTCTATATTTTTAATTTTTAAGTTTTTTTTTGCATTCTAAAAGTAACACTTGTCTAAGTGTCAAAACTATGCCTGAAATTCCAGTTGAAAGTGCCACACTGTTTCAGAACAGCATCACTGAGCTAGAGCAGGCGGAATCAGCCCTCGAACTCGCTTGGAACGAACTCGAAAAACAAACAGCAGAAACCATTGCTCGCATTGCCAACGTCGGCTCAGCAAATACACAGGAACTCAGCGACCGCTTGGTCGAGGTAAAGCAACTCCGGCAGCAACTTCAAACTCAAATAAAAAAAGCCAACTCGCGGCGGGAATTTCACCTAGAAAACTTGCCAATGGCAGTTATAGAGTGGGACAGGGAATTTCGGGTAGTGCGGTGGTCGCCAATGGCAGAACAACTATTTGGCTGGAGTGCAGCAGAAGCAATTGGCCAATACTGGCACCAATGGTCAATAGTTCATCAAGAAGACTTCGAGGAAGTGTGCGCCGTCGCAAATCAACTGTTACACCGCAGAGAACCCCGCAACGTTTGCCGCAACCGCAACTATACCAAAGATGGCTCGGTAATTTACTGCGAATGGTACAATTCTGCACTCATCGATGAATTGGGAACAGTAGTTTCAATTCTCTCTTTTGCCAGAGACGTAACCGAACACCACCGCACTCAAGAAGAACTGCAGCAGCGCGAACAGGCATTCAGCACCCTAGCCGAAAATGCTACCGATATCATAGCGCGGTTCGATCGAGAATTGCGCCTCCGGTACGTCAACCAAGCAGTAGAATCAGCAACCGGAAAACCCCCCGCAGAATTCATTAGTAAAACCAACCAAGAATCAGAAATACCACCGCACTTGTGTGACCTGTGGGACGAGGCTTTTCTGAAAGTTTTTAGTACCGGCAAACAAGAAACCGTAGAATTTGAATTTCTCACTCCCGAGGGCATAAAATATTACCACTGTCGAGTCATTCCCGAGTTTGATGAATACAATTCAGTAGAAACAGTTTTATCCATCACCCGCGATATCACAGAACTAAAACAAGCCGAATCCGAGTTGCGACAAAGCGAATCCAAATTTAGAGCCATAGTTGATTCCAACATGATCGGCATAATATTTTGGGACATTAACGGGCGCATTATAGATGCCAACGCTCCATTTTTAAAGACAGTAAACTATACGCGGGACGATCTGCTGTCAGGAAGAATTAACTGGCAAGAAATGACACCGCCAGAATACGTCAGTTTAGACACAGAAAAAGTAGCAGAACTTAAGGCTAGGAACACAGTTGTTCCCTTTGAAAAAGAATTTATTCGCTCCGATGGTAGCCGCGTTGCAGTAATGTTGGGCAGCACATTTTTAGAAGGGACGCAGCAGTTTGGTGTCAGTTTTGTGCTGGACTTAAGCGAGCGCAAACAGGCAGAATCGGAACTGCAAAAAAATCAAGAACTATTAGAAAGCATTGTGAAAACTATTCCCAACTTTCTCTACATTTACGATGCAGTAGAAAACAAAAATATTTATGCAAATGAGTCTGTCACAGCGATGCTCGGTTACACGACAAAAGAATTGCAAGATTTGGGTACAGATGCTGTAGTGAACTTAGTTCATCCCGAAGATATGTTCAAGCTAATTACAGGTATGGAGCGGCTAACACGCAGCAGCAATCCCCATGAAACCGATGACATAGACTATAGAATCAAACACAAAAATGGGGAATGGCGCTGGGTACACGATCGGTCTACAATCTTCAAAAGAACCCCAGACGGACAAATGAAGCAAGTTATCGGTTCCGTACTCGACATCAGCGATCGCAAACAAGCCGAAGAATCATTAAAACAACAAAAAGAACTGCTGCAAACTATCTTCGACAACGTGCCCATCATGCTCGCATTTTTAGATAAAAACGGTCAAATAAACTGGGTAAACCGCTACTGGGAACAAGTGCTAGGCTGGAGTTTGGCAGAAATCAAAGACCGCGATATCTTGGCGGAATTTTATCCGCAGCCCGAGTACCGTCAATACGTTTGGGATGAAATTAAAGCAGCAAATCAGAAGTGGGGCGACTTCAAAACAAAAGTTAGAGACGGGCGAATTATCGACACTTCTTGGGCAAATGTTCGCCTTTCCGACGGCAGGTGTATCGGCATCGGTCAAGATATCACCGAACGCAAACGAGCCGAAGCTGAACTCAAAGAACTCAACGAAACTTTAGAAGCTCAAGTCGCCCAGCGGACTGCTGAATTAGAGACTTTTTTTGATGCTTTGCCGGACTACATTTATGTTGTAGAACGGGACAATATGCGCTTGTCTTTTGTCAACCATCCCCTTGCCGACTTTTCCGGCTTCGACAGCAGACAGCAGATGCTGGGCAAAACTATTTTTGAGTGCTATCCCAGCGAACTCGCAGAACGATTTCGCCGGGAAAATTTGCAAGTATTTGAATCCGGCACAACTCTGCACTACCAGGAAACATTTGTGAAACCGGGTGGCAATGTTTACTTCGATACTTTTAAAATTCCCCTGAGAAATCTTAACGGCGAGGTTTATGCTTTAATTGGCACTGCTCGCGATATCACTGAGTTGGTAGAGACAAAACAAGCTTTGTCAGAACGCACAGAGCAATTAGAAGCGGCCAATCAAGAATTAGAATCTTTTTCTTACTCAGTTTCCCACGATTTGCGCGCACCTTTGCGACACATTTCAGGTTTTGTGAATGCCTTGAAACAGCGGTTAGAATCAACAGAGGCTTTGAGCGATCGCAAAATAGTTCACTATATCGAAATAATTGAAGACAGCAGCCAAAAAATGAGCCTGTTGATTGACGGTTTGCTCGCCCTGTCGCGGGTGACTCGCACCGAGTTGATGCAAATTCCGATCGATCTGAGCCTTTTGGTACAAAATGCGATTAAATTGACTAAGCCCCCAACTGTCGCAGATCCGGCCCAAACTCCCCACAACGTTGAATTTGCCGTCGGAGATTTGCCGACAGTAATGGGAGATCCAACCTTGCTGCAACAGGTGTTCAGCAACTTGATTAGCAACGCCGTCAAGTTCAGCCGCGGACGCACTCCGGCTACAATAGTTATTGAGGGTTTACCTGATGGGACGATTTTTGTCAAGGATAACGGGGTGGGTTTTCCGATGGAATATGCCGATCGCCTGTTTGGAGCCTTTCAGAGGCTGCACTCCCAGAGAGAATTTGAAGGTACCGGCATCGGTTTGGCGATCGTCCAGCGGATTATTCACCGCCACGGCGGCACGGTTTGGGCCGAAAGCCTGCCTAGTCAAGGAGCCACCTTTTACTTTAAACTAGGGCAAACAATCTCAAGCGGCAATATAGATTCGTAATTAAGTGTATAAGAGTTTTAAATTCAGAATTTAAAACTTTTATACACTTAAATAAGTCACAATCAGTGAGAGAATCCGAATTTTGGTGTGACAGAAGTGTTCACTCTTAGGGATGAAAGCGCAAGATCTGGGCTGGGCTGTGAAAGATGCTCGTATTCCTAAAAAACGCTGTTTTAAAAATTGGGACGATCCCCAATCGGTTCGGCGAGCCCTCGACTGCCGGTGCTAAATAAAGGTCTTGCGAGTAGAGTAGAGAATTGATTTTGCTAAAAATTACTAAAAAATCGAGATAACATTAACAACCAAACTCAGTCTAAAAAAATAGTAGCAAAAACACGAATAACCAATTAAAAACCTCCTCAATACCTTATGTTAGATATAAATGAGACCAACTATCTACTAAAAATGGTAGCGGAATCAACATTAAAATTGTTGATTATCGAAGACATGGCAGAAGATATGGAATTAATAGTGCTCGCCTTAGAATCGGGAGGGGTAAATTTTAAGTGCGACACGGCAGAAACAGCAACAGAGTGCAGAAAACTGCTCGAGAATTGCAAGTACGATGCTGTACTCTCAGATTACCGCCTCCCCGGCTTCAACGGTTTAGAAGTGTTGAAATTAATGCAGGAATTAGGGCAAGACATACCCTTGATTTTAGTAACGGGAAGTTTGGGAGAAGAAGCGGCTGTTGAGTGCATCAAAGCCGGAATGACCGATTACGTATTAAAAGGGCGGCTGTTTAGGTTGCCAACAGTCTTAGAACGATCGCTCCAAGAATACAAAATGCGGCGCCAGCAACAAGAAGCGATCGCCCAAATTCAGCGGCAAGCGACTCGTGAAGCGATCGTCAACCGCATCCTCCAAGCCATGCGCTTCACCCTTGTACTCGACGAAGTGCTGCAAACCACCGCAGATCAACTGCACGAAGCTCTCGAAATCAGCGCGTGCGCCATCTTGCAGCCAGACACTGAAGGCGGCATCAGAGTTCGCTACATCAGCAAAGCATCCCACAGAGAACGGTTCGTCGGGCTAAATTGCCAAGTGGCAGAGCACTACCAATCCGGACTCGCGGCCGGGGAAACCCTGATCGTCCACGACTTATCGACACTGTGCGCGTCGCTGCAAGAATCAGCAAAGTTGGTAGGGTTTCGCGCCGTCGCGATCGCCCCGCTGCTCTACCAGCAGTCATTTTTGGGCGGAATTAGCCTCTATCAGTGCGATCGGGCGCGATCTTGGAGCGTCGAAGAACTCTCCCTACTCAAAGCCATAGCCGATCAGTGCGCGATCGCGATCCACCAAGCCGAACTCTACCAACAAGCCCAAACCGAACTTGCAGAACGCAAGCGCGCCGAAGCAGCAGTCTGCGGCATCCAGCAGCAGCTAGCCACAATGGCAGCCAACATTCCCGGCTCAGTCTACCGCACCGTGCTCCATCCAGACGGCACAATGTCCATGCCCTATATCAGTCCGGGCGTGCGCGAAGTTACTGGGATCGCGGCTGAAGAAGTGATTGCACACCCGGAACTCTTGACCGAAATCATCCATCCAGAGGACAAAAGCTCGTGTGACAGCCTCGTAGCAGCATCGAGAGCGAGTCTTTTGCCGTGCGACCGGCAGTACCGCATCGTTCTGAGATCTGGGGAGGTCAAGTGGGTGCAAGACAGCGCTAAATTTTCCAAAAACGAAAACGGCGACGTAATTATAGACGGAGTAGCCCTCGACATCAGCGATCGCAAACAAGCAGAATCAGCCCTGCGCCAAAGCGAACAGCGATTTCGCTCGCTGATTGAAAACGCCACAGACATCACGATCATTCTCGACGCCGAAGGAATCTTCCGCTACATCAGCCCTTCCGTCAAGCGAATTTTAGGATACGCGCCCCACCAGGCGATCGGGCGCAGCGCCTTAGACATAGTTCACCCCGACGACTGCGCCACGATCGCCGAAACCCTCCACAAAGCCATTGACAACCCCAAAAGAAGCCAGAGCCCAGTTGAGTACCGAGTCCGCCACCGCAACGGTTCCTGGTGTTATGTAGAAGCTGTAGCCACCAACTTGCTCTACGATCCTGCAGTCGAGGGAATCGTGATTAACTGTCACGACATCACTCAGCGCAAACTCGCCGAAGAACAACTGCTGCACGATGCTTTTCACGACGCCCTCACTGGATTGCCCAACCGATCGCTATTTACCGATCGGCTCGAACACGCTCTGAGGCTGGCCGGGCGGCGCAAAGACTACTTGTTTGCGGTGCTGTTTCTCGATTTAGATAGATTTAAAGTAGTCAACGATTCCCTCGGCCACGCCATCGGCGATCGACTGCTAGTAGCGATCGCGCGGCGTCTGGAAGATTGCATGAGGCCCGGAGATACAGTAGCCCGCCTCGGAGGAGACGAGTTCGTGCTGTTGCTAGAAGACATCGAGGGCATCAATGAAGCTACCGCCATTGTCAACCGCCTGCAAAAGAAAATCACCTCCCCTCTCCTTCTAGACGGACACGAAGTATTTATCACCGCCAGCATCGGCATAGCTTTGAGTTCTGGCCAATACCAGGAACCGACAACCCTGCTGCGCGATGCCGACACAGCAATGTACCGCGCCAAAGAACTCGGCAGAGCCCGACACGAAGTTTTCAACAGTTCCATGCACGCCCACGCTTTGCGGCTGTTGCAGCTAGAAAACGATCTGCGGCGGGCGATCGAATCAATTAGAGAGCCGACCAGAGAAGAAGACTTTCCCCCATCCCCGGAATCAGCCTTACCTCCCTTATCCGCAGCGCCCCAGTTTATTATTCACTACCAGCCGATCGTGTCGGTCGCCAATAACACAATTACCAGTTTTGAAGCCCTAGTGCGCTGGCAGCATCCAGAACGCGGCTTAGTTTCCCCCGGCGAATTCATCACCATCGCCGAAGAAACCGGCTTGATCGTACCCCTCGGCCGCTGGGTACTCCGCACAGCTTGCCACCAAATCCGCCAGTGGCAGCAGCTATTTCCCAGCAACCCCCCCTTGAGCGTTAGCGTCAACATTTCTGTCAAACAGTTTTCTCAGCCAGATTTAATCGAATACATCGACCAAGTTCTCGCAGAAACTCACCTCGACGGCAGCAGTTTAAAACTAGAAATTACCGAAAGCGTACTCATAGAAAATTCCGAATCAGTAACAGCACTGCTGGTGCAGCTCAGAACCCGAAATATACACTTGTGTATTGACGACTTCGGCACCGGCTATTCATCGCTTTCCTACCTGCACCGTTTCCCTACCAATACCTTAAAAATAGACCGCTCTTTTGTTAGCAGGATGGGAGGTGAGTTCGATTTTAGTAAAGGAGGCATTGACCCGACAGAAATTGTGCGGTCGATCGTTACTTTGTCCCACAATTTAGGCATGGATGTAGTAGCAGAAGGAGTCGAAGAAGCCTCGCAACTATCTATACTAAAAGGGTTAAAATGTGAGTACGCCCAGGGATTCTTTTTTTCAAAGGCAGTAGACTCTCAAACAGCAGCAGGTCTAATCAGACAGCAAGCAGAAAATCAGAATTTGCTGACATTTAGTTTGTTAGAGAAAGGCCATTAAAAAAACACGGCACGCTTTGCGCCTGTTTCAGCATAAAATCTTAAAATATTTTAAAGCTGTCCCTAACTGGCGTCAGTTAATAACTACGGCATCCAAATCACTATGACTATTGGCTACCTCGCCCTCGTTCTCCACGCCCACTTGCCTTTTGTCCGCCACCCCGAAAGCGACTACGTTTTAGAAGAAGAATGGCTGTTTGAGGCGATCGCGGAAACCTACATTCCCCTGCTGCAAGTCTTTGAAGGGCTCAAGCGCGACGGCATCGACTTTAAAATTACCATGAGCATGACGCCGCCCTTGGTGGCAATGCTGCGCGACCCCTTGCTGCAAGACCGCTTCGACGACCACTTGGCTAAACTCGAAGAATTAGCGGATCTCGAAATCGAACACAACAGCGGCAACGGTCACCTCCGGTATTTGGCAGAACATTACGCCGCCCATTTCTCTGTTGTCCGCAACTTTTGGGAAAAGTACGATCGAGATTTAGTCAAAGCCTTCAAAGAACACCAAGATACCAACAACCTCGAAATCATCACCTGCGGCGCTACCCACGGCTACCTACCGCTGATGAAAATGTACCCCGAGGCAGTTTGGGCGCAAATTCAAGTAGCTTGCGACAACTACGAAGCAAACTTCGGCCGCCGACCAAAAGGCATTTGGCTGCCCGAATGCGCCTACTACGAAGGCTTAGAGAGGATGTTAGCCGACGCGGGCCTCCGCTACTTTCTCACAGACGGTCACGGCATCCTCTACGCCCGCCCGCGTCCCCGCTACGGCAGTTACGCCCCGATTTTCACCGAATGCGGAGTCGCAGCGTTCGGCCGGGATCACGAATCCTCGCAGCAGGTTTGGTCTTCCGAAGTCGGCTATCCAGGGGCCGCCGAATACCGCGAATTCTACAAAGATTTGGGCTGGGAAGCTGACTACGATTACATTAAGCCCTACATCATGCCCAACGGCCAGCGGAAAAATACCGGGATTAAATATCACAAAATCACCGGTCGCGGATTGGGTTTAGGCGATAAACAGTTGTACGATCCTTACTGGGCAAGGGAAAAAGCAGCCGAACACGCCAGCAACTTTGCTTTTAACCGGGAACGCCAAGTCGAACACCTCAACGGCATTATGCAGCGTCCGCCGATTATTGTTTCGCCTTACGACGCGGAACTTTTCGGTCACTGGTGGTACGAAGGGCCTTGGTTCTTAGATTACCTGTTCCGCAAGAGTTGGTACGACCAAAATACCTACGAGATGACGCACTTAGCCGATTATTTGCGGGCAAATCCGACTCAGCAAGTGTGCCGCCCGTCTCAGTCTAGCTGGGGTTTCCGGGGTTTCCACGAATATTGGCTCAACGATACCAATGCTTGGATTTACCCGCACTTGCACAAAGCGGCAGAACGGATGATTGAGTTGGGAAGCATGGAACCTGCGGATGAATTGCAGTGGCGGGCTTTGAACCAAGCCGCGCGGGAAGTGCTGCTAGCTCAATCTTCTGACTGGGCGTTTATCATGCGTACAGGGACGATGGTGCCCTATGCAGTGCGCCGGACTCGATCGCACTTAATGCGCTTTCACAAGCTTTACGATGAAGTGAAAGAAGGGAAAGTTGATTCGGGTTGGTTGGAGAAGGTTGAGGAGATTGATAATATTTTCCCTGAAATTAACTATCGCGTTTATCGATCGCTTTAGGTTTCGTTTCCCCTTTCATCCTGTCCCCCCAGCCCTGCTTAAGGGAGGGACAGGATGTTAATTAAAATTATAGGTGATGGGGCGATCGACATAAGTGGAATGAGAAGGGCGATATTTGGTTTAGAGTGTCAGTGCTATCGCATTTTTGGTCTGGAAAGGTCGATCGCACTTTATGTCTTTTTCTCAACGTGTAGGCGATCCACTTTTTAGTATAATATAATTATTCAATAACACAAATTATCTAAATACAACCGCTCGGGTAATATGAATAAACAAATCCAAACAATTGTCACCAAAACTCAGCAAGGTCTCAAAAAACTTTACGGCGAACAATTAGACAAAATTGTTCTTTTTGGCTCCCAAGCTAGAGGTGATGCTAGACCAGACTCCGATATAGATATCTTAATAGTTCTCAATAAATCCTTTAACTACTCTCAAGAAAGCGATAGAATTAGTATTTTAATTGCCGACTTATGTTTAGAATATAATGTGCTGATTAGCTGTGCATTTGCCACTGATGAGCAATTTTATCAGCACAATAATGGTTTCTTCCGCAACATTCGTCAAGACGGGTTAGCGATATGACTCCAGAACAACAAAGACTACTGGATAAAGCGAGTAGAAGTTTACAAGCAGCGAGAGAATTGAACAACACCGGTTTTCCTGAATTTGCCACTTCCCGTGCTTATTATTCAATGTTTTATATCGCCACAGCATTTTTAGAAGCTGAAGGACTATCCTATTCCCGACACTCAGCCGTTATCGCTGCTTTTGGGGAACGCTTCGCTCGCACTAATCGAGTTCCGGTAGAACTGCACCGCTACCTAATTGATGCTGAAAGAACTCGTCTCAGAGCGGATTATAATGTCGATCCAAATATAACAGAAACCGATGCCGAACAACTGATATCGCGGACAGAATACTTTCTCAATTTTGCCCTAGCCAATATTGATTCGCTTCCTCCACCATCTCCTTAAATGATAGGAAGCTTGTTTGCTGTGGGGAGGCAGATCGCAATACTGTTGATATTAATGCGGAAAATTATGTCGAAAGTTATGCTAAAGTTAAAGCTTCAGCCATTAAAGGCGACAATCTAGTGTTTTTGCAGAAGTTCCTGAGTTTGCGATCGCGCAAATATCAAAGTCAAATTGAAAAATACTGACACTACCTGATTGCCAATCAAGATTTGTTCCCGCCGACAATATCCACCATTCGCGGGATAATGGCAATCGAACAGGTGGAATTAAACCGGAAGAAGAGAGGGAACGTCAGCGCGATCGCTAACAAATAAAATTATACAAGCAAAAGAAACAAGAAGAGAAAGATCCCGCTCGCGAACAAATGGAAATAGACAGGAAGAACGAATAAAAAGAGAAAAAGCGAGGGAGCATCTCATATTTGTAAAAACACTTATTCTGGCTCCTGCCTTCTGACTTTTTCCTTCTTCCTTCTGACTCTTTCCTCCTGACTCCTGACTCCTGACTCCTAGCTCCAATTTCAAGCGGAGGGCTGCTTTCATTGAGATGCTCCCAAAAGCGATCTTGCCAACTTGAGAATATCATCTTTTTTGTCGGAAATGCGATCGGCGGTGGACAACTCTTTTGGGCCAGCTATCCCCTAATCAACGCTAAACCAATTAAATGGCAACCCGATTTTTCCCTCCCGCTTCATCACCTTCACCGCGACGATAATCTGGAGTTTGCTTTTCGGTTTAATATTCGGCCTGCTGATACTGGGTATCCTGCCGCTGGCGAGAAAAATCTCCCCCAGAATCCTACTGCTGGTAAGAAAAATATTGGCCAGGTAAACCGGTGCGTGAGAGTCAATAGTAAAGGGCTGCGGTGCAATATTTTTTCACCGTCACGCACCCTACGACTGATACAAAATATTGTATTCGCAAGCAAACTGCATTGCCGTGTCCTTCAGCAAAACCGAACGGGAATACAATTCATCAAACAAAAAACCGGGTTTTTGATAAAACCCGGCCACCATGAACAAAAGCAATATTAACACTCCTCACACCTCAATTCTTTAATAACTTCATCCCCATTTTTACCTTGTCCAAAATCGTCTTTTGCGAGACACAAGTAATCAGACAAAGCTTGCCGCAATTCAAAGTATCGCGGCGGACTTCCTGAGCTTTTTCGCCGTACCAAATCTCGCGGGCGCTGGCGTTTTTCACATGGCCAATCACCGGAAACTCATCGCACAATTTCACATCGCCGCGCGTATCAATCCAGTAATTTCGCAGTCCAACGCGACAAGGACGAGTTGAATCAGGAGCTTTTTCTTCGGCAAAGTGAGGAACCATCAATCGCAACACTTCATCGCTGTTCATAATCGGAGCACCGTGGTTCTTCATTTCAATTAGCCGCTCGATTACTTGTGCAAATTCCTCCATGTCTTCTTTTTCAATCCACAATTCCTCGTATGTTTCTGGCGTCCAGCGGTTGACAGGTTGGAAGTTCACCGTCGTCGCCCCAATTCCCTGAGCCCAGGTGACTATTTCCGGGAGGTGGCGGAAATTGAGTCGGTTCATTGTCGGTTTGACGTTGATCGGAAACAGGACGTTCTGTTTTTCTTGTTCTGCGCGCAGATAACCGATTCCTTGAGAAAGCCGATCGAACAATCCCGGTTGACCGCGCAAATAATCGTGCAGTTCTGCATTCGGCCCGTCAACTGAGATATTCACATTAAAAGGACGAGCAGCGACAGTTTTGGCTGCGTTTTCCTTAGTCATGCAATAGCCGTTGGTGGTGACGCCGGCGTGAATGCCGTTTTTATTCGCAAAGGCCAGCAAGTCTAGAAAACCTTTTTTAATATAAGGTTCGCCGCCGCTAAAGTTGATTGAAAATTCGCCCACAAATTCTTTGACGCTCAAGAGAGCATTTTGCCATTCTTCGATCGTCATTTCGTCTTTATATTCTTTGAGGCGCCAATACTCGCACTGGCGGCATTTAACATTGCAGCGCTCGTTGACAATCCCGTAAAAAGTGACTGGGCTTGTCATGTCGTATCCTGTATTGATCCGCAGCGATTCGGCTACTGCACTCTTGGTGTGCTTGACGCCCAGTCTCGATAATGTTAAAGCATCCATGTTTTTTTTCCTTACGTGTTGTTAGTTAAGTAAATTTCTTGAACCCTCTTTTGTACGTATGATTACTTATTTATGATGACGTATTCCTTTTGAGTACGTATGCACCATTTTAAGTGTTCCGTTTTGGTATGCCTAGATCTTTCTCAAACATTTATAATATTAAAGTTTGTAACATATTAGTATTCTTAATCAATCAAGCCATGCTTTTGTCAAAAAATGAATTAATTTTAATAATTGCCAAAATATCTTGGCTTGAGATTGACTTAAATTAATAATTATTGTGATTTTTGTTTAATTTTTGTTAAATAACTTAATACTAGATGTCAGTAAAACTACTTAAGTAAGCGGTCTAAATAATTTATTGTTATAGTGAAATGAACAGCCGTACAGCAATTAATTTCACACAACCTTTACAATAGGGGAATTTAAGTATTTACACGGCAAAAAATGGCGACAAACATGGGACGATATTTGCACGTACTGAAATTGTTCTGGGGTGCGGCGATCGCCGCGGAACTCGAATACCGCATCAACTTTGTCCTCGCGGCCGTCAGCAGCCTCGGCAATCTTGCGGGCAGCTTGTTTGGGCTGTTTTTGTTCTACCGTACCGGTTATACGTTTTCTGGGTGGAAATGGGAAGAAGCCTTAGTTGTACTCGGTATTTTCACGATTTTACAGGGGTTTTCGTCAACGTTTCTAGCACCTAATCTCAGCCGTATTGTCGATCGAGTCCAGCAAGGTACTCTCGATTTCGTACTCCTCAAACCCATCAGTTCCCAATTCTGGCTATCTGCAAACACAGTTTCGCCTTGGGGAATCCCCGATTTAATCTTGGGCACCGTATTGTTGCTGTATGCTGCTAACAAATTGGAAGTAGCAATCGGCAACTATTTTTTAACAGCAATACCGCTATTCTTCGGAACTATTACTCTTTACAGTATATGGTTTATGTTAGGGGCAACCAGCATTTGGTTTGTCAAAATTTACAATGTTACCGAAGTTCTTGAAGGATTGTTAGAAGCGGGTAGATTTCCCATGGCAGCTTATCCTGCAGCTTATCGATTTTTCTTCACTTTCGTAGTTCCCGTTGCCTTCTTGACGACTGTGCCTGCAGAAGCCATGCTGGGGAGAGGTGAAATCTTTTGGATCGCTGGGGCGGGAATATTGGCGATCGGGCTGTTATTTTTCTCCCGCTACTTCTGGCAATTTGCACTCCGCTTTTACACCAGCGCTTCCAGCTAGTTCAGTAGCTAGGGTTTGCTGCTGCACATCTAGATTGTCTATGATGTTTGAGAGGGAGAGGATTTGACACGGGGGGAATAGGGAATAGAAATATACATTTTTCAGGCAAAACAGCTTATCTAAAAAATATTTTTTCTATTTACTTAGATAGTTAAATAAATGTAAGATTTAAACCTATCCTGGGAAGGTAAACTGGAAATAAACCACGCAAACGAAGGCAAAACAATGAAAAGAAAACAACTGGGAAACACTAATTTTACTATCAGCGCGATCGGTCTTGGAGGTATGCCGATGTCCTTAAGCGGCCGGCCGCCAGAATCGCAATCAATTGGGGTAATTCACCGGGCCCTCGATTTGGGTGTCACCCTAATTGACACCGCAGATTCCTACTGCCAAGATCAATCCGACAAACACCATAACGAAGAACTGATTGCCAAAGCTTTGGAACAGTACACCGGAGATACTCGGGCAGTTACTGTGGCTACTAAAGGCGGCTTAATGCGGCCTCAAGGTGCGTGGACGCGCAACGGCAACCCCCACCATTTACGCAAGACAATTCGCGAAAGTTTTGAAGCATTGGGCGGCCAGAAACCGATCGACCTTTGGCAATATCACGCGCCCGATCCCGGTTATACAATCGAGGAAGCCCTAGCACCTGCAAAAGAAGCAGTAGAAGCAGGAATGATTCGATTTATTGGAGTTTCCAACTTTTCTGTAGAGCAGATCAAACGCGCCCGCGATACAGTCGAAGTTGTCTCCGTGCAGAATCAGTACAATCCTTGGCACAGACAACCGGAATCAGACGGCGTTCTGGAATATTGCGAAACCGAAAAACTGACATTTTTTCCCTGGAGCCCTCTGGGAGGAAGGCGCCGCGTCACCAGCTTGCAAGATATGCCCGCGATCGCCAAATTAGCTGCAGAAAAAAACGTTTCTGTTTACTGTATAGTATTAGCTTGGTTGATGGCACAATCGCCCTGCGTAGTTCCGATTCCCGGTGCGACAAAAGTATCGAGTATTGAGGACTCTGTGCAGGCGATCGAAGTTAAATTGACTGACGAGGAATTGCAACAAATTGCCGTAAGTTAAGTAGATAAGGGCAAAAAAAACAATCGAACAGGTAGATGCCTGTTCCACGAAGAGAACTTTATTGTGGGGCGGGCCGAAGAGCCCGCCCCTAAAAGCGGGATTTAATTAGTAAAGTTGACATTTTTTGAGGAATTGGGTTTTATGGAAGCTAATCAAGTGAATGCCGGTCGAGACGCAGCAATTGAACATCAAAACGTACCTGTGGCCCATGAAGGGCTGCACAACTTTTTATACAGTTCCGACTCAGAACACAGCGCAGCAGCGACTATTTCTGAATTAGAAAATGACGGCACGCAAGTAATGTCGATCGATACATGGCGCGATTTAGCAACTAACGCGAAAGTCGCCGGCGTTTACGCTGTAATGGACACTTCCCGCAACACTCAGTATGTAGGTTATTCGCGAAATATCCTGCTTTCAATCAACGGTCACATCGCCCAAAATGGCCCTGAAAATTGTGCTTTCCTGCGCGTGCAAACTTTCAAATTCCCCAAGCGGGAAGAAATGGAAAGTTTGCGGGATGCTTGGATAGCCGAACTCGGCAGCATTCCGCCTGGAAACGTTGCTGACAGCGAAATGTGGGCGGCTACGGTAGGTCAAGCAGCGCGATCGGCAATGTCTGCTGAGGAACAAAAAGCTTATGAAGAAAAGAAGCTAAAATTACGCAAAGCAATGGCCGATTCCACTCTTACCAAAGAGTTAGAAACAGCCACCAAAAGTGAAGGCGAACGCGCTAATGATTTGGAAGCTGCTGTTAACAATGATGACTGGAGTGCCGTGATTCAGTCGCAAACCCAGGAAACAAAGTCCGCCGAATAACATTCGCGAAAATACCCAGATTGGTAGGGGCGGGTTCGCCAAAGTTTATATCATCAAATAGCAGAATTAACAAGCCCGCCCCCACCCGTCCCAGATACCGACAAACCTGTTCCGCAATCATAATTTATTGGTTGGGTAGGGGCGGGTTTATTAATATTTGGGATGGAATTAAAAATTGTTGGTGAACCCGCCCCTACAAAATTAATGACTAATTTTGCGTTCAGTAACTAAAGTCAAACTTACCCATTCACCCCGATCGTTGTAACTGCGAATCATCCGAAACCGCAAGTCAGGTTCTACCAACCAACCGGCCTCGAAAAATATAGGTTTTCTAGATTCAATCTTGACAGGTAAAGTGCAAGAACCGCCGTCAGGAAGCAGTAAAACTTGTACGGGGAAAGAACCTTCGTTAAAATTCAGGACGGAACCGTCAATGCGGGCGCTAGAAGTGATAACAGTAGCATTACTGCCAAAAGTAATTTTTTGAGTTAGGCGATCGCTACTTTCCAAATGCAATTGTAAATTGGTAGAATAAAAGTCAGGAGAACGCGAATCTGGATACATTGTCACGGCCTCGCCCTGCCACTCTCCCAGCAAATCCTCAACATTTAAAGGCGGACGTTCGGCGACATTTTTATCGAGCTGCTTTTCCCGAATTAAGGTAAGGTTTGATAAATTGCCGTCGGTATTGTATAGCTGAACGAAGCGCAACCGACGATAATTGTAGATAAAACCAAACTCTGCACCGCACTCAGAATAAGGCGCTAGTTGAATAGTTCCCTGACAAAAAGATCCATTCTCAAAAAACAAGATATCTCGGCCCAAACCCTGATATTCTCTAACAAGTTCGCTAACTTCCGGTTCGCCGACACCGCTGGGATTTGGGGAAAAGCGGCGGAGTTTTAATCTCACAGTTTTGTTGTCATTTAGACCTTCGAGAGAAAGAATGCTAGGAGTATCTCGAATTACCTCTCCTCGCGGCGATAGCTGAGTGAATGAACCGTGCCATTCTCCCAAGTTTTTCAGAAAGTTTTCCCATTGTGATACCATATTTTTACCTTTGCATATATGTCTAAAAATAGAATTATAACTCTACTTACAGATTTTGGATTAAGCGATGTTTATGTGGGAGTGATGAAAGGTGCGATCGCCCAAATTAATCCCCAACTCAAAGTCATTGACATTACGCACCAAATACCCTCTCAAAATATTGCGGCGGCGAGGTTTTGTTTGATGACTGCTTTTGCTTATTTTCCGCCGGAAACCGTACATATTGCTGTCGTCGATCCGGGTGTGGGAAGCAAGAGACGCCCTGTTGCGATTAAGTGTGCTAATTGCTGGCTTGTGGGGCCCGATAACGGGTTGTTTAGCGGGGTGTTGAGTCGGGAAAGTGCGAGATCCTCTGTCGAGCTCACCAACCCCAAATACTGGCGCACATCTCAACCCAGCAGCACTTTTCACGGTCGCGATATTTTCGCTGCTGCGGGCGCTTACTTGGCCAACGGGGTGGCTTTGGAAGAGTTGGGGGAGTGCATCGACCCTGCAAGTTTAGTGCAGTTAGAGATACCAAATTGTGCCGTTACAGCCGCAGGTATAGAAGGCTGTGTTCAATATGTCGATCGCTTCGGCAACCTAATTACTAATATCCCCAATAATTGCATTACAGGTAACAATTGGTCAGTAACAATTAGCAATAGTTCTGATGCAATTCGCATCCCCAGCGGTAAAACCTACAGCGACAGCCAACCGGGCGATTTAATTGCCATAACTGGTTCTGACGGTTGGGTAGAAATTGCCGTTAATGGCGGCAGCGCTCAATCAGTCTTGCAGCTACAATTTGGAGATCGAGTAGAAGTAATTCACAGATAGAGAGCGTAATCGGCATTCATCTCATGCTATATTCCTCTGCAAAATCAACAAGAGTTTGACTGTATTCGCTACTGTTAAAAAAAAGATCTCCATTATTGTGCTTAGCATTAGGAACAAGTAAAATTTTCTTCGGTTCAGGAGAAGCAGCATACAACTTTTTACTCATCCCACTGGGAATCAAAGGGTCAGCAGTCCCGTGGGCGAACAAAACCGGAATTCGCAGGAATTTAACCTTAGCCAAAGAATCAAATTTTTGCGTCAGCAGCAGCCGCAGCGGAAACAGCCGCATTATACTGTAGCGTTCTACCATATCAAGCATTGAAGTGAACGAACTTTGAACAATTAATCCCGCAGCTTCCGGATGTGCGATCGCTAATTCTACAGCAACAGCACCTCCCATTGAATGACCGTACAAAAATATTTCGCTGGGCGACAATTGCCGCTGTTTCACTAAATAATTATAAGCTGTTTCGGCATCTTCATATATCCGAGCTTCGCTGGGAAAGCTGCCTTGACTGCGGCCGTAACCCCGGTAATCAATCAGCAATACCGAAAAACCCAATTGCCGAAAACGGTAAGATTGATTGATATTCGCACCGATGTTAAAACCCCTGCCGTGCAGGTACAATAAAGTTCCTAATGATTGTCGATTTGCGGCGGGCAGCCACCAACCGTGCAGTTTTTCAATTTTGGGCGATCGACCCTTAACTGGCAACCAAACTTCTTGGTAAGGGATGTTAAAAGCATCGGGTGTTTTGGCGATTGTAGGTGTTGGCTGAAAGATCAAACGAGTTTGCAGAATAAACAAGAGTATACAGGCAGCAATGTAGGCGATCGCCCAAATTTTTCCTATTGAAAATAGCAACTTCAAACAATGTCTGTATCTATTTTGTATTTCGAGCATTTTGATAACTCAAATAAAACTTTGACTGTTTAGCAAAATTAAAAACAATAATTATTAACTTCAAAAAGTAGCCTATTTTGAGGTAAAATCAATCCCGATGCTTCCTCATTTAACAATTGGTTGTATATTGTATCCGCTTGCCAAAAATATTCTTGAGGCAAAAATCTAAATATTGATGCAGCAACATATTGTTTTTCTTTTTCAAAACTTATCCAGTTTCTTGATAATTCTTCTGCTGCATGACCCGTAGTATTAGAACCAGAAAAAATATCTACTACCAAGTCTCCCGGTTCAGTAAGAAAATTTATAAAAAATGACGGTAGTTTTTGGGGGAAACGTGCCGGATGCGCCTTAACATTAAACTCTTTGCACCAACGCAAGTATTGAGAATTACTTTCCGAATTAGAAATCTCTAGCAAATTAGATGGAATAGCACCTCCATTATCTTTGGCAAATCGATCGCTAATATTGTGACCGGAAGGACGTTCTTTGGGCGTGTAAAATTCATCAGCATTTTTCAAAAGTTTTTTCATTCTCTCAGAATACTCTACTTTGACTTTACTAATATTCGCTTGAGGGTGATTTGTTTTGGAAAGCCACCAAACAGTATTCACAGAATCTTTAGCCCGGATTTTCTTTTTATTCACCCACTCTATAGGAGATGGAAGTTTGGAAGGATTAAACCAGAAAAACTCTTGAGCCAGTTTAAATCCATACTCGTCGCATAACCTAATAAGCACGCGGTAATTATACAGCGATCGTACAGGTATTCCTTTTTGATAAGCACCTCCAAGGTCTATAACAAAACTTCCAGTATCCTTGAGAACTCTTTTAATTTCAGGAGCAAAGCCCAGCAGCCAATCAACATATAAATCTTGATCTTCATTTCCATAACTCTTTTGGCGTTGCAATGCAAAAGGAGGGGATGTAATCACCAAATCTACAGAATTGCTAGCAAGACTATTCAGGAGATGAAGAGAATCTCCCAAATAAGATTGACCGTATTGGGTGGTGTAAATTGGGGCGGGCAAAATGTTACTCATGCTTAATTTAGATTAGTTTAAGGTACAACAGACACAGCCTACTGTCATTATATCAAAATCCGTACTCTCAGTCTTACTAAATCCGTACTTTCAGTACGTTGTTTTGTGTATAAATTCTTCGTACCATTCAAAAAGCGAACTTTCAGTTCGTTTTTATGAATTGTGAGGGGTATGAATTACAAAGAAGCCAGACAACAATTTGCTGCCAAGGTAAGTCAGTTACGCAGAGAAAAAAGGATGACACAGGACGAGTTAGCAGAACTCATAGACAAGACTACTGACTATATCAGCTTATTGGAACGCGGTGAAAGATCGCCATCCTTTGAAGTTATTTTCGCTCTAGCTGAAGCGCTCGATGTACCCGCTACTTATTTAATCAGTTTTAGCCAAAGCGGCGAGAGTAAAGCTCTCATTAGCACCCTAATAGCTGAACCAGTTTCTCCGTCAGTTGTAGAGCCTGTTGAAGAGGCTGTTACCACGGAAGCAGAACGCATTTCAGATGCTAAACGGCTAGAAAATGCTATGAAAAGCATCCAAGAATTGCAAAATCTCGCTAGTGAATATGGTATTGCGGATATTTTTCAAGATAACGGGGGAAAGACTTTACAGTTATTAATCCTTTTAGGGCTGAGGATATCGCCGGGACGTGAAGGAAACGATGCTATTGATGCTGAAGGAAAAGAATACGAACTTAAAACAATAAATATTGCTCTCAATAGAAGCGGTGGGGTCACTACTCACCATCATTTGAATGAAATTATACTTGACAAATATCGCAGAGTAGAAGCTTGGTATATTGGACTGTATGAAGGCATAACTCTCAAAGAGATTTATAAACTTACACCTGAAGTGCTGGAACCTAAATTTAAAGAATGGGAAGAAAAGCTAAGGCTAAAAAACGAGCCGCTAAACAATCCTAAAATTCCCTTAAAGTTAGTAAAAAAAGGGCAACTTGTCTACTCTTACAGTAAATAATAGTTGCCCGATAGTGTTTAAAGGAGATTAGGTTGTGTTTGTGGAGAAGCGATACGTTGCCTACACGTAGCGACTTTTACACTCAAGCTACCACGAAATTAACCAACTTTCCAGGCACCACAATTACCTTTTTAATCTCCTTACCTTCCAGGTGACGCTTGGCCAATTCCGACTCGCGAGCCAACTTTTCCAAAGCTGCTTTATCAGCACCAGAAGGCACTTGAATTGTGCCGCGAGTCTTGCCCATAACTTGAATTACCAGCGTAATTTCATCGGTAACTAATGCAGATGGATCGACACTAGGCCAAGTTTGCACGTGTACCGATTCACTGTTACCGGTATTGTGCCACAATTCATCAGCAATATGCGGCGCAAAAGGCGCTAACAAGCGAATCAAAGTGTTAATTCCTTCTGCATAAACTGGCGAATCTTTACATTTAGCATCATTCAAAGCATTGCTGAGTTTCATCATTTCAGAAACAGCAGTATTGAACTGATAATCACCCTCCAAATCTTCGCTCACTGCCTTAATTGCAGTGTGAATCGCCCGCCGCAAATCCTTCTCGGGTTTACTTAAAACCTCTTTCTCCCCCCCTTGACCGGGAGGGGAAGGGGGGAGTGAAGCAAACTCTGTCACCAGGCGCCAAACGCGATTTAAAAAGCGAAATTGCCCTTCCACATCAGCGTCGTCCCACTCCAAATCCTTCTCTGGCGGTGCTTTGAATAAAATAAACATCCGCGCAGTATCTACCCCATATTTTCCCATAACTTCCAAGGGGTCAACGCCATTGTATTTTGATTTGGACATCTTCTCGTAGAAGACTTGCAAAGCTTCGCCAGTTTGAGGATCTTTGGGATTTGCGGGGTCTATATCTGCTGGGGGAAAGTATTTGCCAGTAACGGGGTTTTTGTAGGCCATTGCTTGCACCATGCCTTGAGTTAACAGGCGTTTAAATGGTTCGTCGCAATCGATCAAACCCCGATCGCGCAAAACCTTGGTAAAGAACCGCGAATACAGCAAGTGCAAGATTGCGTGCTCGATGCCGCCCACATATTGATCTACCGGCATCCAATCATTTGTTTTCGCCCTATCGAAGACTTGCTCTTGATTTTGAGCATCGGGATAGCGCAAGAAATACCACGAAGAATCGATAAAAGTATCCATCGTATCTGTTTCCCGCTTCGCCGGAGTGCCGCAACTCGGACAAGGAACGTTTACCCATTCTTCCATCTTTGCCAAGGGCGAACCTTTGCCAGTAAATTCTACATTTTCCGGCAACAATACGGGCAAATCGGATTGGGGTACGGGTACTGTGCCGCAGTTGGGACAGTGAATTACGGGAATGGGGGCGCCCCAATAACGCTGTCTAGAAATTAGCCAATCTCTCAAACGATATTGCACTCGCGCTTTGCCACAACCTGCATTTTCGGCATATTCAATCACTGCTGCTTTGCCTTTAATTGAATCCATGCCGTTGAAGCTTTCGGAATTAATCATAATTCCTGGTTCTGTGTAAGCTTCCGTCAGCGGAACTTCATCATCATCGACAATTACTACTTTAATTGGCAGTTGATATTGATTGGCAAATTTGAAATCTCGCGTGTCGTGGGCGGGTACTCCCATAACTGCGCCGGTGCCGTATTCGTACAGCACATAATCGGCTATCCAAATGGGAATTTCTTCGCCGTTGAAAGGATTGATTGCTTTGCCGCCTGTGGGGATGCCGCGCTTTGGTTTGTCTTCGGCTGTGCGATCGATCTCGCTTTGGGCAGAGACTTCTTTGGCAAAGGTTTCGACGGCCGCTTTTCTGTCTGGTGTAGTAACGCAATTAGTTAATGGATGTTCCGGTGCTAAAACAAGGTAACTAACGCCATAAACTGTGTCTGGGCGAGTGGTGAAAACAGCGATTTTTTCATCCATTCCGACAATCGGAAATTCCAAGTAAGCACCGACTGATTTGCCGATCCAGTTGGCTTGCATTAATTTGACTCTTTCTGGCCAATCTGGCAATTTGTCTAAGTCATTTAATAACTGTTCGGCATAATCGGTAATTTTGAGGAACCACTGCCGCAATAATTTGCGCTCGACTTTGGCACCGGAACGCCAGGAACGACCTTCGTTATCTACTTGTTCGTTTGCTAAGACTGTTTGATCTATGGGGTCCCAATTAACTGCCGCTTCTTTTTGATATGCTAATCCGGCTTCTAAAAATTGCAAGAAAATCCATTGAGTCCAGCGATAATAATCGGGAGAACAAGTTGTAACTTCTTTTGTCCAATCAAATGAAATGCCCAAACGCTGAAATAAGCCTTTCATTTGGGCAATGTTTTGATAAGTCCATTGTGCGGGAGGAATTCCTCGCTCGATGGCTGCATTTTCTGCGGGCAAACCAAAAGCATCCCATCCCATCGGATTCAATACCCGATAACCTTGCATTCGCTTGAGTCTGGCAATTACATCAATGATTGTGTAGTTGCGGACGTGGCCCATGTGCAGGTTTCCCGACGGGTAGGGGAACATGGATAAGGCATAAAATTTAGGCTTTTGCGTATCTTCTGGCATCTGGTCTAAGTTTTGCTCAGCCCATGTCTGCTGCCATTTTTCTTCTATGGATTGGGGGTTGTATCTGGAATCCACAACAATTGCTCCGTGCAGGGTTTAGTAATGTTTGCTTCAGTATTTTTACACATTCAAGCGGCCTCGATTAGGATTTTTCTGAGCACCAAGGATTTTGGCTCCCATATCTGTATTATATATTGTAGTATATGTAATTTGAGCTGGGGGCGATCGACCAAATATCGCCGTTCGCCCTGAAAAAAGTAAATAACTGCATTCCCCAGAAACCCGATTTCTTTGACAAACCGGGTTTATTCTCCTAGTTCGAGCTTAGATGCTATCTGGATCGATGTTCAATTCGCGCAGTTTGGCGGCTAAACGTTCGGCTTTTTGAGCTTCTTGTTCGGCCCGCTGCGAGGCTTCTTCTGCACGCCGTCGCTCTAATTCTCGCTGTTCCTCTAATTCGGAATAGGAAAGAAACTTTTGTCCATCAGGTCGATAAATTTCTAACCCTTCCGAACCCAACTCAAACCGCACTCCCAATCTCGGACTTATCCAGCCCTCCATCGGTTCAATTACTTCTAACATTCCTTCAATTGTAAGGATTCAGGTCAAAAAAAGTTCATCAAGAGCCGAGAAATATGGTAATGTAGTCAGATGAGGGAAAAAGCAGAC
>JAUBSN010000054.1:0-57990 GCA_036704825.1 Microcoleus sp. F8-C3 | reverse complement strand
TTCAACCCAACTCAGTCAGAAGAAACCTACAGTATGGTCACAGCCAACCGCTTTTGGTCGCAAATCTTCGGAATTGCTTTCTCCAACAAGCGCTGGTTGCACTTCTTCATGCTGTTCGTACCCGTCACAGGCTTGTGGATGAGCTCCATCGGCATCGTCGGTTTAGCATTAAACCTGCGCGCCTACGACTTCGTATCGCAAGAATTGCGCGCTGCTGAAGATCCTGAGTTTGAAACGTTCTACACTAAGAACATTCTGCTTAACGAAGGCATTCGTGCTTGGATGGCTCCGACCGACCAACCCCACGAAAACTTCATCTTCCCTGAAGAAGTTCTGCCTCGCGGTAACGCACTTTAAAAAAATCAGGATTTGGATTTCAGATTAATTTAATATTTTTAAATTGAAATTGAAATCCAAATCCCTATTCCCCGGCGCAGGCGCGGTACTCCCGCGCCCTACTAGGGAACAAAAAAACCCAAAATCCAAAATCTAAAATCGTTGGAGGTTCTACCGCGTGGTAACGCTCTCTAATTCTTACGTAAGCGGTCGCGACCAAGAATCCTCCGGGTTCGCTTGGTGGTCTGGCAACGCTCGTTTGATCAATCTCTCCGGCAAACTGCTGGGCGCTCACGTCGCTCACGCTGGCTTGATCGTTTTCTGGGCTGGGGCAATGACTTTGTTTGAAGTCGCTCACTTTATCCCAGAAAAGCCCATGTACGAACAGGGCTTAATCTTGATGCCCCACATCGCTACTTTGGGTTGGGGCGTCGGCCCCGGCGGTGAAGTCACGGATATCTTCCCCTTCTTCGTAGTCGGTGTTCTTCACTTGATTTCATCTGCTGTTCTCGGTTTGGGCGGCATTTATCACGCCGTTCGCGGCCCGGAAGTTCTAGAAGAATACTCTTCTTTCTTCGGCTACGACTGGAAAGACAAGAACCAGATGACCAACATCATCGGCTATCACCTAATTTTGTTGGGTGGCGGTTGCTTGCTGCTGGTGGCTAAGGCCATGTTCTTCGGCGGCGTCTATGACACTTGGGCTCCGGGCGGTGGCGACGTGCGTATTATCACCAACCCCACCCTCAACCCGGCTGTGATTTTTGGCTACTTGGTGCGCTCTCCTTTTGGTGGCGAAGGCTGGATAGTCAGCGTCAACAACATGGAAGACATCATCGGCGGTCACATCTGGCTCGGCCTGATTTGTATCGCTGGCGGTGTTTGGCACATTTTGACCAAGCCTTTCGGCTGGGCTCGCCGCGCCTTAATCTGGTCTGGCGAAGCTTACCTGTCCTACAGCTTGGGCGCTTTGTCCCTGATGGGCTTCATCGCTTGCTGCTTTGTCTGGTTCAACAATACTGCTTACCCCAGCGAATTCTACGGCCCGACGGGCCCGGAAGCTTCTCAAGCGCAAGCTTTGACCTTCCTGATCCGCGACCAACGCTTGGGTGCTAACGTCGGTTCTGCACAAGGCCCCACCGGTCTGGGTAAATACCTGATGCGCTCTCCTACTGGCGAAATCATTTTCGGCGGTGAAACGATGCGTTTCTGGGATTTCCAAGGCCCTTGGTTGGAGCCCTTGCGCGGTACTAACGGTTTGGATTTGAACAAAATCAAGAATGACATTCAGCCTTGGCAAGCTCGCCGCGCGGCTGAGTACATGACTCACGCTCCTTTGGGTTCTTTGAACTCTGTGGGCGGTGTGGCGACTGAAGTTAACTCGTTTAACTTCACTTCTCCTCGTTCTTGGCTGGCCTGTTTCCACTTTGTGATGGGTTTCTTCTTCTTGGTCGGCCACTTGTGGCACGCTGGTCGCGCTCGCGCGGCTGTCGCTGGCTTTGAGAAGGGTATCGATCGCGAAAATGAACCAGTGCTGTCTATGCCTAATTTGGACTAATCGATCGAATTTATTTCTGATTTGATTGTCTAATCGAAAAAGGCTCCTGCTTAACGGCGGGAGCTTTTTTTTGCTTCAATATCTGGAAAAAGCCGCCGATTGTCTATCGACTGTTCTCCGAGCCGACTAGCAACAGATCGCTGGTGACAAGTTAAGACTTAATTGCATTTGTCAATCAGCAATATTACTCAAAAAAACTGCTGTTTTAGGAGTGCAAAATTTACGATTTGAGAGGGAGTAGGTATAAGTATCACCCGATCGCACGATCGCACGATCGCCTAAATCTCAGTTTTGGGCCCAAAATCCGAGTAAATATCGAGCATAATTGCTGATTGACAAATGCTTTTTTAGCTTAACTTGTTACCAATGGCAACAGATACAATCCTAGACGTAGAAACCCAGTTTCTGAGTTAACCTTCATCGGTGGCGGCGAATGAGTCTGCAAGTCTTGAAACTTGACAAGTTTAATCAGTTAGGGTAAAGAGCTTGCAATGCCGACTCTACAAAGTTTATATTTAGAGTACAAAAGTTTTAATCCCACATAATGCAAAGTTGCAATTTTAAGACAGATCCCCACAGGTGCAACACTAATCGACGATCGCCATCAGGATATTTATATTTTATTAAATAGCTGTGCTTGCCGAATTTTTCAACAGGCACAAAACTTGTGGGCCACTTATGGTTATTGCCAGGAAAGCAAAAGATTAATAATGGACTCATTCAATATCGAACATGTCAAGGTGAGGTTCGATCGAGCAAATTTGCTCGATCGCATCGCCAACCGCATTCGCCGCTCTCTAGAACTGCCAGAAATTCTGAGCGCAACTGCAGCAGAAGTTCAATCGTTCTTGGGAACAGACAGAGTAAAAATCTACAAATTTCATAGCGACGGTAGCGGTGAAGTGATTGCCGAATCAATTAACGGCAACCGCTTGCCATCCCTATTGGGTCTGCATTTTCCAGCAGAGGATATTCCCCCTCACGCCCGCGAACTGTTCGCGCAACTACAGGTGCGATCGATCGTCGATATAGATTCCGGGCAGCTAGGTCAAAGTCCGCGCCGCGAGGCGATTTCCGACCAACTGCTGCCCGATGAAATGCGCTTTCGTGCGGTTGACCCCTGCCACGCTGAATATTTGACTGCACTGGGCGTCAAATCTTGCTTGGTAGTACCAATTTTTCACGGCGAAGAATTATGGGGGTTGTTGGTATCTCACCACTCCGAGTCCCGAAGCGTGCAAGAACACGAACTGCAAGGCGTTCAGATGGTGGCAGATCAGCTCGGCGTCGCCATAGCCCAATCAACCCTCCTAGCGCGAGCCCAGGCGAAAGCCCAGCGGGAAACTGCCGTCAACCGCGTCGCCGCAGCCCTTCACTCCCAGTCGGCAATTGAACTCCAAACAGCTTTGGCAGAATCGGTAGCAGCACTAGATGCAGCCGGCGGCAGGCTGTGCATTTTCGCCACGCCATTCATTTCCGACAGCAGCAAGGTTGCGAATCTAGTTCCCGATTCGAGTTATACGAATCGGGAACTCACAGTCTACACTTGCGGCTCAGGGCCGAAGATGCCAATTTCGGCAAAATACCCGCAGGTTGAGCAATACAGCGTCTGGCACGAATATTTTAAATCCGGGGAGCAACAGGTTTGGGCAATTCCAGACTTGTACCAAATTAGCAGTTTGAGAAGCCTGCAACCTGCTTTTCGATCGACCAAAATTCGCAGCATTTTAATCGTACCGCTCAGAACCCGCCAGCAAATATTCGGTTACTTGACCGTTTTTCGAGAAGAATTTGACACCGAAACTCTCTGGGCGAGACAGTTTGATAGCGACGAGCGGCTCGCCCAATCTCGGATATCTTTTGAAGCGTGGAAAGAGTCAAAAACTGCCCAAATTCGCGAATGGAAGGCTGAAGAAATTGAATTGCTCCAAATTTTTGGCGGCCACTTTTCTAATTCTATTAACCACTACCAACTCGACCGACAAATAGAAGAACTTAACACAAATTTAGAAAATCAAGTGCAAAATCGCACCGCTCAACTACAGCAGTTGACCAAACAGCAGCGAGTGCTGTTTGAAGTAGTGGCAAAAATGCGGAAATCCCTCGACTTGAACAAGATTTTCAGCACGATGTGCCAGGAAGTGCGGCGGGCTTTAAATGCAGATAGAGTTGGGGTTTACCGCTTCGAGTCCGTGTCGGAATTTAACGATGGCGAATTCGTTGCCGAAGATGTTTTGCCAGATTTTGTGTCAGCAATGGCAGTCAAAGTCCACGATCGCTGCTTTGGAGAAAAGTACGCCAATCTCTACTCTCTGGGGCGAGTTCGCGCAATGTCCGACATCAGAGAAGCCGGACTGCAAGATTGCTACGAGCAACTATTGGAGCAATTTCAGGTCAAAGCTAGTTTAGTTGCACCGGTGATGAAAGGCAAAGACCTTTGGGGGTTGCTGTGCGTGCACCAGTGTTCGGCTCCCCGCAATTGGGAATCTTCCGAAATCAAGTTTGCTACCCAAATTTCAGCTCAGCTCAGCATTGCCCTAGAACAAGCAGATTTGCTCGCTCAAACCAAACAACAAGCAGTTGAGTTGCAGCGGGCAGCCGATCGGCAGCGGATACTATTTGAGGTAGTTGCTAAAATTCGACAATCTCTTGATTTAGATACAATTTTTCGCACGACAACTACAGAATTGCGGCGGATATTAAATGCCGATAGGGTTGGCATTTATCGCTTCGATCCTAGTTTAAACTGTAATGAAGGCGAATTTATTACCGAAGATGTTTTGCCGGTTTTTTCTTCGGCAATGGATGTAAAAGTTAGCGATAATTTCTTTAGCGAAAACTATGCCAAAAAATATAGTCAGGGACGGATTCAAGTGCTACAAGATGTCGAAAATGCTGGACTTTCAGACTGCCATGTTGCTCTTTTAGCTCAATTTCAAATTAGAGCTCAGGTGATTATGCCGTTGATGAATGGCAGCGAACTTTGGGGCTTGCTGTGCGTGCACCAGTGCGGCAGTTCCCGCAATTGGAACACTTCGGAAATCCAGTTTGCTACGCAAGTAGCAACTCAGTTGAGCGTAGCATTAGAACAAGCAGATTTGCTTGCTCAAACGCGGCAGCAAACGATTAATATGCAGTTGGTAGCAGAGCAACAGCGGATACTGTTTGAAGTGGTGGCCAAGATTCGAGAATCTCTCGATATCAAGGCAATTTTTAAGACGGCAACCCAAGAAGTTTGTCATTGCATGCAAGTTGATAGAATTGCTGTCTATCAATTTTATCCTGATTGGAGCGGTCATTATGTGGCCGAATTTGTGAAAGATGGCTGGATAAAATTGGTAGGGGAAGGTATCAGTACGGTTTGGCAAGATACTTATTTGCAGGAAAATCGAGGCGGCCGATATGCAAATAATCAAACTCTAGCCGTTGACGATATCTATCAAGTTTGCCACTCGGAGTGTGTTGTCGGTATTTTAGAGCAATTTCAGGTGAAGGCTTATGCGATCGCACCCATTTTTGTAGGACAAGAACTTTGGGGTTTGCTGACAGCATATCAACATTCTGGAACCCGCTGTTGGGAGAGTTCAGAAGTTAACTTTTTAGCTCAGATTGCCAATCAATTAGGCGTTGCTATCCAACAAGCAGATTTGCTGGCTCAAACCCGACGCCAAGCAGAACAAATCGCTCAAAGTTTAAAGGATTTGCAGCACACTCAAGCTCAATTGATTCAAACTGAAAAAATGTCGGGTTTGGGGCAACTGGTAGCTGGGATTGCTCACGAAATTAACAATCCGGTTAATTTTATTTACGGCAATCTCAATCACGCTACTGAATATACTGATAGCTTGCTGAGTTTGTTGGAACTTTACCAGCAGCAATATCCGGATTATAGTCCTGAAATTGGCGAATTGGCAGAAGCTATTGACTTGGAATTTCTACGAGAAGATTTGCCTAAGTTGCTATTATCTATGAAGGTGGGAGCAGATCGCATCCGTCAAATAGTTTTGTCTTTAAGGAATTTCTCTCGTCTTGACGAAAGTCAAATGAAGGCGGTTGATATTCACGAAGGACTCGATAGCACGCTGTTAATTTTGCAGCACAGGCTGAAATCTAATTCGGATAATTCAAGTATTGTGCTAGTTAAAGAATACGGTAATTTGCCTCTGGTTGAGTGTTATGCTGGACAGTTGAATCAGGTGTTTATGAATGTAATCGGGAATGCGATCGATGCTTTGGAATCTGCCAAGTTGGTCGATCGCCCATCTGTGATTCCTCAAATTAAAATCTCTACTGATGTCGGTCAACTTAATGGCACTGTTCCTAGCGCGGTGATTCGGATTGCTGACAGCGGGTCGGGAATTTCGGAATCTATGAGACAACGCATATTTGACCCGTTTTTTACGACTAAGCCGGTGGGAAAAGGTACTGGATTGGGACTGTCAATTAGTTACCAAATTGTGGTAGAGAAACACGGCGGCGTTTTAGAATGCAATTCGGAATTGGGGAAAGGTACTGAGTTTGCGATCGAGATTCCGCTCCGACAGCAGTCATTAGTCGTTAGTCATTAATCATTAACCATCATCCATCTTGCTTCATTAAAGGAGAGTCATAGGAAGTTGAACCTTTTTTTAGGTGAAGCAAAACTTAATCTTTTATTGTACTAATACCGTTGAGAAAAAATTTTGCTACAAGATAATTGTTGAGTTTGTTTCGTCCACCCAATGTGTAAGGTGCGTCGCACGAGAGATATGGCGTGAAATCTAGGGATTGTTCGCAGCGACGCACCCGAAGACTGCTGTTGCAGGATTTTGGAAAAATGGTATGGTACACCATACTATTGAGATGAAAATTACGCAAGTTTTAAAAAGTTTCCATGTCTTGAGAACAAAGAAAACCAAAGCCGTCAAGCGAAGGAGGAGGCTCTAACCGCTAATCTTTTGTAGTTCTTGTTGGAGAGTATTCTTGACACGATCGTACTCAGCCTCGATTTGAGCCAAAAGAGTTGAGGCTCGATCGAGTTCACCAGAGGTACTGATGACTTCTAGCGCTGCACAAAGCTGGGCTAGAGGAGCCGCGCTTAGGTTCGCACTACTGCCTTTGAGGGTATGAGCGGCTCGGTTTAGGGCTTGAGAATCCGAAGAGGCGATCGCTAATTTCATAGTTTGTAGCAACTTTACGGCTTCCTCCAAGTAGCAGTTCGCCAGCAAGCTCAAAATCTGGGTTGAATCTTCATCGATGCTGCTACAGAAGGCTTGCAGTTCCGCGAGGTTAACCGCTGGCACATCAATTTCTGGCTTATTGCTATCTGATTCCTCCTTTTGGGCTTGCTGCGGTTCCTGGCTGGGTGGATACTGACTCAGCGCTTGGATAAGAGCATCTACTCGAATTGGTTTACTGATATAGTCATTCATCCCAGCATCAAGACAAACCTGGCGATCGTCCTGCATGGCATTCGCCGTCATGGCAATAATTCGGGGACGAGTATGAGCCGGCCACTCCTGGCAAATACGACGGGTGGCTTCTAGCCCATCCATCTCTGGCATTTGTACATCCATCAGCACTACATCATAAGGCTGGCGGTGCAGGGCTTCCAAGACTTCTAATCCATTGGCAGCAATATCGGCCCGGTATCCCAAACGCTCTAACAGCAGCAGTGCCACCTTCTGATTCACCAGATGATCCTCTGCTAAAAGAATTCGCAGTGGGAGTCTCTGGGCCAGTTTCATATCATCCTGAACAGATCTAGGGGGCCGCTGTTGAACTTTTGTCGGTTGAGCTTGCAGCACTTGAGTCAGGACTTCATAGAGTAGGGATTGTTTGATGGGTTTGCTTAAACAAGCCGCAAAGTGGCTGGAGAGTGCTGAAGAACTCAATTCTGGTTTGCCCATTGAAGTCAGCAACACGAGGGGTAAACGGTGGCACTTAGGATGCTGGTGGATGGCTGAGGCGAGTGTGAGGCCGTCCATTTGTGGCATTTGCATATCTAAAATAGCGATATCAAAGGTTTCTCCACTGTCAAGCCAGTTGAGCGCTTCCACAGCCGATGGGGCAGCCAGACTCTGCATCCCCCAAGTTTGGGCTTGCAACGTCAGAATTTGTCGGTTAGTGGGCAGATCGTCCACGATTAATAAACGCTTGCCAGATAGTTCTGGTAGCATTTCCATCGGTTCGGCTAACTCAGTAGCAACAGAGGATGCCACAATCGTGAAGTAGAAGGTAGAACCCATTGTGACTCGATCGAGCTTAGCCGCTTGCCATTTTGGTGAAGGGGTTCCTCCGACCTGGCCTCGGCTTTCAACCCAGATCGTGCCGTTCATCGTTTCACTAAGTCGCTTGCTAATCGCCAGGCCTAAACCTGTCCCTCCATACTGCCGAGTCGTCGAAGCATCTACTTGACTAAAAGACTTGAACAGTCGATCGAGCCGGTTGGCTGGAATGCCAATACCTGTGTCTTGAATGGCAAACTGGATTTCATACAAGCTTTCAGACTCAGAAACCGCTTCGTCAGAATCAACTAGAGAGGCTTCCACCCAAATGGTAACTTCCCCAGTTTCGGTAAACTTAATCGCATTGTTGAGCAAGTTCACTAGAATCTGACGGAGACGGGTGACATCACCCAAAATGAAATTAGGAGTCTGAGGGTGGATCAGGTAGCCCAACTCAATCCCCTTCTCATCTGCTTTAACTGCAAGTTGGTCGATCGCATTTTCTATGCAATCTCTCAAGCTCAAGGGATGCTTTTCTAGTTCCAGCTTGCCCGACTCAATTTTGGAGAAGTCCAGGATGTCGTTGATGATACTCAGGAGGGTATCCCCACTACTGCGAATCGTCTCGATAAAGTCTCGCTGTTGAGCCTTGAGTTCTGTATCCAGCAGTAGTCCCGTCATACCGATAACCGCATTCATGGGAGTGCGAATTTCATGGCTCATCATCGCCAGAAATTCACTTTTGGCTCGGTTCGCAGCTTCTGCTTCCCGTCTAGTTTGTTCCAGGGCAAAGTTTTTCAGAGTTAATTCTTCTCGCTGTCGAGTTTCTTGCTCTAGTAATTTGGCTTGAGCTAGGGCAATTCCTACTTGAGCCGCGACTGATTCTAGCAACTCCACTCGATCGGCAGTCCAATGATGGTAGCGATCGCACTGGTGCAAACAAATGGCACCATTCGGTTCTCCTTGGTAAGAGGTTCGCACTGCTAACATCGATCTTAATTTGAGACTGGTAGACATTGAACGAGCACAGGTGAGCAATGAATCGCCATAGACATCCGGGGAGGCGATCGCTCGATCTTGAGCCATCAACTGTTTTGTATAAGCAGGACTGGCCGCCAGAAGGTCATGCTCCCCGCTGGGTGCATATCCGGGTGCTAGATACTCTGCAACGACAGGAAACTGAGGCTGTGGATTGTCCTGGTACGTGCGAATTAAGCAGCGACTAACCCCAAAAGCTTGCCCGATCTGAATAGCAGCCGTTGCAAATATCTGCTGAGCATTGAGGCTTTGACGAATTTCTTGGGTAATTTGCTTCAGCAGTAGGGCTTTTTGCAACTGTCGCTGTAGTGCTTCTTCTGCCTGCTTGCGATCGGTAATATCCTTCATGAAGCAGTGATGCCCCACAAACACATTTTGCTCGTCATAAGCAGAGACCATCACCAGTTGTTTATAAAAGCTAGAGCCATTTTTGCGGATTCCCCTAGCCTCCACTTCGACTCTGCCGTCTCTCAACATCTGCTGATAAACAGCCGCCATCTTCTCAACATCTTCAGGATGAACGGTTCTTTGCCATTCCATCCCTAGCATTTCCTCAAGCTCATATCCGCAGATAGCAGCATAATTAACATTGACAGAGATATAGCGTCCTTGAGGGTCTAGCCGAGAAATACCTGCCACGGCATTTTTTAGCGCCGCACTCATTTGTTGCAGTTCCGCTTCGGCTCGTTTGCGATCGCTAATTTCAATTAGAATGCAACCCACTGCTACAGGCTGCTCTGCATCCTTGAAAATGGGGAAATGAGAAGTTAGCCAGTAGCGTTTGGCACCGGTTTGACTGGGTACTTCTGAGCTTATTTCCAAGCTGATGGAAGGTTGTCCTGTCGTTAAAACCTGTTGTAACAGTGCATTTACACCAGGAGCAAATTCCCCCAAAATATCATCGGTTGTCTTGCCTAAGTGAGCCTCCACGGACTGACCGTTAATTTCAGCTAGTGCCTCATTTATTTGTAAAAATCGAAACTGCCGATCGTGGATACACAGCCCCACCCCTGCTAGGGAAGCTCCTTTAAAGAAAGCATTCAATAATTGCTCTCTGGCTTGAATTTCCTGCTCTAACTTTTTGCGCTCGGTAATATCGCTGTGAGAACCTGTCATGCGGATAACTTTGCCCGCTTCATCCGAAAGCGCTTGCCCTCGAGCCAGAATCCACTTGTAGCTCCCATCCTTACAGCGCATTTGAAATTCTGCAATATAAAAGGAAGTTTTGCCCTCAAAGTGATCTTGAATTACTTGCATCACCCAACCGAGATCGTCGGGATGCACTCGCTTGCTCCATTCGTCCAGGTGATTGTGGATTTCACGGTCTTCGTAGCCCAACATTTCTTTCCAGCGAGCCGAGAAGAATACTTCATTTGTGTTGACGTTCCAATCCCATACCCCGTCGTTACTACCGCGCAGGGCGAGTTCCCAGCGCTCTTCACTGGCTTGCAGAGCGACTTCTGCCTGATGCCGTTCAATTTCACTATCAATCCACTGAGCCATCAGCTTCAGCAATTCCACATGGGCAGATTTAAAGCTATCTGCACGGGGAGATTGACTAGAAAAGCTGAGGCTACTGTAGACTTTGCCTGCAACTAAAACTCGTGTTCCAATATAAGCTTCCATGCCAAAGGCAAGATAGGCAGGATGGTAACGCCATTTTGAGGTGCCTGTATGTTGGATGGTTAGCGGTTCATCGATGTCTAAAACTTCACAGCACAAAGTTTGCTTAATATCAAAGACATCACCTGG
The DNA here is from genome assembly GCA_036704825.1 of Microcoleus sp. F8-C3. GTDB lineage: Bacteria > Cyanobacteriota > Cyanobacteriia > Cyanobacteriales > Microcoleaceae > Microcoleus. Next base: position 47,100 of record JAUBSN010000054.1, on the reverse strand, counting down.
TTTCAGGACTCCATCGGGCGATCGTGCAACCATCACCTCATAACGGTTATCTTGCACGCGAGCCAAGATGCCAAATTCAACCCCAAAGATCTGACATCCCATGTCAATCAAAGCTTGGATGCGCTGCTCAAAATTGAGATTTTGGGTGGCCGTGACTTCATATAAAGCTCGTATCGCCGCCCCTCTTGTTCTTAGTTCAGCTTCGGCTTGTTTGCGTCTCTTAATTTCAGCTTTCAGAGAGCGATTGATTTTGGATAATCTTTGCGTTCGTTCTTGAACCCGCTGTTCTAATGTAGCGTTGACCTGTTTAATCTCCCTAAATTTTTGATTGAGCGCGATCGCCATCAATTGAAAATTGCGAGCAAGCTCATTTATTTCAGTAACAAAACTATGTTTCCATTCAAATGTTTCTTCTGAAAGCTTGTTGGGTAAGTCAGTAGTCGCAATAGCTAAAAAAGATAACGGCTTTACCAGTCGTTCGCTAACCACCGTTGCCAACAAAAATGCCAACATTGTGATGGCGAGAAGAATAATCAGATCTATCCTGTAGCGATTTTGTAAATTTTCTACATAGGGAGCTGCAGGAATTTCTAAGCGCAATCTCCAGTCGAGTTCAGAGCTAATCGTAAATTCCTGTATGTATAGAGAGTTTTTCCAACGGATCATCGGATAGTTGCCCTTGCTAGGAATCCACTGCTGAAAGGTTCCCTCTAAGGTGCGAGTGCTGCCATCTTTTAACTCCCGAACACTGCTCAAAAGCTTTTGGTCGGATTGATTGCTCCCAATGACGAGGTTGTTTTGATCGAGCAATGTAATGCGTAGTTGCTGATTGTTTTCCTGGAAAATGTATAGAGCTTGGATCTTGCTCAATGCTAATGAAGCGCGGATCATACCAAGGAAATTACCTTGAACTTGCAGGGGAATATTCAATCCTACATGAGGTTCCTCAATTAATAAATCTGTGTGGATAGGAGTCATCCAAGGTCTCAACCGCTCTCGAGCCAGGGTAATTAGATATTGATGTTCGGTACTTTGTTCGATCGACTGCCGACGGGTTTGATTTAAAGGAGAAGAGGCAGCTAAAACTGTTCCAGATGAATCGGCCACATAAATGTTCTCGAAATCGGGAAACCACTGCTCGATCAGGCTAATGTCTTGTTGCAGTCGATCGGATGATTCAATTGCTCGATCGGCAGCAGTAGTGGATTCAGGAATGAGTAATTTTTCAGCTAATGTATTCAAAGCTAATAGATGTCGCTGATGCCATATAGATACACCGCTACTGAGATTTGTTCCGTTTGTTTGTAACTCAGTTTGCACGGTCGTCTGAGTTTGAGCCACCCAGTATCTACCGTCAATAACTAATAGGAACAGTCCTGGAATAAAGACAAAAGCAACTAACAGATGAAAAATAGTTTGTTTTAATGAGAGGGCATGGATATTCTTTGAACTACCAACCTGTTTGTCAACGGGTGCATAAACAATTATAAAGCTGGCAACTAAGGCATTAAAAATGCCGTTTACTGCTTGTTTGCAGGTAACTAGCAGGACTTGAGCCGCATCCATATGCAGCATTTGACCGTAGAAAAGCCAAACGAGAGGCATTCCAATTAAGAACCAGTAAAGCCCATCAAATAAAAGGAGGTTCGGATGTTTGCGCTTCTTGCAAAGAAACCCTACAAACAGAGCCTCAATTACCAAAACAATCGTGGCGTATGGATGATTCCAAAGGACATAAGTATAGCTGCCTGCTATTAGACTGGTCAAACCTCCCCAGCCCCAGCCGAAATAGTAAGTAATAATCAGTATTGCAATACTGCCAAAGACGAAATCAACCCCAAAGAAAAGAGGCCAACTGAAATAGTTACCCAGAACACCCGCACCAGTGAGAAGGGCGATCGCACCTAACCATCTTTTATTACGCACTGAGCTAGACCCTCCCATAAACTTCTATAATTGCTACTTGCTGAATATGAATTGATTCCGATAAAAAAGCATCGTAGAGCCGCTCTTGTTCTCTCCCTGACAGTTTCCCTGAAGGTCGCAGAACCGATTATTTAGGCCTTAAGACTAAAATCAAGGCTTACTCATGCAGGACTTGAGTTCTCGATCGACTTTTTTAATATGGTTCACGAACCAATCTAGAAATTGTTCATTAACCTTAATGGCTAACAAAAGACTCGATTCTTTGGTTTGTAGCTCCTGTTTAACTGCACTCAGTGTTTTAATTGATTTGGTATGCCCAGCTCGATTTTTAGATGTAACGGGGCATTTGTATTTTTGCCTAAACTTTTATTCAAAGCCAAAGTGTTGTGCTATATACAAGTCTAAAAAATCTACAATACCTTTTATTTCTTCCTTGCCACGGTTTGCAAACCGAGCATCCACTAAGATATTGAGTCGATCGATTGTTTGTGCTGGGAGTTGAGTTCTGGAATACTAATACTTAAGGAATCATTCCCAATGACGAGAGGCATAATGTTTACCCTTATGATTTAACGGGTGGATTCATTAACTCTATGAATCTTGGTACAAAAAGTATTGCGACCTTGGGATTTGGCTTGATAAAGTGCTGCATCGGCAGCAGTAATTAAAGTTTCTGGCAAGCTCTCTTGGGTAGGAATTAAACTGGTAATACCGAAGCTGAGCGTAATGCAATTATGCGGAGAACTCTTATGGACTATTGCTAAATCTTGGATGCGAGCCTGCATTCGCTTAACGATTTGGACGGCTCCCTCAAGCTCTGTGTCCGGTAAAATCACTACAAATTCTTCACCTCCATAACGTGCTACTAAATCTCCAGCTCGATTAATACTGCGATTGAGATATGCCGCAACTTTCTTTAAACATAGATCCCCTGCTTGGTGTCCGTAAGTATCGTTGTACTGCTTGAACAAATCGATATCACACAAAATCAGTGACAAAGGAGTTTGCTCTCTGGTCATGCGCCGCCACTCCTCCTCTAGCTGTTGGTCAAACTGACGGCGATTGGCAATCTGAGTCAAACCGTCAACTGACGCTAGGTATTTTAATTGTCGATTGGCGGCCTCTAGCTGCTTGTAAAGTATGGTTTGTTGCTGTTGCAGGTGGAATTGCTGAATCAACCGTCGCACTCTCTGTCGCAGCACAGCCCAGTGAATCGGCTTAGTTATATAGTCAGCCGCTCCCGCAGCAAACGCTCGATCGACAGATTCTTTGTCTTCTAAGCTAGTAATCATCAAAATAGGTGGGCGATCGCTCTCTGGCACTTCAGATAATTTTTGACAACAAGCAAAACCATCCATAGCAGGCATCACTGCATCTAGGAGGATGAGGTCTGGATGTACTTCCTCATAAGCTGCTAGCCCTGTCAACCCATCAGTAGCTTCGACCACTAGGTATTTTTCCTTCTGTAAATACAGTCGGAGTTGCAAACGCATCAAGGCATCGTCATCTACAATGAGAATTAGAGAGGACGGTTCCGTAGATGGATTAGTTGAAATGGCTGACTCTTCTAAGGATTGATACATACGTCATGGTGTATCTTAAGCTCTGGAAACATTCTAGCCTAGCATATTTTGAGCTTTGGCTCGAAACTGAAATTGTGGCAAATATGTCATAAATTATACACCCTCTAAGCTGCCGCAACAAATTTCTGGGCAGCGTCGGGTTTGTTAAACCAACAGCCATAGTCTACTTAAAATTTCTCGCTTTTTTTGTGGGGTATAAAGTCTGGTAACTGGCGCTAATTTTTTTAAATATGTAATTATTTTTGGAAGCGTCAAATAGTTTTTACAACGTCGAGCGAGCTTTGAGGAACGATCGCCTGTTATTTTGCGATCGCCGCTGGGATAATACGCTATATTTCTCAACTTAATTCAGGCTTTTTCAATTGCATCAAATGCCTGCCTCATTTTTGAGCGATCGTCCGCTCTATTTTTGGGGAATACATCTGACGGTCACGCGATCGCGTATAGCTTCGCCCTTGGTTGAGCGTTTGTTCGCACCAGGAAGCTCTGACTGCAAAAAGGCGCAAGCACTGCAAAAAGGCGCAAGCTTTGTTAAGAAACATCTACAGCGTTATGCGCGAGCTGAGATAGGTTTTGTCTCTCCTTTCTCGCAGTAATCCCCCCAGATAGTGTCTAAATTCCTGTCTTTGGGCTTGAGTGGGTAACACACCGTCAAACCGTTGGCACAATCTTTCAAAGCATTGGGGCATAGATGTCCAAACTGTTTCTCTCATCAGATTCCATCAGCAAAGAGACTAACCTCAAAAGTTTACTCTATATATCTTAGCTATATTTATCGCTCTATTTTTAGCTAAAGTCCCACTATTCTAAACAGAAGCTAAGCTGTTGAGCATTTAAATCACTTACTTCGATTCACTGTCACGATTCAGGCAAGATTCATGTGTAAGCATTTGGCGTTTTGGCCGTACCAAGTTTAAATGTTTAACAGCTTATACTATAATCACTGGGAAAGAGTAAATTACGTTGATGGAGGTCACTTACTATGGAAGTAGCACTGTTTAACGTGGGAAATATGAGCGAAGCCACTTCCAATGCCCTTCAAAGTGCTATTGATGGTATGTTTAAAAATTGGAGTGCTTCTAACCCTGTATTATTCTGGTTGATGAGTCACCCGTGGTGGATATCTTTAGGAATGTTGGTGCTATTTATATGGATTATCAAGAAAATATTACAGGCTTTAGGTAACTTTTTGGAAAAAGGATTGTTATTGATTCTGCAAATTCCTTTAAAATTTATGCAAGGGGTTGTGAGTCTCGGCTTTAAATCTGCAAGCAATCTCGGTGGAGCGGTTGTAAACTCATTGATTTCAAAAAATAGCCAAGACAAAAATAATTCGGTTTTACAATTGAGGGGAGTTGAATCAAACAGTTTGGAGTCTCAAGAACGACTTGCTCATATTTTGACAAGGTTGGAGACGATCCGACAAGAGCAGAATCAGCTTTTACAAGAAGCGTCGGCTATTTTAAGCAACAAAATTAAGGCAGAGTGAGAAGGTGTGGCCCGATCGCAACTCGTGGTAAATTTAATAGATCCAGGCTTTCCATCAAAGCCTGAGCCATGAAGGCTTGTAGTCGATCGCTCAATACGCTATGCCCGATTCCGAATTTTCCGACGATTTAAAATGGACGCCAGAAGCCAAGGCGAAGCTGAAAAATATTCCCTATTTTGTCCGGGGACAAGCTCGCGTCCGCATCGAGCAGTTGGCCCGCGAAGCCGAAACCGAAGTCGTCACCGTTGACTTAGTTGAGCAAGCTCGCATCGAGTTTGGGCAATAAGGGCTCGAAAGGTACCCTAAAGCTTTACACTATAATTTGCCTGATTTTGATGTTCACAGAGCTACTGAGTCACCCGTGCGGAAAATAGTTATTGCTGGCAACTGGAAAATGTACAAAACTAGGGCTGAATCCCTAGAGTTTCTTCAAGGATTCATGTCCTGCCTGACGGAAACCCCAGAGGAACGGGAAGTCGTGCTTTGCGTTCCCTTCACTTCCTTGGCTGTCCTGTCGAAAAATTTGCACGGCAGCCGGATCAGACTCGGTGCTCAGAACGTCCACTGGCAAGAGTCTGGAGCTTTTACTGGGGAAATTTCCGGGCCAATGCTGAGTGAACTTGGTGTCCGTTATGTCATCATCGGCCACAGCGAGCGGCGCCAATATTTTGGGGAAACTGACGAAACGGTGAATTTGCGGCTGAAAGCTGCTCAGAAATACGATTTAATTCCGATTCTGTGCGTTGGGGAAACCAAGCAGCAGCGAGATGAAGGGGAAACTGAAGCTCACATTTTTTCTCAATTGGCAAAAGATTTGGTTGATGTTGACCAAGAAAAGTTAGTCATTGCTTACGAGCCGATTTGGGCGATCGGCACTGGCGATACTTGCGAAAGTAAGGAAGCTAACCGAGTTATTGGTTTGATTCGCAGTAAATTGACTAATCCTGACGTGCCAATTCAGTACGGTGGCTCCGTCAAACCGGAGAATATTGATGAAGTTATGGCGATGCCTGAGATTGACGGGGTTCTGGTAGGCGGTGCGAGTTTGGAAGCTGCGAGTTTTGGTCGAATTGTCAATTATCAGTAATAGTAATTGCTAATAGGTAATTGCTAAGTGGTAAGTGGAACAATGGCAGCGGGAATTAAACAGCGATCGCCTACAATTGTGATGTGCTGTTGAGTGTTTCTCAGATCGGGAGAGTTAACCTATGACTGCGATCGTTAAACCCAAACCAGCCTTAGACGAGTTCCTCAAACTTCCTGAAACTGAACCGGCCTGTGAATTTCTTGACGGAGAAATCATTCAGAAGCCCATGCCACAAGGTGAACACAGCGTCCTTCAAGGTGAACTCTGCAAGACGATCGATCGAGTAACAAAAACTCAGAAAATTACCCGTGCTTTTCCAGAGTTATACTGCACATTTGGTGGCGCATCAATCGTGCCAGATGTAGCAGTATTCCGATGGGAAAGAATTCCTTTTTTGCCCTCTGGTAGGATAGCTAACCGCTTTGAAATTAATCCAGAGTGGTCGATTGAAATTCTGTCCCCAAGTCCAAGTCAAACAAAAGTGCTGAGTAAATTACTTCACTGTTCGCGACACGGAACTGAGTTGGGGTGGTTATTAGACCCAGAAGAAGAGAGTATTTTGGCAGTATTTCCAGGACAAAAAGTAGAACTGTATAAAGGTGCAGCTCTGTTGCCAATCATTGATAAAATTGAATTAGAATTGACAGTTGACACTGTTTTTAGCTGGTTAAGTTTTGGTTGAACAGTCCTGGACGCATTAAGACTAAAAGAAACCGGGTTTTTGACAGAATCTGTGGGTTGCAACGAAATATTGTCGTGAAAAAACCCGGTTTCTGGCTACCCGTGCGTTCAGTTAGATATCAAATCCCACGATCGCCATGACAAATAACCCAGAAAAAATTATTATTAGCTGATAGTGTAGGTTGGGCCCGTGGAACGAAACCCAACACTCTCAAGATGAAATTCTTGTGAAACGGTTGTCCCGCCTGCCCAAAAATATAATTTATGACAAATAACCCAGAAAAAATTACCATTAGAAATAAAGCTTTCGAGTGGGGAAAACGCACTTATTTAATGGGCGTTTTGAACGTAACCCCTGACAGTTTTAGCGACGGCGGAGATTTCAATACCATAGAATCGGCTTTAGCGCAAGCGGAAAATATGGTAAAATCGGGGGTAGATATTATTGATATTGGCGGTCAATCTACTCGGCCCGGTGCAGCGGAAATATCATTAGCAGAGGAGAGCGATCGCGTGATACCTCTGGTACAAATACTGCGGCAAAAAGCCGATATTTTTGGCTCAGTTCCTATTTCTGTCGATACTACCAGAGGGCGGGTTGCGAAAGCTGCGGTTGAGGCGGGAGCTGATATAATTAACGATATTTCGGGAGCTACTTTTGACTCAGAAATGCTGTCAACTGTTGCTAAGTTAAAAGTGCCAATAATTTTGATGCACATTCGGGGTACTCCCCAGACCATGCAAAAACTCACTGATTATAGCGATTTAATTGGGGAAATTGGGGAATTTTTAGAGAGTAGAATTGCGGCGGCAGTTGCTGCGGGGATTGACAAATATCAAATAATTCTCGACCCCGGTATTGGCTTTGCCAAGACTTACAGTCAAAACTTAGAAATTCTGCGCCAGTTGCCAAAGTTTCGTGTTTTAAACTGTCCGATTCTAGTCGGAGTATCGCGAAAAAGCTTCATCGGTCACATTTTGAATCAGCCAGAAGCGAAACAAAGAGTTTGGGGGACAGCGGCGGCTTGTACAGGTGCGATCGCAAATTCGGCAGATATTTTGCGAGTTCACGATGTCAGAGAAATGCACGATGTTTGTCTGGTTGCCGACGCCATCTTCAGAAATCAATCTTGAATCGTTGGTTGGTCGATTGCTTGGATCTCTCCACCGTTAGACTGCGGCTCGACATCCGGCATAGAATCCATCAAATTGTTGAGAGCTTCTGACATATTCTTCGGGTCCATAAACAGAATTTTGGCATTGCCACTCTCGCCGAGTTTTTGTTGAGCATCCAAGTATTTTTCGGTTACTAAGTAATTCAAAACTTGCTTGCTATTGGGATGGGAGTCTAAAGCTTCAACTAAGAGCCTCATGTACTCCTTAGTGCCGATCGCCTTATTGACCATTGCTTGCCACTCGCTCTTAGTGGCCCGCTCCAATTCCATAGCTTCTTGCACCCTTTTCGGAGGTGTAATACTTTGAATTTCTACGCGAATTACTTTGACTCCCCAAGTTTCTGTAGCTTCGTCCAACTTCTTGAGTAACTTTTTATTCATGTCATCTCGGGAACCCAAGATGTCTTGCATTGGCAATCGACCAATTTCAGCGCGAAACGTCGTTAAAACTAAGTTGGCGATCGCATTTTCAATTTGATCGATTCCATAATAAGCTTTCTCTAAAGTCACAACCCGCCAATACACAACGGCATCGACTTCGAGAGCCACATTATCTCCCGTGATTGCTGACTGAGGTTTAATGTCTAAAACTCTTTCACGGGTTGTGTCCACGCAGACGACTTTTTCGACCAGGGGACTGATAAAGTGGAATCCGGGCTTTAGAGTGCGCTTGTATTGACCCAAACGTTCCACTAAAGCTTCGTCGCCACCGCTGACTATTTTGACGCTGGAGTTAACAGCGTAGCCGAGGATGAGCGCAAAGAGCATGGTAAGAATAGACTGCCCCATTTCTATTTTCCTGCTAAGGTTGACTGAGAATCGATCGGAATTCTACTCTAATTTAACTCAAACTCGGCCACACAGTGCTAAAATATCTCGACTGTTAATAACTAACTATTTCATCTGGTGGGCCCCGATCTGCTCCGACTATTACGGCGCTACTGAAACCCAGGATATCAACAACACGTTTCCACAAAAGACATGAAAAACGATCGAGAGTTTCGCTTGTTCCAACAACCTTTGAGGTGGATCGCCCCAAGCATTTTGGTGGGTGCAGGAATGTGGAATGCCGCAGCGGCCCAACCTGCAGGGGCCGATCCAATCGCCCTGCAACTGGAGCAAAACTTGCAGTCGCAGAACTTGCAGCCACCGCGCCGGGGCCCTGCTGTTCGGGAAGTTATGTCCTACGAAATGAAGGGAGACGAACTCAGGATTTGCAAGCAGGAAGGCAATTCCGAGAAAAAGTGCCAAGTTGTAGGTAAAGGCTACACGGTTGGCTTGAGAACGGCCAACGACCTTTACGGTCAAGGAAATCTTGTCAATGCCGAAGCTTTGTACCGGCAGCTAATCGCTCGCTATCCCAAACAAGCGGATGCTTATTACAAGTTGGGAACTATGCTGTCGGGGCAAGGTAAAATGAGCGATGCGATGGTTCAATTCCAAAAAGCAATTGAAGTCAACCCGCAGCACGCCAAAGCTCACAACGATTTAGGCGTGGCGATGGCCAGTCAGGGGCAGTTGCCAGAGGCAATTGTTCAGTGGAGACAAGCCGTTAAAATTAACGATGAATATCCCGATGCTTTAAACAATTTAGGAGTCGGTTTGTACCAGCAAGGAGACAAGGAAAACCAAGCGGAGGCAGTAGCCAGCCTCAAAAAAGCTAAGGAGTTATTTATCAAGCAAGGTAGAACTCAAGCTGCTAACAGAGTAGATAAAATTTTGGAGGAAATTAATTCGCAGTCGAGCGACTCCTAAGCTGCATTGGTTATTGGTTCTTGGTTACTGGTTATTAGTTAGTAGTTATTGGTTATTAGAACAAACAAATAACTACTAACTACTGACTACTGACTACTGACTGCTGACTTCCTAAAGCATTTCCCTCAAAACTTGTAAAATCAAATCCCCATCCACCCGATCGCTCACAGCAGCCTCACCCAAGCGCACCGGCAGCACAAACCGCACCTTGCCATCCTGCACCTTTTTATCGAGTTGCAAAGTATGCAAAATTTCCTCAACATCCACACCCGCAGGCAATTTGGCAGGTAAACCCGCTTTTTCAATCAAAGCAGACTGGCGGCGATCGCACTCAGCATCCCACATTCCCAACTCCACAGCCAACCGGCTTGACGCAGCCATGCCGATAGCCACTCCTTCCCCGTGATTGATCGCCTTGTAATTGGTCAAACTTTCCACAGCATGACCGATCGTGTGTCCGTAATTCAAAATCGCCCGCAAACCCGATTCCTTCTCGTCTTTGCTGACCACCTCAGCCTTAGCTTGGCAAGACCTGCTCAAAATTTCTGCCAACAAATCCGCCTTCACGTAGCGCATTTGATCCAAACGCTTGCACTTCTCCAACTTATCGAAAAGTTCGGCATCCCAAATCACCCCGTACTTGATGACTTCCGCCATCGCCGAACGAAACTCCCTCGCCGGCAGAGTTTTGAGTACATCCGGGTCGATCGACACCAAACGCGGCTGGTGAAAAGCCCCGATTAAATTCTTCCCTAAAGGATGATTGACCCCCGTTTTGCCCCCAATAGAAGCATCAACCATCGCCAGCAGCGAAGTCGGAACCTGCACGACATTAATTCCCCGCAGCCAAGTCGCCGCAGCAAAACCCGTCATATCGCCCACCACCCCGCCCCCCAAAGCCACCATTGTCGAGGAACGTTCTAAACGGTTTGCCAAAGCCGCACCGTAAATTTTCTGCACCGAATTTAAAGTTTTGTACTGTTCTCCCGGTGGTAAAATGCAGCTACTGACTTCCAGACCGACCGATTCGAGGGCTGCGGTTGCTCTTTCGCCGTAGTGCCGAAAAATCGACTGATTCGACACCAGCAGCACTTTTTTGCCCAAACTCAGATCGCCCATCATATTGCCGAGTTCGTCTAAGCCGCCCGATCGCACGCAAATATTGTAAGATTGTGGCCCCAAGTCAACTTTAATTATCGATTGCATATTTATCTAATTTAGATATTAGATTTTAGATTATCAGAAAATTGGGTTGAAAACCCCGTCACTTCGACGGATTAATGTCGATATAGCGTCGCTCTAGTATGGCATACTAGAGATAGCACAGGCTGAAAAACCGCTATCACAAGACAACATAAATCTGGGGTGTCCCCACTTGACAGGATAGGAAGTAGTAATGCGTAGTGGATGGCGATAACCACGATAAACAGAGCTAGGGTAGGCAATGATCTCCCGTTAAAGGGCAAAATCAAATGCTTGATATTCAAGTTGTACCGTAGGGCATACGGAAACAAGGGGAGAAATCCTCTAAAGCTTGCGGAGATAAGCCCGCTGGGACTCCTCTAAATTAGACTCGAAACTTAGTTCTATTGAACGGGTTTTTGGTTTAAGTAGTGCCGAAAGGATAGAGAGTTTTAAGGTGTATCAGTGAACCAAGAATCCCCACCCATTAAGGCTGGGGAGTGTCAAAGGTCTTTTTATTGATTGTTTTGGAGAAATTGCAATGACTCTTAGCGGAGCAATAACTTATTTCGGGCTTTTCGGCGGAATGATCGGCTTGGCGACAGTGCTGATGTTTGGTCTGCGGGCTGTCAAACTCATCTAATTTGCTAATTTAGATGTCTCAACCAGAGTATTTAATCTCTGGCAAAAGTATCAGTTGGACAAAGTATTTGCGCCAAAAATCTCTAGGTCGATCTGTAGATTGACGGCGCAAATGCTTCGAGTAATATAACTTTAGACGATAATTGATTAATTTGATATTTGACTTATTGACAATTGCATGACCAGTACTAATGAATCAAACCCAGAAGATACCTCTTGGCACGCAGCAACCGATCCAGAAAAGTGTTTGGAAATAGAACGAAAGTATGAATGGAAGTTGCTGCGAATTAAGAGAGTCGGAGGAGATATTTTAAAAGTCAATTGTATCTTTAAAGGACAAACTCGCTTTCCTAACTATCTCGAAAATGAGGATGAAGATTAATTATGCGGAAATATATCATTTTTAAGGCTGAATCGATGTCAGCAGAAGGCTGGGAAAATAGAATGTTGGCTCACACAGGGGCAACAACTGATATTCTCTGCGAGTATTATGATTCCTCTGACGAACCCCTACCTCAACCAGGGAATCGTCCCTATGAGTTTTACCGGATTGAAGAGTTCGACGATCCGCAATTCCCCGATAGCGATACTCACTATCGAGTCGGAGATTGGGAAGTTGTCAGGGTGGAACAATACCCAACTGCGGAATCAGGAAGCAACTACGATATGATTGCTGTCTGTTATTGTCAGTACGCACCTAAACCTAGTCCGCTGATGCCAGTCCCAAGTGCTCGTATTTCGATCGAGTCGTTTGGAGGAGATGACGCAGCTTATCAGCAATATCTGGAGACTAATGCTAAATCTAAGGTTTATTCACCTTGAGGATGAAGGAGCGATCGCACTTGTTGTAAAACTCGATCGCTCCTCATTAATTACAAGATTCGTTCTAATGGAGTCGATCGAACTTCTGGCAATTTCTCGGCCCCAGTCATATCAAAAACAATCGCCTGTTTAGCAGTCGGCAACAACCGCCGTAAAATCTGGAGATATCCCTCTGCATCACCTCGGCGGTGGAACCTAGCCACAACCAATCGCTGCATATTTGGTAATTGCCGCACGATACACCACGGATGAGTGTTTAATTTGGGCTTGGATGTTGGTATCATAGGGTAATCCTTCCCCACTTTCGTGGGGTGTGATAGAAAAAGCGATCGCCCTTAAGTTTTCGAGGCTAGGAGGGCGATCGTTTTCAGTGTACATATCTATTGTCGGGTATATATGCACCGATGTCAAGCCAAATATGGGCTACGTTAGACTGCGGATTCGAGAACTAGCTGAGCAAAGAGGTTGGACGTTCAAAGAAGTTGCCGATCGATCGGGAGTCAACTACAACACGGTAAAAAGCTACGGGAGGCGCGATGCTTTAAACACAGTCGATCTTTCTGCTGTCTACAAAATTGCCCGTGCTTTCGACGTGACAATGGAAGATTTGGTTGAGGTTTTGGAAGATTGACGGCGCACCAATGGGGCGAGTTCGACTAAAAATTCGAGAGTTGGCAGAAGAAAAGGGGTGGACGCTGCAAGACGTGGCCGAGCGCCAAGAGGGTTAATTACAACACGGTTAAAGGGTACGCTAGACGCGATGATGGGATGAGTATGGTCGATCTGAGCGCCGTTCAGAAAATCGCCCTTGCTTTTGATGTCATGATTGAAGATTTGGTTGAGTTTTTGGAATAGTAAGGGCGATCGCAGGCTTTGGGATACGTTAGACTGCGGATTCGAGAACTAGCTGAGCAAAGAGGTTGGACGTTCAAAGAAGTTGCCGATCGATCGGGAGTCAACTACAACACAGTAAAAAGCTATGGGAGGCGCGATGCTTTAAACACAGTCGATCTTTCTGCTGTCTGCAAAATTGCCCGCGCTTTCGACGTGACGATGGAAGATTTGGTCGAGATTTTGGAAGATTGAGGGCGCACCAATGGGGCGAGTTCGACTAAAAATTCGAGCGCTGGTAGAAGAAAAGGCATTGATTTTGCAGTATAATGCAGTAGAGTTTTGCCCGTGACAAGCACAGTGAAGTCCGGTTAAAAAACATGGTTCATTCCATTGCAACACATTCACTAGAAGAGTTTCTCGCTCAACCAAATATTGAGTCTTCGCCCGCATGGGAATTGATTGCTGGGCGGGCAGTTCAAAAAACTATGCCAACGCTGTTTCACTCGCGACTGCAAAACAACTTGGTTAACTATATTAACGCTCGTACCGATAGATTTGAAGCAGTCCCAGAATTGCGCTGCTTGCTACCTCCTCATTCACCTGTGCCAGATATCGCGATCGTAGCGTGCGATCGGCTTCCTGATGAAGACGGGCCGTTTGATGGAACCCCAGATTGGTTGATTGAAATTCGATCGCCAAATCAAAGCACTTTAGACTTGCAGAACAAGATTCTCCTTTGCCTTAGCAATGGAACGCAATTAGCATGGTTAATAGATTTATCTCGCCAACAAGTTTGGGTATGGCAGGGCGATAACCTACCCCTAGTTTGTTCGGGAGCAGACATTTTGCCAACTTTAAGTATTGTACCAGAACTTACTGTTGATGCTGTGATGGCAATGACGCGGCGACAATAGGGGTTTTTAACACTGAAACTCTGGATAATTATCGCAGAATTTCATCTGACGCGCCCTTTCCCCTAAAATAATTTCTACTCCCTCAATCCAAAATCTAAAATCTAAAATCTAAAATCGAAATGACTCATTCCACCGATATCGTCACTCTCGCCCGCTGGATGGCCGCCGACTTCAGCAACCAAGCCCAAGCCTTTGAAAACCCGCCATTCTTCGCCCACATCCGCGTCTGCATGAGACCTTTGCCCGTAGAACTTTTGGACGGGATCAGCTTGTACCTAGAACAAGCCTACGATATCGAACTGAATGTACCGTACCGAGTCCGAGTTTTGAAATTAGTGCCGGTGGACGATCGAATCGACATCGAAAATTATGCCATAGAAAACGAAGAACAATTCTACGGCGCTTCCCGCGACCCGCAACGGCTGCAAGAAATCAAAACAGCACAACTGACACTGCTTCCCGGCTGCACCTTTATTACGCATTGGACGGGCAAAAGCTTCAAAGGGTTTGTCGAACCCGGAAAAGGCTGCGCGGTGGTCAGAAACGGCAAAAAAACCTATCTAGACAGCGAATTCGAGATTGACCAAGACAAATTTACTAGCCACGATCGCGGACGCGACCCAGAAACCGACGCCCACGTCTGGGGAGCCCAGGCCGGCCCTTTTGAATTCACCCGCTGGGCCAGTTTCGCCGACGAAATTCCGGTTTAATCCAAAAAAACAGACTCCCTCCCGGGCGAACAGGCTTGATTAAAGGTTCAGAATGCACCAATACCTGGTACATTAACCCAGTATTGGCAAGCAAGATTCACCGTTGATTTATGAAAGTCCTGGTTATTGGTGGCGATGGCTATTGCGGTTGGGCAACCGCACTCTACCTTTCTAACAAAGGTTACGAAGTTGGCATCCTCGACAGCTTCGTGCGGCGGCACTGGGATCTGGAACTGTGCAGCGACACCCTCACTCCCATCGCACCGATTCAGCAACGACTCCAGCGATGGCAAGATTTAACGGGCAAGTCGATCGACTTGTTCGTCGGTGACATCACCAACTACGATTTTCTCAGCAAAAGCATGAGAAAATTTGCACCAGAGGCGATCGTCCATTTCGGCGAACAGCGTTCGGCACCTTTCTCGATGATCGATCGCGAACACGCAGTCCTCACCCAAGTCAATAACGTCGTCGGAACACTCAACCTGCTGTACGCCATCCGCGAAGACTTCCCCGACTGTCACCTAGTAAAATTGGGGACAATGGGCGAATACGGCACGCCGAATATTGACATTGAAGAAGGCTACATTACGATCGAACACAACGGCCGCAAGGATACACTACCCTATCCCAAACAACCAGGCAGTTTCTACCACCTGTCAAAAGTCCACGACTCCCACAACATCCATTTTGCTTGCAAAATCTGGGGTTTAAGAGCCACCGACTTAAATCAGGGCGTAGTCTACGGCGTGCTCACAGATGAAACCGGCATGGACGAACTGTTGATCAACCGTTTGGACTACGACGGAGTATTCGGTACAGCATTGAACAGATTTTGCATCCAAGCTGCGATCGGTCATCCTCTGACCGTTTACGGGACTGGCGGACAAACCCGCAGCTTCTTAGACATTCGGGATACCGTGCGGTGCGTGGAATTGGCTCTAGCCAACCCCGCCGAAGCCGGACAGTTCCGCGTATTCAACCAATTCACCGAACAATTCAGCGTCGGCGACTTAGCCTCCTTGGTGCAAAAAGCAGGCACGGCAATGGGATTAAAAGTAGAAATCAACAATATCGAAAATCCCCGAGTCGAGAAAGAAGAACATTATTTCAATGCCAAAAACACCAATTTGCTAGACCTCGGTTTGCAACCGCACTATCTCTCAGATTCCCTGCTCGATTCTCTGCTGAATTTTGCTACAAAGTATCAGCACCGCGTCGATAAAAACCAGATTTTGCCGAAGGTTTCTTGGAAGTAAGTTCTGGTATCAACCTGCGGGGTAAGAGATTTTTTAACGAACCGCGAAGGCGCGAAGCGCGCGAAGTAAGAGAAAAGAAGGGAAGAGAGGAGAAATGTTTGCAAGTTCTGCATGGATTTGGCTGTAGATTACTTTTTTCATATCTATCCTTTTTTATCTTTTGCTCTGTGTTCTCTGCGTCCTCTGCGCTGAATTGAAAAATTGCATTAGGTTTTTACTGCTGGCTTTTTGGGAATCAAGCCGTGAAAAGTCGAATTCTCATTCTGTTGGTTGCTTTTGGTGGTTCTGCCGGGATTTTCAGCGAGGGCAGTTTGTGCTGATTATTTAATAGCGGAATGGGCTGCTGTAACGCCGAGCGCTCTAAATTAGTGGCGAGTTAGCGAAGGCCTGCCACTTAAAAAGCAAGATAAATTGCCGGAACAGCACAGGAAGTTCACAGAATTAATTGCTTTGCCGAAGGTGTGGGATTGCTTTTAGGTGGGATAATTTTATCTATTCGCATTCACGGAGTTTGTACCTGACCCCAAAAACCTCTCTCGGAATTAGAGGTGGTCAAACAGAAAGAAGAAGTGTAGAAAAGCAGCCGATCGCACGCCATGACTTACTCGCCGCGAGACAGTGTATTCTGTTAACGATGAGGTTAGCCGCCAGCTATGATTATCGGCTCCCTAAGTAACTTATTTTTATGAAAATTGCTCTTTTCACTGAAACATTTCTGCCAAAAATAGACGGCATTGTGACGCGCCTGATTCACACTGTAGATCACTTGCAGCGCGCGGGCGAACAAGTTCTGATATTTTCTCCAGATTACGGGATTAAAGAATACAAAGGTGCCCGAATTTACGGTGTGGAGGGTTTGCCTTTGCCGATGTACCCGGAATTGAAAATGGCACTGCCTTCTCCGGCTGTCGGTCGCCAATTACAGCAGTTCAAACCGGATATTATTCACGTTGTCAATCCCGCTATTTTGGGATTGGGCGGTATATATTACGGCAAAAAGTTGAATATTCCGATTTTGGCTTCTTACCACACGCATTTGCCGAAATATTTGCACCATTACGGTTTTGGAGTCCTCGAACCTTTATTGTGGGAATTGCTCAAAGGTGCCCACAACCAAGCAGAACTGAATTTGTGTACTTCTACAGCAATGGTGGAGGAATTGAGAACCCACGGCATCGAACGAGTAGACTTGTGGCAGCGGGGCGTAGATACTGAAATGTTTGTCCCCGAATTGGCAAGTCGAGAAATGCGATCGCGCCTTTCTCAAAATAACCCCGACAGTCCCCTGCTGCTGTACGTCGGCCGCCTCGGTGCAGAAAAAGAAATCGAACGCATCAAACCAGTCCTCGCAGCCATTCCCGACGCCCGCCTCGCCCTAGTGGGAGACGGCCCGCACCGGCAAACCCTCGAACAATATTTTGCCGGTACACCCACCAATTTTGTCGGCTACCTCAAGGGGCAAGAACTCGCATCTGCTTACGCATCTGCCGACGCCTTCATTTTTCCCTCCCGCACCGAAACCCTGGGCTTAGTGCTCCTAGAAGCAATGGCTGCGGGGACGCCTGTAGTGGCGGCGCGCAGCGGCGGAATTCCCGATATTGTCACCGACGGTGTTAACGGATATTTATTTGACCCCGCCGATGAAGAAGGAGCACTCGCGGCCGCCAAGCGTCTGTTTGCCAATCCCGAAGAACGGGAAACCCTGCGCCAAAACGCTCGCAAAGAAGCAGAACGCTGGGGTTGGGCCGCCGCCGCCGCACAACTGCAGCGCTACTATCAATCGGTGGTATTTGCCCAGTCTGTGCCCAGAGCGGCTTAAATGTCGGGAACTGTAGTACCTTTAAACATCACCGCCAGCTTAGCTTCGCTGTTCGATCGTCAGTTGGTAGTGTTGTCGGGATTTTTTCAAAGACCGATCGAACTTTTTTGCTGCATAAATTACCGTCGCTATCCTGCTGTTGCGTTTACCGTTAAACTATGAGTAAGCTCTGTAGGAATGCCTTGCGCGCTGCTTTCATAGCGCCCTTTACCTGACCGGATACGGTCGCCGAGTGCGCTAAAACTGTCACACCGCGCGCTGCTGTCGAGTACAGAGCGTCAAATACACACTGCACTCTCGATCGAACTAAAGCCTGTCACCTAATTTTCAGGCCTTCAGTTTTGCTAACTCAAGTTCAGCTTGAATTGACGAACCCTCATCAGTATCGAGGTTGTAAAAAAGATCGATCGCGTATTACAAGCACACTGAAGTTGCGTGCGCCACTTTTGAACTCACGATTCATCAAAGCGACAAGCGAGTGCCGATGCCCTAGCAAACAAATTCAAGAGTTTGCACCGCCCCCGCATCTAGCGCAGATCGACCTGCGGTCAGTCTACCCCTCTGAGCAAGCAGTTAATCATGACATTCTCCAATACTGGTAGCGTTCTGGCTACACTGACTCAAGTCAATTTTATGGGGGCATTGACCTCCCGTGTTAAGAGCCTGCCAGTTCCTGAATTAGTGTGCCTGCTGGATTTTATCACGGCTGAATTTCAGCAATTTATCCGGGCGATGGACCTGATTAACAATGAAGCACTCGAAAGTCTCTTAGAGCAACTTTTAGATGCCTTCACTGTCAAAATTGGTCAAATTTTGCAAGCAGACCGGACAACAATTTTTTTGGTTGACTCCAACAAAAATCAACTGTGGCACAAAACAGTCGATCCGCTTACGGGTGAGGATGTAGAAGTGCGCTTGCCTATGGATGCAGGCATTTTAGGCTACGTAGCAACAACCGGAAAATCGATCAATGTTGCCGAAGCTCGATCGCACGAGTATTTTAATTCCGAAGTAGACGAACCACCGGGCTACGAGATCGAGACCATCCTCTGCATGCCGATTTTTAGCAGCAAGAGCCAACACGAACCCGTAGCGGTGGTCAGACTGTTAAATAAAGCTGGCAATGTCTCCTTTACCGAGGAAGACGAACAGCAGTTCCAGGCTTTTGCAGATTCGATCGGGATTATTCTCGAAAGCTGTCAGTCTTTCTACGTCGTGGCGCGCAACCAGCGAGGGGTTGCCGCACTGTTGAGAGCCACCACGACTTTGGGTCAAAGTCTTGACTTGGAAACAACTTTGCGCTCTGTCATGGATCAAGCTCGCGACTTGATGCAGGCCGATCGCAGCACGCTATTTTTGTTAAATCGGGAAACCAACGAACTTTGGACAAAAGTCGCTAAGGCCGACGGTACAACGATGATGGAAATCCGTATTCCTGCGAATAGGGGAATTGCGGGCTACGTGGCTTCGACTGGTCAACCTCTAAATATTACAGATGCTTACGACGATCCCCGCTTTGACCCATCTACAGACCAGCAAACGGGATACCGCACTCGGACTGTCTTGTGCATGCCCGTGCATAACGCTAAAGGTGAGCTGATCGGGGTAACTCAGCTCATTAATAAGAACCAAGGTACTTTCACCCCTTCCGACGAAGAGTTTTTGCGAGCGTTTAATTCCCAAGCGGGAATGGCGCTGCAAAATTCTCAACTGTTTCAGAACGTGATGGTGGAAAAGCAGTATCAAAAAGATATGCTGCAAAGTCTTTCTGATGCAGTCATTTCCACGGATTTGAAGGGGCGAGTTGTTACCATCAACGAAGCAGCCCTAGAATTGTTGGGCTGTCCGGTAAATCAAGCTAAAAGCAAACAAAATCCCCAGATTTGGGAAGATAAACTGGTGAATCGCTATGTTTGGGAAGTTGTGCCGATCGACAATTTGCAATTTCGACTAGAAGACAGTCTCAAAAATGCTGCCCGACATTACGTTCCCGAACAAAGTTTAACTGTGGGACTGTTGGTAGAAAAAACACTTAATTCCCAAAAAAAAGAAGAAGAAGAAGAAAGTTATATTTTGGCCGTGCCCGATCGCGCTGACCCTAATTTATATTACGCTTGGGGCGAAAACCGCGCGTGGACTGAAGAAGTAGCGCTGGCAGAATTAGCTAATGCCCAATCTCTATTTGCCCTGCGAAATTCCGCCCTGTATCACCCTTATTGCCCGCTGCCCATCCCCGCCTCTCGAATTAAAGTAATTGAACGCAGTTTGAATTTGACTGTCAACCCGCTGCTAAATCCAGAGGGCGGCGTGCGCGGCGGTTTAGTGGTACTCGAAGACATCAGCCGCGAAAAGCGGATGAAAAATACGATGTACCGCTACCTGACTCCTGGAGTCGTAGATAAAGTGATGGCCTTGGGCGAAGGCGCCTTGATGGTGGGCGAACGCAAAGAAGTGACTATTTTATTTTCCGACATTCGCGGCTATACCACGCTGACCGAAAATTTGGGAGCGTCGGATGTGGTATCCCTGCTGAACGAATATTTTGAGACGATGGTGGAAGCCGTTATCCACCACGAAGGCATTTTAGACAAGTTTATCGGCGATGCTTTAATGGCGGTCTTTGGCGCGCCCCTGCCGCTGAATCCTCCCGAAAGTCACGGTTGGATGGCGGTTCAGTCGGCTTTAGATATGCGCCACCGTTTGAAAGAGTTTAATGATTCTCGCCCCGGTGCAGATCCGTTTCGCTTCGGAATTGGGATTAGTTCTGGAGAGGTGGTTTCGGGAAATATTGGTTCTCAAAAGCGAATGGATTACACGGTTATCGGGGATGCGGTGAATTTAAGTTCGCGATTGGAACAGCTTACAAAGGAATACGGATGCGATATAATTTTGAGCGAATTTACATACAGTTTGTGCCGCGAAGGAATTTGGGTGCGAGAGTTAGACAAGGTGCGGGTTAAGGGCAAAAATCAGCCAGTTGGTATTTACGAGTTGCTGCAAAATAGTTCTGAACCGATTGATGGGGAAACCGTGCGGTTTTTGGAACTTTACACTAACGGTAGGGAGGCTTATATTGCTAGAAATTTTCAGAAAGCTATTAGTTATTTTGAAGCAGCTTTAGCAATGCGACCGAGCGATCGACCTGTGGAAGTTCACCTCGACAGATCCCAGAGCTATTTGAAAGTACCCCCGCCCCATGATTGGGACGGCGTGCATACGATGACAACCAAGTAGTAGATTATATTACATCCGAGCGATCCAAAGTAAAAAGATTTGATAAAGTTGTGAGATATTCCTTATGACAGAGTTAACAAGTGTAAAAATGTGAAATCATAAATCGGATGCCATATTAAAGTTTAGAAATTATTTCCAGGCTAGCAATTAAATGAGTTATTTATCTGTTCCGAATGCCCCAAGAGCCGATCGCATTCTGGTGGTAGACGACGCACCAGATAATGTTTTGTTGGTTCAGACAATCCTAGAAGAAGAAGGTTACGAAATTAGCACGGCGGAAAACGGCTTTTCTGCCTTGAGTCAAATTGACAAGGCAGCCCCGGATTTGGTACTGCTAGACGTGATGATGCCGGGAATGGACGGTTACGAAGTCACCAAGCGAATGCGACAAAATAAGGAATTGCCCTTTATCCCGATTTTGCTGATCACGGCTCACGACAGTGCGAGCGTAGTTCAGGGATTGGACATGGGAGCAGACGATTTCATCCGCAAACCAGTCGAAATGGATGAACTGCTGGCGAGGGTTCGATCGCTCCTGCGGCTAAAACACAGCGTAGACGAGCGCAATTCGATCGCCATACAGCGCGAAGATTTTGTCTCCCGACTCGCTCACGACTTGCGGACGCCCCTGGTAGCAGCAGATCGAATGCTAACTTTAATGCAGCAGGGAGCTTTGGGAGAAATTTCCATTCCCATGCGCGACGCTTTCGGGACGATGGTTCGCAGCAACCAAAACCTGATCGCGATGGTAAATATGCTGCTGGAAGTATACCGCTACGAAGCAGGCCGCAAATCCCTAAGTTTCGCAGCCGTGGACTTGCGCCAGCTTATTACTGAGGTAGCTGAAGAACTAGCTCCCCTAGCGGATGCTAAAGGTTTATCCGTAAATTTAGACTTGACCGAAAGTGCAGAAAGTGCCCCGATTGCGAAGTATCCGGGCGATCGTCTGGAACTGCACCGCTTGATGACAAATTTAATCGGAAATGCGATTAAATTCACCGACAGCGGCTCAATAGATGTCAGCTTAAAAGCTGCCAATTCACCTGCTTATACTAGCTTCAAAAACCAACCGCTGGCATGGGTAATCATAGAAATCAAAGACACCGGTGCAGGCATTTCTCCTGCAGCGCAAACGAAGTTATTTGAAAGGTTCGGGTCGGGAACTCACAAGAAATCCGGTACAGGTTTGGGACTGCACCTCTGCCGGCAAATTGTCGAAGCTCACCGCGGCACGATCGAGGTAACATCGGAGTTGGGCAAAGGCAGTTTGTTTACTATTCGCTTGCCTTGTTAGAGCGGTATAATTAACTCTAACTTTCGGGTGCGAAATGGCCAAATTATTACAGATAAACTGTAACTGTAGGGTGCAACCTAAGCATAAACTCGAATTACCGTTAATTTACCGGATGTCAGATAATTACTTGGCAACCGAATTTATGGCAATATGTCTAACTGTCCAGTTTGCGGTGCTGAATACATAGAAGAAAAAGCAGAGCTTTGCTCGATTTGCGGCTGGGATTTGACTCCCTACCCGCAACGTGCTAAGCCTTCCAAAACTTATTTAAAAAAAGAACAAGTTAGATTGCAGTGGGCAAAACAAATGTGGGAATTGGCCCGCAATCAACAAAATTGGTCAGCTAAATTTGATGAGTTGCAGGGGGAATTGCAGGAAAATGCGATCGCCCGCACGTACCTTCAATCTCAGTTAGAATGGGTTCTGTACCGCCTCGAACAATTAAACCCCGAATTGATTGTCAGCACTCTACTGCGGCTGGAAGACAAAATCGGCGCTATACCTGACAAAACTCCGGCTATCTCGGAAGTGGGGATGGACTACCGACAACTGACAAAGCTATTAGAAACTGGAAAATGGCGCAAAGCTGACGAACACACTTGGGAAATCTTGCTGCAAATCGCTGTTAGGGAAGACGAAGGCTGGCTGAGTGCAGCCGATATTGACAGTTTTCCTCCTACAGACCTTCGCACGATCGACCAACTTTGGCAGCAATACAGCAGCGGGCGGTTCGGGTTGAGCGTGCAGCAGCAGATTTGGGAAAGTACCGAGGCAAATTATACTGAATTTTGCGATCGAGTCGGCTGGCGAGTCAAGGAAAATTGGAAATATTACAGCGAGCTCTCCTTCAGCGAAGATGCTCCCCCCGGACATCTCCCCGTCACCGCATGGAGGCAGCGCGCCTGTTACGGTGCCGGTAAGCTCACCGCAGCAGAAAACTTTGCCCGCATCGCTGCGAAACTTGCAACTGGCGATCGGTAATCATCAAAAAAAAAATCAAAATTGACATTAACTGCTATAATCAAAACGGTTTAGCAACTGGGGCTGTGGCTCAGATGGATAGAGCAAGCGCCTCCTGAAAAATCGGGCACCCTGCGAGGAAACTCTGGGAGTGAATGTGGTCAAATTTGGTGAAACCTAAAGAGTTCGCGGGTTCCTATGACTCTAAGGCAATACCAAGCCAAGCCTGATTTCAGCGCGATTGTGCGATCGCCTATATTGAAATCAGGAAGGTTTAGAGACTAGACGGTCACCACCTAAAAGCTGCAAGCTTATGGTGAAGGTATAGTCCAGAGAGTGGGGAAACTCACACAAATCTGAAGCGCTAGGTCGCCGGTTCGAACCCGGCCAGTCCCGTTAACAATCAAGAAAAATTAAAAGCAGGAGGGGAAAGCTTAAGTTTAGCCCCTCTTTTTTGCATTTGGGCTAACGAATTCGCCCACAGACGAATACTTGCTGGAAGACGAGGACTTACGCAGAACCTCTCTCTCTAGAGTCCATCTGAAATCTAAAATCTAAAATCACCTGTTTAAGCCCCACCACAAGCGTAGAGTCAATCTAAAATCTAAAATCTAAAATCCTACGATCCCCCGACGCTTTTTTAATTTTTAATTTTTAATTCCTGTTAGTGGGCTATACGTGCGGTATTTTTTGTTATGGTTCCTTTGTGAGTTACATAAAATTTTTATAGGTTTAGATGTGGTTAAGAATCAATTCAAACACGCAGCGTTACAAGCGTTTGAACACTTCACGCAGTTTTTGGTTCCTAGTAGGGCTTTTGATGGCGTGTTGGTTTGGCTATCAGCAGGTTAAGAGCGAATTTCAGAAACCCCAAGCTTTGTTAGTTCTAGGTGGGGCTACGGAGCGAGAGGTGTTTGCGGCCAAATTTGCTCGGGATCATCCTGAATTGCCAATTTGGGTGTCGTCTGGCAGCAATCCCGAGTTCGCGCAATGGGTATTTTCAGAAGCGGGAATTGAGTCCGATCGCGTCCACTTAGACTACAGAGCTGTGGATACGGTAACAAATTTTACCACCCTGGTAGATGAATTGAAAGCTCAAGGGATTGAGAGCGTGTATCTGATCACTTCTGACGATCATATGCGGCGAGCTCGGATTATCGGCGAAATCGTGCTCGGCAGTCGAGGCATTAGCTTTAAGCCTGTGGCAGTTCCGTCTGGGCGAACCCCCGAACCGGTGGAAAAAGTTGTTCGCGACGGCGCTAGGGCTATTCTTTGGCTGACAACCGGTTATACGGGTGCTGACTTCAGCCAAGGCAGAATTCAATAAACCCAGGGAAGGATTAAGCAATTTTTAAATTTTTTCCCATTCCCTGTGGTTTTAAAACTTGTTTTATATAGCGATTTCAAGCACCGGGAAGATGCTGATGACAGATGCGTAATATCATTTCCGGTTACACTCATACATGATGTTGACTGTTGACCCTTCGACTTCGCTCAGGGCATCGCTGTTCACGGCGTTGACGCCGTGAACAGTCAACCGTCAACGCCGTGAACTCGAATTTACTATTCCGATGCTAACGGATTTGATACAGCATATTCCATGTATATGTGGTACATACAATAAAATCGATCGCCTGCTGTAGAGTGCGTCGCCCACGAGCTCTCTGCAAGTTTTATCAAATATGAAGCAGCGACGCACCCGGAGGATTAACACCAGATCATATAGCTGAAGAGTGTACTTCATGAAGCTGGAATATGCTGTATAAAAGAATAGAATAGAATAGAAGGAGTAGTTTACAATTAGTAGATGAAGTTCAAAACCTAAAGTTAATGACAGACCAAATTCTGCCGCAAGTTCTAGAGCGAATTTTGAGTGACAGCAAAACGCCGGATGCTGTTTTTTCGGCTTTGGTGTCGGCTTTAGGCGAGGTGTTAAATTGCGATCGGGTTTTTCTCTACCTCCGCAATCCTGAAACGCAAATGGGCAGAGTACCTTACTGCTGGCGTCACAACTCGAACATTCCAGAGGTTTGGGACGCAGAATGGAAAAAAGAACCAGAATCTTTAGGGGAAGAAGACCCTTTGTTTGCAGCAGCTTTGCGAACTGAACCTTCGATTTTTGTTGAGGATGTTGAAACAGCCAATCCTGAAGTAGTCAACAAAACTTTTGAGGCAAAAGAGTTCGGACATCGAGCTTTGATTCACGCTCACCTTTGTGCTGACGGCTTATTGTGGGGGGTTTTGCAGCCTTGTATGTTCGATCGCCCCAGAGTTTGGACTGACTTCGACCGCCAAGTTATCGCAGCAGTTACAGAAAAAATTTCGCCTTTAGCTGTCGCTTATGTCGCCGCCTCAGCATCAAAAGATGAGCCATAAAAATCAATAATTTACCTCTAGGGAGCGGGTGGGCAATGAATGAATGTCAACTTAAGACTAAAACCACGTCTAGCTCTGGGTTTTAGCCGAATCTCCATCCCCTTTCCGGCAGACGAAAGACCGTTTCTGATTCCCCCCTTTTTAAGTTAGGGGGGATCTATGCGCTAGTTTTCACACAAAAGTGGGGTACTAAATTTGAGCTGATTGTTCTCACTAATAGTAAGAGGTTCATCGCTCTAGGGATAGACTTGGTGTACAATTCTTGTTGTTTAAACGGAACTTACCCCCTGCGGGGGTAGTTCAGGGGGCTGTATTCTTTGTCCAGTCTCGGTTTTAGCGACTTGACTGCCGACAAACCGTAGTCATGTATTTAATATTTTCTTAATATTTAGGGCGAGAGTATTGTTCTATGATGAATTTAAGCAAAAACCCAGCCACATAAGGGTTGTAAAAGATTGTAGTCATGTAAAAGACTTGGACGCTCCGGGCAAGTCTCACCTCGCAACGGTTTCAGACGGAACTTACCCCGCACACAGGGTAAGTTCCGTTTAAACGGAACTTACCCCGCACATAAGATTCATTTCTTCTGAAACCATTACAGGGAAAGACTTTCCTGGAGCGGGAAAATCAAGTACATGACTACAACTTTTTACAGCGCTTATGTGGAGAGGGTTTGAGTTAATTTTATGATACAGCAATACTTTGGTTCTAAATATTAAGAAAATCTTAAATACATGGCTACAAAATTGGAACGGCCAAATGGATAAAACGAATACAGCTCAAAGAATACAGCCACCGAAACTACCCCCTGCAGGGGTAAGTTCCGTTTAAAAAACGCCCCAATTGTGAATGCCCCGACTGCTGAAAACCCCTTGAGCCCGACTAATATCATCCTCACTGCCATCTACTACCACCAAATAATCGCCGGCGTGTAGGCGATCGGTATAAATTCTAGCTGTTTCTTCGGGAATTCCCAAATCAGTCAAGGCCTTCACCACCCCGCCGAAAGCGGCCGCCGCTACGCCAGTGCTTGCTACGCCAGCCACCAGTGAGGCGCCGAAAGTCCCCGCTGCAATCATCGGCCCGATTCCGGGAATAGCTAAACTTCCGAGACCCACTAGCACGGTGGCTAAAGAAGCATTTGTCAGAGTTTCTCCTACAACTCCCGTTCCTGTGTCTAGATTTTTATCGCCCACCTGAGCGATCGTTTCAGTCTCGCCTACAGCCTCGCCTGCATCCCTAGCAACAACCGAAACTTTATCCATTGGAAACCCGGAAGATTTCAATTCTGTCAGAGCTTGCTCGGCATCTTCGCGGTTAGAAAACAATCCCAACGCGCGGGTTTGATTGCTTGTTACGATATATTTCTTCTTATCCCCTGTACAATTAAACTCAAATTCAAGCCTAATTATTGCGCTTGTTTTCAATCACTTATATTGATATTTTTCGATGTTTATCTTCAGCATTCATCTATCTGTAGATATAACCTGAAAAACCGCAACAAAAGTTATAAAATCAGCGGCCCAAATCGTGCATGGCATTAATCTCGATCGCACATCTTTGAGTCAGCGCTTCCAACTCCTCGCGATCCGAAGAACCGGGCGCTTCAATTAGCTTGCCAATTCGCACCGTCAGCGGCACCGGACGCGGAATTCCCGAACCTTTCGACGCAATGGCGTGAGTTCCCCACAAACTAACAGGTAACAGCGGCGCTTTAGCCTTAGCAGCTATCAGCGCAGCACCTAATTTAGGTTCAGTAATTCTGCCGTCTGGCGTGCGAGTTCCCTGCAAAAATACACCCGTCGCCCAGCCATTTTCCAAAGAGTTGATAGCCGATCGAATTGCACTGCGATCGGCACTTTCCCGCTTGACTGGATAAGCACCGTAAAGCGTAATTGCCTGCTTCAAAATAGGAACTTTAAATAACTCTTCCTTTGCCATAAATGCGACGGGCCGCCTCATGCAATTAGATAAAATCGGCGGGTCAAAATCGCTGGCATGATTGCTGACTACCACCAGCGGCCCTTCTGTCGGAACATTTTCTGCACCGTAGATGCGGCCCCGAAAGTACAGGTGCAGCATCGGGCTGACAATTGACCATTTAAATAAATAGTAGAGAAGTAAACTTTCGACTGGTTCGCGACTTTTGCTCACAGAAAACCTGAGATTTTAAATTACATCGAATATTAGCCTATCAGATCGAGTCCGTTTGAGATGATTCGGCGGTTGAAACCGCTGTCGAGAGTCAAACGAAGTCCGCCTGCGCGGACTGAAGAATATAGTCCGCGCAGGCGGACTTTGCTTGTGTAGGGCCAGATTTTATGCTGGCGGACTATTTGCTTGTGTAGCGCCAAATTTTATGCTGGCGAATTCCTGAATGTCAAAACTTTGCAAAGGCTCAATTTCCGGCCAGCATCGCTTTTTGTCCTTCCGAAGAAGTTGCGTAGCCCAAGAAATCCTTAACTGCTTGGCTAGGAGGATTTTTGTAGGCGTAATACAACTGTCGCTTGTAAGGATAGTTACCTGCATCCGGCGTCGCACCGTTAACCGGAACAACGCGCACCGTTTTCTGATTGGCTACTTGAGCAAAAGTCGCATAGCCAATACCGTTATTTCCTAAAGCTTGCAGCAGGGGAGTTGTCGCATCTCGATCGAGCGTGGTAATATTGGGCGCCCGGCCAAACTCGCCACCTCCGAACACTTGTTCTTTAAACGTTTGGTGAGTGCCGCTAACTGCAGGTCTGTTAATTACTTTAATCGGGCCCGCCGGACCGCCGACTTTCGACCAGTCTTGAACATTTCCCTTGAAGATATCTTGAACTTGAGCGGAGGTTAAACTTCCTTTGAAGGGGTTGTTCGCGCCAACTACAAGGGCGATAGTATCTAGGGCAACAGGCACCGCGGCCAAGCCCTGACCTTGTTCTTGAGCCGTCAAAGGTCGCGATACGGCTGCAATATCGGCTGTTCCCGCCGCCAAATCCTGAAGTCCTTTTTCAGAACCGTTCGCTTTGGTATCTACTGTAGTGCCGGAAAACTTGCCTTGAAAGCCGTTCTTGAGGTTCTGATTGATTGTCACCATACTGGTAGAACCGTCAATTCTCACGGCCGTGCCTGCCGGTACGGAAACTGGAAGTGCAAAAGAACTAGCTGCAACAGGCGAAGCACCGCCGACTACTGGCGCGGCTGGAGGTGCGACAGCATTGCCGGCGGGTGTGGGAGTGGGGGTATTATTAGCATCCTGGGAGGCTGGTTTATTGAGAAAAAAGAACCAGCCGCCGCCGGCGAGCAAGAGACATAACAAAATAAAAACTATGGGGGGAGGCCCGCTCTTAGCCATAAAATTCTCCTTAGTTGGGAAGTTCTTTGTTGTTCGAGTCGTCTAACATTTGCAGCCTGCGATTAACTTCATCGTCTAAGGTGATATTTTCTAATTCGGCCTGAAGTCTTTCTTGGGGGTTTTCAGATATTTCTGCTAAAGCTTGCTGTTTGAGGTGGCGGCCGTGGACGGCGTTTTTGGCTTGCTCAAACTGCGATCGAGCTGAATCGATACTGAGGTCGTTGTTGACTTGGGATATGGCTCGGAGGGCTTCGTTAATCTCGGCCATATCTTTCATATTTTGCATATCGGTTTTGTAGGCTTCCAGCTTCATCCGTTCTCGATTTAGCTTGTCTTTGGAAGCGTTGACGAAGTGTTCGGCTTGTTTTACTTGGGCTTCTAACTGCGGCAGAATTTGTTCTGTCTGAATTACTTTCGACATTGCCAAGCGGGCTGCTTCTTCGTTGCCGTTGCGCTGGGCTGCGATGGCTTGGCGCTCTACGGTTTGCATTTCCCTAACTTTTTCTTCATATTTCGTTTTGGCGCGCTGGTAGGCTGCAACTTGGGTGGAGACTGCTGCTGCTAGCTTTTGTACTGATTCTTGCATCGATCGCAGTGACTCTTCGGCCACCGCCACCGACACCTGGCCGCCGGATTCCACGGGCAGTCCCCACAGCCAGTTCCACGCGCCTACTATGGTTCTGCCTGCCTTGTCGCCCATCAACCAGTAAAGGACTTTTTTCATCAGAACTATGGGTTTGAAACCCCGTCGTTTTAGGACGGCTTTACATTGAATTAAATCCCCTCGCGGGGTGGAGGGGTATGGTTGCCCCTCCGTCGAGGTATGGTTGCCTCGTTCTCCTTGCGGAGTTAAGTTAGCTTCGCCAAGGTTTTAAGAGCTTGTTCGGCTGAAGGCACTGTTAAGCGTGACCTTAGAACTGTTTAACCTTCAGCGACAGAGCAAGGGACTAGCTTCGCATCCCAGGGTGTCATGACTCCAAAAACGTAGTCTGCCAGAGACTGAGGCCCGTCAGGATGGCTTTCTAGATTTCTCTTTCAAGCCTTATGCCTTCAGGCTAAGGTTCCTGACATAAATACCAGATAAGCTTGGTTTTTATGCCTAGTTTACATCAGGATTTGTCGATCGCCCTGTCAGGTCGAGCGATTTCTCGATTTTTGATTAATATTTTCTAATTGTCTGGATCGTCTATCCCCAAGTTGCACAACAGGCAAATCCGAATATTGCCTGTTGTGCAACTTGTTTTTCGGCAATCTTCATGCCTGTTAACTCTCAATTTTGAATACTCCGGACAGTTTTTGAGACAGAGGCTGAAACCCTCATTCTACCGTTAGCATTTGACCTCACTGAGAAGGCCCAAACCCGCATTCTGCCGTTAGTGATTGAAAACTGTCCGGACTATTGAATTTTATAACCTGCAGTTTAATAACAGGCTAAAAATAGATTAAGCGGGTAAATCTGCCAAACTGCTAACATTTACCAGCGCTAAATCGGGACAAGTCCGTTTGATCAAACCTGTGAGAACTTTGCCGGGGCCAATTTCCACTACGCGATCGATTCCTTGTTGTGGCAATTGCAGCGAAATTTCTCGCCACCGCACGCCTTTGGTCATTTGCTGAGTCAACCGCTGCTTTAAAGTGGCTGCGCTGGTAGTGGCTGACGGTTCTGCGTTCGAGAGCACCAGCATTTTAGCATCGGAAAACCTTGCAGACTTTAACGCTAGTTGAAACTCTGCCGCCACTGATGCCATCAGGGGAGAGTGAAACGCACCAGAAACATTCAATTTAACGGCGCGTTTGACTTTGATTTTGGCAAGCAAATCTTCTACTGCAGCAGGCGTTCCAGAAATCACGACTTGTGCTTCGCTGTTGTCGTTTGCCAGCACTACGTCTCGGCTGTATTGAATTTGCAGTTCTAGTTCCTGCCTGTCGAACCCGATCAAAGCCACCATTTGCCCGCCGGAGGCAGAGTCCATGAGTTCGGCGCGGCGTTTGACTAAGCGCAATCCGGTTTCAAAGTCAAAGACGCCTGCTGCGTAGAGGGCAACGTATTCTCCTAAACTGTGACCGGCAACCACTGCTGGTCGATCGCTTTTTTCTCGCATTAAGTCGGTCAAAATACTTTCTACTACGAACAAGCAAGGCTGAGTGTAGAGAGTCCGAGATAGTTTTGCTTCTTCTTTTTGGCAAACTTCCGGGACAGACCAACCTAAAATTTCTTTAGCTAGCTCAAATTTGGCTTTAGCTGTTGGCAAGTTTAATAAGTCTGCACCCATCCCGATCGCCTGGGAACCTTGTCCGGGAAATACCCATGCTGTTTTAGTCATTTTTCCGGTAATCTGCTAATTGGTGGTTGCTAATTGGTGATTGCAAAAATTTTTTGTTTCTCGCTTCTTTCTATGTTCGCTCGCTGGTATCCGCTATGTTTCGGTTAACGAACTCTCTACTCGCGACTCATAATTATAACCTCTAACTGCGATTTTTACCAGGTTTATTTTTTTTGCTACTTTAATTTGATTAATAGGCGCAGCACAATTTTCAACCTTCAAACCGGGGAAAGTCGATCGAAGAATAGAGGATTTTCCATTTCAGCACGCGCTTGTCAATAACTGCTGTCCGGGTGTTGCACCGCTGGGAACCTTGCCCTGTGTATGGTGCGTTCGAGGATTTGTATTTTTCAAGGGTAGCACTCCCGACAATCATTAGCCAAAGTTTAAAGCCGCCAAACATTATACCAGTTCCCAAAAAGAATGAAACTGCTTTACCAGCTCCCAACCTCTAGTTCCTCAGTAATTCCCAATTCTTTAATCGAAAATCGCAAATCGAAAATCGCTTTACCTTCCCCATTTAAAAATCGCAGCCCCCCAAGTCAAACCTGCACCGAAACCAGCAGCAGCAATCGTATCGCCCGCTTTAACTTTACCCAGACGCACGGCTTCGTCTAAGGCAAGGGGAATTGAAGCCGCTGAGGTATTGCCGTAATTTGCCAAATTGCTCATTACTTTTTCGGGGGGAATCTTTAGCCTTTGGGCCACTGCATCGAGAATCCGCTGATTGGCTTGGTGCAACAGCAGCCAGTCAATTTCTGCTGCGCTGACATTTGCCCGAAACATAGCTTTTTCTATGACTTCCGGGACTTTTTTCACGGCAAAGCGATAAATTTCTTGACCGTTCATTGTGATGGGTTCAAATCCGCCAACTCCGACGCTGACGCCCTCAATTAATTCTTTTGACTCGGCTTTGTAAGGCAAATTGAGAGACGCATTTTGCGTGCCGTCGCTGCGAATTTCAAATCCTAAAAAAGAATCGACTTCTGAAGCCTGCAATACCACCGCACCTGCACCGTCTCCAAATAGAATGCAAGTACCCCGATCGGACCAATTTACCCAGCGAGATAAAATATCTGCTCCGATCAGCAAAACATTTTGATAAACCCCTGTCCGAATGAACTGCGAGGCTGTCACTAAACCAAAAACAAAGCCCGAACAAGCTGCTGTCAAATCAAAAGCCACAGCTTGTGTCGCGCCCAACTGATATTGAATTTTACTGGCAGTGCCAAACAAATCGTCAGGACTTGAGGTTGCCAAAATAATTAAATCAATATCTTTGGGCGAAATTTCTGCCATGGCGATCGCACACAGCGATGCCTCTGTGGCTAAATCGCACAAAGAAGTGCGATCGTCCGCCAGCCTGCGGGAGCGAATGCCTGTCCGCGCCCCTATCCACTCGTCATTCGTTTCTACTATCTGACTCAAACCGTTATTATCCAGCGAAACCTGCGGTGTACAAGAACCGCTACCCGTGACGGCAATGCCGAACCCTGATTGCTGCAACATTCCTCTCCATTTACTCGCTGTTCGATCGAGAAATTAAAAATTAAAAACTACCAATTAAAATTATTTTTAAACTGCTGAAATTACTTTTTTTAAGCAAAACAGTTGGTTTAAGCTGACATTTTTAATTTTACATTTTTAATTTTTAATTCCTACTTACTGCCTCTAATTCACAGCTTCTTGTTCCAGAGCGCTTTGGCGATTGGACGATCTAATTCGCTCCAGCACTTGGTTGTCAATAGCCTCCTTCGCCAAACGAATGGCATTAAAAATCGAGGCAGCTTGAGATGAACCGTGGCTGATAATGCAAACTCCGGCAACGCCCAACAGCAAACCGCCGCCGTGTTCAACGTGGTCTACCCGCTGCTTGAACCCTTTGAGGCTTTCTTGCAGGAGGGAAGCGCTAATTTGATTTTTGAGTCCGGCCGCCAATTCTTCCTTAAGCACTTGCATCACGACTTCGCCCACCGCTTCGGCAAACTTCAACAACACGTTACCGACAAATCCGTCGCAGACAATCACGTCGAAGTTCCCCGACAGCACGTCGCGGCCTTCGGCATTGCCCACAAAAGGAATGTTCGGGTTGTCCACCAATAACTGGTGGGTTCGCACCGCTGCGTCGTTGCCTTTAGAAGGTTCTTCGCCAATGTTGAGCAGGCCGATTTTAGGTTCGGCGACGCCGAGCACGCACTGGCTGTAAATAGTTCCCATAACAGCGAACTGCTCCAAAAATTTGGGGCGGCAGTCCACATTAGCGCCGACATCGAGAATGAGTACAGAGCCGCCCGGTACCATTGTCGGCAAAACCGCACCGATCGCAGGGCGATCGATTCCGGGGAGACGCCCCAACCTGAGCAGGGCAGCAGCCATTGCCGCGCCGGAGTGACCGGCGGACACGACAGCATCAGCTTGCTGCTGCTTTACCAAGTTCATCGCTACGTTAATCGAAGCGTTGGGCTTGCGTTTGAGGGCACTCAAAGGTTCTTCGTGCATTTCCACCGCTCCTTCTGAAGGAACGATTTCTAGCTGACCTGTAGAGACGCGGCCGATCGCGTCTTGTTGCCGGAGCGAGTCTTCTATTTGCTGCGGGTCGCCCACGAGCAAAATCTCTACGCCTAATTCTTCTTGTGCCTTAAGCGCTCCAGCTACAACTTCGGCGGGGGCGTGATCCCCACCCATAGCGTCTATTGCAATTCTTGCGCGTGTCGATCCCATTGACCAATGTTTGAGAAACACTAAAAATTCTACCAGGAAGTCAGGAGCGTGAATCCACAAGTCTGAATAAAGAACTAAAATCCGCTCGCTAGGGCGATCGGACAATTCTCATTTCCGACTACTCTGATAGCACTTGTTTTCTCACTACTTTACTCTTTTTGACTGCCAATTGAAAAAATCAATGCAATAGTTTACATGACCGCAAGCACTTGAGTCCGGGAACCCCCGGATTCATCCGGGGAGCGAGAAAAAAGCTCCCCATCCTCATCACTTGCCCCCGGATTTATCAGAGGGAGCGCTTTCTTCAATCTGAAATCTCAAATCTCAAATCGATTGACTTTAGGAGTAAAAAATGCTGGATTTATTTAGCTCGGGGATGATGTCTCTGTGGCTGGACATGGCTGGGGTAGGCAGTGCCGCGCCTAATGCTGCGTCAGTGCTGGCTTGGCGCGGAGGGATACCCGGGTTAGTGGTGGCCGAAGATTTGGCTTTTGGGGGAATAGATGCGGCAAATCCAGACTTGCCTGCTGAAGCGACGGTGCGGGAGTATTTAAAAGATTTGAAGGACAAAAACCTGATTGACGGGAATCAGGGAATTTGGGTGCAAGCGGGAATGGTGCCGCTGGTAAGTCAGCAGGGGAAGACGCTGATGCCTGGGGCTTCGCTGACTAAGATTGCGACTTCTCTGGCGTCGCTGGAAACTTGGGGCCCGGATTATCAGTTTGAAACGCGGTTTCGGGGAACGGGGCCGATTAGGAATGGGGTGTTGGAGGGAGATTTGGTGGTCAGCGGCGGGGGCGATCCGCTGTTTGTCTGGGAAGAGGCGATCGCGGTGGGCAATGCTCTCAATCAAATGGGTATCGATCGCGTGGCGGGAAATTTAGTGGTGACAGGCAATTTCCGCATGAATTACCAGTCCGATCCTTTGGTGGCGGGGGAGATACTGCGGCAAGCTCTTGAGGGTAGCAATTGGCCTGCTGGCGTGGTGGCAATGTATTCTAAGATGGCTCCGGGAACTAGAAAGCCGCAAGTAACGGTTGTCGGCAGCGTCATTGCTGAGAAATTTGTGACTTCGGGGCGTTTGCTGCTGAAGCGCCGATCGCTCCCTTTAGCCGAAATTCTCAAGCAGATGAACGTCCACAGCGATAATGAAATGGCTCAGATGCTGGCCGACGATTTGGGCGGGGCAAAGATCGTGCAGCAGCAAGCGACTTGGGCTGCGGGGGTGCCGGCGGAGGAACTTCAATTGGTTAACGGTTCGGGATTGGGAGTGGAAAATCAGATGTCTCCGAGGGCCACTTGTGGGATGATGCAGGCGATCGCGCGCAACCTTCAGACTACTGGGCTGACGATTGCTGACTTGTTTCCGGTGTCCGGGCGCGATAAAGGAACTTTGGAACACCGACACATTCCCCGATCGGCTGTGGTGAAAACGGGTACTTTGGACAGCGTGATTGCTTTGGCTGGAGCCATACCCACGCGCGATCGGGGTTTAGTGTGGTTTGCAATTATTAATCGCGGCACCGATTGGGACTCTTTGAGAGCGCAGCAAGATATATTTTTGCAAAAATTGGTGCAGCAGTGGGGAACAGCATCGATTTTGCCACTAGCAATTACACCGCACATTGACGGCGCCAGACCTGCCTTGGGGGCAGCAAATCGCAGCGATATTTTGGTCGGAGGTTAAGAAATAGGGGTTGAGTTGGGGTTCGGGGAAGGAGCACTGACAAAATAGCTTAGAATTGGAACAAGACTATTGTGCAAGAAGATGATCAAACTGCGATTGAAGAGATACGGGAAAAAACGCGAGACCAGCTACCGGATTGTAGCGATGAACAGTTCTACCCGCCGCGACGGCCGTCCCCTAGAAGAGCTCGGCTATTACAACCCCAGAAATAACGAAACCAGGCTGGATGTTCCAGCGATTGTCAAGCGCCTGCAAGAAGGCGCTCAGCCAACTGACACCGTGCGTGACATCCTGAGAAAAGCCCATGTATTTGAACAAGTCGGAGCCGGAGCCAACGTTGAATCCAGTACAGCAACAGCCAGCTAGTCCCAACTACGCTGGACTGGTTAAGTTTTTAATTGGGCCTTTTTTAGAGACCCCCGGTTCTTTGCGGGTTGATTGCGAACTGCACCCGCGCCAATCCCGGGTCTGGGTGAGGCTGGCTTTTGAAGATCCGGACAAAGGCCGGGTTTACGGTAGGGGCGGACGCAACATTCAGGCAATTAGAACTGCGCT
This sequence comes from Microcoleus sp. F8-C3, assembly GCA_036704825.1. Classification (GTDB taxonomy): domain Bacteria; phylum Cyanobacteriota; class Cyanobacteriia; order Cyanobacteriales; family Microcoleaceae; genus Microcoleus. The sequence goes on along the minus strand of JAUBSN010000054.1, from coordinate 10,734 downwards.
CGAAGCGGTGGCGCAGACGGCGGGTCAGTCCCTCTACCTAGATATATACGATGGTGAAGCGGGCGATCGCGGATCTGGCCCGCCCAGGGGCGATCGCGATCGCCCGGATCGCGGATCGCGGGAGCCGCGAGGCGACTTCCGACCCCGGACTCCACCTCCGCCGCCGAGTCCCTTAGCTAGCAGAACTCCGAGAGAACAACCTCGCCGTACTAACACACCTACGTTTAGAACGAGCAGAAATACTCCCGGTTATTAACTAACTGCATAGCCCAGAAAGAATTTGAGATTTTAGATTGCCTGTTGTAGACTTTGTATTACAAGCCCCGTTAGATTTGAAATTGCCGGTTTTGCGATCGGACACAAATGTAAAATTTTAAATTTCAAATGTCAGCGGGTTCAGGTTAATCTAAAATCTCAAATTGCCAATATAAAATCTAAAATTGCCTGACTTAATAGAAGGGAGATTTGATTTGTGCCTCAAGCACCAAACTCATTTGAGAGCTAAATTTAAAAGACGCCTTAGATACTAGGTTTTACCTAGTATCTAAGGCGTCTTTTTGTTCGCAAATAGTGACCTGTTGAACGTTTAGTTGTTAACTTTTAATTGCTTATTTGGAGGAGCTTATGTTGGCATGAATGAAAAACTAACAATAGAGTTACCGAGCACTCAAAGCGCCATGTCGCTGGCCGGTAATCAAGAAGAAAACCTCAAAACTATCTCTAAGCAAACCGGTGCTAACCTGGTAATGCGAGGGCAAGAACTGCTGATTTCCGGCACAAAAAGTCAAGTAGAATTGTGTCATAAATTAGTGCGATCGCTATCCGACTATTGGAAATCCGGCAAAACTATTACCGGAGTGGAAATCCAGACGGCCCGCCACGCTTTGGATACCAACCGCCAAAATGATTTGCAAGACTTGCAGCGAGACGTGCTCGCCAAAACGCGCCGCGGCGAAGAAATTAGAGCCAAAACCTTCAAGCAGCGACAGTACGTCCAAGCAGTACGCACTCACGACCTGACATTTTGCATCGGCCCCGCCGGTACTGGCAAGACATTTTTAGCAGCTATTTTCGCCATCCAAGCTTTGTTAAGCAAACAGTACGAACGGCTAATCTTAACCAGACCCGCCGTAGAAGCTGGCGAAAAATTAGGGTTTTTGCCGGGAGATTTGCAGCAAAAAGTCGATCCGTATTTGCGCCCGCTTTACGACGCCCTGCAAGAAATGATCGACCCTGAAAAAATGGCTGATTTAATGGAAAGAGGCTTGATCGAAGTAGCTCCTTTAGCTTATATGCGGGGACGCACTCTCAGCAATGCTTTCGTAATTTTGGACGAAGCTCAAAATACGACGCCGGCTCAGATGAAAATGGTGTTGACTCGTCTCGGCTTTCGATCGAGAATGGTAGTAACGGGGGATATCACTCAAACAGATTTGCCGCCAAACCAACAGTCGGGCTTGGCAGTTGCCCAAAACATTCTGCGCCACGTTGAGGGCATAGCTTTCTGCGAATTCTCTCAGGCAGATGTGGTGAGACACCCGCTAGTGCAGAGGATTGTCGCTGCTTACGAACTGCACGAAAAATAGTCAGCAGTCAGCAGTCATTAGTTTGTGGTTATTGCTTGTTGGTTCTAATTCCCCATTCCCCCTTCCCCATTCCCCAATTAAATTATGCCTAACCTGAAAGAATTCTTAGAAGCTTGCGAAAATTTAGGAACACTCCGTTTAATCGTGACTAGCAGCGCGGCTGTGCTCGAAGTGCGCGGTTCAATTCACAAGCTGTTTTATGCAGAATTACCGAAGGGTAAATATGCCAATATGCACGCCGAAATATTTGAGTTTCACCTGAATATGGACAAAATTAAACAGGTGAAGTTCGAGACTGGTGAAGCGAAAAGAGGCAATTTTACTACTTATGCAATTCGTTTTCTCGACGAACAAAATGAGGCTGCTTTGAGTGCATTTTTGCAGTGGGTAAAGCCGGGAGAATACGAACCGGGACAGGTGGAAAAATGGCACGAATTGAAGAATAAATACGGGAAGGTTTGGGAACCGCAACCTGTTGACGAGATTTGAAGCTATTTTTTTCGGAAGATTGTGGCATAATTATCAAAACATCTGGACATTCAAGTAAATGATTGCTCTACTCCTAAATGTAAAGTTTGATAGCAACGTTCAAGACTTCTGCGAAATTTGTAGTAAAATGCCTCAAAAACTAAAATAAGTAAATGAAATCAATCGCTAAAACATTTCCAGTTGTTAACAGCCATAATGAATGGGATTTACTAAAAGAAGTAATAGTAGGTCGTATAGAAGGCGCTTCTGTACCTGCAAGCGAACCTTGTCTTGATGTTGATGTTCCTCCCCAATATCAAGACTTTTTTAACAAATATGCAGGTAAACCTTTTCCAGAAGAGTTAGTTCAAGCAGCAGCTAAAGAACTTGAAGAATTCTGCAATATCTTGGCAGCCGAAGGAGTCAAAGTAAAACGTCCCGATGCAATCGATTTCTCACAACCCTATAAAACCCCAGACTTTGAAGCATCGGGTCTTTATGCAGCTATGCCCCGCGATATCTTGATTGTCATCGGCAACGAGATTGTGGAAGCACCGATGGCATGGCGATCGCGCTTTTTTGAATATCGTGCCTATCGATCGCTGATGAAAGAGTATCTCAAGCAAGGTGCCAAGTGGACAACTGCCCCCAAACCTCTGATGTCCAATGAACTTTATGATTTTGAGTTTGCTGCTAAATCCCCCGAAGAGAGAGAAGAATTAGTCCAACAAGGACGTTACGTTACCACAGAATTTGAACCTTGCTTTGATGCAGCAGATATCGTGCGGTTTGGGCGGGATATATTTGTGCAGCGCAGTCACGTTACTAATGAAATGGGAATTACATGGCTAAGAAACCACTTAGGGGAAGAATACAGAGTACACACAGTGAAGTTCAAGGATTTTAATCCGATGCACATTGATGCTTCTCTGGTTCCCCTGAAACCTGGAATCGCCTTAATTAATCCTATCCGTCCGCCCTACAACCCAGAATTTTTTAAGAAGGCAGGGTGGGATTTAGTGGAAACTGCTTTACCGACAACTCCTGACTATTGGGAGTTGCCCATTGCCAGTAAGTGGGTGAGTATGAATCTTCTGATGTTAGACACAGAGCGTGTTATAGTTGAACGGCAAGAAGAACCTACTCAAAAACTTTTGCAGGATTTAGGTTTTACAGTCATTCCTGTTGATTTTCGCCACGTTTATAGCTTTGGAGGGTCATTTCACTGTACGACTTGCGATGTTAAACGAGATAGTAAGCTGGAAGAATACGGTTTTTCCGAGCTCGCTCATTTCATTGATGTTAAGTAATCAAATGCAAAATCAGTAAACCGTCTTCATTTTTCATTGTGTACTTGTGATGAATGTTTTCAATTATATGGATAAATATGGCTTTGATAAAAGAAACTAGCGATCGCACGAAAGGTATTTTGGCAGTTATTGCTGTTGCTATGATTCTGGGTTCAACTTCTTCGGCGATCAAAGAGGCTCTCGTGAACCTGAATCCTGAAACTCAATTAGCTGTGCGCTTTACAATTGCTGCAATAATTTTCCTTCCATTTATTGGCAAACTCAATCTTTGTCTAGTTAGAGAAGGAGCAATACTTGGGCTGTTATTATTCGGAGTTTTTGCCTTTTCTACCATTGGGCTTGAAACTATTTCAGCTCATCAGGCATCATTTATTTTTGGATTTAATGTCGTTTTTGTCACCCTATTTGAACTCGTGTTTCGTCAGAGTTTTAAGATAGATGTGCTGTTGGCAGCAATATTGGCATTTAGTGGAATTGTCATGATGTCTTGGGAAGGTGGCGATCCCCTAAGTGGTAGTTTATGGTTATTCGGCTCTACGATCGCTGACTCAGCCTATATCCTCCTACGTGAAAAGATTGCTGCTCGCCACCCGTCTTTGACACTGACCGCTGTCCAAATCTGGGTTATAGCGACATTGAGCTTAATATGGGCCGCTCCTGGGCTTTTGGGACAAATAGAAGCAATTGAAATGAATCTAGGCTGGCTTAGTTATCTCGGCATCGTAGGCAGCGCTCTTATGACTTTACTGATGACTACAGCACAGCGTTGGATTTCAGCTCAAGAAGTAGCGGTGCTTTTGTCATTAGAACCTGTTTTCGGAGCAATTTTTGCATTTTGGTTGTTAGGAGAAACTTTTGGCATCTTTAGTTTTGCTGGTGCAGCGATGGTGCTAGTAGGAATAATTTTGATTATTCTCGATCCATTCTCAGAGCAACCTGAGTTTTCTAAGTCAGAGCAACCTGAGTTGTTCAAGCTGGATTAACCAGTTCAAGAGAAGTCTTCTGCGGAGGATACTACAGGTTAATTATCTTTATCTAGGATTCTATGCAGCAATTACTCATTCCTTTACTGACACTATTCATATCAGGTGTAGTAATCTGCATTTGGGAAATCAAAAAACCTCTGCGTGAAATTGAATATTTATCGACATTACTCACAGATCTTAGAGAGCTACCGATAGTTATTTTGTTCGGAGTTATTTCCACACAAATCTATTATTATCTAAGCAGTCAATTCGTTTTTCCCGCCATTGAAGCAATCACCCATTCAACAGTTACAGTATTAGTTCTGAATCTCCCTTTATGGCTGAGAATGATTATTGCAATTTTACTTAAGGATTTTATAGCTTATTTTAATCACCGGATTATGCACTATAATTATTTTCTTTGGCGAGCCCATAAGTGGCACCATTTACAAAAGCCTATGTATTGGCTTAAGGGAAATAAAGATTCCTTAGTTTATAAGATTATTTTCTCATGGGACTTGCTGTTTTTTTCACTATTAGAAGTTCCTTTGAATGCCACATTAATTTTTACCATTGCTTATTCATTTTCCAATTTCATGGTTCACGCAAACATTCAGTGGCCGTCACATTGGATGAAAAAAATAGAATGGGTTTTGGTTACACCTCGATATCATTTGAGTCATCATTCTCGCAATATTCAATTACAAGGGAAAAATCTTGGTGATATATTTACGTTTCACGATCGGATTTTCGGAACTTATATAGATCCAGATAACTTTGATTTTAGTCACGATGAATTTGGTTTAGATGAGGAGGAGTTACCAACAGTAAGAATGATTATAGGCCTTTAAACCTTTTATTTTTACCTCAATTATTTTGGTGGTTGTTTGATCGCCTGTTTTGACCACGGTGTATACACAAGTCTTGTCTGTCTTTGCCAAAATCGCTAAGGAGCAATGCTTGGGCTTTTATTATACAGCTATACAAATCTTGGTTGTAGCTGCGTTGAGCTTACTATGGGCGGCACCTGAGATTTTGGGGCACGTAGAAGCAATTGAAATGAATCTAGGATTACTTAGTTATCTTGGTATAGTAGGCAGTGCTCTTGTGACTTTACTGATGACGACTGCACAGCGTTGGGTTTCAGGTCAAGAAGTAGCTGTGCTTTTGTCATTAGAGCCTGTTTTCGGAGCAATTTTTGCATTTTGGTTGTTAGGAGAAACTTTTGGCATCTTTAGTTTTGTTGGTGCAGCGATGGTGCTAGTAGGAATATTTTTGATAATCGTCAGTCCAGCCTTAGTGAAACCTGAGTTAGATCTCAGAGAGAAGCCGGAAATTTAATCAGAGTAAAGTTAAAGGCTGAAAATGCAAATTACAAACAGAACATTAAGGAGTTGGAGCGGTCATTGCTGGATTTACATAAGTATCAATAGCCTTCGATCGCATAAAACAATTGCCATTTGTTTGTGTCGCTTCACTAGAGATAGTTGCTGCAATTACTCTAGACATTGCATTTGGTTCTAGGCAATTTAATGATGCTAGCGCCAGAAATTATTTTTAGGCGCTAACAACAAAGGTATTTGCCAAAGTGCACAGTTGTCCATTAATACACAAGCAGCAAACTAATTGAACCTACCTCCATGCAAAAAATGAAAATCTGGGTGAACTAGCCACTACTTATACCCATGCAACGAGCAAACCGCACTGGGTAGGGACGATCGCACTTGTGAGTGCGATCCCGCCAAACCATTCGAGAAAATCGGAAAGTTCCTGCTTGCGATCTTCGACATTATCCGCAAGGATCAGAATTTGTTTGCCGCTGCAGCGTTCAATAATCGCGCGAACGTCGTCTTTATAAGGTCGCTTCGCGTGATCTACAAACACCAAATCCGGCAGCGGAATCTCATTGGGAATTTGCCTAATTGCCTCCTCAGAAGGACAAACCCACTGCCGAATCTGGCTATCTATTCCTGCTTGTTGAAAGTGTTCCCCGGCTTGCTCTGCTACAGATTTATCGAACTCGACGGTGTGGATGATAGTCTGAGGATCTCCAAGTGCGAGGTAGCAGGTAGAGAGACCATATCCAGTACCGAGTTCAAGGATAGTCTTTGGTCGTACTGCAGCAACAACAGCTTGCAGAATTGGGCCGGTATCTTGACGAATCGGATTTCGCCAAGCACTTTCGCCGTACTGTTCGCCACCGAGGACGCGGATTTTTTCAATTACGGCTAAAACTTGTTGGTTCATATGTAAAAGTGCGTGCGATCGTCCTATGTGAGTTAAACAGGACGATCGCACAGACTCTATTTGTACGGTGGGAACTGCCCGCCAAAACTCTACAGGTGGTGTAAAAGTTCAGTCTGTGCGATCGTCCGATTTGAGTTAAAAAGAGAAGGTGGTTCTGATTGCTCCGACAACAACATCCGGGTTGCGATCGTCATGGTTGGGGGCGGTCAACCAGAAGATACCAGGAGTAATCGTGATATTGTCGGTCAGTCGATGGGTATAAAAGGCTTCAACGTGAAATCCCACGTCGCGATCTTTGCGCTGTCCCGCAGGTAAACCAATCGCTTGAGCGATCGCCCCATTGCTCGTACCAGTCAACCGAGGTTGCACCCCAAACACAATACCAGCTAAGTTGCCTTCTTTGCCCAAGTCATAAAAAGCCAAAGAAAAACGATAGTCCACCACATTAGCATCTCCCTTCGTACCCTTACCCAAGGCACGAGCATTAATCAAACCGACAGAACCGCTTAACCCCAAAGTCCGCGAGACTCGATAAGAGATTCCAGGAAGATATGTGTTGGCTACAATTGCTCCTGCCCCTTGAATTTGGGCAGAGTTACTGCCGCTGAACGTATCAACCCCAAATTGAGGAGAGTATAAGTGGACATAATTTAAAGAAATATCGAGCGGGCCGAAATCGAAGACCGTTCGTACAGAACCGCTGTAGCCGGCTTTGGAGAAACCTACACTCGGGTCGTTAGTCCGGAATTCGCTGCCGGCGGCGAAATCGAAGTTCAACCACGGAGTTGCTTTCCACTGTACGCCAATCCCTGTCTGCTGAATGGCGGGGTACAGAATCGGGTTGATTGAACCAAAGTACGATAGAGCTCCTGTAGTCGGACTGGCAAAGGGACTCAGGGGTGCTGAAAGTAGCCGGTTGCTAGTAAAGGCATTTAAAGAAACCAGCAGTTTGTCACCCACTGGGAAGCTGTATCCCAATCCGAGCAAATTCAAACTTCCATTTCCTGATATGTCGGATGGCAGGAAACGAGTTTCATCAGTCGGGCCGCTGAGACGGCTTTGCGGAAATTCGGTAGCTGTGTTAAGCGGCCTTAAATTTATGGATTCCAGAACGACGAACAAGCTGTCTTGACCCGTGAAGCTGGTATTCAAGTTGAGTTGGAGTCGATAGCCCAATGCAGTGTTATTTGCATCGCTAGCATTTTTGCCAAAAGCATCTCCCAGATAAGTCAACACCTGACCCGTCAGCTTTGTGGTGGTGGAGAATTGGTTGGCTTCGAGTTCTGCAGTGCGAGCTTCCAAAGCATCGACGCGCCCGCGCAGGGTTGCCAATTCCGCTGCAAATTCTTCTTGCAGCCGTTGGACGGCAAGCAAGTCTTCTTTGGTCGCTAAATTTGTCCCAGCGTTAATTAGCTCCCTCACCTTATCCAAGCAGGCGTTTAAACCTGCGGCAAATTCGTAGCGGGTCATTGCCCGGTTGCCGCGGTAGGTGCCGTCGGGATAGCCTGCGATACAACCGTACCGTTCGACTAGAGATTGCAGTGCTTGAAATGCCCAATCTGTTGGCTTCACGTCGGATAGCTGAGAGACTGAGGTCACTTGATCCATCGACGATGTGTTGTCTTCTGATAATTCCGGGTTGAGGGGATTTTGCAAGTCAGGCTCAACAGAGGTATCCCGATCGAGAAGCGATGATTCGGGGTTGGGGGTTTTTTCCCTGGCTGGCTCAATTGAGGTATCTTCTTGTGGAAGTTCTGCTGTTAGCCCTGAGACAGGAATCACTTGTTGGGTCCAGGTGCTCTCTGGCGACGGATCGGAAACTTTGGAAACTAGGGAATTTTCCTTTGTTGCCTCTGACCCTGTTTCCAGATTAGAACCGATCTGTTGACTGAAATCTGCCGTTTTGTGGGTTGCTATTTCAGTGTTAGTAGGGGTTGGCAGCAGGGCGTTCGGGGAGTTCTCGATCGCCTTTTCACCGCTAACTGGCGTTACTATTTCAGTGTTAGTAGGGGTTGGCAGCAGGGCGTTCGGGGAGTTCTCGATCGCCTTTTCACCGCTAAATGGCGTTGCTATTTCTGTGTTAGTAGGGGTTGGCAGCAGGGCGTTCGGGGAGTTCTCGCTCACCTTTTCATTGCTAACTACTGATTCTGGCCGTGGATCTGCTTCGACATTATTTATTTGGGGATCTGTTTCTTCGCTGTTGGTTGGTGAAGCTGTCGGTTCTTCAGTAATTGGGGAATCGACTGCCCGGGCGATCCCCAACGGCATCAGTCCACTGCCTAAAACAGCTAGCGTAACTACTAAAGTTTTGCCAAAAAGTGTATTCATTGTATATTTACCTCACATCCTAGCTGCTAAAATATCACAGCTTGCGTACTCGCTCACTTTTTTTTTGATTGTTTGCTGCGAGCAAGCAATTTTCCACTTTTTTTTTGTTGCGTTTGATGGGTAGCTTGCTACAATAAATTATTTGACGTATGCGAACCTAACAACTTAATCCTGCTTTTAGCGGATTGTGATGAACGTACCGTTACAATAGCTTTACACGTCGATCGAGCACAGAAGGCATAAAGCAGAAGCAAAAAAAGTTAGCCCGTGAGATGCAGTTTGGTATGAGAGCAATTTGGGTTTTTTGTTGGGTTTTGGCGTTACTTTTGTGGTGCGGTGGTGCCAGTGCGGGAGTTTTGAGCGATCGCACATCCAGTTTTCCCAATTGGGAAGGCAAACCTCGTATCGCTGTAGCTAAGGGAGATTTGGTTTATCCAGATTGGATGGCCGGTACTTGGAATGTTGCGAGCACTTTGGTAGATTTAGCATCTCCTTTAGCCCCAAATATTATCACGCCCGGGTTTGAAGGCAACCGCCGCTATTTGCAGCAGCCGGTATTGTTTAAAGTGCGGTTTCAACCGGAAAAAAATATTGGTTTTGGTTCTAATTATATATCTAAAAAAGCTACAAAGATTGTAGCAGATCGCACTTTTAACGGTTTGAATATTGCCAAGGCTTATTTAGGCGACGGTGGCGTACTTTCGGTAAAAGTCGATCCGAACAATCCCAACCGCCAAATTACAGTTTTGAAAGGGGAACGCCAATTAATTTCGATTGTTACCAGTCGGGGAACTGAGACGCCGAATCCTCGCGAGTTTGTATCGACAGAGATTTCTCAGCAGGTGTTTCGGGGAGAGTCTGATATTTATTTAAACGAGGTGGAAACAACAACGGCTTATCGAGTTGTTGGAGGCGGAGAAAATGGCGATTCTGCCAGTAAGAGAATTGAGGCGGATCAGGTGACAGCGATTTATTTGTCGCCGCAAGACCCGGATTATTTTGCTGCTGGAGGGCATCCTGTGGCTTTGTACCGCTATCGGTTGGAGTTGGTGCCGGCCTAATTAAGTTGTCATCTCGATCGACCTAGCAATCATCGGCTTGGCGATCGCCCACCCCTCCCCTGTCATCAGCTTTCCTAATCACAGCCATCAGTTTAACTGTCGCAACACCCCTTTACAAACCTTAACAACACAGTTAATAATATAAACATCATCCGAACATTGACAAATTCATACGCAATCATAAAGCCATGACAACAACCTTACAGCAGCGCTCTAGCGCCAACGTCTGGGAACGCTTCTGCGAGTGGGTAACATCCACCGAAAACCGCATCTATGTAGGTTGGTTCGGAGTCTTGATGATTCCCACCTTGCTCAGCGCCACCATCTGCTACATCATCGCCTTCATCGCAGCCCCACCAGTGGACATCGACGGCATCCGCGAACCAGTAGCAGGTTCCTTAATGTACGGCAACAACATCATCACAGGTGCTGTTGTTCCTTCTTCCAACGCCATCGGCTTGCACTTCTACCCCATCTGGGAAGCAGCTTCCCTCGATGAGTGGCTGTACAACGGCGGCCCTTACCAACTGGTAATCTTCCACTTCCTGATCGGTGTATTTTGCTACATGGGTCGCGAATGGGAACTGTCCTACCGCTTGGGTATGCGTCCTTGGATCTGCGTCGCTTACTCTGCACCAGTAGCAGCAGCCACCGCAGTATTCTTGATCTACCCGATCGGACAAGGTTCATTCTCTGACGGTATGCCCTTGGGAATCTCCGGTACCTTCAACTTCATGATCGTGTTCCAAGCCGAGCACAACATCCTGAT
>JAUBSN010000053.1:0-59107 GCA_036704825.1 Microcoleus sp. F8-C3 | reverse complement strand
TCGCTCGAATAAGGTTTCATTTTTTTCGCTTATGTACTCAATACAGTGTATCATATATACATGGAATCTGCTGTATCTCAGGGATGTCCGGTTGCAAGGCATTGATCTAAACTGTGCCGATTTGCGTGGCGCATCCCTGATGGGCGTTGATTTTAGTGGTGCGAACTTGCATCGTGCCGATCTAAGTGGCGCATTCTTAATTCACGCTAATCTCAGGTCTGTTAATTTCACGCAAGCTAATTTGACAAAGGCATTTTTGATTCTGGCAAACTTGCACCAAAGTTGTTTAACTGAGGCTAATTTGAGTCACACCAATTTGACGAAAGCAAATTTGTCAGAGGTGACTGGGTTTGCCGAAGCCATCCTGGATAGGACTATTTTGACGGGAGCTTTGCTGCCACCGCAAAAGGCGGGGCATGGACCATCGCGTTATTTGCAAATCTGGAAAGATTGGCAATTAAAATTCCCGAAGTTTCAGCTTCGACCTGGATCAGATTTATTTAATTTACTACCCTTTTCAACTGTTGTAGTCCATCGCCAGAAAGTTCGTTAAAACAATCACAAAAAGAAATTTTCCATACAACACTAAACTGGCTGAGCATTGGTACTCTTCTGGAGTGCAGAGAAAACTTGTTCTGAATTCAGCGATCGCCTTTGCTGTCCCTAAACTACGGCTCACCCATCAGGATTTTGCTGACACCCTGGAACCCGTATCACCGTGACCCGCCTGCTCGGTCAATTTGAGCGGGAAGGTCGGATTAGCTGGGTTGGGCAACAGTTGCTCCTGATTCAAAATCCTTAGCATTTTTGTACTGCCATCCTATATGATGATAATGATTATCATTCTGTTTTCTGGATTGGATCGACATGCCTTCTACTTCTCGACCTCTGCCCCCCAACTTAGACCGAATTGTTCAACGGTTTCAGCAAATCACTGAACCAAAGCGGCGGTATGAGTATTTGCTCTGGTTTGCAAAACGGGTGCCAGAGTTGTCGGAAGCAGAGCAGGTTGCAGCCGACAAGGTTCCAGGCTGTGTGTCTCAAGTCTATATCACGGCTGAAGTTCACGATCGTAGCGTTACGCTTCGCGGAACCTCGGATGCTCAAATTACAAAGGGGTTGGTTGGTTTACCGATCGAAGGGCTAAACGGACTCACCCCCAATGAAATTCTCCAATTAACTCCAGATTTTATTCAGCAAACGGGCTTGGATGTCAGTCTTACCCCCTCCCGGAGCAATGGATTTTACAACATCTTCAGGTTCATGCAACAAAAAGTGGCAACTGTGCAGACTGCTAATACTTCTTCACCCCATTAGAGGAAACGGAGTTTTGATATGACTGGTACAATTCATGAGACAACCCTGACAGCGTTGGAAATTCCTAAGCAAGGAATGCCCGTTACCATCATCACAGGGTTCTTAGGCAGTGGTAAAACCACACTGCTCAATCAAATTCTTAGCAACCGCCAAGACTTGAAAGTAGCGGTTCTGGTGAATGAGTTTGGTGACATTAACATCGATAGCCAATTACTGGTGGCGATGGATGAAGACTTGGTGGAGCTCAGTAATGGCTGCATCTGTTGCACGATTAATGACGGGTTGGTAGATGCCGTTTATCGGGTTTTAGAGCGAGACGATCGCATGGATTACATGGTGATCGAAACCACAGGCGTTGCCGATCCATTACCGATTATCCTGACATTCCTTGGAACTGAATTACGCGATTTGACTCGACTCGATTCAATTATCACCGTCGTTGATGCTGAAACCTTTACACCCGATCACTTTGATAGCGAAGCGGCACTTAAGCAAATTGCTTACGGCGATGTCACGATTTTGAACAAAACAGATCTGGCATCAGTGGAAAAAGTACAGGAGTTGGAAGCATACATTAACACTGTAAAAGCAGGTGCCCGGATTTTGCATAGTCAGTACGGGAAAGTGCCACTGCCGCTGATTCTGGATGTGTATTACAATAACCCGGATGCTTACGCCGATTTAGTGCGGGACGAAATCGAGCAAACTGAGCGAGAACACCATGACCATGACCGCGAGCATAATCATCACCATGAGCACGCCCATGACCATGACCACCATCACCACGCCCATGAGCATCACCATCATCACTCTGCTCACCTCGATAACGATGGGTTTGTGTCCGTTGCGTTTGAGAGCGATCGCCCCTTTGACGTGAAAAAGTTTGAACTCTTTCTGCACGAGCAGTTACCTAAAGAGGTATTTCGAGCCAAAGGCATCCTCTGGTTTGCTGAAAGCGATCTCCGTAATGTCTTTCAACTGAGCGGTCCTCGGTTTGACCTGCAAGGAGAAGAATGGCGAACACCGCCAAAAAACCAGATGGTTTTGATCGGACGAAACCTGAATGCAGACGAACTGCGACAACAGTTAACCGCCTGCCTTGCCTGATCCCAAGTCTTTCAGCAGTGCAGTTATCTGCTGAAGGGAGGGGTATTGCGTGCCTTACCCCTCATCCTTACGACTGATGTTCCTAACCTAATTTCACTCATGACACTATCCTTTTCTCCTGATGATATCCGTAAACGATCGGTGATTACAGAATCAAAGCCAGTCGTTTCTGAGGCAGAGATGCAGCAAGCGGTTCGCACATTGCTATTAGGCATGGGTGAAGATCCCGATCGCGAAGGGTTGCGCGATACTCCCAAACGAGTGGTTAAAGCGCTCAAATTCCTCACCTCTGGCTACCAGCAATCCCTGGATGAATTGCTCAATGGAGCCGTATTCCACGAAGATGCCAATGAAATGGTGTTGGTGCGAGATATTGACCTGTTTAGCTCCTGCGAACACCACATTCTGCCAATTTTGGGACGTGCCCACATCGCCTATATTCCCAATGGCAAAGTCATCGGTTTATCCAAAATTGCTCGCATTTGTGAAATGTATGCCCGTCGTCTGCAAGTCCAGGAACGCCTGACGCAACAGATTGCCGATGCCCTGCAAGGCTTACTTAAACCGCAGGGTGTTGCCGTGGTGGTGGAAGCGACCCATATGTGTATGGTGATGCGGGGTGTACAAAAGCCCGGTTCTTGGACAGTGACTAGCTCGATGCAAGGTGTGTTTGCCGATGATGCCAGAACCCGTCAGGAATTTATGGATCTGATCCGTCATAGTCCATCTTTTCATTAAGTCGTAAATAGGGGAGTGGGGAATGGGCAAGGGGGAATGGGGAAAATATATTGATTCTTAAAACTCTCTACTCCCCACTCCGTATTACCTACTTCCCACTCCCTAAGCTGTTTCGCATTAAAACTGGTATAATAATAAATCACAAATCACAGAAAAGCCAGAAGTATGCCAGCCAAAAATCATCTAAATGCAGAGAAAGTCAAAAAGCTTCAACAAGCATTAAAACAAGAATAAAATGGAGAAATTAGAGAGAGAATCTTAATCTTACTATTGCTCAATGATGGAAAAACGCAAAAATAAATTGCTAAATTTATCGGGTGTTCGCACAACAAAATCTGTTTCTGGTGCGTACATGGCGATCCAGATAACAAGCGAGAGTCTTAAAGATGATAAAATGAAAGGGAACCATCACAAAGCTACAGAAAAATACATAGAAATATTACTAGAAACAATTGACAAAGATCCTCAAGATCTAGGATATGAATTTGGTCGATGGTCAGCTAAAAGATTGGCTACTTATTTAGAGGAAGTGACTGGAATTAAGTTAAGTGGGTCACAAGTGTGGAGAATTATCTCAAAAAAAAGTACGTTTACCTGTGGTCAAAATATAGTCTAGAGCACAAACAGGAGCCCGAGAAAAGAAAAGCTTTTAAAGAGAAACTAGAGGAATATTTAAGAATTGAAAAAGAAAGTCCTAATCGCCTACAGGTATGGTAAAGGGCGCGAAAGTGGATTTAGTTTAAGGGTGATAAAAAGAAAGACGTGGTGCAAAAAAGGACATCGCAAAAAAGTGAGGGGAGAGCGAAGAAAAGGAAGAGTGAATGTCATGGGAGCAATCAGGTATTCAGACAAAAAAAGATTTGTTGAATTTCTCCCGAAAAGTAACTCTAATAATTTCTATAAAGTCTTGAAACTCTTCGATCGAGATTTAATAAGTGAATGGGTAGAAGCGGGAAATAATCGGGAAGATTTTACAAAAAAAGGGTGTCAAATAGTGATTGTATTAGATAATGCCAGCTTTCACAAGAAACAAGACTATATCCAGATAATAAAAACAGAAATGCCTAATATTCATCTGGAATACTTACCTGAATAGAGCCTCGGACTATAACTTAATTGAGTTGGTATGGCATTCAGCCAAAGAATATATTGCTAATCGACTTTTTAAATCAATTGAAGCATTAGAAGTTTTGTTGCATAATACCAATTTAATATGAAGCTGCCTAGAATAGGGCTTCAAGAATAAACTTGTAAGATGACAACGAACTAATTTGCTCAGGTGTGATTTTTTCAAGAACTTGTTTCAATCGCTCTCGCAATTGCTCCAGTGTTGTAAAAACTTCTCCAACAAGTTGCTGTTTGATATATTCCCAGACCCTTTCAATTGGATTAAGTTCTGGACTATGTGAGGGTTGACAGACAGGAATTAAATTTTCGGGCCAGGAAAGTTCATTAGTGATGTGAGCACCTGCTCTATCCATGTGAATCAGGGCAATATCTTCACCCAATTAAGCGAGAAAGAGCGTCAATAAATTGCTGAAAATCTTCTCCGTTAAGCTCAGCATATTCTTGGCAAAAATGCCAGCCACTCAATGGTTCAACTACCCCATACAACCAAAAATTTTCACGTTTCCACAGTAGGGGAGCAACTGGTTTTACCCCCCTAGCTGTAATTAATTTTCCTGTCAATGTTTTCCATCCCAAACGGGTTTCATCTTGACACAAATATAGTAGACTTTTGCCCTTACCAAAATATTTTTGAAACGTCAATACTGCTGGAATGATGTTTTTTTAAAAAGCTCCACTGCTTCTACGTCCTGTAAAGCACTTTGCGGACGTGGCACTTTCAGTTTTGCTTGGAGACGATAATGCACCCAGGCATAGACTGTTGCATAAGTAAGGAATAGATTATACTCGCTTTTGAGCCATTCCACAATTTCCCCGTAGCTTTTAAAGGGGACTCCTGTTACCAAACGTTCTTTTAGTCCTTCTAATACATCACCTGTCAAGTGTGGTTCTTGTCCTGGGGCTTTTTTTACCAACAATAATTCCGACAATCCACCCCGTCGATACTTTTGTAACCACCTGGTTATCGTAGATTTGTCTCTCCCCAAACGATTCGCTAATTCTTGATGCTGCTGTACTTGCCCTGTTTTTAACCACCATAATACTTGTATTCGTTCTTTTTGACTGGCAGTACGAGTATTTTTTAGTTGTTTTTCTAAAAATTCTACGCTTTCTTCAATTGTGATTTTTAAAATACGAGCCATAAAACGCACCATCAACGCTACCTCTCTATTATATGCAACTTCACATTAAATTGGTATCAGGTCAGTTTTGTTGTAAAACTAGAATTCTGTTAGTGCGGGGAGGAGTTTGCGTGAAACGCCAGTGGGAGCCAGAAGAATTAATCGAACATTTTACCCTACTTGAGGGAGAAAGGGCGCTGCTGGCAAATAAAACCGGAGCCACTCGGCTCGGTTTCGCCGTTTTGCTTAAATGTTTTTGTAAGGATGCTCGGTTTCCCGTTAAAAAGCAAGAAATCCCTAAATCAGTTGTCTCGTACATTGCTCTTCAAGTGGAAGTATTGCCTGCCCAATGGCGTTTTTACAAGTGGAGCGGGCGCACGATTGAATATCATCGAGCGCAGATTCGTACCTATTTCGGATTTCGAGAAGCTACAGTTGCCGACGCACAAGCTTTGAGTGAATGGTTGCTCGAACGAGTGTTGATTCACGACCGAAACGAACAGCATTTAACGGAAATTGCCGGTCAGCGACTGCGAGAATTAAAAATTGAACCGCCCACGAGCAAGCGAATTGGCAGATTAATTAAGTCGGCAATTCATACAAGCGAACAAAATTTTTGTGCTGCTATCTCGGCTCGGATTTCGCCAGAAACCAAAGCTAAAATTGATGCAATTTTAAATCTCGAGCGAGAATTAGAGTCACAATCTCCTGAATCGGGGGCAATGGATTTCAACAACCTGAAAGCCGACCCCGGTCGCGTGGGTCTTGATAGCTTGCTCAAAGAAATTGACAAATTACAAGCTATTCGGCAATTAGAATTACCAGAAAATTTATTGGCTAATATTGCTCCCAAGATTTTACATCATTACCGACAACGAGCTTCGGCCCAAGCGCCAAGGGAATTGCGCCGCCATCCAGACTCCATCCGTTACGCGCTCTTGGCAGCTTTCTGCTGGCAAAGAAGTCAAGAGATTACAGATAGTTTAGTCGAATTATTAATTCAAATTATCCACAGGATTGGCATCCGTGCCGAACGCAAAGTAGATAAGGAGTTAATTGCCGATTTCAAGCGAGTCAGCGGCAAAAATAACATTTTATTTCGCATGGCAACAGCTTCTTTAGAGCATCCAGAGTCAACATTTAAGGATGCTATTTATCCCGTAGTTAGCCCATCTACCTTGAAGAATCTAGTCAAAGAATTTAAGTCGAGCGGTCCTACTTATCGAGAGCGCGTTTACACGGTGATGCGCTCTTCTTACCTGCACCATTATCGCCGGATGGTGCCGCAAATCCTGTCTTGTTTGGAATTTATATCGAATAACGAACTTCACCAGCCTGCAATCAAGGCTAGAGAGTTAATCGAGAAGTATGCGGGCAGTTCTCAACATTATTATTCGCCGTCAGATGAAGTCTGCGTTGATGGGGTGCTGAAAAATAGTTGGCGGGAAATTGTTGTGGAAGTGGACGAAGAGGGTGGTGAAAAAATCAACCGCGTCAACTATGAGATTGCCGTGCTGCCAACTTTAAGAGAGCAACTGCGTTCTAAAGAAATTTGGGTAGTTGGTGCCAAACGTTATGGAAATCCAGAAGAAGACCTCCCCAAAGATTTTGAGGCGCAACGACAGGTTGATTATCAAGCTTTAGGTCAGCCAACAGATGTATCAGCTTTTATTAATGGTTTGCCGCCAAAAATGGCAGTAGCTTTAGAACAATTAGATGCTCAATTACCCAAAAATCACCGCGTGAAAATTCTGGCAAAGGATAATGGCTGGATTTCGGTTTCTCCTTCCGAATCCCAACCGGAACCTTTGAACTTACAGCGTCTCAAGATAGAATTGCTCGAACGCTGGCCGATGACGAGTTTACTGGATGTTCTGAAAAAAACTGATTTGCGAGTTGGGTTTACGGAACAGTTTCACAGTGTAGTATCTCGCGAGGTTTTGGATAAGAAAATTTTACAAAGACGGCTATTGCTCTGTTTGTTCGGATTGGGTACTAATACAGGGGTGAAGCGGATTAGCAGCGGAGGAACTGGGGAGAATTACTCAGATTTGCTCTATGTTAAACGGCGTTACATTCACAAATAAAACCTCAGAAATGCTATTGCACAGGTAGTTAATGGGATTTTTCAGGTGAGAATGCCGCATATTTGGGGTGAGGGGACGACTGCTTGTGCTTCTGATTCTAAAAAGTTTGGTTCTTGGGATCAAAATTTGATGACAGAGTGGCACATCCGTTATGGGGGACGCGGGGTGATGATTTACTGGCACGTTGAGAAGAAGTCTGTTTGCATTTATTCTCAGTTGAAGACTTGTTCTTCTTCAGAGGTGGCGGCTATGATTGAGGGTTTGTTGCGCCACTGTACGGATATGAAGGTGGAAAAGAATTATGTCGATACTCACGGGCAAAGTGAGGTGGCTTTTGCTTTTTGTCACTTATTGGGGTTTCAGTTGTTGCCTCGTTTAAAAAGAATTCACAAGCAAAAGCGGTATCGACCTGCTGCGGGTCAAGGCAATGCTTATCCTAATTTACAGCCCGTGCTGACGCGACCGATTAACTGGGATTTGATTCGGAATCAGTACGACCAGATGGTTAAGTATGCTACAGCTTTGAGATTGGGAACGGCGGAGACTGAGGTAATTTTAAAACGATTCAGTCGCTCTAATTTGGTGCATCCTACTTATCAGGCTTTGGCTGAGTTGGGTAAGGTTGTGAAGACTATTTTTTTGTGTGAATACCTTCAGAAGGAAGAGTTGCTCTACTGAGATTCATCAAGGATTGAATGTGGTGGAGCAGTGGAATAGTGCTAATAGTTTTATTTGTTACGGTAAGAATAGTGAAATTGCGGCGAATCGATTGGAAGACCAAGAGATAGCGGTGCTGTCGTTGCATTTGTTGCAAGTCAGTTTGGTTTATATCAATACTTTGATGATGCAGCGGATTTGATCGGAAAAAGAGTGGTTGAAGCTGATGCAAAAAGATGACTTGCGGGCGCTGACGCCACTGGCTTGGGGGCATATTAACCCTTATGGAACTTTCCGCTTGGATTTGGATGAACGGTTGCTAATCGATCCAGTAGCTTCTTGAACTCGAAAGGAAGTAAGCGCTGAAACCTTTATATGGTAAGGGTTTGAAGTGCTACTTCGCGTATGGTAGCAGCGGGAGCTATTTCTACGCCAGGTAAAGGATCGGGTTTTCTTCCTAAATCCGTACTCATAACAAAATGCTGTGCTCCGATTAGTTTAATCGCTGCTGCCATCTTACTAATAGAAACTTGATGCCAGTTTTTGTGTCCGTCATCAGCGGCATTTTCTCCCATCAAATCGTTGACAAATGCGAGTTCTAAGAAAGCTCCGGCTGCGGCTGTTTGCATATTTTCTAGGGACAAACCCGGTACATCCGCCATTGCGTGGGTAATCAGGATGTTCTTAATGTTGAGCAGGTTGGCTTCAGCTACAACTGCCATGACTTCTTCTGAGGAAATATGATCGGTTTCCAAGACCAAATTCTCTTTTGCTACAACCTTCAGCACCGCTGCTGTTTCCGGTAAAACCTTGCCATTTTCCGCAACTTTAATCCCCCTTCCCGACTTGTGAAAAACCTGCAAGTGATGCTCAGCATCAACGGTTGGCAGCCATACTACTTTACCGTATTTGCCACCGATCCGGTGCATTGCATCAACAGCGTCGGGATTAATGCCACCTACCGAATGATTGAGAACAACTCCTCCGAAAACTTGGATTTCTGGTACTATTTGATTAACCAAAACTGCCCGCGATGCTGTACTTGCAAAGTGATTTTTCAATACCACAGCTTTCATCCGCGCCCTAGCAGCTAATTTCGCTACTTCAAAATCATCCAACCTGCGAGGAATCACATCAGGAGAAGAATGAATGTGAAAGTCGATCGCACCTTCGATCGTACTCTTTGGCAAATTGACCATCTGCCAATCTCCGACAGCATAAACTGGCAGACAAAACCAACAGCAAACAATCCAAACTAACGTTAAAAAAACAGCTTGCATTCATCCCCTCTTCCCTTCTCCCCTCTGCGTTCTCTGCGCCCTCTGCGGTTCATCCCCTCTTAATTCTCTCAAATAAAAGATTGAACCGCATTTGCTAAAGCTGCTGCATTTTCTTCGTGGATTCCCAAAGAACCGGGAATAACTAGCGATTCAACACCCGGTAATTCCGTTAATGCTTCCATTTCAGCCTTTGATTTGGGCGGCGCATTTTCAGCAATTACAACCATCACCGGCACTGCTAACTGTTGAAATTTATCTGTAAATTCCGATCGCACTTTTGCCGGATCTAAACCGCCAGTAACGAAGGCGGCGGAACCGTATCGAGCACCGGGTTTTTGCGTCACTTGCCATTTGCTTTGGATGAAATCCGGCGTGACTTTAGCCGCATCCGCGTAGACGTGGCGGCGGTACATGAAACTGAGGAATGACGGCGCAGTGTTTAGTTTGTAAAGGAATTGTCCCAGTAAGGGCGATCGTACTAATTCTCTCACAATTCCGTGCCACCCGCTTTGCTGTTTGGTCATCGTCGGCAAAGGCCCGCGCCAAGTCGGCGCAGATAACACAATCTTTGACCAAACATTAGGCTGTGATTGCGCTAATTGCATCACATAACCTGCAGCGTGACCTGCTGCAACTACAGCAACCGGACTATTAAAATTTGAGTCAACAAAATCCTTAAGAAATTGATGGTATAATTGCGGTTTATAGTCGGTTCGCGGTCGATCCGATTCGCCGAAACCCGGCCAATCTAAGCTCACAACTTGAAATTTAGGAGCTAAAAATTCTGCTAAAGGACGCATTTCTTCTCGCGTCGAAACCGTACTGAAAGCAGGCAGCAGCAATACAGGATTTCCCTGTCCTCTGGTTTCGTAAATAACTTTGATTTGCGTTTCTTGCCAATTCCAGATATATTCTTGAACTGCGGCGGGATAGTTGCTAGAACCTGATTTTGTTAAATTTGTAGTTTGAGTCATGGCTGTTTGTTCTTTTAATTTGCTTCGGCTTGCTTGCTCAATTCACAAGCAAGTGCCTTATTTTTCATCATTTGAAAAATGTTGTAAAATCCGTTAGCGCGGGAAGGTGTCAAACTCACATTCAATCCCGTGTCTTGAATAAAATCTGGGGTAATGCTGACAATTTCAGCAGGCGTCAATCCGCTCAAACCTTCCACCAGCAAGCCAACTAATCCTTTGACTAACTGAGCGTCTGAATCGCCTTGATACAAAACTTTTCCGTCTGCCAAATTTGCAGTAACATAAACTTGCGACACGCAGCCAGAAACTTTGTTTTCCGGCAGTTTGTCGCTTTCGGGAAATGCTGGAAGTCGCTTGGCATACCACAGCAGTTGTTCGTAGCGCTGTTTCGGATCGGAATGTCGCTGGAAGCGCTGGACGATTTTAGCTAGGGCTGGGGGTAGCGCGGTGTTTGCGGACATGATTCACTCGTAGCGGTTTACTTCGTTAATATTATACGTTCTATTGTAGCAGGTAAGGTCGATCGATTTGAGATTAGGACTTACGCATGAGATAGCAGAAACCTGGTTGCTGCGTAAGTTCCTCGTTGCTAAGCTTGAGATTTATTTAGATCGATAGTGAAAAAATTGCGCCCAATATGTGTAAAGACACGGCAATGCCGTGTCCTCATCCGTTTTTAAGACATGATATTAAACTAAGCAACTGTTAAGTTGTTCTAGAATTTGATGCGAATCGATGTTGATATCGCCAAATTCGTTAACTAAAACGGCTACTTTTAAATATTGGCGATTTTTGAGTATTTGATTGAGTAAAGTAGTTTTTGCACTGCCTAGAAAGCCCGTAATTATAGTTACGGGCATCCCTCTTTTGGGAAGATCGGAAATTAAATCTGGGCTTGTACAGTGAGATTAGTCATTGTTCCTCATTGATTAATTGTCAAGGCCCTGCTGTCAATTTGGAAAGCCGCAAAGCATTTCTAAGCGATCGCCGATCGCATCTCATCGCTAAAATCCAGGTGCGATCGACTCGATCGGGCGCTATTTATGTGAGAATCATTCTCATGATATCTTAAAATGTTGTTTGCGCCGAAGCCCTAGAACAATTGAGTGAAAATAAAATTAAGGGCAGGCAGGATGCCTAACCCCTACTCCCCACAATAGTTTTTACTGCTAAATCAAACTAGATGGTATTAATCACGCCAACAGCTTCCAAATCAAAACCTCCAGATGTAACAGGTGGCGTAGTTGGCCAAGGATCGTAAATCGATCTATTAGCCCCGTCTTTGAAATTGCCATTGCCGGGAATGTCCACGATGCGGACAAAACGAATGGCATTAAGGTTGACTTGACCCGAAGTTACTAGGGCATCGGTAGCCAGAGTTTGTAAATCAAAAGGAGTTCCCCAGGAACCGCCTAAAAATTCTCCTTCATCGGTTGTAAAAGCATTGTTGACGTGCTTGCCAGCTAAATTATAAATGCTAGTTGGCTCTAAAACTCCTTCTTTGCTTACTGATTCGCCTGTCAAGGAATCGCTTTTAAATCTGGCAAAGTTTCTGCCATCGCTAGAAACTTCTACATAAGCCAATTCTCCGAAAACACCTCCTAAGTTGTCAAAGCCGTTTTCAAACACGGCAAAATCTTGACCGGAACCATTGCGAATTCCTGAACTAAAGGTTAAGGTAATTTGACCCGGTTGGACTCCGCTATTTATCTGATTTTGATCGAGATCGCCAAGGGCAGCGATGTCAATAAAATTATCTTTGCTAGCAACGGGGCCCAAAGTTTTTTCAGGAGTTTGAAATCTGGCATCTACACCAGGGGCGGGCTGATAGTTTTCAAATCCTGTCGCCCAAGCAGCGAAACGCGGGTTGACTCTATTATTAGGCGAGATTTTGCCATCTCCGTCTGGGCCGATAAATCCGGGAATTCCAGAGTCTATTTTGCCTGGATCGTCAGTAGAATTCGAGTAAGGCCCCCTAGGTTGCACGAAAGTTTTGAATTCATCTTTGATAAGTTGGCTGCTGTCAATTCCTTGGAATATCGCCAGAAATTCACCAGTAACTTTATCTTGAATGATGGCGCTGTTTGCTAAGTCTCCAGTGCCATTTGAAATGCTGAGATTTTAAAAGCTTAATCCCAACAAGCCAATGGAATCTTGTTCTACATTGTAGTCTGTAATGATGTCAGCATCGGTGATGCTCAAACCGCCTGTTGTTCGGGGCGTACCGCTGCTGCTGCGGCCCAGAACAAAGTTATCAAAACCTTCACCACCTGTTAATGTATCGCGGCCGCCGTCGCCATAAAGATTGTCGCTACCCGTGCCGCCGTCGAGGTTGTCGTTGCCTTTACCTCCGCGTAAAATATCGCCGCTTTCACCGCCGTTGATGACATCGTTGCCGCTATTTCCGTACAGCGTGTCTTCACCTTGAATGCCGTTAATTATGTCATCTCCATTTAAGCCGAAAATTGCGTCTGTCTGTGGAGTTCCATTCAGTAAATCGTTACCGTTTGTACCTGTTATATTTGCCATTTTTACGTGTTCCTCAACACCTTGATTGTGATTTGAGCAGTCTCCCAAACTTTTGACTATCTGTCGTAACAGGGAGGGAAATGTATATTTGGATTGGGGCGATCGCAGGAGGCGGGCCTCTACAGATAGCGTAGGAGTTTAAGTCTTGTTTTATCATTTTATTATTTACGATAATCATTATCATTGAGTTAATAATTGTTGGTTGCTAAACTGAGTTAAAAGCTTCAAATCCAAGTAAGTTGGCAGGTAAGTCTGGGAGGAGGGCTAAGATTTCATTGCTAGCGACTAATGCGATCGCGACTCCATCGTTTGTCTGAAATACACGGATTTGGTTGTAAGTCAAGCCACCTGCTAACAAGAACAAATCTTCGCCATTTTGAAAGTCGCTAATCACATCGCTTCCCTGTTTTAATTGCAAAACAAATTTGTCGCGCCCCTTTCCTCCTACTAAAATGTCATCGCCATCACCGCCGTTGAGGGTATCATTTCCCCTACCGCCGAACAGGGTATCGCTGCCTGCTTTGCCGTCTAAAAAATCGTCGCCGCGATCGCCTAAAATCGAATCGTCCTCTGCAACGCCAATGAGGGTATCATTCTCTGAAGTGCCGCTGCTGACAGCAACGGTGTGAGAGAGAAAAATATCTCTGCTACTGTTAGTATCTCGGTCAACTAAATTAGTAGCAAAAGAGTCAAATGCAATAACATTTCCCGTCGCAGAAACAGCGGGATTGAAGGATGTTATATCGGCACCTTGACCCTCCGAATTGACTGAGATGCGAGTTGTCGTGGCTGTGTCTCTGTCACGCACAAAGATATCATTAGTGCCGTTGGTATCTGCTGTCGCTAAGTTGTCAGCTAGAGAGTCAAAAGCGATGAATCGACCGTCAGCAGAAATCGAGGGTTTAAAGGAGCTTCTATTGGCGCGATCGCCTGTAGAATTAATCGAGACGATGCTAGTCGTGTTAGTCAACCTGTCATGCGCGAAAATATCGGAAGTGCCGTTAGTGTCGTCGGTTACTAAATTGCTAGCATTAGACTCAAATGCGACGAAGCGACCGTCAGCAGAAATAGCAGCAGTAATAGACCCAAAATTTCCCTGATTTCCCGATGAATTTACCGATAGGCGATTGGTAGTATTTGTCTGGATGTCACGTACAAAAATGTCTCTAGTGCTGTTAGTGTCTGCCGCCACTAAGTTATCTGCTAAAGAGTCAAAAGCAACGAAGCGGCCGTCAGCGGAAATTGAGGGATTGAAAGAGCCAATATTTCCCTGATTTCCTGTTGAGTTGACTGAAATGCGAGTGGTGAGGTTAGTGAGTCTGTCGCGGACAAAAATGTCTGAGGTATTGTTAGTATCTCCTGGGACTAAGTTGGTTGAATTAGATTCAAAGGCAATGAAGCGGCCATCGGCGGAAATTGAGGGGTTAAGTGAAGCGCGATCGCCCTCTTTACCTGTCGAACCTACGGAGATGCGGGCGGTATTTCCAGTCAGTCGATCGTGGAGGAAAATGTCTGATGTGTTGTTAGTGTCTTCGGCTACTAAATTAGTTGCATTCGACTCAAAGGCAATGAACCGCCCGCCAGCAGAAATAACTGGGTTAAAAGCATCAAAATTTGCCTGATTTCCTGTTGAATTCACGGAGATGCGGGTGGTGATGTTAGTGAGTCTGTCGTGCAGGAAAATATCTGAGGTGTTGTTAGTATCTCCGAGGACTAAATTAGTAGCAATAGATTCAAAGGCGATGAAGCGGCCATCGGCAGAGATTGAGGGGTTGATTGAGAAGCGATCGCCTTCTTTTCCTAATGAATTTACAGAGATACGGGTGAGGATAGTTTTAAATTGAGGCGATTTAAGATTCATTTGTCTTTCTATTGCTTCATTTTTGTATAAGAATGTCAAGTTTTGTAAGGGCGGGTTCGCTAGTATGTTTAATTTCAAAGCCCGAAGCTTTATAAACCAGCCCCGCCTATACTTTCGGATTATTTAGATTCAGAATCTTGTTGAGGAGGATTGAACTTTGCTATTAGCGATCGCACTGCTGCTATTGGTATAAATAATGCACCTGTAGCAGAGCCGATAACAAACCGAAACCAGAAGAGTAAAAAACGCTCTAGCGTCATTGGTTCTGCGGCTTGTTCAATAGCATCTGATAAGATTGCAGGAGATTTTCCGGGGGATGGTTTCACACCTGCGATCGCGATCGCGTAGGGGCTATTCTCATCAGCATACCAATCCGGTGCAACGTACACTTTGCGAATTTGGGTGAATCCTGCTAACTCATACCAACTGATATAAGCGCCTTCACTGGGAAACAGCATCCACGTATCAGACAGCCAACGGGCGATCGGATTCTTGCGTTCCAGCGGACCGATAATCAACGCAATTCCGCCTGGTTTAGTCACGCGATAAGCTTCAGCGATCGCCCGTTATGGATCGGGCTAATACTCAATGCTCCCAGCAGAAATGTAGCGATCGAATGTATCGGTAGCAAAGGGTAAATTCTCCACATCTCCGAGAAACTTCTCACAGTCATTAATTGCGGCTTTTTGTTTCGCTTTAGCTAACTGATGCGGACTTTGATCGAGCATTTTAACATTATTAGCATTCACTTTTTCGACAATGCCACAAGTAGTAAATCCCGTTCCGGCTCCAGCATCTAGAACTTGTAAATCAGGGCGATCTAGTTGCGCGAGTTCCAGAGATTTCTCGCGCATGGGAATCGTCCAGAAAAACGGATTAATCAAATTATCGTAGCCAATCGACACAAAACGGTAAAACCAGAAAGCTTCTTTTTTATGTTGAATCAATCTTGCCATTGTTGCTTTTTCCTCTAACGGATGTTGAACAGTTGGGATTATTCCCATTCTTTGAAAGTGAGTATTCATCATGTTTAACTTGAATGGGAAGGGTTTACGGAATATTTCTATTCAGAGCGTCGATCGCAGTTGCAAAAAAGTTCACCTCGAAATATCAGTACGCTTCAGAACAGCATCCGTTTCAAGTTGAAACTCTTCCCAGTGCTTGCACAGAGTTTGGTAACAATCTGGAGGTGAAATCGGAAGATTTCTCAGATTCAAAAAAATAGCTTGATTGGCGCATTCCAACAGGAGAATAATATCCTTAAACGGATTATAATTATCCACTTCTTGAAGGATATGAGCATTCATGTGATGATGCTGAAGGATCACCGTATCAGGAGCAGCCAGCCACGCATTTAGGAATGGGGCGAGACGGGAACGCGGAACAAAATAGGAGTTAAATGTTTCACCTGCTACTCCTAAAAGTGGAGAATTAAGACTGCAAATTACTGCTCCGCCTTCACCTCCTAAATAACCTATCCAGGCGTTGTAACCCAAGGCCAATAAATTAGTAGCAATAAAATCTTGCTGCCAATCGTAACCGTTCATTTCACTGTCCATCTTTTTCTAACAACTGGCAAAGCTGGATTTGATAACAGAGATTTGGTTTAGGCGGCGTTGCTGATTCTGGCGTATGAATCAACTTTTCTCGGAAATTACAAAACTCACCATACTTGGCTTATAGCAATTCCAAAATCTTGAATTCATACTTGTATTCAGCAACGCCGTTTAGGCATTGGGAGAATAGGGTAAGTTTTAGGAACTCGGGCTTGGTGAGAATTCGTCCCAGCGTCTACAGACTTGTTCGTAACAATCAGCAGGTGCGATCGCCATTTTTCTTAATAAATTGACCTCGATTTGACGGTTAACTTTCAGCACCAGCAGAAGATCTCGATCGGGATTGTAGGTGGCAACTGTTGCTTGAATAGATGAAATAGCCTCTGAGTCAAGGGATAGCGATCGCAAGTAAAATCCCATCAAATTCGAGGGGATAAACTGGATTGTGAACGGAACTGGTTCAAGATTTGTAATTGTAGAATGAATAACTTTAGTATCCACATCACAAACCACAACTCCCCGTCCAAAAGACTGAAATCCCTTCCATCCTGTATAACCAATCATCAGCAGATTTGTGTGAATGAAGCCGTGTTGCCAGTAGCCAAAGTTTCCCTGCCAGATGCTATTTTCCGGTCGCATTTACTTCCTCCCGCAGCGTTTTTGCAGCTTCCACCATATTTTTCAGTGCCGGAATTACTTCTTCCCAACGCCGTGTTTTCAGGCCGCAATCGGGATTTACCCAAATTTGCTGCACAAGTAAATTGGCAATTCCAGTTCGCAACTGCTGCAAAATCTGTTCTGTTGTTGGCACTACTGGACTGTGGATGTCATACACGCCGTTACCAACTTGATAGGTGTAGCCTGCAGCGATGATTTCATGCAGCGTTTGGTTGTTGCTGCGACTATTTTCAATCGAAATCACATCGGCATCTAACCGTTCAATATCTTTGATAATGTCGCCGAATTCGGAGTAGCACATATGCGTGTGAATTTGAGTCTGGGGATGAGCGACTGCGGTTGCCAAACGAAACGCATCTACTGCCCAAGACAGGTATTCACTCCAGCGTTCTACCTTCAGAGGTAAACCTTCGCGTAATGCGGGTTCATCTACTTGAATTACCCTCGCTCCTGCTGCTTCTAAGTCTGCCACTTCATCGCGCACCGCCAGCGCAATTTGAAACGCTTGTTCCTGTCGAGAAATATCGGTGCGCGGATATGACCAATTTAAAATTGTTACGGGAGCTGTTAGCATTCCCTTAACCGGTTTTTGCGTCAATGATTGCGCTACTTTAAACTCGCGTACCGTCATTGGGGCAGTGCGAACGACATCACCGTAAATAATCGGCGGACGCACGTACCGACTGCCATAGCTTTGCACCCAGCCATTTTGCGTGAAGGCAAATCCATCTAACTGTTGTCCAAAGTATTCCACCATATCGGTGCGTTCAAATTCGCCATGCACTAGCACATCCAGCCCAATTTCTTCTTGGAGTTTAATGCTGTTGGCAATCTCAGTATCGATCGCTGCTTCATACTCTGGCTGACTCAATTCACCCTTTTTATACCGTACTCGCAGTTGACGCACTTCTGATGTTTGAGGAAATGAGCCGATCGTTGTGGTGGGAAAAATGGGCAGAGAAATCTGTTTTGACAGCCGCAACTCGTAGGATAATTCTCGTAGAAAGTCATTCGCTGTAATGCTTTTCATGCGTGACTGCACGGCAGGGTTGGCTGGACTAAATTGCTCGAATTTTGTCCAGGCATCTGTAATCTTGGCGCGATCGCTTTCAGTGTCTTCTCCTGCTAAACTGCGTGCCAAAAATTTCACCGCTTGCAGTTTTTGTTCGGCAAAACTCAACACATTGCGGAGAGGTTCTGGCAACTTTGTTTCCCGTTTGGCATCGTAGGGAACAAACTGCAATGATGCCGACGGCTGAATGACGATATTAGGCGTAATTCGCTGAATGTCTTGCAGCACTGGCAGCAATTGTTCTGGACGGATTTGCCAGATGTTGCGGGCATCCACAATGCCAACGCCTAGATGCTTATCTGGGGGAAATCCATATTGCTTGAGTAAATCTAAATTGCGTCCGCGAGTGAAGTCTAAACTAATCGCGGTAACAGGCAATTCCATCACCCAAGAATAAGTTTTAGCCAAGTCATCAAAGTAAGTGACAAGATGCAGCGGTAAATCGAGTTTAGCAAAGGCTTGATAAGCAGTTTGATAGTGTGCTTTGAAGTTGTTTGCATCTCCCAGAACTAAGGCAGGTTCATGTATCTGCACTTCGGCAACCCCAAGGGCTTTTAATTGCGTCAAGAGTTCCATGTAGCGCGGCAGCAATTGCGCTAGAGAATCGTCCATTGCGCCATCTAACCGACTCAACCGCAGTAGCGTACAGGGGCCAAGAACGATCGGCACTGCCCGCTCCCCTAACGTCGCTTTTGCCCGCTGCACCGTCTCCAGAAAATCGCTGAAATCTGCTGGTTGCAGTTCGGTTGGAATTTCAGGCACGAGGTAGTGATAATTGCTATC
Organism: Microcoleus sp. F8-C3; assembly: GCA_036704825.1. Taxonomy (GTDB): domain Bacteria; phylum Cyanobacteriota; class Cyanobacteriia; order Cyanobacteriales; family Microcoleaceae; genus Microcoleus. Next base: position 40,219 of record JAUBSN010000053.1, on the reverse strand, counting down.
AAACCATTTGGTCATCTCTAGGGCCGGAATTCCTTCTTTGCCCCGTGCCATTGTAAAGTATCGATCGAGTCCTGATAATCCCTGAAAGCGTTTGGGAATTAGACCTAAACTAATTGTCCAGTCAAGCACACTATCGTAGAGTGTAGCATCGCCTACACCGATGCGATCGATGCCTACTTGTAGCTGTGTTTTCCAATTTTCTATTTCTACAGTTTTGACAGTTTGCAGTAAAGTATCTGCTTCTAATTTGCCACTCCAAAAACCTTCCAAAGCTTTCTTAACTTCACGGTTTTTACCAATGCGGGGATATCCAAGAGTTGCCGTTAAAATTGACATAATTGCTCCTAAGTTGGGGTTGTCAATTGATTCATCAGTCCATAGAAACTCTGTCGGAAACCAAAAGGTATCCGATGCCAAATTTCCGACAGCAATGCCATCAGATTGCAAGGCGATTCGCATCCAAGGCGAAACCATCTGAACTTCCAAAAAAGCGATAAAAGCTTCTAGAAATTACAGCAGGCAAATGCCCAGCAAGATTTCTTGCATCTGAAACTAGATAATGCTGTTGAGCCTAAACTTTTCAAACTGATGATGTCGCCCTAGAAACCAATTCCACCACAGGTTTCTCACAGGTTAAAGAGTATAATCGCCGATCGTGCAGCGTCTCTGAAAGAGAATCGAATTGAAAACAAAATGCTGAATACATCCGTACCTCGCAGATGGGTTAAATGAAACGATACAATCGGCGGGCATCCTGACTAAGAAACGATTGTACGCTTCATCACAGTTGCGGGACAGCGCCGGGTTCGCACCGGACTTTCCCCGTTTCCTCTAGTGGCTGATCTCCACCAGAACCGATTACTTCTGACAATACCACATTTCGGAAAATTTGCAACCCCTCAGACAAATAGCGCGATGTAGAGTTTTTCGATCGTCGGCTGTTCATCTGCTCCCACGGTCGCCGCCTTCTGGTAAATGGGTTATTGTAGTTAACGAGTTCGATCGTTCCGCAAATCTAAACGGAGGACATATCGCGCTTTATTTTAAAAATCCAGTGGTGTAATCTAGTGAATTTGCAAAAAATCTGGCTAGAATATCGAGTTTTTCAGGCAGTTGTCTTCTTAGGATTGGGTTTGCTGTTAACCATCGCCCTTTCGCTTTCTTTTGGTGCGGTGCCGATGAGTACCGATCAATTGTGGCAAGCATTTCTGCACAGAGGCGATGCTGTCAATCAAACTATTTTTTGGGAATTGCGTTTGCCCAGAGTTGCGGCTGCGCTGACGGTTGGTGCGGCTTTGGGAATGTCGGGGGCTTTGCTGCAAGGGTTGCTCCGCAACGGTTTAGCCGATCCTTTTGTATTAGGAATTTCGGCGGGTGCGGGGTTGGTTGCGATTACCATGCTGACTTTGGGAATATTTCAAACTTGGGTGCCTTTGGCGGCTTGGATAGGTGCTATTTTAACTTCGATGCTAGTCTACTTTTTGGGAAAAACTAAAACGGGGATTTCTGTGGAACGTTTGGTTTTAGCTGGTGTGGCTGTGAGTTCTCTGTTTGGGGCCGTACAAACTACACTGCTGCTGTTAGCTGAAGACAGCCGCTTGCAAGCTGCTTTGAATTGGTTAATCGGCAGTTTGAACGGTCGCGGTTGGTCGGATTTGCAGGTGGCGGCACCTTATATTTTGGCTGCTTTGCTGTTAGGATGTTTTTTGGGTCGATCGATAAATTTGCTGGCTTTGGGCGACGATTTAGCTGTTGGTTTGGGGGTTTCGCTGGTACGATCGCGCTTGTTGATTGGTGGTGTTGCTACTTTGCTAGCTGCGAGTGCTGTCAGCATCGGCGGATTGATTGGTTTTGTGGGATTGGTTGTGCCTCACGGGGTGCGTTTGTTGGTTGGTAATGATTATCGGTTTGTATTGCCGCTGAGTGCGATCGGCGGTGCTTGGGTGTTGACTTTTGCTGATTTTTTGGCTCGTTTGGGTGCGGTAGAATTGCCTGTGGGTACGGTTACGGCTTTGTTGGGTTCTCCGCTGTTTGTCTGGCTGCTTTATCGGCGTTCTAGTTATTAATTAGTTGTCAGTTGTCAGTTGTCAGTTGTCAGTTGGCAGTTGGCAGTTGTCATTTGTCATTAAATTTTTCAATAACCAATAACAAATAACCAATAACCAAATATAATGTCTTTAGAAATTCAAAATTTAACTGGTGGTTACGGCGAAGTTGCGATCGCCCGCAACATCACTTTATCTTTGCAACCTGGTGAGTGGTTGAGTCTTATCGGTGCCAACGGTTCTGGTAAGTCTACTTTCTTGAAGTTAGTTAGCCGCATCCTAACTCCGCAGCAAGGAAGTGTGTTGCTAGATGGCAAAGCAATTCATACTCAACCTGCGGCTGTTGTCGCTCAAAAATTAGCGATTTTGCCGCAGCAGCAAACAGTACCCGAAGGTTTGACGGTAAGGCAATTAGTTAGTTTGGGGCGTTCTCCTCATCAGGGTTGGTGGCAGTGGGAATTGAGCAAGGAAGATGCCCAAAAAGTGGAAGTTGCGATCGCTCAAACTGGGATTGAGGAATTTCGCGATCGCCCTGTCGAACAACTCTCAGGAGGCGAACGGCAGCGCGCTTTCCTCGCCTTAGCTTTGGCTCAAAACCCGCAAGTTTTGCTGTTAGATGAACCTACTACTTATTTAGATATTTGCTATCAGTTGCAATTGTTAGAGTTGCTTAACCAACTCAATCAAAAACAAAATTTGACGATTATTACGGTGCTGCATGAAATTAATTTAGCTGCTAGGTACAGTTCGCGGATTGCTATGTTAAATAAAGGGGAACTTTTTTGTGTAGGAACTCCCGCAGAAGTTTTAACTCCTGATAATTTAGCTCAGATTTTTGGCGTAGAAGCTATCATTTTAGAAACTTCTGTAGGCTTGCAGATTTGTGCGATCGCTCCCACTCTTCACACTTAATGATTTTATGGTAAGTATAACCCCGCCCTCGCACTAAGTTCTCAAGTTCTTCATAATTATTTCTATTAACTTATTGCCGCAATCCGCTGTTCTATGAGTACCACAGGCTTTAAGCTATTGCCTAGTAGTGGTTCCAAAGGGTCGAATAAAAGTTAAGAGATACTTAAAAAATCCGAATTCAGGCAAGAAAGGCGGCTTTTTATACAAAATCTACCGTAAACTATTGATATTTAAATCATTAAGCGCTAAAGTGCGATCGAACTTCCCGTCAATTCTGTCTCAACCTGGTCTAAACTCGCTGTGACTCCTGCCTAAACTATGTACAAAACTTTGTTTTCTCGTACCGCTATCCTGCTGCTGAGTTTAGCATTTGTCGCTTGCTCCGCCGCCACTTCACCCCAAACTCAGCCATCAAATCCTGCTGGTTCGCCAGTTAATCAATCACAAATACCTAACAGCGAATCAGTACAAAAAGTTGTAGCTTTAACACCTTTAACCGCCGATATTATCCATCAACTCGACCCAACCAAACTTGTAGGAATTCCCGGCAGCGCATTAGTCAGCAGCAACCCCAAATTTACAGGAATTACCGCAGTCACTGCCGAACGCACCCCTCCTAATTTGGAAAAAATCATCGCATTGAAACCGGATTTGGTGGTAGGTGCGTCGGGATTTCACGACCAAACAGTGCAAAAATTGCAGCAGCTTGGAATTAAAACTTTACTCACTCAAGTTGATAGCTGGAAATCCCTAGAAGAGTTAACAACCACTTTAGCTAAATCCCTCAATGCCAATCCCGAACCTCTGTTAAAACGCTACCAAACATTTTTAGCAGACATCCCGAATCAAAGCCCCGCCACTTTAGTTTTGGTAAGCAGACAACCTATTTTATCGCCGAATCAAAGCAGTTGGGCTGGAGATTTGCTGGGTAAGTTTAACGTGAAAAATATCGGAGCCCAATTGCAAGGAAATAGCCCCGTTCGTGGCTACGTGACGCTTTCAGCGGAAAAGATTTTAGAGGCAAATCCCGAAGCAATCATTATAGTCGATCGGGGAGAAGGAATTTTAGACCAATTTAAATCTGATTCATTTTGGAATCAACTAACAGCCACCAAAAATAATCGAGTTTACGTTTTTGACTATTACGGATTGGTCAACCCAGGGAGTATCGAAAAAATTGAGCAAGCAACCGATCGACTTAAACAAGTTCTCGCTAAAAAGTAGAAACCCGATTTTGAGAGATATAAAATCTCTAGAAACCCTGGAACAAATTGACTGCAATTTCTCAAAAAGGAGAAAGCTAAAGGCACTCAAAAGCGCGCAGCGATCGGAAACTTGGTTTTTAAGCCTGACTTCCTATGCTGTCGGATCGCCCTCAAGAAGCTAGATCCAGAGGTGGCAAACCGCGCAACTGCCGCAGCGAGTTGATACACATCTGACAGTCGCAGCCAAACAAGGCCACGGCCGCATCGCTTTCTTCTTCCGAAAAATCCAGCATTGCCACCTGTTCGTCAGCCGGGCGCTGCCAACTAATTCTCGGCTTAGAAGCAGCAGCAGCAGACTTGCCAGGAAGCCGCACGCAAGTCAGGCGCTGAGTGTGGGGCGATCGCACGCATTTAGGCGAATCAGTCGATCTGCTTGGTGTTTCGCCAATTTGAACGGGATTTGCGATCGCGCTTAAAGACATCAAAGATCCAAACAGCGTCGGACTTACAAGTAAAGTGAGGAGCAATCTATTCATTTGTCGTCCTTAAGAACTTCAACGTATACAGTAGCCGATTATCTGTTGCAATTCAACAAGGTTTTCGTCCGATATCAGTACGATTTGCCGTTATTAAGGCTTAAAAGCCCAATATTTGTCGCCCAAATATCGAATATTTTTCCGGGTATTAGCAACCAGAATTTTCTGATAAGTATCACTTTTGCTCCCCAGTTTAAGATTTGTTGCAATTTGAGTTAATTTAGCTTGCCAGTGATAATAAATTCATCCAATGCGGGTAAACTGATTTCAGCAAGGACAACTCGAAGCAGCGAACAAGTTTACCTCAAAAACCAAGTGGGGAGTGATGAGTACAGTTTTGGTGGTGGAGGATTCCCGCAGCCAGCGGGAGTGCATTTCACATCAGTTGAGATGCAGCGGATTGAATGTAATTCAGGCATCTGACGGTGTGGAAGCGCTGGATAAAATTGAGAAAAATTGCCCCGATTTAGTATTATTAGATGTCATAATGCCCCGTCTAGACGGCTACGGCGTTTGCCGTTTAATTAAAGCTAATCCCGAAACTCGGAACATACCGGTGGTATTTTTAACAGGGAAGGGACAGCAGTTAAGTTTATTTTCGAGGGCGATCGATCGCGCCGAGGCTTATGTTAGCAAACCTTGGCAGCCGAGGGAACTTTTGGCAACGATCAAAAAAGTTTTGCTCAATGCCAATATTAAGTTCGATCGAGCTTCAGCGGACGCTTGGACAGAATACGGAATTTTAAACTTAAGTACAGTCGAACTGTATCAAAGCCACGCCGATGCTTGGACAAAATACAGCGCCCAAATTATTAAATTGTACGATGCCAGCTTAGCAGCTTTCCAGCAAGCTTTGGCAATTGAACCGAGTCACTCTAATGCCAACAAGTATCGCAACCGAGTGCAGACAATCCGGGCAATTTTGATGAAAAAATTAGAGCGAACTAAACCTTGCAAAGTCTGCGACTATTATTACGGTAAGGATGGGATCAATTGTGCGGTGCATCCGGCTGGTCGCCCTCAAGAACTGTGTCGCGATTGGGAATTTAATTAAACAAAAATGAAAACAAATAACCGCGCTTACTTGGAAAAGTTGCTGCAAGAAAGAAACGAACATCCAGAAAGAATGGCGGAAATTGATGAAAAAATTAATGCCACTTTCCGCAAAGAGTACGCAATTTTAGTAATGGATATGTCGGGATTTTCGCGCACGACAGTCCGCTACGGAATCATTCATTTTTTGGCAATGATTCACCGGATGCACGGAGTTGTCAAACCGATAATTTCAGAATGCAGCGGTACTGTAGTCAAGGAGGAAGCCGACAATATTTTTGCAGTGTTTCCCGATGTAAAATCAGCGGTGGAAGCTGCGATCGACTCTTTGAAACAAACGGCGGCTGTTAACACGACACTGCCACCGGAAATGGACATTCACCTCTGCATTGGTATTGGTTGCGGCGATGTTTTGATGCTGGAAGGAGAGGATATGTACGGATCGGAATTTAATCTGGCATCCAAGCTGGGAGAGGATTTGGCGGAACGGGGAGAGATTTTGCTGACCTCAGCAGCCTTTGAAAATTTGGAAGGTGACAAGCAAGATTGGGAAAGAGTGGATTTTTCGATTTCAGGTTTGGAGTTGGTGGCATACAAGCGGGTACAGTCTGCTTAATTGATATATATCGGCGATTAAAATCGCATTTACACAAACTATCGTCCGCCTGCGCCGACTAACAAATAAGTGGGATTTGGTATTAAATGATTGACGATCGCCAAAATTGGCAACGTATGAATTTAGCTGCAATTCAACAGCGGCTGGCTTGGCTGCAGCAACAGCCAGACAAAGTTATTTTTTGCAAAGAGTCTGGTGTTCACTATGTTGCAGTCACAAAACAGCGATCGCACATTAAGCTATCTTTAGTAGAAAAAGTAAATCAGCAAACAGACTTACTGCAATCTGTATTCGATTTGAACAATCCTTTACATCTAGTGTCTGAATATACTCAGGCGATGATGTTGGGTTTAGTCTGGCAAAACCAACCTCAAAGAATCTATATAGCTGGATTTGGCGGCGGCAGAATTCCCTTAGTTTTGCACCACTATTTGCCGGAAACTGTTATAGAATGTGCGGATGTCGATCCGATCGCGATCGAAGCAGCTACACAGTGTTTTGGGGTGCAGTTGGACGATCGGCTGACTGTAACAATTCAAGACGGCAGAGACTATCTGGAACAGCACAAACCAGATAATCAGTACGATATCATCATGACCGACGTATTTTTTGGCAACGGCTACTTTCCGCACAGGCTGGCCACCCAAGAATTTTATCAACTCTGCGAAAAACGCTTGTCAAGGGAGGGAGTTGTGCTGGTAAATCTGCTGCAAAGAGATGAGTTTTATGCGGAAAAAATCAAGACTTTTCAAAGCGTATTTTCCCAGGTGTGCGTGTGTCCGTGGAAGGACATTAACAGCGTTTTGATTGGTACTAACAGCGCTATTTTAGAGAAGAATGAGATTGTTTCCAGAGCAAAATATTTGCAAGATGGCCATCAATTTTCATTTCCATTAACAGAAAGAGCACGGGAAGTAAAATTAGGTACTGAATTGGCGGAAGCTGTAGCTAATTTAGACAAAGCTCAAATTTTGCATGACGATGCGCCGCCCCCTGGTTATTTTGATTGCTGGTTATTCTGATATTTATATTTATAATAATATCAAATCCGGTAGCATCAGAATTAATATTACCCAGAGCCAGGAAACAACAGTGCGGTTTCCCTAGCCCAAAATCATCAATCTTCCTCAATCAGAGATGCAACCATCGCCGGATTAATTGTAGGTAAACGGCACTGCCGTCTCCTGACTGTAAGTAATCTCAATTATCATGCCACGGGATTTGATATAAGTCCTATTTCATACATTCAACCATCTGCTGTTCCAGCCTCTCCAACAATGTATCAACATCTGTTGCCGCTTCCTCAAAACAAACGGGAGGTTCAGGCTTAGGTTCAAACAAAATTAACTTGATTTGACCTTCGCCGATCGCCAAAATCGCCACTTCCTTCTCAGGCTTGTGAGCGTTCAACACACCTACAACTTCCTGAATATGACTTCTCACTTGACGGTTCAACTCTTCAACCGCCTCTTTCTTACAATACACAAAACGCGCAGTTTCTGCAATATCAATTGCCAAAATCTCCTCGCTTTCCTCTCCCCTTTCCAGAAATAGCCCCCAAGCCAAAGCAGCCAATTCATTTTGATTAGCTTTCACAAATTTATCTAACTTGCGGCTCCAGCTATTTTCGTTGGGTTTGGACTGAGGGCTATCAAATAGAAACATTTTCTCTTCTTGTTTGTATAAACTAATATTTTACAGTCAGTTGTCAGTTGTCAGTTGGCAGTTGTCAGTTGTCAGTTGGCAGTTGTCATTAGTTACCCATGCCCAATTCCCAATTCCCCATGCCCAATTCCCAATTACCCAAAACCGCTGCGTTTCTATCTTATACCAGATTGCACCCGCCAGAGCGCCGCATAAATTCCGTCCTGTTCGAGAAGTTGTTCGTGCTGCCCCGATTCTACCACCAGCCCTTCTTCCATGACACAAATGCAATCGGCATTGCGGACAGTAGAAAGACGGTGGGCGATCGCAATTGTAGTGCGATTCTTGGTAATTCGTTCGAGCGATCGCTGAATTGCCGCCTCCGTCTCGTTATCCACCGCTGAAGTAGCTTCGTCAAGGATCAAAATGGGCGGATTCTTCAAAACAGCCCTCGCAATTGCGATTCGCTGCCGCTGACCCCCCGACAATTTTTGACCCCGTTCCCCTACAATAGTGTTGTAACCGTCCGGCAATTGCGAAATAAACTCGTGCGCTTCGGCAATTTTAGCAGCATTTACTATCTCTCGATTGCTTGCCTCAAAAGTGCCGTAAGCAATATTTTCTGACACCGTACCGTGAAACAAAAACACATCTTGACTCACCAATCCGATCGCTCTCCGCAAATCTTTTAAATTCAGGTTATTTAATTCTATACCGTCGAGATAAATATTGCCGTACTGTACCTCGTACAGCCTCAAAATGAGTTTCACCAGCGTACTCTTTCCCGAACCCGTAGCGCCAACAATCGCAGTAGTTTTTCCGGCCGGCAGAGTCAGGGAAAAATACTGCAAAATCGGCTTTCTTTGATTGTAAGAAAAAGTAACATTTTTAAATTCCAACTCACCCTTAATCGAACTAACTGGCCGCCGAATATCACCCGTGCGAATTGCGATCGGAGTATCCAACAAATTCATCACCCGATTAGTAGAAGCCATTGCGCGCTGGTATTGATCCAGAGTATTTCCCAGGCGAGTCAGCGGCCACAGCAACCGCTGGGTCAAAAACACCAAAACGCTGTAAGTTCCCACAGACAACCGGCCCGCCACCACCTCCAAACCGCCCAGAAATAGCGTTGCAATAAACCCCAAGAAAATTACAACCCGAATCAGCGGGATAAAAGCAGCCGAAAGTGCGATCGCCCGTCGGTTGCTTTCGCGGTAAGCTTGGCTTTGTGTTTCGATGCGCCCAATTTCATAATCTTCGGAAGTAAAACTTTTAATAGTAGTAATTCCCGTCAAATTATTCGACAGTTGCCCGTTCAGAAAACTCACCTTTTCCCGCACGTCAGCATAGAGAGGAGCGAGGCGGTTTTGAAAGGCGATCGAGCCCCAAATAATAAAAGGTATCGGCAGCATTGACAGCCCAGCAACAAGAGGAGATGCAGCAAAAAAAGCCGCGCCAATCACAACAACTGTTGTCATTACCTGAATTATCTCATTAGCGCCGTCGTCCAAAAAACGTTCGAGTTGATTGATATCATCATTCAGAATAGAAATCAAACCGCCCGTGCTGCGTTCTTCAAAATAAGCTAATTCTAATTCCTGCAAATGGCTGTAAGCTTCCAGACGCAAATCGTGTTCGATATCCTGAGCCAAATTGCGCCACAAATAATCATAGGCATATTCAAAAACAGATTCCAAAGTCCAAATAATCGCGCTCAAAAGAGTGATAATTGCCAGTTGCCAAAAGACATCTTTTATGCCCCACTGAGCGAGGATAGAATCTTGCTGTTTCACCACCACATCAACGGCAATACCGATTAATGCTGGCGGCGCTAAATCAAAGAATTTATTCAGCAGCGAACAGGTACTTGCCAGCCAAGCTTTCAGGCGGTAGCGGCGCCCGTACTTCAGCAGCCGCTTGAGGGGATGGACAGGTTTTGATGGATTTGGTGACAATTGAGGATTGGGGGTAATTGGGCAATTTTTAGATTTTGCACTTATTCTCACAGCTTTAGAAACGGGCAAGATGCCCGTTCCACAACTAAGAAATTGTCTTTTAGAATCGGCTTTCAGTCTGGTTTAGACACCAGTTATTGAAAACCGAGAAATAGCCCCAGGCTACGCTTTAAATGTTAACACTGGCTTCAGTTTAGCGACTACACCAACTATTTGCGCGTCAACCTGAACGTCAATTACTGGTTGAATTGGCTTGTAAGCGGCCGGTGCTTCTTCGATTCTGCGTTCTTCGCGCAAGGTAATGCAATCTACGCCGGTTAATCCCAAAGTGGAGTCAGTTTTGTCAACACCTTTGCGACTCATATCGAAGCGCGATCGCGCCCTTCCTGCACCGTGAGAAGCCGATCGCAAAAATCGATCGTTGCCTTTTCCAACCAACAAATAAGAGGGCGCGCCCATCGAACCCGGTACAATTACAGGCTGGCCCAAATGTGCGGGACAAGCGCCTTTGCGCGTTACCCAGCCACCACCTTCAGCTAAAGTAATATTGTGAGGCACATCGTATACTAAGGGAGCTTCCACATCGCCGAAAACTTGCCGCAAACGCCAGCGCAGAAGTTCTGCTAGCAGCAAACGGTTGATAAAACCGTAGTTAGCGGCTGTTGCTTCCGCTTGCAGGTAGCTGCTCACAAGTTCGGGATTTGCCTCGACAGACAGCGGAAAAAGCCTGGATTCAGGGTATTTCAGAGTTTTCGGCCAGGCGTCGCAAGCTCGATCGCGCCACATTCCGCCGATGTATTTGCCGACATTGCGCGAACCGGAGTGAATCATGAAAGCGATTTGTCCCGATCGAACTCCCCAAGTATAAGCCGTAGCTCGATCGATAACTTCCTCAACCACTTGAATTTCGACAAAGTGATTGCCGCCGCCGATGGTAGCTAACCCGCCATCCCTGACTAAGCCGTCATTCGGGACTAATTCTTCAGGAGCCCATTTGACATCGCCATTCATGGAACCGCCGAGGAAAATGCGATCGCACTCTGTCGCCAACTGATCGAAATCCGAATTAGCCGCGCTGCCGGTTGCCTCGTCCAGCATACCATCCAGCCATCCGGGAATCCCGTGTTGGAACATCGCGCGAGCAGTTTTTGCCGTCATGCTGACATCGCGAGTACCGAAGAAATAATCGCCTTTGAGCAATTCTACAAATCGATCGCGCTGACTGAGGAATTGTTCGATCGACAAATCCGCAACGTGCAACCGCATCCCGCAGTTGATATCGGAACCGGTAGCCGCCGGAATCACCATTCCTGCTGTTTCTACAATAGAACCGATCGCCACCCCCGAATCCCCCGGATGGAAATCTGGAGTAGCGCAAGCGCGGCAAACGCAACCGCCTTGAGGGTGACGAACATTCGCCAAACTTGCTAACTGTTTGAGCGCCTTTGCTTCCACAGGAAAATTCTCTGGGAGCAAAACTTCTGCTGTTGGAGCACCGGCATCTTGCCAGCGTTCATTCAAAGAACTATTGAGTTCTCTTGTGGCAATGGCATCTTGCCAGCGTTCATTCAAAGAACTATTGAGTTCTCTTGTGGCAATGGCATCTTGCCAGTGTTCATTCAAAGAATTATTCAGAGAAATAGAATAGACTTTGTTGTTGTAAGTAACATCCAGACCTTGCCGAGACAAAGCTCGCAAAAGCCTGTTCAAGTTTTTTGGCTGCTGCATAAATAGTCTGTTGCGGGTTGCTATGCAACCCCCACAAATTGAAGAGATGTTCTAGGTAGTAAAAGACTTTGGTTCAGCAGCCGCAATCTTTTTCAAGATAAGTTGAAAGGCAACTTTTCCACTTAGTACGATCTTGACACATCATTTTTGATATGTCAAGTTAACGTCAAACGCTTTTCTGTTAGCCCCCAGGCAACTTTTACCTGCTGCGGGGATCTGAGTGTTCTGTTTTTTTATTGACCTCATGCAGCGTAATTCCTGTCCAATTAAACTTTAAATTCAAGTGAGCTGGCTAGCATTTTCAATCGTTTGGTGAAGGAGAAAAATGTTTTTTTAACTCCCGCCAATAACTCCCAGCTTTTGTTTCTCCTAAAATTATTTGCATTTTCTTCAAGCTTCCACTTTTGAGCGGTGGCTTTCCATAATAAAGAAATTGATTTATGTCCTTAGAAAGGCATGGGTTCATAAAAGTTTCAATATCTTGGCGCGCCAAATATTTATTACGCACTTCCTGCAAATATTCGTCTTGAGCATTTGTATGAAATACCGTCCAAGTTGGGTCTTCTATTTTACATAAAGTATAAACTTTGTGGCGCTCCATATATGCGCTAAATGCTATTTCAAGCAAAAACCTGCTAAATTCATGTTCTCCCTGAAACCCAGAAGCAATATACTCTCCCGCAAATTCTTGCATAACTGCGACGAACGTACTGCGCTTCATCAAAGAAAAATTGATAGTACATGCTTGACTGAAGTACCATCCAGACTTAGCCTCGAAATGTGGATAGCTTCTATTAAAAGCACCGCCCACTGCAAAAACGTTATCTCGATCGAGATCGTCGATCGCTTCCTCCAACCAACGTTCGTGACCTTCTCTGTACGGTAAAGTATCAATTTTGAACCACAATAGATAAGGATTGCTAGCAATTACTCCGGCTGTATACTCCTGAATGAAACACCTCTCCTTGTCATTATCTTTATGGTGCGGGGGAATCATTTGCAGCTTATCAATCAAACCCTCTTGATACAGTTCCCAATAAAGTTTTTGAGTGTCGCTATCGCTGCCGCCGTCAACAACAACTACTTCGCCGGGCTTGCCACCTAAAAAATTAAACCAATCCAGCAGAATTTGTCTATAGGCTAACCGATTGCCAAAATTTGCTGACACCATTGACACTTGGCTTAGCTTGCTAACGAGTTCGCTCATGATGTATTTTTTTGCTGCTCATATTATTTGCACGGGTTCATTATAACTTACTGATATTTAGACAAGTGTAATTTTTACGAAAATTTATTTTTTTAACCGGTGGGTTTCGAGACTCTATTTTCAGTAAATCTGGACACATACAGCATATTTCATGTATATGTGGTACACAGAATCTTGTAGTAAGTAAGGTGCATCGCCATCATCAACAATCTGCAAGTTTCATTGAACCTGCGTCAGGATTCAGGTCATGCGAAATGCAGTAAAACCTATACGCTGTAAACATTTGGTCGAATAATCATCAAATATCCATTCTTATTAAGAAACCAGGAAAGCTTTGATTTTCTTACAAAAATGAGAATTAAGCTGTTAATTTAGCGAATGCTTGAATTCTAGAAGTCTTTCTGTGACTACGTTTCAGATACCTGAATCCTTACGGACCTGCGGCGGCAGCCACCCACCCTACATAACACGTAGCACACAATATAGCTGCTACTGTAGTTCACGAACCTGGAATATGCTGTAACTTGTCACACAGCGATTTATTTCGGTTATTAAAATTAATAAAGGTGTCTTAGAACCGGATTTTCATTAAACTCTAATTTGTCTCTATCAAATGGAACGAGCATAAAATTTGGCTCTACCTTTTGAGATGCGGAAAATATTCCGATATTTATAGCACTTAAATTGCCTGTTATGGCAGATGGGAGAAGGGGAGAGGATTTGATGCTTTTTCCACCAAGATTGAAAGATACAATTTAAATGCGCGATCGCTTAAATAAATCTTCTCTCCAAACCTGACCCACCAGCCATACATTTGTTTAACCAGCATAAAATGGCAAATCTTTAACTAACGATCGCTCAAAGAAAATACCTCACAGTTGTTACCACCCGACTTTTTTTAGCCCGCAAAGCCGCTTTCAAAAAGAAAGCAGTTTGATTGTGCAGCAGTCCCTCCCACCAATTTCGCGTCACAAAAGCCGGAATGATCAGCGTTAAATAAACTCCCGGTCGCTGCTCTTCAAACAAAGCCAAAAAGTGTGTCAAAGCCGAACTAACTGAACGGTAAGGCGAGTCCAGAATTTCCAAAGGAATATCAGACTGCAAATCTTTCCACGCTAATTGTAATTTTTCTCGATCGGTCAAACCAATATCCACGTGAACTGCCACAACTTCATCAGCAATTAAACGAGCGTAATCGAGGGCCTCGAAAGTTCCTCGGTGCAACTGCCCGACTAACACCACTGCCGGATGTGTCACCGTCTTAACTCTAGGTCTGCGAAGATAAGACCTCGGTTCTATTCCCTGAATGCTCAACCTAGCCGCTACATACCGATAGTGTCGGTGAATAGCTAAAAATAGACTGACTGCGATCGGAATAGTTACTACGACAACCCAAGCTCCCAAAAGGAATTTTGTAGCGAGAATTACACCCAAAACTCCCGTTGTTGCCACTGCACCAATACCGTTCATCACAGCACTAACTTGCCAACCTTTACCTCGTTCCTTAAACCAGTGAATTACCATTCCCGATTGGGAGAGACTAAAAGAAGTGAAAACTCCAACCGCATACAGGGGAAGCACTGCGCTCGTATTGCCTCGAAAGATGATAATTAAAAATGCAGCGCAGAGACTGAGCAGATTAATGCCATTAGAATAAACCAGGCGATCGCCCAACAGTGACAACTGCCTCGGCAAAAACCCGTCCCGCGCCAAAAAATAACAAAGTCGCGGAAAATCAGCATAACTCGTATTCGCCGCCAACAGCAAAATTAACAGAGTTGCTGCCTGCAAATAATAATAAAATATACCGACACCAAAAATCTGTTTTCCCAATACAGAAAGGAGCGTTTCATGTTCTGTAGGAATCACCTGATAAATATGAGCCAAGTAACTAATCCCCAAAAACATCGCTCCCAGAATTCCCCCCATATAGCTCAAAGTCAGGCGCGCATTCTTCCATTCAGGAGGCTTAAAAGCCAACACCCCGTCTGATATGGCTTCAACTCCAGTCAGCGCTGTACAGCCCGCCGCAAAGGCCCGCGCCAGCAGAAATAATCCCAAAGGTTCCTTAGCTGGAATATTTTGTAATGTCGGCATAACATTACCTGTTGCCTGTTGGAATAAACCGCAGCCAATCAAAACAAAAATCCCAACGAGAAACGCATAGGTGGGAACCATAAATATATTGCCAGATTCCCGCAATCCCCTAAGATTGGCAAACATGATTAAGACAATAAAAACTAAGCACAGTTCAACTGTGTAGGGGTGCAGCGAGGGAACTGCTGAAGTCAACGCTGCCACCCCAGCCGAAATACTGACTGTGACGGTGAGGATGTAATCAATCATCAGCGAAGCGGCCGCGATCAAACCGGGATAAATACCTAAGTTTTCTCGCGCCACAATGTAAGCGCCACCGCCCTTGGGGTACGCTTTAATTGTCTGTCGGTAAGACAGCGCAACGATCGCCAACAGTAAAATAATAATTGCAGAAATAGGCAGCGATAAGCTCAAACTGCTACTCCCCGCTAGTAATAGCACCAGCAGAGTTTCTTGAGTAGCGTAGGCAACAGACGAAAGTGCATCGGACGCCAGAACAGCTAGTCCTGTAGCGTTGCTCAGGCGTTCGTGAATAGATGCGCTAGTGGGGAGAGATTCACCCAGTAAAAATCGCTTGAGTCGAGAATAAGTGTACATTGAAACTCAATATATAGCCGTCCACAAATCATAATCGAGACGGGGACAGTTTTAACTGAGATATTGCACCATTCTCAATAACAGGCTTCCCTAGCCCGTTCGGCGAAGAGTGAGTTTGATTGCGGGTCGTTGCTCTTTTAGCGGGCCCCACAATCAAACCTATTGAAAATGGTGCAATATCTCAGTTTTAAGTAATGTTTGGCTCACAAGTTGTAATTCTGTCTCGCTTGTTGAGTCAGCTTCAGCTTGTGTTCGATACCTTGCCAATTTTCGGCTTCGATATCGCTGATGAACCCGTCGAGACAGTCACGGTAAATAGAGAGCGATCGCAACAATTCCTCTCGATTGTACTTTGCCACCATCACTCCCAGCTCGGGATTGCCGCCCCCAACCCGGCTCGTATCCCGAAAACCAGAACTCGCCAAATGTTGGGCTAAATTAACAATATCCCGATCGCCCTCTCGATCGCACGCAGCAACCAGCGTCGCGCTCGCCATTAGGGGCAAATGAGAAATCCAAGCCACAGCTCGATCGTGTTCTTCCGGCTCACATCGGTAAACTTTAGCACCCAGCAACCGCGCAATTTCCTCAACCTTATCCACCGCCAGCGCCGGCGTCTGGGGAGTCGGCGTCACCACGTAAGGCCGGCCCACAAACAAATCCGGCACCGCCGCCTCGATTCCGCTTTCAGCAGTCCCCGCCATCGGGTGTCCCCCCACAAAATTCGGCCACAGAGAAGACACAGCCTGCACTATGGGTGTTTTTACGGAACCGACATCGGTTACAATAGTATCAACGGAAAGATAGGGCACCAACTCTCGGACGATCGGCTCGATCGACCCCAGAGGCGTGCAAATAAAAACCACATCGGCTGCTGCCATTAGAGACAGGTGTATGCTGGCTTCATTGACAACACCGCGAGCTTGCGCCCGAGAGCAAGTCTGTTGCCGGCTCGAAACCCCAAAAACATTAAACCCGCGCGATCGCAAATCCAGCCCGATCGAGCCGCCAATTAAACCCAGTCCTACAATACCGATATTCATAGCAATAAAATGGGGATATTTGATACGGTGCCGCCCCCATGACAGTCGAGGAACTCCTGAAAAAATATGCCGCCGGAGAAAGACACTTTGCCGGAATCAACCTGACTGAGGCCAACCTCAGCGGCGTCAACTTGAGCGGAGCCAACCTCAAGGGTGCGAATCTGAGTGTAGCAAACCTCAGCGGAGCCAACCTCAGCAAAACCAACCTCACAGGTGCCAAACTCAACATCGCCAGACTCAGCGGCGCCCATCTAGGCGGCGCCGACCTCACCGACGCCGACCTCAACGTCGCCTACCTAGTCCGAGTTGACCTCAAAAAAGCCATACTCGTAGGAGCCAAACTGATCAGAGCCGAGTTAATTCGAGCCGAACTCAGCGGCGCTAACCTCAGCGGAGCCAACCTCAGCGGAGCCACCCTCACCGAAGCCACCCTCCGAGGAGCCAACCTCAGCGGTGCCAACCTTCGAGGCGCTCACCTCAGCGGTGCGTCCTTGACAGAAGCCAACCTCGAACAAGCCAACCTGCAAGGTGCCGACCTCGGCCGAGCCGACCTCAGCGGCGCAGACTTGCGAGGCACAGAACTGCGGCAGGCCAACCTCACTCAAGCCGTACTCAGCGGAGCCGACCTCAGCGGCGTCAATTTGCGCTGGGCCATCCTCAGCGGCTGCAACCTGCGGTGGGCCGACCTCAGCGAAGCCAAATTGAGCGGGGCAGACCTCAGCCGAGCCGACCTTTGCCACGCCAACTTGCTCAATGCCAGCTTAGTTCACGCCGACCTGTCAAATGCCTATCTGATCCGCGCCGACTGGATTGGAGCCGACTTAACCGGAGCCACCTTAACCGGAGCCAAACTCCACGCCGTTTCGCGGCTCGGCATCAAAACCGAAGGCATGACCTGCAAGTGGGTGGATCTGAGTCCCAACGGCGACCACAGCCAAATTTACTGGTTGAACTCGGGAGGAACCCACGACTTTTTTCACGAAACCTTGCCCACTGTTCGGATTGTGATTGACTCGCCCTTAGACCAAGGCGCTCATTTTGCCTTAGCTGCAACTTATTACCAAATTGCCCAACAATACCCGAGTTTAAGTCAGCCTCCCACGATCGAAGTCAGCTCCAGGCGCACCGTACTCGCGTTTAAAATGGACAGCGACGATAAATTATTTGCCACGGCTTACGTTGCCATCATTCCTTTTAACGATGCTGCCATAACTCAAAAAAACCTAATAGCTTTGATGAAAATGATTCAATCCCACGATGCAGGCAAACTTAACGTCAAAGAATCTAAACACGTCCAGTTATCCAGCAAAGCTCTCAACCAAGCTATCAGCAAAGTAGATCAAATCAAAATTTCCAGTTCTTTTCCAAAAATCGGCGAAAGCATCAATTTCTTTCAAATTCCTACACAGATGCTCTTAATTAATTCCCGCGATCAAAGAGTCAGCGTATATCACCACCCCGCCTTTGGCAAGCGCCTGATTAAAAAATACGACCCAAGTAACTCAACATCGGGTAAGTTAGCCGAAAGCACAAAATTGGATCGAGCTAATATTACTAGCATTTTGGATTTTATAAAAGGCTTCCACAATATCGATGTCTAAGCATATTGCATCAAGTTACAAAAAATGCTTATTCTAGTTTAAAGGTTGGCACAACAAAGCTTTGTTCTAGCTAACACATCAGGGAAATTGAAAAGCATGGATGCCGAAGAACTCATCGCCAAATATACAGCAGGAGAAAGAGACTTTACTGCCATCCTCCTTTGCGAGGCAAATCTCAGCAGGATCGATCTCAGTGGGGCTAATTTCAGTGAGGCAATCTTGAGCCTCACCAACATGAGCGGCACCAATCTCTCAAACGCCAACATGAGAAAAGCCAAACTCAATGTTGCCAGACTCAGCGGTGCAAATCTCAACAAAGCCAACCTCAGCGGCGCTATCCTCAACGTAGCAAACTTGATTCGAGCCGACCTCCGCGAAGCCCAACTCGTCGAAGCTACAATGATCAGATCCGAACTGATCCGAGCCGACCTCAGCAATGCAAACTTGAGCGGTGCAAACCTCAGCGAAGCAGATTTGAGAGAAGCAACCCTCAGAGAAGCAAATCTAGAGCAAGCCGACCTCAGCGGGGCTCACCTCAGAGGCGCTTGTCTGACAGCGGCCAACTTGGAACGGGCCAACTTGCACAGAGCCGACCTCAGCAGGGCAGACTTGCGAGGAGTCAACCTCTGCAATGCCGAACTCAGACAAGCTAATCTTTCTCAGGCTAATCTCAGCGGCGCTGACTTGCGAGGCGCGAATCTCCGGTGGGCTGACCTTAGCGGGGCGAACCTGACTGGCGCTGACCTCGATGAAGCGAGATTGAGCGGGGCCAACTTGTACGGGGCAAATTTGAGCAATGTCAATCTGTTGAACGCTACTCTGGTACACGCGGATTTGACTCAAGCGAATTTGATTCACGCTGATTGGGTGGGCGCCGATTTGACGGGGGCGGCCCTGACGGGGGCAAAAATTTACGCGGTGTCTAGGTTTGATGTCAAAGCAGATGACATTACCTGCGATTGGGTTGACCTCAGTCCTAACGGCGATCGCAGCCGCATTCAGCGCTTTACCCCAGAAGAATCTCAAAGGTTTTTCAATGCTACACCGCCGACAGTTCAAATTATTGTCGATCGACCCCTCGACCCGGATGCTAACTTTGTCCTGGCAGCTACCTACCGCCAAATTGCCCGTCAATACCCTGCTTTGAACCATCCTCCCAGTATCGAAGTTAATTCCCGACGCACAATCATATCATTTAGAATAGAACAGGACGAGCAACTATTTCCCACAGCTTTCGTTGCGATTACTCCCTTTAGCGATGCAGCATTTACTCAGAAAAATTTGATTACTCTGATCAAGATGATTCAACCCCAAAGTGGTAATAACCTGGGCGTGAGAGTCTCAAATATGGTAGTGCAATTAAACGTAGCCCTGACCCAAACAATGAGAAAAATAGGGGAAATGAAAATTCAGCCGATTCCCCTCGATCGCGAACCGATGTCAAGTTTTTTCCAATCGCCTACCCAAACTGTACTCGCTAACTCCAGCGCCGAAAGTTTGATGATTCACTATCACCCAGATTTTGGCAGAAACTTGACAAATTTGCCCGGAGTCAACAAAACGTCTATCAGTCCTGCAATTAAAGCCCAAAGATTTACCACCCCGCCGCTAAATACGGTCATTGAGTTTGTCAAAAGCTTTTATCAGATCGGTGAGTAAATACTATAAATTAATTTGATATCATTTCTATTCATGCCCTATAAAAATTAGCCAATTGCCATTTCATTAAAGAAAAAAAATGCAAGCGGAAGAACTGCTCAAACGATTTGCACTCGTCAAGAGATACACAGAAGGCGACAGAGATTTCACAGGAATCAACCTGAATGAAGCTAATCTCAGCCGCATCAACCTCAGCCAATCAATTTTAAGGCGGGCTAGCTTATTCGTCACCAACCTCAGCGGCGCTAACTTGAGCGACGCTAACTTGAGCGACGCTAACCTGAATGTGGCTAGACTCAGCAGTACCAACCTCTCGCGGGCAATCTTAAACGGGGCTACTCTCAACGTAGCAAACTTAGTGAGAGCCGATTTAAGTGCAGCTCAATTAATCCGAGCATCGCTGATTAGAAGCGAATTAGTGCGCTGCGAACTCAGCAAAACTAACTTCAGCGGCGCAAACCTGACTGAAGGAGATTTAAGAGAGGTAAAAATGACGGAAGCTAACCTGTGCGGTGCTAATCTTTCCGGTGCAAATCTCAGAGGTGCTTCGGCTGCTTCAGCTAATTTTCAAGAAGCTAACTTGCACGGCGCGGATTTGACGAAAGCAGAACTTAGCGGCGTCAATTTGAGCAATGCCGATATGAGACAAGCTTCTTTGCAACAGGTAAATCTCAGCAGTGCCAATTTGAACGGAGCTAACCTAAAATGGGCTGATTTAACGGGAGCTAACCTCAACGGCGCCGATCTCAGCAGTGCTAAATTGAGCGGAGCTAACCTTAACGGAGCAGATTTAAGAAATACTAATTTAGGAAGTGCTAGTTTCGTTCACGCTGATTTGACAGAAACAAATTTGATTAATGCAGATTGGGTGGGCGCTGATTTGAGGGGAGCAACTTTAACAGGAGCAAAACTGTATTTGGTTCCGCGATGCGGCATCATCGCAGATGATATTACTTGTCAGTGGGTTGACCTCAGTCCTAACGGCGATCGCACTCAGATTCAACAATTTAATTCGCCCTCAGAATCGAGAAAATTTTTAAATCACACGCCTGGGTTAGTGCAAATTGTGGTTGACGCACTTTTAGACTACTCAGCAAACAGCACTTTAGCAACAGTTTACAGCGAAATAGCTCGGCATTACCGGGCAATGAATTTTCCTCCTAATATTGAAGCCGGCTACCGCCGCACAACTCTAACTTTTAGATTTGAGAGCGACGAGCATTTATTGCCAGCAGCTTTTTTAGCGATTCTTCCTTTTAAGGATGCCGTACAAACTCAGAAAAATATTATGGTTATCGGCAAAAATATCGCAAGTCAAAATTTGGAGGAGCAACGAATAGTGCAGTTGCGTAAAGCATTGAGTACAGCTACAAATAAATTAAATGAGTTGATAAATTTGGTGTCTAATATATCACGGGTTAGTCAGCCAACAAAGTTTTTTGAGTCACCTACCCAAACTATTTTAATTAGTTCGGGACAGGAGAGTTTGATGGTGAATTCTCACGGAAATTTTGGGAAGGGAGGTGCAACTCATCAGGAGAGTAAATTCAGTTTGCCTCTCGGTCAAAAAGTAGTTGATTTTCTGGCGAGTTTTGATTATAACGAATACCCTGAAAACCCCGTGAATTCAGTCCGGGGATGAAAGGGCGTTGCAGGATTTATCCTGCCTGTTATCTTTACCTTAATCCTGAATCTAAAATCCAATCTTTTTAATTCAAAAAAAATTCTTAAAAAGTTGGACAAGACCGGACAATATGGTAGACTAAGACAGTCAAGGTTAAACTCCTTTGTCATAGTGAAACAGGACATGAGACACACTTTTAGGCATGAACTGGGGGACAAAGTGCGGCGAAAACACTCTAAACAGCCGAAACCGAAAATGTAGGTTTCAATCCAGCAAACATAAACTTTTCTACTGGGAATTGTTAAGTAGGGTAGGGCATACCCAAACTCTAGATAAATATTCTAGTACGCTTTTGGAGATAGACCCCCTGGGGTGTTTCTGAATTGGACTCGTCAATTCGTGGTACTCCACGGTTGAAAAGTTTAAGTATTGCCGTGAGGACAGAACATTTTAAGGTCAGTCGCTGAATTAAGAATCCCCTAGGCTTCAGCCAGGGGAATGTCAAGTTGAGTGAGAAATGTCCATTTTAAAACCGATTGATTGAGGTAAAAGTCCACAATTCGCTGCTCCGCTTCCTGCGATCGCACTCCGAGCCGCACTGGCCCCACCATTTAACGATGGCGCGGCTCGTGGCGCGGGCTTTGCGCTTGGGGCGCAGCGCTCTGATCCAGACGGGGCTTCCCGCAGGAGCTCACCAACAGCGGTATCGAGTCAGCTATTTGATGCCGATTTTGATGTGGCCCGAACCTGTGATTTTAGTCGCGCCGAAACCGCTGCTGGAACATTTGCAGGCGGTGGAAATTCCGCGTTTGCAAGAGTGGCTGCAAACAGACGGGTCGATCGAGATTTATTCGGCTAATGCCACTGGACGAGGATTGATGCTAGCAGATCCCGAGTCTTGGCTGGCGGCTAGCTTGGCGGGGAATTCGGAACTTCACAGGAATATTCCGACAATTATCGACGGTGTGGATGACTTGGAAGTTTGGACGCGCCAGCAATTGACGGCGGGTTTGCAACCGGCTGACTGGAATGATTTAATGCAATCTCAGCCTTTGGAAGCCGATGCGATCCTCCAAGGGCGGGTAATGCTAACGCGGGCTTTCTTTAAGCATCCGGCGAAACCTGACGAGTGCTATTTGCTGGAAACTGCAGAGCAAAATATTTTGCAGGGGCTGTTGGAAAGAATCGAGCCGAATTCGCTGATTCCTGCTGCTTGGAGCAATTTTTGGCAGCGGTGGGAAGCAAACGGCAGACTCAGGTGGGCGGAAATTAATCGGGAGGCTGGCTCATTTTCTTTGTACTGCGCGCCGGTGCAGGTGGCTGAGGTTTTGGGCAAAATTTGGGACGATCGGCCTGTGGTGTTGATTGGGGGGGCGGTGGATGTGGAACCGAAGGCTCCGATCTTCCGGCAAATGCTGGGACTGCCAGAATTGACGAGCGTTAAGTTTTCGCCCGATCGACAAAGCGAATTAATTCAACTGTACATTCCCAACTGGCTGCCGCTGCCAAATACGCCGGAATTTCAGGGTGTTTTAATGGAAGAAATTCGGACTTTGCTGTTGATGAGCGCGTCGGTGGCGGGTTTAACGGTGCTGATTGTTGGTGATGTACCGCTCAAGGCTCGGCTGGCGGCGATTTTGGCTTCTGAGTTCGGTTCTCGGGTGCAGGTAGAAAAAACAGATGTGGGCGAGAATGCGATTTTGGTGACTGGCTGGGAGTTTTGGCGGGAACATCAGGGGGAATTGAGGGCGCCTCACTTGCTGGCGATCGCAACTTTGCCGCTACCTTCTTTGGAGAATCCTTTGGTGACGGCGCGTGTGGCTTATTATAAGGAACGGCGCAAGGATTGGTTTCGGTTGTATTTGCTGCCGGCGGCGCTGAATGAGTTGCAGCGGGCGATCGCGCCGGTGCGAGAACGTCAAGGGGTGGTGGCGATTTTCGACAGCAGGGTGATTCACCGCAGTTACGGACAGCAGGTTTTAGGGGCTTTGAGTCCTTTTGCGAGGATTGATTATTTGGATACGACTTGGCTGACGCAGGCTTGAGTTGACCTGTTGGCGTATAATTTGGTTAGGTATCCAGTTGAAATCTAATTTAGCAGACAAAGATTATGGGTGAAGCTAAGCGTCGCAAAGAGTCGATCGGCGACGAATACGGTAAAGAAGAACGCATCGTTGACTGGCTGCCAATCACCAAAACCCAAAGCGAAGATTTTGTCAAGTGGACAAGTCGCGGAAGCTGGATCGGGATTGGTCTGTTGGTGGCTTGGTGGATTGTAGTGCGGTTTGTCGGCCCAGCGGCTGGTTGGTGGGTGGTTGATTGATGTCAGGCTCGACAAATGCCTGTATTCTTGGCATTGTGTCGAGTTTAACTGGGAAACAAGGTGCTGAATTTTTAGAAAAATTTAGTTGCGAATTTGGACTTAGTATGGTATCTTAATTATCTGCGGGCAATTAGCACAGTGGTAGCGCACTTCCTTCACACGGAAGGGGTCACAGGTTCAAATCCTGTATTGCCCATCTAAATTATTTTCTGATTCGTCTTATTTCTTAGTCCCCCTCTGCTGGGACGAAATTTTGTGTAACTGCGGTTTCAACCGCCGTTTATTCTGCCGAAGCTATTCAAATCCTGGGAATTTTAGCTGGATTGGTTCTATGTCTTGCTGTTTGGCTTTTGTGCCAAGATACCCAGCAGCGTCACCCATCACCTGAGTAGCAGTTTTGGCTTCGGCTTTGGCTTTGGCTTGTTGTGCGCGAATTTCTTCTAATAAGACAGATTCAGGCTCATCATCAGCGTTTTGAGAAGTTAGTTCACCCCGAAATGCACGATGCAGTATGGTTTGAAATAAATGCTCTGCTTGGCGATCGGCTTCCCGTTGTTGCGTGCGGAGGCGATCGAATTTTTGGACGATTTGGGCAAATTTTTCTTGGAGAGGGAGGGGCGGAACTAGCATTGGAAACTCTTTCAACAAGGTAGGGCTGATATTAGACTGACCAATAGCTTTTTTGCATCTCTCCTGAAGCAACTGTTTAAAATACTTTGAGTTAAGAAAAGCGACAAAGTAATCAGGTAGAACTTCTTTTTTTAACTTAAGCTTGACTAGATACGACGCAAGGACAGCATCAATATTGTAATTCCAGTGCGCTGTCTTACCTACTAATTCAGTTGAATTGGTTCGATTAAAAATTATATCACCGGGAACTAATTTTAATTCGGAAAACTCTTTTTCATAAAGTTCTACATAAGACACTGAGGTTAGATCAATATGTCCTGAATATGTAATATTTCCCATACCCAAAACGGGATAACCTCGTTTCTCAGAATTAGACTTTTCAGAAGTTCCATATTGTGATAAAGCCACCACATCATCGATAGTTGCACAATCCCAGCTTTTCGGATTCGTGGCAGGGTTGCCGAACATTTCCAAAAAGACCGATCGCAAGTAGGTGTCGCTAAGTTGTAGGGCGTAGCGTCGGGTGCGTCGGAGTCGATCGGCTTTTTGTGCGATCGCGGCAATCCGCTTTTGTTCTGCTAGCGGCGGCAAAGGAATTTCAATTGGCTCTAGTAGTTCAAGATTAATGTTTGCCTGTGCTGATTGCGTAGCTTTTGCTTTGACTTCTTTTCTCAGGAATAAAAGAAGATAGTATAAAAACTCAGTGTCACTAACTCCTTCTTTGGGAGTGATGGCGACAAGACTATCCGGCATACAACTGTCGAATGTCAGAATTCCAACAGCACCAATAGTTGCAGCTATGGTAATGATAAGAGTTCCTTTAGGAAACATCTTGCTTACGGCAAGACCAAGCTCATTTAGAGTATTCCGATACGTCTTTATATATTTATCAGCCGTTTCTACGTCACCAGTTTGAATCCAAGGATATGCTCCTCTGTAGTAGCGAGGATCATTACGAGGTCTAGGAGAAAATTTTCCACGTTCTAAACTGGCTACATCTTGCAATGCTACCCAACGCCAACCATTAGGCAATTTCTTCCGTTCAGATATCATCATGCTTTGACATATTCCCATCATTTAGTTGTAGGTATAAAAATGGGTAAACCTTTCTCGCGTCAACCTATTCTAGAAAAAACGATCGCTTTTTTATTAGGCTTCCACATATTCGCAAATAGAGACAGGTTCGGGAATCGGAAAAGAATCCTCTTGTAGTCCTTCAATATGAAAAGCGATCGCCTCTTTAATTAAATTTCTCACCTCTTCTAAACTTTCAGCCACAGCTACACATCCAGGTAAATCGGGAACATAAGCACCGTAGCTAGTTTCACCCTTCTCAATTACAACAGCATAACGCATTAACCTTCCTCCTCTTCTAGTTGAGCTTGCCGCCAAACACTTTTAAGCGTACCAATTGGCATATCAACGCCTAAATTACCTGACACCGTGACAGTTCCAGCCTTTTCTGAGTGTTTAAATTGACGATGACTGCCCTTTGTTCTCGCTAAATACCAACCATCATCTTCTAACATTTTAATAACTTCTCTAACTTTCATTTTTCATCTATAAAACTCATCAACTCCCGCACTTCTATCCCCATAATATGCTCTAACTTCAGCAACCTCTCCATTGTAACGTGTGGTGGCTCATAATACACCTCATCCTGCTCGATCTGACGGTAACGACTCGCTGAAAGGTCGTATTTATTCGCTTTCACCTGCGCCTTTGTCACCCAAAACTGGCGATTCAATTGATTGATTTCCGCTTGCAGGGGTGCTATTTGCTCGTGCAGTTGTGCCAGTCGTTGCCTATCTGTTTCCAAAGCGAGGCGAGTTGGTTCATCATCGGCGGGTGCAACAGCATTCTCAAACGTCAGGCGATTGATTTCCTTGTGCATAATCAACCGTTCAGCCTTCAATGGCGCAATCTGCAATTTTAAGTCAGTTAGGCGTTCTGCTTTTTGCATCGTGAAATCAGCATCAAACCGATTATTCCAACAGGTGAGAATATCCGGGATATCATTCTCCGCAACAGGTTGCCGCTTATCATCCAGCGAAAACCCATCGTGATCCATATCGTAAAACCAAATTTTGTCCGTCGTACCGCCGCGAGTAAATAGCAGTACCGCCGTCGAAACACCCGCATAGGGTTTAAACACCCCAGAAGGCATCGACACCACCCCATCGAGTCGATTAGATTCAATCAGCTTTTTCCGAATTTCCTGATGTTGGTTACTCGAACCAAACAGCACCCCATCCGGCACAATTACGGCACAGCGTCCCCCCATATCCAACACCCGCAGAATCAGATGCAAAAATAGCAATTCTGTCTTCTTGCACTTCGTTGGCAAAGTGGGGTTAATATCCGACTCATCCATCTTCCCTTTAAACGGGGGATTCATCAGCACAACATCCAAGCTTTTCCGATCCTCAAAGGATTTAGAAAGCGTATCCATATAGAAAAAGCGGGGATGCTTAATCCCGTGCAGCATCAGGTTCATCGACCCAATCCGCAACATCGTCATGCCAGAATCATTATCGTATGCAGTAATAGCTTCTGTTTGCAGAAACTCCCGTTCTTCGTCGCTGAGTAAATCTCCGATTAACTGCCGTTTTCCTTTCTCATCCGGTTCGCTGTGCTGTTCTAAAATGTACTCGTAGGCATTCACCAAAAACCCACAAGTCCCCGCCGCCAAATCCCCGATTCGTTCCTTCGGTTTCGGGTCAACCATCTGCACCATCATGCGGATAATATGGCGAGGGGTGCGAAACTGTCCGTTACGTCCGGCACTATTGAGTTTACTCAGCAGATATTCGTACAAATCGCCCTGAACATCCTGATTCTGTTCCGAGATTTTCATCTCATCAATCAGGTTGCAGACTTCAATCAGCGTTGCAGGTTTGCTGATTTTAAACTCAGCATTCTGCATATATCGCTCAAAAGAACTCCCCTCAGTCCCCGCCGTCCGCAACCAAGTAAAAACCCGATCGCGAAGATGCTTGAGAGCCAGATCTGCCTTAAAATTAATCCAGTGCGACCACCGCAATTCTGGGTCAATTTGCGCCTCAAAGGGTTTATTGCGGCGTTTTGCCTGTTTCTCGCGCTGGTTCTCGGCGTCGTCTAGGCGTTTGAGGAATAGCAGATAGGAGAATTGTTCGATCGAATCCATCGGGTTCGATAGTCCCGACGACCACAATCTATCCCAAATTGTATCAACTTTCGATCGCAGTTCGGGATCGGTTAGCATAAGTAAATTCTTTCCTCTTTTGCCATTATTTGACAGCCATTATAACCTTTTCTTGGCACACCTCAGTCAGACAATTGATAACACCAGTAGCAAGCATCTCTATCGTCTCTTGACTGAGTGAAGGCTTAGATGCTGTAAAATTAAGAAGCATTTTTTCTTGAAAAGTAGCAGTTGCCACTGTAAAAACTTTGCCAATAATAGCATTAGACGGAATAAAACTGATTTCTTCTATTTCCAAATCCCCATAAACTTCAGGAATATTATTAACTCTGCCAATATTAGTCACCGCAATTGTGACATAAGCTTCGTCAGGATTATTAATATGATATTCAACAATTTTTCTAAATAGCGTTAAAGGCTTAAAAATATCTTGTGTTTTTAAACCTAATTCAATATTTTTAGTAACCTCCCTTGATAAATCCCAAAACGACATCTGAGGTTTAATCTTATGTAAGGAAGTTAAAAATGAAGCTAGAAAACCCAAATTTTTCTGCTGGATTGGAGGTGAGATACGTCTACGCAAATCTACATAAGTACGACATAAAACCTTAATGCTTCGCGGTTTTCCCCCTCTAATTTTATTAGCTACTGTAAGTAGCATGGCTGCACATAATGCCCCCTGCACTGTTGTCTTTTCTTGCCGACAAAGTTCAATTAATTTTTGGGTTAAGTCTTTTTGTAAGAATCTATGAGTCATGCCACAACTACGAGACTCAAGGGGAACCGTCTCTTCAGATTCTAATTGTTCTGGTTGATGTAAAAGCATTTGTAATTTGGTTTTCAGCAAAAACCATTTGCCCTTGTCGATCCCTTTCTTTCCTTGCATCCATTTAGGTAATAATTCCTCTAAGGGTGGAAGAGCAGGCTCGCAATCTATATCAATGGAATTGCCAGAGGCAATAATTTGGTAACACTTCAATATTTCTGATTGTAAGCTGATACAAGATAATCCGTCTGATATGCCATGATGTACAGTTGTGATTAAATAGCTGATGTTGATTTCGGATTCTTTGTAAATAAGAACGCATCTTAGCAGAACCTGACTGCTATCAATAGTCTTGTTCAATTCTTCTCTCACAACATCTTCCCAGTTGTCATTTATGCCCTGTGAAACTACACGTAAAGGAACTTTTTCTGTTTCTTGATTTGTAAATTCGAGATGATCTAGCGTTCCAACAATCCGAGAGTTTAGTAGAGGATGAATGCTTTGAACTGCATCTAACGCCTGCCTTAAAATTTCTTCCTTAATGTCACCTTTAACGCGGCTGATTGTTACTATATTAAATGAGCCATGTTGCCGGTTTAATAGCTCCATTGCTTGTTCTGTGACCGAAAGCGCTCTGTTGTTATTCATAAATTTAATAGCTTTTTTGTTACTCTGAACTAAATGATTAACTATTAAGCTGCAAACTGCTCAGTAAACTCAATCAACTCATCCACCTGTTCCTGAGTAAACCAGCGCTCAACAGCATCCTCTCCAAACCGATCCAACGGTTCCTCATACAAATCTGCCACCTCTAACCGTCGCTTCTTCAAAAACACATTCTGCACCGCCCGTAAAAACCGAATTTGATTGGCATTAAACGGACGTTCTTGTATAAAATCCTCAAAATTCCGCCTCACCACATCCTGATAATCCGGCAATGCCTCAATCTCGAACAGCTCTCGCAGAAACGATAATAAACTATTTACCTTCAGATTAAACGCCTTGCGAATATTCGACTCCGACAACTGCACGTTTGGGCCACCCAACTCTTGCCTCAGAGTACGCTCTAACGCCACCAGTTGCAAGTCTGTCACCGCTTCCCCGTTGCGAATTGCTGCAATTGTTGGGTGATTTTCCACAATTTCCAACACCTTCGCCTCAACTCGTTGGCGATATTCCTCTACATAAACCTGTTCTCCCCCGTCTCCTAACGTGATGTAACCACTGGTAGCAATACGATCGCCCAAATCAATTTCAATAAACGAACTGGGACGCTGACGCCGATTTTTCATCTGATTTGCCAAATCCGCGATCGCCCGATTTAACTCTTCCGGTGTCGCCCTCCGCAGCCGGTGCGACAAGCAAAAATCCGCCGAACCCCGACGCAGGGAGTCCTCAAACACAAAATCCGGCAACCGACTCACATCCTCGGCGATCGATTCCAACGTCCCCGGTTTTGCCCCATCGGTGAGAATTTCCAGCTTCAACCGTTCCACCTTATTTGTAAACGTCGCCGCCGCCACATCCACCCCCGCCACAAACCTCAGCAACGGCGCAACCTGAGTGCGGAGAAAATCAATCCTACTCTTAGTCAGATACCGCCAAAATCCATCCGTCCAAGCTTGCTCAATCTGAGAATAAACCTGCTGCACGCTAAACGCATCGCGGGGAATTTGGTTAATTTGCTGCCGTAAATCCCTAATTGCCTGCTGACAATCTGCCGATTCCTGATTATCTAAATAAAGTTCCAGCAGCTTCAACCGCGTGTTAAAAATCTTCACCGTAACAGGCAGATTTTGTGTCACCGTCTCCTCACTGGGGTCTTTATCAAACTCATTCTCCCAGAAGTCAATAATCAGAAACTCATCTTTGCGCCCATTGGGAAGCCGATGAAAATAGCGGCAAGCGTCATTACTGCGCGTCCCCCGTCCAATCATCTGCTGCATTTTGATGAGAGAGTGGACGGGCTTCATAAACACTAAATTGACCACCTCCGGCACGTCTATCCCCGTATCCAGCAAATCGACAGAAATAGCAATGCGCGGCATCTCTTCCTTCTTGAATCGATCGATCAAATCATCGGTGCGTTCCATGTTGGAAGTAATCACCTGCACCATATCGGGATACTGGGGATACATCTCCTCAAACACACTTGCCAACCGCAGCGCATGGTTTTGACTTACTGCAAATACAATCGTCTTGCCGGGATACTGCCCCGATTCATCCTTGTGGCATCGATCGATAATCTCTGCCCACTGTCTCCGCAGCGTATCCCGATTACTGACAGTGCCCTCTAATTCCGTCCCCTCATAATCAATTTCATCCGGGTCTAACCCTTGCTCAATCAAGGTATTGCGGTCTTCTTCAGAAAGGTTTGCCCCGCGTATTCCCTCCCGTTGAAAGCGAGTCTGTGCTTGATAAAGGCTGTAATCCACTAAATACCCTTCCTCAACAGCTTGGCGGTAAGGATAAACAAACGTAGGAACGCCATCAAAGCAGCGAAAAATCTGAAACGTGTTCCGTTCAATAAAATCGGCAGGGGTTGCTGTCAGTCCAATAATCCGCGCATCAAAATATTCCACCACCTCGCGGAACTGGTTGTAAATCGATCGGTGACTTTCATCAAAAATCACCACGTCAAAGAAGCCAGGAGTAAACTTTTTGTGGCACTTAACCAGCGTTTGCAGCGTTCCCACATACAAGCGCTTGCTGTAATCAATGTTGTAGGTACGGATGCGATCGCGCGGCTCATTGGGCAAATAAACCTTAAAATTTTCATCTAGCGCCTGCTTCACCAAAGCATCCCGATCCGCCACAAACAGCACCGTCCGCGCTTGATTCGCGCTCAGCAACAACTCAATCAGCGCCATAATCGTGCGAGTTTTCCCCGTTCCCGTCGCCATCACCACCAGCGCCCGCCGATGTCCCTCGTCAAACCGTTCGCTAACCCGTTGAATCGCCTCCTGTTGATAGGTTCGGTTGGCGATGGCAAGATTCACGCTCAACTGTTTCAGGGGGATTTTGTTCTGACGGATGTAGAGCAAATTTTGTAAGTCTCTGGGCGAGAAGAAACCCGCCACTTGTCGCTTATGTTCGTTCCCCACCTCCCAGAAAAATGTCTTATCCCCATTACTCATAAAAGCAAAGGGGCGAAAACTCTGGCGTTTCTCAATCTCTGTAACGTAATGCCTCACCTGCTGTTCTGCCACCCTCGGATCGCGGCTTTGTCTCTTCGCCTCCACAACAGCAATTACTTCGCCGTTTTCCTGATACAGACAATAATCCGTAACTCCGTTCCAAGGTTCAGCATCGTACCCATCCACCGGAATCTCTATCCCCACCAGGTTTGGATCTTCGAGGTTCCATCCCGCTGTCTGTAGGGCTTTATCTATTAATTCTTTTCGGGTGTTCGCTTCGTTACGAGACATTGCGATATCGTTTACCAACCCTTTTTCTAGAGCGTGCGTGAAGCGAAGCTATCCCGAAGGGAATCGCTCCACTCCTCTATTTTTCCCTATAACAGATTATAAATCTCATCCAGCCCCACCTTCCATTAAAAGCCAGTGCATCCTAGACTGCCCTTTGTTCTAGCTAAATACCAACCATCATCTTCTAACATTTTAATAACTTCTATAACTGGCATTTTTTATCTATAAAATTCATCAACTCCCGGACTTCTATCGCCATAATATGCTCTAACTTCAGCAATCACTCCCTTGTAACCTGCGCCCCCGATCAAAAACCTCATCCTGCTTTGGGTTGGAGAATCCCGACGAGCGCAATCTCTCCCAAATTTGGCCAACTGGCGATCGCACTTCGGCGCCAGCGAACACAATTTAAAACCAGGGACTTGTAGAAACCTGATTTTACTACCTTTTTTGACTGCAGGCGTAGTTCAGCACCTTTCTTTGAACTTGATTAGGGGGAAAGTACGCTTCTCGATATCTTTCATAGACTACAATTTTTCCGGTTTTAACGCTTCCCTCTGCTAGTCTCTGCATCATCCGAGTTTGGCAATTTGCCGAGTACAGCACGTATTGTTTTGAGTTAGTCCTCACATCAAAGGTAATACGAGCGCCTTGTCTATTTATGGTGTTAGTTCCTACATACCAAAAATCATTATTAATCTTTGTTCCAGGAACAGGTTTCCACACAACGTCTGAAATTGCCGAAGCTCTCATTGCTAGACTTAAAACTACAAGCGCAGCCACCAGTGTCAAAGAAATAAATTTCATATCTCTCCTCTTGGATCTAAAAAGTTAAGCTGCCAACTCTTCAGTAAACTCAATCAACTCATTCACTTCTGAGTAAACCAGCGTTCCACAGCCTTTTCTGGAAACTGATCCAACGGTGCCTCATACAAATCCGGAACTCCAACTGTCGCTTCTTCAAAAACACGTTCTGCACCGCCTTTAAATACTGAATCTGATTGGCGTTAAACTGTCCCTAGGCAATAAACTTCTCAAAATTGCGCCTTACCACTTCCTGATAGTCCGGCAATGCCTCAATCTCGAACAACTCTCGCAGAAACGATAATCAACTATTAACCTTCAATTAAACGTCTTGCAAATATTCGACTCCGATAATTGCACGTTCCCCCCGCCCAATTCTTGCCTCAGTGTACGTTCTAAGGCCACCAGTTGCAAGTCCGTCACTGCTTCCCCATTGCGAATTGCTGCAATTGTCGGGTGAGTCTCCACAATTTCCAACACCTTTTCCTTAAGCCGCTGGCGGTGTTCCTCCTCGATCGTTAGACAATAGACCTCCTGCGAAAATATCAAGTAAT
Source organism: Microcoleus sp. F8-C3 (assembly GCA_036704825.1). Taxonomy (GTDB): domain Bacteria; phylum Cyanobacteriota; class Cyanobacteriia; order Cyanobacteriales; family Microcoleaceae; genus Microcoleus. Next base: position 7,005 of record JAUBSN010000053.1, on the reverse strand, counting down.
CGCCTGTTGTAATGATAAATACAGGTCATAATTGTAAATTCCTGCAATTAAATTAATCCTTAACCCAAATCTCCTTCTTCGATTTCTATATCTCGACGAGAGTAGCTTGAACATCTTTAATTTTCTGTGAATATGCTCGACCACCATTCTTTCTTTTGCTAAGTTTTTCTTCAATTGTTTTTGCTCTTTAATTGAAAACTTTTTCTTGGTATTTTTGATTGGTGTTCGGCTGTTTGAATAATTTTTTTAATCCCCCGATCTCCCTTATCTGCCAAAAATCCTGTCTCTTTTGTTAAGTATATATGACTTTTTTTCCACATTCTAAAGTCGTGTACTTTTCCTTTTCTGACTGCTAGACAGATAATTTCCTGCGTTTTTTGAGTTACCAAGACTTGTGATTTCAATGTGTGACACTTTTGTTTACCACGCTTAGTATCTTTTCTGTTTTTTTTTTGTCTTTCTATTTCATGTTCTGTCACGTCCACAACTACTAATTCTGCTGATGAGTCTAGCTCTTTTAGTTTGTTCTTGCCGCCCACATTAAATAATCCTGACTTAATTAATATATTTTCAACTTTCCTGATGTTTCTCAATACATTTGTTTCATCCAATTCCCAGCTTACCCCTATATGAAAATAAGTGCGATACTCTCGCCAGTGCTCTAAGGTCATTATCTTCAATACTTAGTTTACTCGGTCGGCCGCTCTTTTTTGCTAGGACTTTCTCGGCCGCCACTACTTTTACCATTTGCTCAAAGGTTCCTAGAGTGACACCACACAAACGTTTGAACTCTGTATGCTCTAAATTCTTCACTTTTTCGTAAGCTGTTCTACATTTAAACTGTGTGTCAAAAACCAATACAACTCTTGTGGGACGGGCTTCTAGCCTGTCCCGAATTTCCTATTTAAATGCTCCACAGCTTAACTCATTTTTGATTAGTTGAATTTCTATCTGTTTTACAATTATGTCATACTTTTGCAGGAGGTCTAGTGTTTGCTAAACTGCTATTTTCAAATTGCTTTTGCTTGGATAAAGCTGTTTCTGGAGTGACAAAAATGCCAACATCTGCCGGAAGATTTATAGTTTCATGATTGTAGCATTTAACAACGAGATTTGTCACATTCATCGCTACCTGCAGATCAAATCGGAAAACTTCTGAAAAAGTGCCATCGCCGCGAGTAGTCTGAAGTAAATGTTCTCCCACTTGATTGACTTCTGCTGTAAAAATAAATTTGTGCGTATCCGTACCAACTGACAGCAAAACCTCGCGAGTATTAGGGTCACTCGCAGGTTTAACAGACAAAACTTGCACTTTCATCGTGTTAACGAGTAATATCAAATCCGTTGGTATCGGAATTATTCATCTCTCTCTTGTCTTCCTCTGTGTCCTCTGCGGTCTCTGCGGTTAAATCATTCCGAAATTAGACATCTCATTAAAAGCTAAGTCTAAATCCCCCTTTCCTGCCAATAAGAGTAAAAGGGAGATTTAGGACCATCGCTAAAGTGTCAAAGACTGAGGATTTGTTTCAAGCAATTTTGCTAAATCTTGCAAGAATGCCGCAGCGTCAGCACCGTAAATAATCCGGTGATCGCAAGTAATATTCACCTGCATTTGCCGCTTGACTCCCATCAAACCATCCTCATTTGCCACTACTTGCGGCCGCGAAGAACCGATCGCCAAAATCGAGCCTTGATTCGGCGGCAAAATCGCGTCAAACTTGTCTACTCCAAACATTCCCAGATTGGAAAGAGTAAAAGTTCCCGTGCTGTATTCATCAGGCTTCAACTGCTTGGTGCGAGCGCGATCGACTAAATCCTTCCAAGTGCGGGAGAGCGAATAAATATCGAGGCGATCGGCATTTTGCAGCACCGGCGTAATCAAACCGCCGCCGTCCATCGCCACCGCTACCGCCACATTAATATCAGCGCGGTATTGAATTCCCGACTCCACATAACAAGCATTCAGCAGAGGATGTTTTTGTAAAGTCACTGCTACAGCCTTCGCCAGCATACCCGTCATCGTGACGCCCTTCGACTTAATTTGTTTGTAGAGTTTGTCGAGATTGTCAGTAGTAATTGTGTAACCGACGCGGAAAGACGGCACGCTCAAACTTGCTTCCATATTCCGCACCACCGCATTTTGCAGCGCATTCATCGGTACTTTTTGGCCCGAAAGTGCCACTGCCGGGACTGGTGCGGGTGCCGGTTTGGCTGCTGCGGGGGCGGGTGCAGGTGCTGCGGGTGCGGCTGCGGGCGCTGCGGGGACAGTTACCGGCTGCTGAACCGGAGCGGGTTGGGCTTTGCCGGCTGCTGCTTCCACATCCTCTGCGACAATGCGACCGTTGGGCCCGCTGCCTTTGATAGAATTCAAATCTACTTTAAACTCTTTGGCTAACTTGCGAGCGCGGGGAGAAACGACGCTGCGACCGTTTTGGCGGCTGACATTTTGCTGCAAACCTGCTGACGATGTAGCAGCGCTGACAGGAGCGGGGCTCGGAGCCGGGGCTGCTGCTGCGGTTGGGGCGGCGGCTCCTTGCTGCTGAGCTGTGGCGATTTCGGCTTCTGTTTCTGCTACGAGGGCGATTGCCGCCCCCACCGGAGCAACTTCGCCCGCAGGTACAATAATTATTGCTAAATAGCCTTCGTAGAAAGACTCCACGTCCATGTCGGCTTTGTCGGATTCCACGACTACCACCGTTTCGCCTTTTTCTACTTTGTCTCCAGCGGATTTGACCCAGGAAACAATTTTGCCCTCTGTCATTGTCGAACTCAGGGCTGGCATGAAAACTTCGCGAATCATCTGTAAAAAGTCCTTTTGAGTTGGTAATAGGTAATCGGTATGTGGCAATTGATAATTGGCGATCGGCCACCGGCAATACTTATTATTATGCCAGTCTATCGCATTCTTGATGTGTGACTGTTGACTCAAAATCAATTGCCAATTACCGATCGCCAATTACCACTTACCAATTTCTAAATATCACCTCGAATTTCTTCGACTATGCCGTCGCGGAGGAGAATTTCTACTTGCATTTTTTGAATCAAGTTTTCTCCGAGCCCGACAGTGAACGTGCCGTCAATTTGACCTTGACTCACTTCTTGTTCCAGGTCTAGTATCTGCACTTGCTGAAGCTGTTGCAGGTTTTGGTTTTTCTGTTCGAGCAGTTCGCTTTTTCTTTGATTCACCTGCACTTGAATGTTTTCTATTTGCTGCATTACTTGCGGACCAGGCGGCTGCAGATTTTGCTTTTGGATTTCTGAAATCATTCGCTGCCCTTGCATTTCTAACTGTTGTAGCTGAGAGTCTATTTGGTTGATTTGGGCTTGGAGTTGCTGTTGAGCTTCTTCTTTCCAGCGGGGAGTTACGACGACTTTAACGTTAATCGATCGCTTCAAGAGTAATTGTGGTTCCATAAAGTTGTTGCTTGTCAATTAGGAATTAGGCATTAGTCATGAGTCATTAGTTGGTAAACATGAACTAATGGCCCAGGACTGAGGACTCGGACTCGGGACTCGGGTGTTGGGATAATTTTTTCTTTTCCATTCCCCAAGTCCTGCGAATATTTCAAAACATCCCGTCAATCATATCGCGGTAGTGTTGCGTCACAACCGGGCGCTTAATTTTAAGGGTCTGGGTCAACATTCCATTTTCCATCGAAAATGGCTCCTGTATCAACCGGAACGGGCCGATGCGATCGTCCGCGCGGTATCCGGGGCGATTTTGCACCTCTCGGTTCAATTCTTTGCGGAATAAATCTTGAATTGTCTTGCTATTCCAGTCAATTTCGTGTAATGGGGGAGTCTGAGTTTCTGCCCATTTCTGCACGGCTTCTGCATTGGGGACAATTAAGGCGCCGACGGATTTTTGGTCTTGACCTACTAGCATAATTTGGTCGATGTAGGGGCTGCGGAGACAGGCGTCTTCTATGGGCTGAGGTTCGATGTTTTCGCCGTTGCTGAGGACGATCGTATCTTTGGCCCGCCCGGTCAAGATTAAGTCGTTTCCCGGTGTCAGCCAGCCCAAGTCGCCGGTGTCGAACCAGCCTTCGGAGTCTATGGCTTTGGCAGTCGCTTGGGGATTGAGATAATAACCTGCCATAATTTGCGGCCCCCGCGCCAATACTAAACCGCGCTGGCCTGTGGGCAGTTGCTGTCTGGTTTCTGGGTCTACTATTTTAATTTCCGTATGGGCCAGAGGCTGTCCTGCGGAACCTTTAAGATTGTGCCAAGGGCGGCGGACTGTTAAAACCGGGGATGTTTCGGTTAAACCGTATCCCACTAACAAACCGATATTCGCTATTTCAAAGAAATTGTCTATATGCGCGGCCAAAGAACCGCCGCCACTAATCGCCCACTTGAAACGTCCCCCTGTAGCTTCCCTGACTTTTTTGTAAACCAATTTTTCGGCGAGGGCGTGGACGGGCCACAACAGGATGCTTTTGATGCGGGCGATGAGTTTTTCGGAAGCAGAAGCCGGTTTCAAACTGAGAGTTAATCCTTGGAAAATGCGGCGGTTCTCGATGTATTGCTGGCTGGAAGATAACAGGAAATTCACCAATTTTTGTTTGTTGGCTGGCTGTTCCCGAAACTGCTTTTGTACGGCCTCGTAAATCGATTCCCAGATGCGCGGAACGCTGACCATGTACTGGGGTTTGTAAGTTTTCAAGTCTTGTTTGAAATAGCGAATATTGGTGTAAATTTGCGTGCATCCTTGGGAAAGCAGGAAGTATTCGACGCTGCGTTCGTAGGCGTGCCAACTGGGCAGAATGCTGAGGGCGCCGTCGCCGGCTTCGGGCTGGAGAATTGTACCCAAGGTGTTGAGTTGGTGCAGCAGGTTGCCGTGAGTCAGCATGACGCCTTTGGGTTTGCCGGTGGTGCCGCTGGTGTAGAGGAGAGTGGCGAGGGTTTCAGGCTTGTGGTTGGTGGGTTTGAGGGGGCGGTTGGCCCCTGTGGTCATGACTTGGGAAAATTTGACTGTGCTTAGGGTTTGGCTGGTTTCCGGTTCTTCGTCGGAGAGAAGGACGATGAGTTGGACGGGCAAATCCGGGAGGCGGTGTTGCAGTTTTTTCAGTAATGCCAGGTTTTCGACTACCAAGGCGCTGCTGCCGCTGTCTTGGATGATGTACAGGAGTTCTTCGGGGTCGGCGGTGGCACCTCGAACGGCGTTGGCTGCCCCGGCCATCATGATGCCTTGGTCGGCTATCAGCCAGCGGGGGCTGTTGTCGGCGAAGAGGGCGACGCGGGGAGGGACTGCTTCTTCGGGATTTGGTTCGATGCCTAGGGCTTGGAGGCCGGCGGCGAATTGCTGGATTTGCTGGTAGAGGTCGGTGTAGGTGAATTTGATTTCGGGCTGGCTGTGGGGGTCGTGGAGGGCGACGGTTTGAGGAAATCGCTGTTTGACGGTAGCCCAAAATTCGGGTATCGATCGAATGGAAGTGTAATCGATCAGGCGGCTGAGGTTAGCGCGTTCGCGATCGGTCATTTGAGATGATGTATGGGATGCTGTGCCGTTCATAGTTATTTTTGTCACTTGTGCGAGATTAAAGTGTTTTATCTAAATCTAGTATGAAATGTATCCTAATTATATCTGCTTGGGTAGGGACAGTTGGCGAATCTGTCTCTCTCTACCTTTTAATTTCTGTTTTTTATTAAGTGCGATCGTTTAAACTTGCTACTCGGATTTAATTGTATTACAAAAATCGATCGCTTGTCGAAAACCAGTCATTACACTTTCCCCAAGTCTTCCAACCATCGAGCAAATTGTGACCGCGCTGCCTCGCTAATTGATTTAGCAAGTGTATGGTTTTTAACCATATTTTTAACCTGAAGTTCTTCGCCGGTCACAAAATCGTTATATTTTAGCGCACAACGCCGCCTTTATGGCGAAGTCTTTACGCTGCCCAGTGACCAAGACTTTCAAAGGTGGCATAAGCCCTCGGATCGATCCGTGGAATCAATCCAAAATCGAAAATCGAAAATCCTTGCGTCCCCCGCATTTATCCCTGGGGTCAATCCAAAATCGAAAATCGAAAATCGAATGACCTTCAGGTGTTTTATTCCTAAATTGTTAATCGCTTTTTTCCGATTGCCATAACCTTTATTCTTTCCTTGAAACAGGATTCTGCAATCTTTTCAAAGCTTTTTCACTTTTTCGGAGATAGCGAGGGTTGGGGACTGTTTCGCCATCGCTGTCGGTATACAAGTGATTTAATCCCACATCTATCCCAATAGTTTTGCCAGTATAAATGAGTTCCTATTTTCGCTCTCCGTTGATGCAGAATTGGGCGTAGTATCGATCGGCACGACGCACAATTCTGATTCGATCGCATATTACCGGTGCATAAAAATGCACATCCCGACTACCGATTAGTTTGAACTTTCCAGCAGCAAAACCGTCCTTAAGTGTCAAGTATCTTTTGTCGGTAGAAATCGCCCCGTCTGTAGTTTTGTATTCAACGGATCGAGTGTACTTATTGAACTGCCGGTATCCCTTTTTCGCTGGTTTATTGACGAAAGCAATTAGCAAAGAAACGTTGGATAGCAAAAATGGCACGTCAAGCCTCGGCTGAACGTGCCATCGAATTAAGCTTACCTGCCCATTCAAACAATGCGGACGTGATGGCGCATTGCTTGTACAGATCGATTAGCTTGACTCCTTGATTGTCTGTCCAGTATCTAAGAGTTTTGTTTCGGACAAATTGAGCTGTTCCGATCGTGTCGTCGATGCTTTGATATTGCTTCGCTTTGCTTTTCAACTTAAACTCTAAAAATATCACGACAACAGCTTATTATCACTTTTATGAAAAATTTTGCTCGCAAAATCTATATGTTTAACAATTCTTTACGCCTTGCAGAAATTAAAGCCGGCTACGCTCAGAAGGGGCTTTAGAACCATTTTTTGGGTAACAAAATTATAACTTGATGGCATTTACAGCACTTCCAGATGTTATGAGGTACAGTAACAGCAATTAGTAAACCAGTTTTTGAGGTGTTTCGGATTAATTA
>JAUBSN010000052.1:0-59887 GCA_036704825.1 Microcoleus sp. F8-C3 | reverse complement strand
TTTCGGAGTTTTAAGACAGTCGATTTAAAGGTACGACCGATTTATCACCGCCTGAGCGCTCGAGTTAAGGCTCACGTGTTTTTATGTATGTTAGCCTATTACGTAGAGTATCAAATGCGTTCTCTATTAGCGCCAATGCTGTTTGATGAAGACGATTGGGAATCAGCTCACCAAAAACAAACATCTGTGGTGAAAGCTACCAAGAGCGATCGGACTAAGGCCAAAGCCAGAACTAAGCGGACTGCCGATAATTTACCAGTGCATAGCTTCCAAACTTTATTAGCAGATTTGGGTACGATCGCCCACAATGAGATTACGGCAACGATGGAGGGTGCCAGTTGGGTTTTTGATAAGATTACTCAACCAACAATCGTGCAACAAAAAGCTTTAGATTTACTCGGCGTTTCTCTGATTTGTACCCAGTAAAACCGGAGCCAAAATCTTTCAAAGGTAAGCTATACATACTCAGGAGCCTTTTGTCAATGGGGGAACTTCAGTTTAGGGGCTTCAAACATCTGTAATTAGCCGGACTTTTCTGAAAATAAAGGTTAATACTGTCTCTTCCCTAGAAATAATATCTGCTGTTACTTCCATTCCTGTTTGTAGGGGATAGTGTTCGCCTCCTTTGACAAGATAGGGTTTTTCGACTTCAATTTTTACCTGGTAGTAAGCAGCGGATTTGTCGGCGTTTGTAGGCAAGATCGCATCGGGCGCAACTTCTCTGACAGCACCTTTGAGAGTGCCATAATCGGGGTAGGGATAGGCAGAAATTCGCAGTTGCACTTTACCCTGCTGACAATCTTTAACCTTCGGCTGTTGGCAGATTTGCACTTTGCTAATATCTTGAGTAGCAACGCGGGTGACGATCGCGATGGGAGCACGATCGGGGGCAATTTGCGCGATCGCATCTCCCAATCGTACCACCTGGCCGGGATTTCGCAACTCTAGCTTTAACACAGTGCCGTTTACCGTTGCTCGGATTGCAGTTTTGTTCAAATCTGCTTCAATTTGTCGGATTTGGGAGCGATCGCGCTCTAATTGCTTGTTAATTTCTACCCGCTGCTGAATTAGCGCTTCTCGCTCCCGATTAAGTGCTGCCAAGGTTGTTTCCCCAGTGGCTTTTTCCGCTGCCATGCGCTGCTGGGCGATCGCCACTTCTGCATTGCTAGGATTGAGAGCAGTTTTTGTGCGCTGCAACCGCGCCGCCACCGCTTCCATAACTTGCTGCTGCCGCAAAATCGTTTGTTTTTGCGCTTCAATGGCTCCTTTTTGCGACGCCACCGCCTGTTGTTGCTGTTCTACCGCTAATTTCGCTTCCTCAAATTGATCCTGAGAAAGCGCCCCCGTTTCCGCGATCGGCTCGTAGCGATCGCGCTTCGATACCGCTGCCTTTAAAGCCGCCTCCACCGATTTTAAATTAGCCTCCCCTGACTTTAAATCTGCTTGAAATCTTTGCAATTCCTTCTGCTCCGATCTCAAATTGGCTTCAGCTTCCTCCACTTCTGCCACACTATTTCCCTGCCGATCTTCATGCTCACGCTGACTCCGTTTCAATTCAGCCAAAGCCGAAGCAACTGTGCGATTTATGCGATCGGTTTCCGCCATTTTTTGGCGTTCTAATGCCATGATTTGAACATCAAATTGAGCAAATTGTCGCTGTAGTTGCTGAAGATTTCCCTGTAACTGCTTTTTCTCATTTTGCAGCCGCAAATCTTCCACAATAGCAATGATATCCCCCTTGTTTACCCTTTGATTTTCTTTAACTTTAATACTTCCGATCGTCCCCTCGCTTGATGCTTGTACAATTCGGATTTCTCCTGTTGGTCTAACTGTGGCAGGTGCTCTCACTGTCACATTATATTTGAGTGTGGCTGCCAAAACCAAAGCAATCCCGACAGCCGCCGCTTGCAACAATCCTCCTAGCACCATCCAAGGATTAATTGGAGGCAAAAATTCTTCGCTATAAACCGTAGGTAAAAAAGCTTCGTTTGAGTCGTTTAATTTCATTAAAACCGGAATTAATTCCTAAAATAATTGATTTTCTTGCTAAGATTAATGACCCAGAAAAGATATCGCGAATACTTTCTGGATCTACTGTCTATCAATTACAGACTTTTGAGGATATCCCGATTTAACTAGCCCTAAAAATCCCTACTTATGCCAGCAGAGTTGAGCTTTCTTCTGCCACGCCAGAGTAGTGATGCCAAGGCATACTGCACTGGCTGCTACCGCAGGTACAACCTCCAGAAACAGAGGACATATCTTCATCGGTAAGTTCGATCAAACCGGCTGGATTTTCTGGCAGTTGTGCCTTTTCTTCAGCGCTTAAACTGTCCAGATAGTCTTCATCTTTCCAAGCGCGGATGATGTGTTCGTTCAACATGATGCACCAGTCCTTATGGGTACAAGAATTTATAGAGAGGTGATTCCCTATAGGTTGAGTATACTGCATGGAATGATAATCATTATCATTTATTGATTATTTTTTATTGATTTTATAGCTATTTTTATAATTGCAGCTTATGATATTCCGATTTTAGCCGCGTATTGAAGAGCTTATACCAATTCTTAAAGCTATGACTACAAATCTCTACCCCCCGGCTTCGCCGTCCCCCCTTGCCAAGGGGGGACTACAGGCAGGGCGGTTTCATTCTCCCCCCAAAAATTGCTTGACCTCTCCCCCAACCCCTCTCCTGCAAGGAGAGGGGAGAAGAATTAATACTATTAAATCTTTGCGATATTTAATAGTATTAATTACTCCCCCTTCCCTTGTAGGGAAGGGGGTTGGGGGGTTAGGTCTGATAATTTAACATCGAGAATGAAACAGCCCTGGGACTACAGGGGGGTCAAATCTGTAGCTGTAGATCGAGGAATTGGTATTAGAACTGTAAGCGATCGCGCTCGAACCCGGATTATAATGATAATCATTATCGCAATCAAAACCAGAATTTTCTATGGAAATCACCAGTGTTACGCCATCGCAAATCGATTTAGCGGTAGTCGGGGCGGGGCCTCACGCTTTAACCCTGGTTACTCATTTGCTGCAAAAATGCCAGAAGAAGCGGGGCAAATTTTGGGTTTTTGACCCCAGTGGTAGGTGGCTAACTCAGTGGCAGAGGCAGTTTGCGGCTTTGGAAATTCCACACTTGCGATCGCCTGCGGTTCACCATCCCGATCCCAATCCCTTTGAGTTGCGACGGTTTGCCGAATCTCGCCCTAACGAGTTGTTTGCGCCCTACGATTTGCCAGGAAGTCGGCTGTTTGAGGAATTTTGTGGCAATGTAGTTGAGAGATGGGAATTAGGCGATCGCGTCATCAAGGCAAAAATAACTCGGATTGAACCGTTAGCAGGGAGTTTCCGGCTTTGGTTTGAGGATGGAGAAAGTGCAATTGCGCGTCGTGTGGCGATCGCCACAGGCGGCGGTAAACCCCAACTACCGGAGTGGACAAATCAAATTCAAACGCCCTATCCGCCAGACAAACTTTGCCATTCCCATCAAGTTGATTTGCGGGGATTAAAGTTACAGGGAGAAAGGATTTTAATCGTTGGAGGCGGTTTAACTAGCGGACATTTAGCAGTAGGCGCGATCGCGCGGGATGCCCAAGTAATATTAATGTCAAGACGACAGTTACAAGAAAAATTATTTGATGCCGAACCGGGTTGGTTAGGGCCAAAATATCTCAAAGGTTTTGAAAATGAACCCGACTGGGAAAAGAAATGGGAGATGATTCAACAAGCTCGCAACGGCGGCTCTATGACTCCTGAAATTATGGTACAATTACGTCGAATGTCGCGGGATTTGAGCATCGAATTTCACCCAGAATGTCACATTATTGAGGTAAAATGGGATAATAATCAATGGACTGTTTACTGTCAGGATGGAAACCAGCTATTCGTCGATCGAATTTGGTTAGCAACGGGAACAAAGTTAGATGTAACAGCCGAACCCTTGCTGACAGAAATTTTAGCGACTTATCCTACTAAAATAGTTAAAGGACTGCCCGTTTTAGACGAGTATTTGCGTTGGCCGGGATGCGAGTTATTTATCATGGGTGGTTTAGCCGCTTTGCAAGTAGGGCCTGTAGGTCGAAATCTTTCCGGTGCAAGGATGGCAAGTTCCCGCATTGTACCAGCATTAATTAAGTCTAGGGTTGCAGTTTCATCTGTTTAAGGAGTCAAAAAGTCTAAATGTCCTCCAGATTTAGAGACTAAATCTGCAACAACTCCTTCGATTTTTACCTGTCCATTTTCCATGAATATAATCCAGTTAGCTCGATTAATCACTCTAGGGCGATGACTGATTAAAATCGTAGTTTTACCTTGGCGATAAGATAGGAGCCCATCGAGGACTTCCGCTTCACTTATGGGGTCAAGATTGGCTGTAGATTCGTCTAAAATTAAGAGCGGTGGGTCAGTAACAATTCCTAGCGCGATCGCTAATCTTTGTCGCTGACCTCCCGAAAGATTTGCGCCTAATTCCCCTAAAATAGTTTGATATTTACTAGGAAGTTTACTGATAAATTCATCCGCCCTAGCAATTTGACACGCCTTGACAATTTGCTCAAATCCCACACCAGGATTTCCCAATCGTAGATTATCAATAATTGGGCGAGTCCAAAAGTGCGACTCTTGGGGAATAATGACAATTTGTTCCCGGATACAATCAAGAGAAAGGTCTAGTAAATTGTAATTGCCAATGCGAATATTACCAGACTGAGGCTGATATAAACCTGCAATAATTTTGGCTAAGGTACTTTTCCCACAACCAGACTTGCCAATTAAGGCAATAACTTGACCGCCGGGAATAGTTAGAGAAAAGTTTTCTAAGAGTTCATTTCTGCCAGAATGATGAAAGTTGAGATTGTTGCAAATAATGTCAGCATTACTAGGAATTTTTACCGATGGTTTGGTATTTTTATCTTGAATTTCAGGGGTAGAGTCAATGACTTCAACTACGCGATCGATCGCCGATCTCGCGAAGGTTAATTGATTGACAAAACCAATGAGACTGGTAATGAAAGTGAGGAAGTTTCTATTCATGGTACTCAAGGCTAACAATTGCCCAATACTCAATTCTTGACTGAAGACTAAATTACTGCCAAACCACAGTAAAGTTATCTCACCAGCTAAGGAGAAAAAGCCCGAAAAAGTGTTATTGACAATTGCCACTTGATTCATATTAAAAGTAATATTTGCTTGTCTCCCATAGCGCACTTGAAATTCCTCCCAAAATTGAGGTGCAGCATTTTTAGCTTTCAGGACGATCGCACCTTTAAAAGTTTCCACTAGCAAGGCTGTATTTTCGGCTGCTACAATTAATAAACTGCTGACATTTTGTTTAAGTCTAGGTAGTAAGATTAGAGTGGAAATTGTCATTAATAAGCCAATCACTAAAGCAACTGCTAGTAACTTCGGGCTGTAGGCTAACATTAAACTCAGGGAAATAGCAGCCACGAAAAATTGACTGGGAAGTAAGATAATTGCTTGAGAAATAATTTGATTAATTTGTTCAATATCTCGCAACCGACTGGCAATTTCACCGCTGCGGTGACATTCGTAGTATGCCATTGGTAAACCTAAGATAGTTCGGCAAAATTCTAAGATTAAATCTAACTGCAACCGCTGGGAAAAATGAGCAACTAAGTTTAGCTGTACGAATTTTAAACTGCTGTTAATTAAGTTCATTATTAAAACAGCAATAACTACAGCATTGAGTAATTTATTGTCTCCTCTTACTAGCACGTCATCGGTGAGAATTTGTAGTAGGAATGGAGAGGCGAGAGCAAGTAAGGCTGAGACGATATTAAGTAAGAGTGCTTCGGCGAGAATGTGGCGATAATTCCAGACTCGCAGTAAGAAACGGTGGAAGGTGCTAACGCGATCGCGATCGTCGATTTGTGCTAGAAATTCTGGGTGCGGTTCTAGCAGTAACATCACGCCATTTTGCCAACTTAATTGCAGTTCTTTTCTGGATAAATAGCGGATGCCAAAACCAGGATCGGCGATGACATAATTGCTGCCTTTGCGGCCGTATAAAATCACCCAGTGAGAGCCTTTCCAGTGAATTATTCCTGGTAACGGGACAACTTTTTTATCAATTATTTCTAAGGAAGCTTTTACACCTCTGGCATTGAATCCAAGGCTTTTAGCGCCTTGTTTGAGATTGAGTAATGTGGTTCCTAAAGCACCAGTACCGGAGACTTCGCGGGTTTTACTGAGGGTGAAAATTCGACCGTAATATTTGGCAATGGCTGCTAGGCAAGCTGCGCCACAATCTTCTTCGTTATGCTGTAATATAACTGGGTATTTCATGGGATTTATCGGGAGAGTCGTCGGGGGAGGGCGGGTTTATAAGTTTTTGGGCATCTTTTTAAGCTATTGGCGAACCCGCCCCTACAGGTTTTCGATCGTGTATTTCATTCGATAGGTAATTGGTACTTGTTATATCATTTCCGTTTGATTCGGAATTGTATCATCATAATTTTTGTAGGGGCGGGTTCGCCAAGATATTTGATAAGTATTGACAAATCCTATAAACCCGCCCCGGCCATATAATTCCGATGCAACCGGATTTGATATTAATAGCTAATTTTTCGGTAAGGGGGTGCGATCGCGAGTACAGAAGGCACGATATTGGGGGCGGCTAATCTCAGAAATCCGTAGCCAATGCCAGCAATTCCTGTCATCAAACCTAAATTTTCTACTCGCTGCGGTACGTCGCAAATCCAACCGTATTGGGCAATACTTTCGATCGCATTAAGAGCAATATTATTGATTTCCGATCGCCCGGAAGTATTCAATATTTGCCGATCGCAATTCAGGAATTCCAGATTGCCGAGATCGCCGTTGCATAGAGAATGATTGTTACCAAAACCGCGCGCGATCGCAGTTTCCCGCGCCGCCTCGATCTCAGCCAAAATTTCCCCATCCTGAAAATGGCGGAGTGAATGCAATCGCCCAAAACCGATACCGGGTGCGCCGTGACTCCATCCCAAGCTGAAAAATTGAGTGCGATATTGCTCCGCAACGCTGACGCGATCGCGCTCAAATCGCAAATCAGGCCAGTTTTTTACCTTTTCTGAAAACAAACTGCGCTCGTAAGCGATCGCACCCAGCGCCGCTGAGTGAAAACGTTCCGCACCTGTCAGCGCCGCCAATTCTAACAGCGCCCAAGCGATACCCGCCGCACCGTGAGAAAATCCTGTCAGGGGTTGACATCCGGGAATTGTCCGCCAACCGAGTCCCTTTGTCATGTTTTCAGCTTTTTCGAGGATGCGATCGCCACACTGAAGCGCCACCGTTTTAATGCGATCGCCCCCAACACAACTATACAAACTCACTAAAGCCCCAATACACCCCGCCGCGCCGCCAATAATATCTAATTGCTCATCCTTAGAAATCAATGCTGGCAGGCGTTCCACCCATTCAAACGCCATGTATAACATCTCTGGCTGCTGCCACAAACTACCCAAGTGAGTCAAAGTATAAATTAACCCCGCCCAGCCGTTAAAAGCGCCAATGGATGAAATCAGCCTGCCCTCATATTCGACTTGGTGCAGTACCGATCGCATCCCTGCCTGGGCTAATTCTCGATAGCGATCCTGTTTTGTCACCGCACCCAAATAAGCCAGAAATAACGCTACACCGGGAATCCCATCCCACAAATCCCACCCCAAAGGGCTAACTGCCCAGTGGCGAGTACCCGTAAAAACTGGCCCAATCCAGCCCGCCAAATCCCGATTTTGCACCGCTAAAAACTCCAATCTGTCGCCGATCGCGCTTGCTGCTTGCAGGCACGCCAACTCAGCCGCCCGATCGTCTGCGATCGCCTCCACCTTTGGCATCGCATAACTAAGTGAGTTACCCGGTTCCACCACCATGCCTAACGTTGTGAGAGAAGTGCGGACAAACCATAGCTGGCGCTCTAAATCGGCTTCATTCATGGCTTGTAGGCGTTGCTGCACCAACTCTAGCCCCGACTTGTCAAAAAAATCGCGAAAACATTCGCCGTTACTCGCCCACAGATGGCGCGAGTTGGGATACGTTGTGAGTTTGGGAATATCACCTTGCCACAAAGCCTCTCTCTCAGCGGGTATAACGCGCTCTAGGTATGGCAGCGCCGGGACTTCTACCCAAAGTTTATCGAAAAGGCGATCGCGATCGAGGGCATCCCGCAACAAATTTGGGTGAAAGCTTTCTTGCAGCAACAACCCGTAACTCCGGGTTTCCCGCAGGAAAACGCGCACTTCGTCTGTTGCAAAGCGATCTAAAAAATGGCTAAATTCCTCTCTATGCTTGACGATTAGCCGATAAGTCGCAGCAAATCCCGTTGCGATCGCCTCGGAATATGCCAACGCATTCACTAACTCCCCCTGCAAGCGCGGTTGATTCTGATTCTCTCCGATCGCGATCGCTTGCCGAGAAACCTTTGCCTCATCAGTGTTTGAGGCTTTTAACCCAATTTTCCGCCCCATTCCCAACCTTTCGGGATTACCACCGATCGCGCTCACATCTACTGCATCTTTTGCGATCGCCTGGGGTTGTGGCAGCAAACCCACGCGCAGTACCGATTTGCCCATTTCTCGACGGGCGGGAAGAACGGAATTTGGCGAATTTGGCGCAACTGGATGGGGGTGAAATAGGGATTCTAAGTCAATTAACACGGGGTGTTCCCCGGCTGCGATCAAGTTTTCGGCATGGAAATCAGTGCCTTGGATGGCGTGCAGTAGCGCTAGTAACCCGCCGAGGCGCTGATAAAAGCGTTCGACGGCGGCGGGAGTTTCGCAACTGCTGGTATGGGCGAATTCTACCCATCCGTAATCGCCGCGATCGAGAATTTGCAAAGTGCGGAAATTTATCTCACTTTTAGCGTTTAGCAATGTGAGAAGTTCTTGGAAGTGAGCGTCTACGGCGAGGGGTTTGGGCTTGTAGGCGATTTGCCAACCTGAGCTAAACTTGGCGATCGCAACGCTACGGCCGCCGTTGTGAGCGTCACCCGCTCCCGCTTTGACTTCTGCTAGAACTCCTAGCTCGATTTTGTGAGCAAAGTGAGAGATGATTGTTTCCCAGTCATCGCAGAGGCGCTGGAGGAATTCTAAACTGAGATCGACCCAGATATTTATACAAATGACCAATT
Organism: Microcoleus sp. F8-C3; assembly: GCA_036704825.1. Taxonomy (GTDB): domain Bacteria; phylum Cyanobacteriota; class Cyanobacteriia; order Cyanobacteriales; family Microcoleaceae; genus Microcoleus. The sequence continues at coordinate 50,750 of JAUBSN010000052.1, read as the reverse complement.
GTTGCGCTAATACTGGGTATTCTTGCAGGATCGCGATCGCAGTTTCGGGAGCTTGTAACCGCTGCAAGAAGCTGTGGAACCGCTGTTGAGGAGTTTCGCCCGTCAGTAAGCCTTGCAATCGTGCGGCATTTAGCTCTAGTGCCATTGTTGGGTTCAGCATCCAGAAGAAGCGATCGGGTAAAAATGCTAACAAAATTGATTCGATGGTAGTGCGATCGAAGGGTAAGGACGATGTTTTTCTATCCTTTACTAAGGCGGCAATTCCTTGGTGCAAGCGGTTTTTACCTTGGGCAACCAGGGGCGCGACCGCGATCGTAAAACCCTCTGCCTCCGCGCGATATTGCTCCGCAACGCTGACGCGATCGCCCATTGTAAAAGCCCGATCTAGTTCCTCCAACCAACTTAGAGGCTTTCCATGTCGCTTAGCCAGTGTTGAGACTGGTTCTCCCAACAGATACCGAAATTCTGCCTCAGTAATTCCCTCTAAAGCCAGTTTCCGATCGAAAAAAGTATCTTTTGTCAAGGGGTATTGCGATCGCCACCGCCACCATCGGCGATCGGCTAATTCCCCATCAAACTCATCTTTGCAGCCAGCGCCCAAAGACGCAATCCTTTCCCTCAGCGCGATCGCCCGATACCAACTCTCCCCTTGAAATGCTTGTCTATCCATTGCCTTTACACCCTAACTCCTTGAATGCCAACCGTACCCCAATTCATTGCAGAGCCTTGATTGCGGGCAACATTGGCGAGCGCGCTTGACTTTACTTTGTGATTATGATAATCATTATCGTAGCGGTTGTAAAGGCGATCGGTCAAAAACTGAAGCCTAAAAGCTAACAGATGAGCGTTTCAACGTAAGTTTGATATCGCGTCTTTTGACGAGCTGAGCAACTCTGTACTAATTTTGCCAAAACCTCGAATCTAGCGGGGTGTGTGAGGAGTTTTCATGTTAAAAAAAATTTTGTGGAACGCTGTGTTATTTAGCCCAGTAACAGCCTGTGCTATTCTAGCGGTTTGTGGGAGTGCGATCGCCAGCGAATCCACAGATTTAACCCAAACCGCACCAACTCAAAACCCAGAAAAAATAGCCGATAACACCGCAGCAGCAACGCCAGAAAAACAGCTCGAAACAACAAGCATTACCTCTACAAACTTGTTGTCCAATCCTAGCAGCGAATCCCTGACAGATGTTGGCACAGTAGAAAAAATAGAACCCTTGGCAGCTCAACAAAATAACCTGAACATTCAGGAAAAAATAGCCGCTACAGAAATCGATAGAACATCAGAAAACTCAACAACTGCAACTGAAGCTTTATCAGCCCAAGCAATAGCAGATTCACCAGCAAATCTACCAGCAGAAAACACCCCTATAATCTCCGATCCACTAGAACAGCCCAGCGCCAGTTCAGAATCAATGGATCAAGTTACATCCGTCTCCCAACTATCCGATGTAAAGCCCACAGACTGGGCTTTTCAAGCCTTGCAATCATTAGTAGAACGCTACGGCTGCATAGCAGGATATCCCGACGGAACCTATCGCGGCAACCGCGCTCTAACCCGTTACGAATTTGCCGCTGGATTAAATGCTTGCCTCGACCAAGTTACCAAATTAATTAGCAGTTCAACAGCTAATTTAGTCACCAAAGAAGACCTAGCTACCCTCCAAAAATTACAAGAAGAATTCGCTGCCGAACTTGCTACCTTGCGGGGCAGAGTCGATACTTTAGAAGCTCGAACTTCCGAACTCGAAGCCAACCAATTTTCCACAACTACAAAATTGAGAGGAGAAGTAATTTTTGCCGTCACAGACGTATTGGTTGGCGATGGCGAAAAAGTTAGCCTGCCCTTATCACCCCTCGACCCATTTACCGGCGAACCAAGAGAAAGATTTAGAGAGTTTACTACCGACGATCAAAACACTGTTTTTGCTAACAGAGTACGGCTAGAATTACTAACCAGTTTTACCGGACAAGACCAGTTAAAAATTCGCTTAACAGCGGGTAATTCCGCACACCCCGGCCGACGCGGACCTGACAATATTCGAGGCTTTGAATACGGCCCAAACCCAGTTACAGCTTATCAATCCGGCGGCGATCAAGCTGAGGTAGCTAGAACAAATGAAGGCCAACAAACCTTTCAAGATATCAGCACATTATCTGCCAATAATACCTTCGGATTAACAGCATTAAGTTACGAGTTTCCCATTACTTCTCGCTTGCAAGCTGTGATTATGGCAAAAGATGGCGAACACATGGAATATGTACCAACAACATTCAGCCTATTTGATGATGGCAATGGCGGAACTCGTTCTCTATCTATTCTCGGTCAACGCAACCCAATTTATAGCATTGGTGGATTAGGTGCGGGCGCTGGATTGACTTATGAATTTAGCGACAAATTAAGTCTCAGCGTTGGATATTTAGCTGGAACTGCGGAAAATCCCACTCAAGAAAATGGCTTATTTGACGGGAGAAATTCGGTTCTCGCTCAGTTAACATTTAACCCCACCCGTAACCTATCTTTGGGTTTAATTTACAACAAAAATTATCAAGTAGGCAGTCCTCTATTTAACAATGATGTTGGCACTTCATTAGCCAATAGCCCAATTTTCTTGACCGATAAATATGCCACAAATTCCTATGGATTATCCGCATTGTGGCAAGTTAATCGCAGATTTGGGATCGGCGGTTGGTTTAGCTATACTGATGTTAAAAGTTTTGGAGGAACATTAGCCCCTGGTACGCCCTTTGAAACTCGTTTTAGCAGCAGCAATGCTGATATTTTCAGTTACGGTATAACCTTAGCTTTTCCTGACTTAGGAAAAGAGGGAAATTTAGGAGGGATTGTGATTGGTGTACCTCCTTATGTAACTAGCGCCAAAACCCCTTCTCCTTTCGATGAACCTCAAAGTGTACCGGAAAATCGATCGGGTTATGATACGAAGGATTTAGTCAGGCGAATTCCCGATCGCGCTACTCCTTTTCACATTGAAGGTTTCTACGTTTATCGCCTTACTGATAATATCTTACTCACTCCTGGTTTGATTTGGTTAACGGCTCCCAATCAAACAAATAAAAATCCTGATGTTGTGATTGGAACTTTGAGAGCTACATTCCTCTTTTAAATAGAGTCAGAAACCCGGTTTCTTTATCTGGCCTCAGAAACCGGGTTTCTTCCTAAATATCTCATTCAAAATCCAATTTTATCGAGAAACCCGGTTTCTTTACCTTTATGCAGTCATTTCTACCCACTGCTGTATTCTTAGGCCCCTCTCTCAAAATCGATGAAGCTAGAAAAATTCTGGATGCAGACTATTACCCTCCAATTTCCAAGGGAGATATTTATAGAATTATGGCATCTGGTGTCGAAACTATTATTTTAATTGATGGAGTTTTGCACCGAAAAAGAGCTGTTTGGCAACGTGAAATTTGCGACGCAATTAATGCCGGAATTAAGGTTTATGGTGCATCAGGTGTCGGAGCGTTGAGAGCCGCAGAATTGCAAGAATTTGGCATGAAGGGTTGCGGGACAATTTTTGAATGGTATCGAGATGGAATTCTTGATGGAGATGACGAAATTTGGCTAACTTACGGTGACGCACCTGATAACTTTCGCCCTATTTCCGAACCGCTAGTTAATATCCGTTATACTTTACTGAATGCTGTTAAAGATGGTTTGCTGAGAGCAGAACAAGCAGAAGAATTAATTGGCTTTGCTAAAAAGTTATACTATCCCGATCGCTCCTACCAGCAGCTTCTCAAAAGTCCAGTTTTAGAACAGCTATCTTCCTTAGCTTTGGCCGATCTAACAACTTACTTAATGACAAAGCAAGTAGATTTAAAAAAACTCGATGCGATCCAAGTGCTGAATTGGCAAGCTGAGGCTTCCCAAAAACAAGATATTATCCCTAGTAATTTCAATAAATTAGAATTGCCCGTGCCAGAAATTCTCAGTAAAATATTTGAAATGACTGGCTTTATTCGCGCTGATAAAATTTGCACGGGCAGAGAACTTTTATTGGCAGTCAAACAGGATGTTAATTTGCTAAAACAAATGCAAATAAATTTATCAAAGCAATGTTTTATTCGGGAGTGGGCGCAGCAAAATAGCATTGTTTATCCAGAACAAAACTTAGAGGCTGACTTGGCTAAGTGGGAAAAAGTACATGGCATTGTTTGCAATCTAAAATGGTTGCAATCTAACGGCTTAACTTTATGTAGCTACAGGGAATTGATGCGCGATCGCCTAGCAATTGATTGGATAACAAACCAAGGGCCAAAATATTTTGGATTCAAGTGGAATTTAGATATATCTGTTAAAGAAGAATTACAAATTACTGATAGTAATTCTTCCTATATCTCTGAGACAGAATTAACTGTTTTACGCTGCAAATTATCGCAGCGATATTTTATTTTGACCTGGGCAAAGCAAAATAGTGTCTCTCCAGGTGAAACACTAAAAAGTTACTTGAAAAAACAAGAACAAGAAAAGATTTGTGCTAATAGCTTGAACCTTGATTTTGACAGATTTATATTAAAAAATAGAGCATGGGAAGAGTGGATTGTCAAGCAAGGCCCAAACTATTTTGGAATTTCTTGGAGTTTTCCTAATGCCTTGTGCAGAGAATTACAAATTACTGGAAAAGCTGCATATTTACTCGAAAATAACTAAAAAAATATGGATGTACTTACTAAAGCTTATGCGATTGGTACTCACCGTTTAATCTCACCTGAACAAACCTTAGCAAATATCCAGCCTTACTTACCAGCAGCAGGCATTACTCGTTGTGCCGATATCACTGGTTTAGATCGAATTGGTATTCCTGTTTATTGTTCTATAAAACCCGGTGGGCGCTTGGTACAAATCCACAACGGTAAGGGATTATCTCAGATGGCGGCTAAAGTCTCAGCGCTAATGGAAGCAATAGAAGTTTTCCATGCCGAAAACCCATACTGCGATTTCTATCGCGACAGTTTTAATGGTATTTATCAGAGCAATATAGCAGTTATTGCACCTAATATTTTACCGCTTTACTTGTCACCAAATTTCTTTAGCAAAGACTTGATAATCGACTGGGTTAAAGCCGAAAACTTGCGGACAAATGAAAGTGTTTTTCTGCCTGCGAGTGCTGTTTATCTGTGTTCGCCATCGCTATACAACTTTTCCTCAAATGGTCTTGCTAGCGGCAATCACATTGTGGAAGCAACGCTACATGGACTTTATGAGTTAATTGAAAGAGATGCGATCGCCCGCGTCAGCATTAATGGTAAAATAGATTTAAAAGACTGTGAAATAATCGACCTCACTACAGTAGATGACGAGTCGATATGCGAACTGATTAATAAAATTGAAGCAGCTAATTTTAAACTGGTATTAATCCGGCTAAAAAGTTGTATTTCTATCCATACTTTTTGGGCAATTATTATTGACAAAAATCCCTTAATTCCTTCGATTATGGTGAATTTTGGTTACGGAACACACCTAAGTATTTCTGTAGCTGCGGCACGGGCAATTACTGAGGCGGCTCAATCGAGATTGACATTTATTTATGGTGTTAGTGAAGAGTTAGCAGAGCCACTTCCTCCCGATCGCAGCCAGACTTATTATAAAATTTATGCTTATTTCGATCGTTTAGAAGGAACAGTGTCTTGGCAGAATTTTCGCAGTTTAGCTGGCAATAATTTAAGCGAAGATTACGATCGGGTTTTGCGATGTCTTTGGGAAGCTGGATATGAAAATATATTCCGAGTCGATCTGGCGCGATCGACATTTAATATTCCAGTGGTTAAAGTTATAGTGCCGGAGTTACGATATAACCCTTCAATAACTGGGTAATTCCTGATAGATATAGATATGGGTGACGAACAGGCTATAATAATGATTATCATTATCTAAATACTCCAGTTCCTATGTCATCTGCAAATAACGTCGAGTCCGCCGTTCCCGCTCCAAACAATGAAAATCCCTCCCTCACAACCATCCGTCCCCGCCGCCTCCGCGGTACACCAGCTTTGCGCCGGATGGTACGGGAAAATCAACTCACCGTTGACGACCTGATCTATCCGATGTTTGTGATGGAAGGGGAAGGACAAAAAATTGAGATTGCTTCGATGCCGGGTTGTTATCGCTATTCCTTGGATTTATTGCTAAAAGAAATAGCTGAATGTTGGGAGTTAGGAATTAATGCGATCGCCCTTTTTCCAGTTATCTCAGACAGCAAAAAAGATGACACCGGAACCGAAAGCTATAACCCAGAAGGATTAGTCCAGCAAACAGTCAAAGCCATCAAACAAAACATCCCCGAAATAATCGTAATTACCGACGTTGCCCTCGACCCATTCACCAGTCACGGACACGACGGTTTAGTTGACGAAAACGGTAAAATTCTCAACGATCCGACAGTTGAAGTTTTAGTCAAAATGGCAGTTTCTCAAGCCGCTGCCGGTGCGGATATGGTAGCGCCTTCCGACATGATGGACGGCAGAATCGGCGCAATTCGCAAAGCCTTAGATACAGCGGGGTACATCGATACAGGAATCCTTGCTTATTCAGCAAAATATGCCTCTGCCTATTACGGCCCGTTCCGCGATGCCCTCGATTCTGCTCCCAAATTTGGAGACAAAAAGACTTATCAAATGGATGCTGCTAATGCTAGGGAAGCGCTGAAAGAAGTTGCTTTGGACATCGCAGAAGGTGCAGATATTGTGATGGTAAAACCTGCTTTGGCTTATCTCGATATTATCTGCCAAGTGCGGGAAGCAACTAATTTGCCCGTGGCTGCTTATAATGTCAGCGGCGAATACGCGATGGTAAAAGCGGCGGGACAGTTGGGCTGGATTGATGAAAAACGGATAATTTTGGAGAGTTTGACGAGTATTAAACGGGCCGGTGCTGATTTGATTTTGACTTATTTTGCTAAGGAAGTTGCTTTGATGTTGAAGTAAGGGAGTTTGTTTTACCGCAGATGCACGCAGATTAACGCTGATATTTTTCCTCGTCCCTAGGAATAGCCTGGGGAGAAGTTACACGGTCAAGAACTTTTTGCTATAGCCCGTCGGGGGATCAAACCCCCGTGTCACAGATGGCATTCGTCTAAAGACGATTGAACATTGTCTCTACAGCCAAATAAATCTCAACTTTACTCCTCGGATACTAAATATAATCCGCGCTCAAAAAACATCGCCACATAACTGCAGCGCGCAATTTAGGGATGGTTCACGCTGCGGTTATGCGGCAAATGCGATCGTGTGATGACCCGCCCGGTCTGGCGTGACTGCCAAGCCTGGTCTATAACTCTCTCAAACGTTTGAAATCTCGTAGTTTGTGAGTGCACACTGCCCTCATAGCCTATTGGTGCGATCGATCGGCTTTACCTTATCCTATCGGCTGGCGATCGGCAATAAACCTAGTTTATTTTTAATCACCTGTTAAAAGAATCAGATTTAACGATCGCAGACTTCGATATTTCAAGGGTTTGAGGGTCTTCTGCACCACCTTGACAGGGCTGGGGCTTATAACATAGAGTAGAATTTTTGCAGCATCCTAAGAGCGATCGAGTACGTTCTAAGCTTGACCTTGTAAATTTTTTGACTGTTGCTATAAGTTTGAGTTAAACGGATATTTTTATTGATGAAGTATAATCGATTTCAAGAATTAGATATGATGAGAGGCTTTGCTGCCTGCTGGGTACTGGGCATTCATTATTGGTCTTTCAATATCATCCCTCCATTTTTTGGATACACCAACTTTTTGGAGTATCTAAAAGTAGTGGGTGCAGCCTCGACGCTAGCCAAATTTTTCCCCCTCCCATTTAATAGTGTGGGCAATATAGTTTTTGATTTACTGAATATATTTTTTTTGCTTGGATATCAGGGAGTTCATATTTTTTTCATTCTAAGTGGTTTTGGGCTGGCTTATTCAAGAATTTTAAAACCTGATGAAAGCTGGAGCATTTTTATGAAAAAAAAGTTTTTTCGGCTCTACCCTACCTACTGGATACTTTTAGCTGTATCTTTGATAATTCCTCGGTTAAGAGCGGATTTATTTTATGGCTACTTTGATTGGTGGTCATTTTGGAGAAGTTGGATTATTCTCGATAAAGCAATACCATTTTCTTGGTTTATGTTTCCACTAATTCAATTTTATTTGTGTTTCTTCTTCCTCTTTAAATTTTTACAAAAATATTCTCTATCACAGTTTATTTGGACTTCTTTGTTAATTAAATTAACCTATACATTTTTAATCTTAATGGTAGGCTTTAACCTATTTTTCCCAATAATAGGCGAGTTCGGTTATCCAGGCTATTTAGCAATTTCAAGGTTATTTGAGTTTTGTTTGGGAATGGCAATGGCAAAGGTTTATGCAACTAATCCTAATCTATTAATTAATTACCTAACGAAACCAATCACAATAGCCCTAGCAATAATTTGTGAAATAGTGGGTATTATGGGTTCGTTAAAGTTTGCTAATCACATAAAAATTTTAGGCGTAGCTTTTCCTTTAGGAATGTCTTTTTATGACGCATTTATTGGATTTGGTATATTTGTGATGGTGTTTAATGCGTGTATGAACTTGAGCAAATTATCTGACTTAACAACTATATTTTTAACATGGATTTCTCATATTTCCTATGAACTATACTTGACGCATTTTATAGGGTTAATTATTATAAAAAAAATTTTTATTGTGCTTGTTCAAGGTGAACCTCCTCTTTTGAGTGCTGGTCGTGCTATTTTAGTTTATGTATTAATGATTGAAATTGGTGTAGTTAATGCTTTTTTATTACAACAGCTAACAAACTCGATCGCCCGTCGAGTTAGATTAGGGATGGGTCTCTTTACTTCGGGCATAAAATAACCTAAATTAGTAGTTAATAATCACGTGTTATCAAAAACAAGAATTCTGAATTTGTTTCTCGGCATTTTAATTGCCCTCAGCCTAGAGTTGTTCATCGGAACGACAACTTTTGCTCAAAACATCGAAACAATTAAAATTTCCGGTACTGCTGCGGGTATCAGCACTCGCTACATCGGTGCAGTCGAGGGCAATATCAATTTCGACATCAAAGATTTGCAAGATTTGGGAATTAATACCTACCGAATTTACGGCGGGATGTCCCGGTGGGAAGCTGACGACGACGACGGTAAATACGGTTGGCCATCTATTGACGAAATTAAGACAAATCCCAATATAATTAATTGGGGGCATTGGGATCGGATTATGACTAATCCACCCCGGGGCAGCGATTATTGGTGGTCGGGACAACCCGGTACTGTTTGGCAAGGCAATGCCAGGACTATTTTTAATACTCTAAAACAAGCTAAGATTCGCCCGGTGGTGAGTATTAGGAATGTTGATAGTGGCTGGAAGCCGAGTTGGTCGCTGCAACTGAATCCGCCGCGCACAGGAGAAGATTGGAACGAGTGGTGGGAACACGTTTTTGCTACGGTTTATTGGCTGAATGTTCGCAATGATTACCGCGTTGATGATTGGGAAATTCACAACGAACCGGACAATCGCGATCAGGGTTGGGGCGGGACTATGGCTGACTATTTTGAATTGGTTAAGGTGGCAAAAGATGCGATCGACTTTGTTTATAAAACTTATTTGCCCGATCGCACTTACCGCATCCACGGCCCGAAAACCTTAGGAGGCAGCAATTGGCCGGCTAGTGCTTTGCAGGAAATACCGAACTATTTCGATACAGTCAATGTCCACAACTACGATGCAGATATTTCTAACTACACCCGCAAAGTGCGCGGCTGGATGAACGGTACTGTCCGCGCTAACTCGCAGCTTTGGGTAGGAGAATGGGGAACTTACGAAATTAGCTACGGCGATTTATCTTTAGCTTTAAATTTGATTAAGAATGTGATTCGAGGTTCCCAACCGGGGGATAATTATATTGACGGCAGTCACATATTCTGTTTGTACGACTGGGGAAAGCTGGGACAGGCAGAAGGCTTGGTAGGGGAGGGGGGAAAACGTCGCGCGGGCTACTATGCTTTGCGGATGGCAATTAGGGCTTTGCAGGGGGGAAAAGCTACCTTTTTTCCTATCACTAACAGTTCGGATTTAATGGCAGTTGCAACTGTTGATGCTAGCAAGAATGTTTACTTGCTGGTTGTCAATGACCGAGCAACATCTTACACTGTTAATGCTGATATTTCGGAGCTGATAAAAACTGGTAATGGCACGGTGCGGGAGTTCAGTTCTCAAACAATGGATGAGGTTGTTGGTAACTTAAGGCTGAAGGGCGGAAATGCGAGTTTTGCACTGGCGGGGAACAGCGCTATTCTCATCAAGTTCGATCGCCAGAATTGAAGCTCAAATCCTCTGGGCCATAATTGGGATAAGATAGAATTAGTTATGCTCGGAATTATTTATTTTCTGCCTGTTTGACCCTGGAACCCTAGAACCCTGGAACCCTCGAACCCCTAATTGCACAGTTGCCATACCTAAGTCGTGCTGTTGTGATTCCCCTCCTGTCGCTGGTAAATTGGTAGCGTGCAGGTATCTTGCCTCAAACAGAATGCGCGCGAGAGTTCCGTTGAGGGCGAGAAAGTAGGGTGCAGTCTAGACAAGCACAGAAATTCTTGCTCGTAAACCCGCAGCAGTTAGGCTAGGCGAGGAATTGCCCGCCAGCCTTCATGTCCGCCCTCTGGCAGATAGGATTGGTTCTGAAAGTCAAAAGCCGCCAATAATTATTAGGATATGGCACGGAATTAATTTTAAATGCCAAGATGCTGGAAGTAGGGGTGAGTCTAATCGTACAGAAACTTTGAGGGCGCTTGGAAATCTCGCGCGTAAAGCCTCTCAATCAACCTGCTGCTCGCAATCGGCTTTTTCCAACAAATATCACTTTTATGCCCCCTGATGTTTATTCCCTCCCTCAGTCAGGTCATCAACCGCAATCCCCTCACCGTCACCCCTGAGACGCCCGTAGAAAAGGCGATCGAGCTGATGAGTAGCACAGGAGCCAGTTACGTCCTCGTGGTAGAACCGCGCGGGAATTCTCAACTCGGAAATCCCGCGAACGGGACTTCCCCACAATCGCGGGAACAGTCGGATTTCTACAACGGTGTACCGCGTCCGGTACACGCAGGAGGCAACGGGCTGCGTATCAACGGCTCAAAAGCTCTATATCCGGGCGGCCAGACAGTGCTGGGGATTTTTACAGCGCGAGATATCGTACAGCTAAATTCGATCGGCGCTGCTTTGAGGGGATTTGCGATCGAACAAATCATGATCAGAACCGTAACTGTAGCCCGAGAATCAGAAATTCCCGACTTTTTTGCCTTAGCTAATCTGCTCGATAAAAATCAGATCGGCCATTTGCCCGTCGTCAGCGAGGCGGAAGAACTTGTCGGTTTAATTAGCTCTCAAAGCTTGGTGCAAGTGTTGCAGGTAATAGGGGAATCGACACCAAAAGCAATTAGCAGCGCTTCGCCATCTGCGGCTTTCGCGTTTCCTCCGCCGCTGCCAATTATGCATCAGAAATTAGAGCTGCCCGCAAGTTTAATTAAACTTTATCAAATCCCTCAAATAGCAGCATCGCGAATAATTCACGCTCCTTCTAATTCTTCGGTTCGCTATTTGGCGCAACTGATGTTTAGACACAATGTTAGTTATGTATTAATCACTGAAACCCCCGATCAACACTCGACTGCTGCTGCTCACAATTCCAAATTTACAAATCCCAACATTCACAAACTCATTGGCGTGGTAAGTTCGCGGGATATCGTGCAGTTGCAGGCCCTGGGAAGAGACTCTAACAAAATTAAAGCCGGAGCAATTTGCAGCAGTTCGCCGCCGCTGGTGCGATCGAACTCTAGCCTCGAAACAGCCGTCGCGCTGCTGCAAAAACACTACTGCCAGTTGCCTTTATTAGTCATCAACGAAACAAATCACCCGATCGGGATTGTCAATCCTAAAACTATCCTTTTACAAGCGCTGGATTCAAAATCTCTGCATTCTGGCTTGATCGCTTTGCAGCGCCAGCTAGAATCTAGCAACGCTCAATACAAAAAACTCTCAGCAGAAATACAGCGGACAGCAGCAAATAGCCACGAGGTGGCTGAAAGTTCTCACCACAGTTTCGTAGAGGGGTCAAATCTCCCCTCAGCAGTCAACAATCAGGGGATTTGGGACTGGAATCTCGAAACAGATGAGTTTTTTTATTCGGCGCGGTGGCAAGAAATGCTGGGCTACCAAGAAGGGGAAATCTCGAATCGCCGATCGGAATGGTGGAGTCGCATCCACCGAGATGATATTGACTCGGTAAAGGCAGCTTTAGAAGAACACTTCGCCCAAAAGACACCGGATTTTGCAACAGAATATCGGATGTACTGTAAAGACGGCAGCACTATCTGGGTGCTGAACCGGGGTCAAGTTTTACGCAGCGCTACCGGCAAACCGCTGCGGGTAGTAGGAACTCATACAGATATTACTCTAAACAAGGAGTTTGAGGTCAAAAACCGCGATCGCGATCGAGAACAATTCCAACTATTTGACTCTTTGAAAGCAACAGTAATTTTCCACATAGATGCAGCGGGGGTTTGGAAATTTCTCAACCGCGCTTGGACGGAAATTACGAATTTTTCGGTAGCCGAAAGTTTGGCAACAAATTTTTTAGAGTGGGTGCATCCAGATGAGCGCGAGCAATGTGCAAATTTATTGGAATCTTTGGTGTCGGGGAAGTCGGAATTTGAACGGCGAGAACTGCGATTTAAGTCCAAGTCTGGTTCGGAGCAAAACTCCTTGGGAATTAACAGTAATTCCGGCTTTGTTTCCGTGGAACTATTTGCCCAAGTTCGGCGCAATTCTCAAGGTGAAATAGCGGGAATTTTCGGGACTTTACACGATGTCTGCAACCGCATCGAAGGAGTTGAGGAACTGCGGGAAAGCGAGCGCGCAATTCGATCGCTCTACGAGGTAATGGTGAGCTCGGAAGGCTCTTTTGACGATCGCACGATCCGGTTGCTGGCAATGGGCTGCAGTCAGTTTGGGATGGATATCGGGCTGTTGGGCAGGGTTTTGGGCGATCGCTACGAAGTGATCGCGGCTTATGTACCGGAAGATTTTCCCTTTGGATTTGCTAAAGGAGACGGTTTTGCTTTGAGCAGAACCTTTGAGCGAGAGGTTTTGCGATCGAGCGAACCTATTTCTGTCGAATCAGCCGGCACTACTCAGTGGCGCAACCACCCCGCTTACAGCGTCCGCAAGTTGGAGGCTTTTGTGGGGACGAGGGTAATAGTGCAAGGGCGAATTTTTGGCACTTTGAGCTTTACTTCTAGCACCACTAAATCTCCTTTTAAACCGCTGAATTTTGAAATTTTAAAGTTGATGGGCAATTACATCGGCGCAGAAATTGCCCGCGAAGAGCGAGAGCGAACTTTGCAACGTCAGTACCAGCGCGTTTTACTACTCAAACAAATTACTCAAAAAGTGCGATCGACCTTAGATACTCAAGAAATTTTTCAGACTACCGCCACCCAAATCGGCCGCGTGTTTGGTGTCAATCGCTGTACAATTCATACATATCTTTCCGAACCTTATCCCCACCTTCCTTGCGTCGCGGAATACTTAGAACCCGGTCACGAATCGGCTTTAGATTTAGAACTTTCTGTCACTTATAACCCGTACACAGAAAAACTCCTCGCTGAAGATATAGCCTTGGCATCTCCAGATGTTTTTGCCGATCCTTTGCTGGAATCTTCGGGGCCGATGTGCCGCCGCATCGGATTAAAATCTATGTTGGCGGTTCGCACTTCCTATCAAGGAGAACCAAATGGAATTATTACTTTGCACCAGTGCGATGCAACTCGCCAGTGGAATCCCGACGAAATTGAACTATTAGAAGATGTTGCCGCTCAAGTGGGAATTACCTTAGCTCAAGCACAACTTTTAGAAACGGAAGTTCAGCGACAGCGGCAGTTGGCAGAGCAAAATGAAGCTTTGGAGCACGCGCGACAAGCCGCAGAAGTTGCTAACAGAGCTAAAAGCGAATTTTTAGCAACGATGAGTCACGAAATCCGCACTCCGATGAATGCGGTAATCGGGATGACGGGCTTGCTGCTGGATATGGAACTAACTCCAGAACAGCGGGATTTTGTGGAGACAATTCGTACCAGCGGCGATGCTTTGCTGACTATTATTAACGATATTCTCGACTTCTCTAAGATTGAATCTGGAAAATTGGATTTGGAACGCAGCCCCTTCGAGCTGCAAAACTGTATAGAAGAATCTCTGGAATTGCTGGCTCCGAAAGCATCAGAAAAAGGTTTAGAGCTGGCTTACTTTATTGATGACTCTGTTCCGAAAAACATTTTAGGAGATGTCACGAGGCTGCGCCAAATTTTGGTAAATCTGCTGGGCAATGCAGTTAAGTTTACAGAAGCAGGAGAAATTGTGGTGTGCTGTACGGCGAGGCAAATTGAACAGGTAGCTGCTAAGAGTTCGCCAGATAGAATTAATATTCTAGAGCCACAACCGCTAGCAATTAACCAGGGAGAGTTGCCACGTCGCAGACAATACGAGATTCAATTTGCTGTCCAAGATACGGGAATTGGCATTCCGCCAGACCGGATGGATCGCCTGTTTAAAGCTTTTTCGCAGGTGGATGCTTCGACAACTCGACATTACGGCGGGACGGGTTTGGGGCTGGCTATCAGCCAGCGTTTGAGCGATATGATGGGCGGTACAATGTGGGTTGTCAGCCAGGTAAATCCGGGAAGTTCTAAGTCTCAAGCGGGAGTTTCTGCGATCGGACAAAGTATCGCTGGAAGGTCGCCTGCAGAATTTACTCCGCCGTCGATATCGGGTTCTGGTTCGATTTTTTATTTCACTGTGACTGCTGAAGCGAATGACATCCGGGCTGAGGAAAAAAAACCCGAATTTGCCACTGGTAAGCGCTTGTTAATTGTTGAGCATCATGCCATTAACCGGCAAGTTTTGATCCGGCAGGCAGAGTCTTGGGGAATGATACCCGTGGCTGTAACTTCGGGTGCTGAGGCTTTGCAAATTATCAAAGGAAACTCGCCGCTCGATTTAGCTATTCTGGCGATGAATCTACCAGATATGGACGGTGTGGCTTTGGCTGTGGAGATTCGGAAATTTGAGCTGAGCAATTTGTCGGGCGACGAGGGTATAAATCCGAATGGCATCAAAGTTAAAAACCCTCGCAAAATAGCACTACCTTTGGTGCTGTTTACTTATTTAAGTAAGGCGGAAGTTTGGAAAAAAATTGAAACTACAGAAGTACATTTTTCGGCTTTTTTAACTAAGCCTTTAAAACAGTCGCAGTTTTATAATGTGTTGCTGCAAGTTTTTGGATATGTTACTGGCAGAAGCGGTCGGGGAGAAGTTTCAAATGTAGTGACGTTGACTTCGGGATTGAAGTATTTTGAAAATTCTCAAGAACAGCACCGCGTGCAGGGGACGCCTACTGTTTTGAGGCAGGTTGCGGCGAATTCAGCCGGACAGGATGCAACTAATTCTAGTCAGATTCGGATTTTGCTGGCTGAGGACAATGTGGTGAATCAAAAAGTCGCTACGCATTTACTCGACAGGATAGGATATCGGGCTGATATTGCGGCTAATGGGTTGGAGGTTTTGGAGGCCCTGAAACGGCAATCTTACGATGTTGTGCTGATGGATGTGCAGATGCCCAACATGGATGGGTTGGAAGCGACGCGGCGCATTTGTCAGGAATGGCCTGCTAACAAGAAGCCGAGAATTATTGCGATGACTGCTAATGCGATGCAGGGCGATCGCGAAAAGTGTCTGGAAGCAGGTATGGACGATTATATTACTAAGCCAGTGCGCCGGGAAGAGTTGGCGATCGCCTTGAGCAAATGCTCACCTCTGAATCGGGATGAATTGGATGCGGTTACTGAGCAAAACAATCAAGATATTTCTAATCGCATTGACAGCGATCCTGCGACATCTTCGAGCGTTCAACCGGGAGCAGATTCGCCGATTGATTTTCATATTTTGCAGAATCTCCGCGAGTTAGATGATGAGGAAGACCCGGATTTTTTGGGGGAGCTGATTAAGATATATCTGGTAGACGCACCTCAGCATTTAGAAACTATTAAAGAGGCAATTTTTCTCGGCGATGCTGATAGTTTGAAGCTGGCTTCTCACACGCTGAAGTCGAGCAGCGCCAATTTAGGAGCCGTGTCTTTTTCTGAAGTTTGCAAGGAGTTGGAGTATATGGGCCGGGTGGCGGTTGAGTCTGGAGGGGAACAGATTTTTGATGCGATTACGGCGCGCGATCGCCTGTTGGAAGCCCAAGGGGAGTGGGAAAAGGTGCGGGCGGCTTTTGAAATGGAATTGAAAACCGGGAGGTTGCGATCGCAAATGCGGTAATTGATAATTGCCAATTGCAGTTATCGATTACCGATAACCACAATAGTTATTTAACTTTCACCTAAATACGCTTTGCGAACAGTTTCATTTGACTGCAAATCGCTAGCAGTACCGGCAACTACAACCTGACCGGTTTGGATGACATAGCCGCGGTGCGCTACACTTAAAGCCATGCGAGCGTTTTGTTCCACCAGTAAAATAGTTGTTCCTTCAGCATTAATATCGCGGACGATCGCAAAAATTTGACTGACTAACATCGGTGCCAATCCCATACTCGGCTCGTCCAATAATAACAAGCGCGGGCGCGACATCAAAGCCCGGGCGATCGCCAACATTTGCTGTTCGCCGCCGCTGAGAGTTCCCCCTTTTTGACTAATTCTTTCTCGCAAACGAGGAAATAAATTTAATGCTTTTTCCATATCCGACTTGATACCGAGAGTATCGTTGCGGAGATAAGCACCCATTTCCAAATTTTCTTGCACCGTCATTCGCGGAAAAATCAACCGCCCTTCGGGACTTTGAGAAATCCCCAAACGGACGATCGCCTCTGTAGATAGTGCTTCTAAAGGCTTTCCCTCAAATAATACAGTGCCGATTCGCGGGCGCAGCAGTCCTTGAATCGTGCGGAGAGTGGTCGTTTTCCCCGCCCCGTTGCTGCCGATTAATGTCACAACTTCTCCCTGCGAGACTGTTAGCGATACTCCTTTGAGAGCGTGGATATTTCCGTAGTAGGTGTGAATGTCTTTAATTTCTAGCATGATTACTTTTTAGAATATATTATCTGAAAGTTACATCAAAAGTTTAGGAACGATCCCAAATATCGATCGAGTAGTATGGACGGGGGCGAGTTTATGAGATTGTCTCTTACGCCCAACAATTGGGAGGTTTACCCGCCCCTACAAAATTTAACATCATACAAGTCCGAATCAAACGGAAATGATATCAGGTGCGCTGCGGCGAACCTACCAATTACCCCTTGCCATCTTCTTCTTTTCCCAAATATGCCTCAATCACGCGAGGATCTGCGCGAACTTCAGCCGGAGTTCCCTCAGCAATTTTAGTACCGTACTCCATCACACTCACGCGATCGCTAATTCCCATCACCACTTTCATATCGTGTTCAATCAGCAAAATACTCAAATCTAACTCATCGCGAATCCGGTAAATAAAGCGAGTTAAATCCGCAGTTTCGTTCGGATTCATCCCCGCAGTCGGTTCGTCCAAAAGCAACACTTTCGGATCGGAAGCCAAAGCCCTGGCAATTTCCAATCTGCGCTGGTCGCCGTAGGAAAGGTTTTTTGCCAACTCCGGCGCTTTAGAAGCACCTAAACCGACAAAATCAAGCATAATCAAGGCTTTTTTCTTAGCTTCCCGCTCTTCTACAATCACAGCCGGAGTGCGGAGGATTGCACCCAACAAACCTGTTTTCAATCGGCAGTGTCTACCTACTAAAACATTATCCAGCACAGTCATGTTGTTAAACAAGCGGATATTTTGAAAAGTTCTAGCAATGCCGAAAGTTGTCAGGCGATCCGGAGGCAAACCCGTGATATTCTTCTGTTCTAGGAGCAACTGACCATCACTCGGTTTGTAGATACCTGTCAGCATATTAAAAAAAGTAGTTTTGCCCGCACCGTTGGGACCGATCAAACTGGCGATCGATCCTTTTTCTAATCTTAAACTAACCTGATTGACTGCCGTCAAACCGCCGAATCGCATTGTAAGTTGCTGTGCTTCTAATAGTGACATTATGGTTTTATTTCCTGATATTAGTTAAGTTGTTATAGCTCGGATTCTATATAATACCAAATCCGCTCTGTTAAAGTGCGTCAGCGTGGCTGTGGTGGGATGCTGGTTACGACACGGAAAGATTTGGGGATCGGAATGCGTTACAGAAAGTCTTGGGCTAAGCTTCATGACTGCGTTTCGGTTTAAGGTTTCCCCTTGAGTGTAAGGACAAAAAGGGTGGAAAATTAAATTACACTGGTAGTTTTTCATGGGGATCGGCTACTCTAGTAAGAGGGAATGTAGAGGCCGGAACTATGATGAAGCTTGGTTTGCTGGTGCGATCGCGAAGCGTCTCGGCAGAAAAATCGCCAAACAACGACTTAGGAATCGGAAAAGTTACCGAGCTATCCTACTCTACAGCAACAGTTGAATACTTCTGCTCAATTGGGCAACGCCTTGAAAAAACCTTACCCTTAACTTCGCTCGATCGAGTTCAACTCCCGCCTCAGACACGATGCTACATCCAGCCAGAAAACCAGGATACATGGATAATTGGCAGAATTTTTGACTGGGACGAAGACAAAGGTCAGTATCGAATCGATCTACCCGATAAAAAGATAGCATTAGTTGTTGAACAGGAAATTTACGTTCGTTGCAACCTACCCATCGATGACCCCATCGAAACTCTAGCGAGGAAAGGTCAGGAAACGCCCTACTTTCACGATCGACGTTTAGCTTTTGTCAAGTGTCTCATCCAACAACGCGCTGTCAGTCGCGGGATGACAGGGCTGATTTCTGCCAATATTGAGCTTTATTCCCATCAAGTTGAAGTTGTCCGCCGCGTACTCGAAGACCCGATTCAACGTTACCTCTTAGCTGATGAAGTTGGACTGGGAAAGACGATCGAAGCAGGTGCTATTCTTCGCCAGTATCTCCTCGATCGACCGCAGGGACGTGCAGTGGTGCTTGTACCGCAATACCTGCGGGAACAGTGGCTTCAAGAATTAGAACATAAATTCTATATCTCTGACTTGGACAATCGTGTCCAGGTACTTGCAGTAGAGGATGTCGATCGGGTCAGCCCGAATGCGGATTTAGGCTTTTTAATTTTAGATGAAGCGCATCACATCGCAGCAATGGCTACCTCTTCCGATGCGGTACAGCGCCGGCGTTTTGAAACTTGCAAACACCTCGCTCACAACAGCGATCGCCTACTTCTATTATCTGCAACTCCAGTTCTCAATCACGAGCAAGATTTCCTGGCGATGCTGCACTTGCTCGATCCAATAACCTATCAACTTAACGATTTGGAAGGTTTTCGTGCGAGGGTACAAAACCGACAACAAATTGGTTGAGTTTTACTTTCATTTAAGGAGGGAGCAAATCCTTTTGTTCTTAAAACTAACCTCAATCAACTGCGAAACCTTTTTCCTGAAGATCCGTATCTGCTAAATCTCCTAGAGGAATTACAAAATTGTTTGCTTTCTAAAGAAACACTCCCGGCCGATCGAGATCGAATTGTGCGATCGATTCGCACCCACATCAGCGACACCTATCGGTTACACCGTCGAATGCTGCGGAACCGCCGCGCTTCCGTAGAAGATGTAATTTTCGATCGCAATATCATACCAAAAGTAGAGTATGAATTAGATGAGCGATCGCCCCAAATTCACGAACTCATCGACGAATGGCGCACAATTGCCCCCAAAGAACAACAATATCAGCACCTTTTTCTGCTTTTATTCCGTGCTGCTGGTACTTGGCTGGGAATCTTACAACAGATAGTTGCAGTCCGTTTAAGTTGTATCTCCCATCCTGACATCATTCGGGAGTTTGGGATTGATAGCGCCAGAATTTTGACGGAAACCCCTAAATTTTCAGGAGAAGCAGAAATTCTGCAATCTTTGCAGCGAATTATTCAAAAACCTTCGGAAGAAGGATCTCGCCTCGAATTACTCAAGAGAGTTCTACTTTATCATCTGTCAGAATGTTTGAAACTTCAATCTTATCGCAGCAACCTTGATAGATTGCTGGAACAGGTGCAGCAGCGAATTCGCCGCCCGATACCGGGAGATACCCTACCAAAAGTTATCATTTTCACCAGTTTTATTCAAAGCGGCGCTCAGATTGTCCGGTGCTTATCAGGTACTTTCGGTACCGGAACTGTAGCTAGCCATCAATTAGGGATGAAACGCTCTGATGTTGAAAAAAACCTCGATCGCTTTAAAAATGACCCCAATTGTTTTATCCTAGTGTGCGATTCCTCTGGTGAAGAAGGCCGCAACTTCCAATTTGTGAACTGGATGATTAATTTCGATCTTCCCTGGTCGCCAAATCGTTTAGAACAAAGGATTGGCAGGATCGATCGCATTGGTCGCCGGATAAATGTTCAGCTTACACTATTTGCGGGTGCAGACTTAGAGGATAGCCCTCACAGTGCTTGGTATGAATTATTAAAAGATGGTTTCGGAATTTTTCATCAATCAATAGCCAGCCTTCAGTTTTATGTAGATGAAAAACTGCCGGAACTGGAAACAGTCCTGTTTCAATCTGGTGCTAGCGGACTTTTAGAAAAAATCGACTCAATCCGGGAAGGAATCGCTGGGGAACAAGTGAAAATTAGCGAACAAAATGCTTTAGATGAAATTGATGCTCAGGATGAAAATGCTACCGAATATTTTCAAGCTTTAGATGATTGTGACGCTCGCCATCAGGAAATCAAACGAGCAACAGAAGACTGGATTTGTCAATCGCTACAATTCAAGGCAATTGACGATCTGAATTTAGCAAAAGTGCAGCATTATCAACATACGGCGCGCACTTTAATTCCAGTTCACGATCTAAGAACTCACTTTGCTGATTGTGGAAAACTATCTGGTACTTATAACCGGAGAATATCAACTCAACATCCTGGTGTTAATCTCTACCGTATTGGGGAAGGATTTGTGGAAGCGCTAGCATCTTACATTCATTGGGATGACCGAGGTCAATCCTTTGCGATGTGGCGGTGCGATCGATCTTGGGATGCTGGGGAAGGGATGGAATGGTTCGGTTTTCGCTTTAATTATGTAGTCGAGGCTGATTTGGAATTAGCCCAGCAAGTTTTAACAGATTTTGAGCTGGATCGAAGTAGATTTCTATCTGTGAAACGGCGCGCTGATGCGTTATTTCCTCCGATCGTAGAGACAATTTTTATTGATACTCGCTACGAACCGATGAGCGTTGTTGAAGATGAAGCTGTTTTGAAGATTCTGCAAGGTTCGTACAAGGGTAAAAGTTCTCATCCCTGCCGAGATTATAATTTAGCAAAAAGTCGATTATCGGTTCTCAATGAGTTTGTTGATGAGAGTAAGTGGCCTGATTTGTGCAGTCAGGCGCGCGAGACTTCGGAAATACTGTTGCGCGATCGCACTTCTTTCATCTCCCTCTGCGAACAGCGCGCCCAAATCGCCGATCGGAAACTAGGAAATAGACTAGACCAACTGCGACTGCGCCTCAACCGAATGGCTGAAAGCGCACAAACTTCGCATTCTTTACTAGCCCGAGAATTCAACACAGAAACTGCGTTAAGTCAAGCTATTTTAGAAGGAATTCGCTATCCCAGAATTAAGCTTGATTCTGTAGGATTCATTGTAGTTTCTGGGCGACCTCCGGTGGAATCTCAGGAAGGGGGAAATGAGTGATGGCTGATTCTTTTCAAAAGCTCAGAGAAATTCTCCAAACAGGTAAGATTCCTGCTGATAAAAGTCAGTTTTCAGAAGTTTGTCACAGGCGCTTGCTGGAAACTTTGGATGCTGCGGGAACTGATTGCGCGCCGGGAATGGGAGATATTGCGGCTGCGATGCGTCAGGTGCTGCGGCGGGAATACGAGCAAAAAGGCGGGATACCCCCAACTTTGAAAGTACCTCGGACTTCTCTTTTTCCCGATCGCGAAATTTGGCAACAAAGCGGTATCGATATTTTAATCGAAGGTGCCGATTACTATCTGATTAGCGCTCATCCTTGGCAGCCTGATTGGCTGGATTTTTCCGCACAATATCCCCCAGACAAACCCGTATTTGATGATAAAGTTCGCCGCAATTACGAGCCAGTAGAGGGAGATCCGTTTCTGGAATTGGTGGATAGGAAAAATTACCGGAGTGTCGGACAGCGCGAGGCAATTCGGGCTGTTTTAACTGCTCCTGACAATTCGACACTAGCGATTAATCTGCCTACTGGATCGGGGAAAAGTCTTTGCGCTCAATTGCCTGCTTTGTTGGAATCGAAAAATGCTGGTGTCACAGTTGTTGTTGTGCCGACTACAGCACTGGCTATGGACCAAGAACGAGCTTTAAGACCTTTTGTGAACCATGATACTGCCTATTATGGCGATGAATCCGGGCAAGAACAACAGAGAAGGCAGGAAATTCGCGATCGCATTCGCAACGGCACTCAGCGAATCGTTTTCACATCACCCGAAAGCTTGATGAATTCTCTCGCACCTGCTCTTTACGAAGCCGCCAAATTACAAATGCTGCGGTATTTCGTAATAGATGAAGCGCATATCGTCGAACAGTGGGGCGATGAATTTCGCCCCGCTTTCCAAGAACTTCCCGGCTTGCAAAGAGATTTGTTGCGCTTAACTTCTTTTACCACTTTATTGCTGACTGCCACATTAACAGAATCCTGTTTAGATACCCTAGAAACTTTATTTGGTAAACCCGGTCTTTTTCAAGTAATATCTGCCGTACAGTTGCGACCGGAACCGTCTTACTGGTTTGCTTGGTGTCAAAGTGAAGAAATCAGGAAACAGCGATTAATTGAAGCAGTTTATCATCTTCCCCGCCCTCTGATTGTTTACGCCACAACGCGCCAAGATGTCAGGCGATGGAAACAGGATTTATTGTCTGCTGGATTCCAACGGTGTGCCGTTATGACCGGAGAATCCAGTTCTGAAGAACGCTCTCAATTGATAGAAGACTTGCGCGAGAGACGAGTTGATATAGTTGTTGCTACTTCTGCTTTCGGATTGGGCGTGGATCAGTCAGATATTCGAGCAGTAATTCATGCTTGCATTCCAGAAACGATCGATCGTTTCTATCAAGAAGTCGGTCGGGGCGGTCGAGACGGCAAGGCTGCAATCTCGCTCACCTTGCATACCAATGAAGACTTAGACATTGCCAAATCGCTTAATGACAAATCTGCAATTACGATCGATCGGGGTTTTCAGCGGTGGAAAAGTATGTTTTTGAGGAAAGAAGTTCTTCCCGATGGGCGGTTTCGCGTTCCCGTAAATATTCCTCCGTCCTTACAACCAGGAGATATTGACATGAACAGCCAACAAAATCAGGCTTGGAATATCCGCACTTTAACGCTGATGAGTCGATCGGGTTTAATCGATTTTGATGCCGATGAACCGCCGCGAAGAAGAAATTTTAAATCGGAAGCAGCTTATAACGAAGCTTGGGAACTGCACAGAGAGTCCCGGTTCATCCGCATCCGAAATGAATCGCACCTCAACCGTCAAAGTTGGGAACATAAAGTAGAGCCAATTCGCCAGCAGCGCCAAAACTGGAGCTATAAAAACCTGCAATTAATGCGCGAGGTTTTGCGGCCGAAACGCTGTATTTCCGAAATAGTTGCTGAAGCTTACACCATACCCGCCCGTGCAGTGCCAGAACCGAGAAAACAGGTGATAGTTTCTCGTGCTTGCGGTGGATGTCCTGTTTGCAGAAAAAACAGGGAACCAGAGTTTTCGGGAATTATGCCCGCGCCATTACCTGTATGGCAAAAACCTAATTTTTTTGTAGGTGAAAAACTAAAATCATTGCTGGGAGGAGATAAGTTAATGCTCGTTTTCTATGAGTCTCTAGAAGCTCAAAGCTGGAAACTCAAAAGCTCTAAATTTTTTAACTGGTTAATCGAGCAGGGAATTAATAATCTGGTGGTGGCTGATGAATTTCAGAGTATCTTCCTAGCACAAATAAATGGAATTGCCGATGCTTGTATATTTTTGTTTGAAAAATACGAACCCATGCTGATGCCGCGCACTCCCACCCTAATCTTTCATCCGCCCGGAAAGAATATCCCTCACAACTATCTGTCACTCAACAGAACTTCAGAAGCTCCGCTAATCATTATGCTTCCCGTAGATACACCCGATCCGAGCCGCGATGACCGCAAACTAATTAATATTTTTTCAGGCAGATACTTGATGTTCGATCGCTTTTGCAGGGAGGTTAATTTATGAGCGTCTTAAAAACTGCTTTAGCTACTCCTAGCAGAATGCGAGGAATATTTAGATACTTACTTCAATCACCCAAACAGCGCGAAAACAAGGAAAAACTCACTCGGCTGCTTTCTCCAGATGAATTGTCAGAAGGGAGAAACAAAAGTGCCGAACACCCGATGTTTGATGCTGCACTGCGAGAAAGTATCAAGTGCGGTTTATTAATCGAAGAAAATCAAGATATTGCTATAAATTGTGAGCTCCCCGAAGCATCTCGACATCCTCACACAGGCGATCGATTGTTGCCCGATACGCTGGTAGAGCTATTGTTTGCTGCTGACAACGAAGATGAAGAAGATTTAGGTCGGTTAATAGCATGGTATTTAGCACAGGATATTTATGATGCTCCCGATACGTGGGAAAAAGTAGAAAAGCTTGTCGCACAACAGGGAGTTGCTGAGTCTTTAGATTTGAAAATATCCAGCAATACTTTGTTCGGTCAATTCGTGGACTGGATGTGTTATTTAGGATTTGCTTGGGGCCATGCTTCAGATTCAAACAAAAAACTTGTTGTGGCTGAGCCAACTGCTTATCTGAGGCGAAATTTAAAGGGTTTATTTCAAGGCGAAGCAAAAGCTAAACTTTCAATACGAGATTTTCTCGATCGCCTAGCTAAAAAATGTCCTCTGTTTGAAACGGGAAAATTTCGAGAACAGGTAGAAGAAAAAATTGGCAATCGCTTACCAAATCACTTATCAACTAGCACGGCTTTTGCTTTATTCCGCCTTCAGGATGATGGTTGCATCAAGCTTGTAAAAGAGTCTGATGCCGATTTATTCATCTTTACCGGGGTAGGAAATGAAGAAGGATTTTCTCATATTATTTGGACGGAAGTAGAACTATGACATTTACAAAATTTGTTTGCTGGGATGTCGATCGCGTTCGCCGCGTAATGGGTGTGGAGGCTACGCAAACTCCAGATAGTATATTTCTGGCAACTCACCATCCAATTGCCATGTACCGCCAGGAACTTATCGATGCACCGTCGCGAGTTTCCTACAGTGAGGAACAATTTCTGAAAGACTTTCTCGCTGAAAAAGATTTCGCTTTCGTGCCAGTTTTAGGCAGTTCTGGGACGGGAAAATCTCACCTGATTCGCTGGCTGGCCGCGAATATTGCATCGACCCAAAAGCGCCGAGTTTTGCTGATTCCCAAAATTGGAACGAATCTCAAAGATATTATCAGTTTAATATTAGAAGGGATGCCAGGAGCAACTTTTGATGAATACCGGCAGCGTTTAAATCGAGCCACTAGCAGCTTGACAGAAGCGCAAGCGCGGGAACAACTTCTGAATCAGCTTGCGGCTGCTGTTGGCCCAAACGGTCGGGGTGATCGCACTAACCTTTCTGATGTGGAATATTACCTCGTCGGTGCTGTTGATGCTCTATTATACGATCCATTTTTCCGAAAACACTGGCTAAAGGATGGGGGTATTATCCATCAATTAGTTATCCACATTCTCGGACAGCGAGATACGGTAGAAGTTGTGGAAGAACGGCGGCAATTTTCGCTCGCTGACTTGCCTCTTAATGTTTTAAACTTGGCAAAAGCTGGCAAGGAAGCACAGGATTTTTATAGTTTCCTCATCGGCGATGAGGATACTCAAAGGGCAACTGTACATTGGTTGAATCGGCATTTAGATGAAGCCATAGCTCAGGTTTTGAGCTTGGGGCGGGAAGATTTACAAAGATTGATGCGGGAAGTTCGCGAAACTTTAGCAGAACAAGAAATAGAGTTAGTTTTGCTGATTGAAGATTTTGCTAAATTGCAAGGCATCGATCGCGAAGTTTTAGAAGCAGTTTTAGCGCGACCTCAACAACCGGGACGCAAACCTTTGTGCGCGATCCGAACGGCGCTAGCTTGTACTACGGGCTATTTTGACAGTCTGAGGTTAGATACTGTAAAACAGCGGATTACTTTTAGCGTTAATCTTGACCTCGGCACAGTTGGCGAACAATCTTTAGTGAATTATGCAGATATCAAACAATTTGTGGGACGATATCTCAACGCGGTGCGTTTGGAGGATAAAACAATTCAAAATTGGTGGGCTGACTCTCGCAATCGCGAAGATTCGGATCGAGAATCTCTACCTAGTGCTTGCAATGAATGCGAACACAAACTAGCTTGTCATGCAGGTTTTGCAGAAGCAGACGGTTTTGGTTTGTATCCTTTCACTGCGGAAGCATTAGAACAAATGCTTTCGAGAGTCAATCCCGGCAATTATAACCCTCGGATTTTGATTAAAGATGTTCTTAAGTGGACGCTAGAAAATTCTATTTCTGATATTGAGCAGGGAAAATTTCCTGCTATTTCTGTGCGAGAACACTTTGGCAAGATGCGGCTGAGTGCAATTGTTCAGGGAGATATTCAAGCGAACGATCCCCAAAATTGCGATCGCCGCCAGATTCTCCTCGATTTGTGGACGGATAGTAACGAGCTTTGCGATTTGCGCCCAGAAGTTCACTCTGCATTTGATATTCCGGCGCTGGGCGTGAATGTGAAACAGACAAAAAAATTATCATCTGTTTCGGGTGCTAAAGAGTCTATGTCTTCTGTTAGTAATTATCAAGTTGATTCGCCCCCGACAACTAAAAATAATCAGACGCCAGCCGCGCAACTTCCCGACAAGCTGACTAGGCAAAAAGAAATTCTCGATCGCTGGAACAATCAAGAAATTCTCCCGCAAGATATCGCTGGGGAACTGCGCCCGTTGATTTATTCAGCTATCTGCGAGCGGATCGAATGGGATACGGAAATGCTGCTTAAGGGGGTTTTTGCTAGTAGCGGGACGACATATTTTAAAAGCAGAAATATTACTTTTTTCAGTCCAAAAGTGACGAGGGAGACGATTTCTGGAGTTAAACTATCTCTTCCTCTAAATCCTGATGATGCAGATGAGTTTCGGGAAACGGCGATCGCCTTTCAAGGCATTTTACAATACAACCATTACAAGCATTGGAAGTTCCCCGATGGATCTCGCTACTTTCGCACCTACGCCAAACAACTGGAAAAGTGGAGTCAGTATGTAGTTGAGCAAATTCGCCTGTATCCCCGCGAGTCTGGGGAACCCTGGAACCCTGTACCTGCTGCAGTTGAGCTACTGGCGATCGCCGCCACAATGGCAGGACATTCTACAAATTCTACTGAAAATTCGATCGATGCTTTGTTTCTCAAACTAGAGCCCAAAGATTTAGAAAATCGTTCAGCTACTTGGAAAAAGCTATTTGGTACTTTACAAAAACACCGCGATGCTTTACTAGACATTGTTAGGAGTCGAACCGCTTGCACGAAAGGAAGTTCTACACAATTTCAAATTATTGATACTGTTCAAATTTTGGAACCTTTGAAACAGGTTAGCAACTTTTGGCAACCTCAATGTGAAATTCCGGCAGATGTTCGAGAGAAGTTTCCCGAAATTGATAAAGCGCGTCAAGCGGTGGATGAAATGCTAGAAAAAGCGATTCAGGAAGAATGCGATCGGCAACTTGCTGTTTATAATTCTCTAGTAGCTGAATTAGGGGAAGACATCAAGAAAAAAGATGTTATCGATTTGGTAAAACAGGCGATCGATAGCTCGACAGAAGCTGGTGTATTTCGAGGCAGAAAGAGAGTTGATGAGCTAAAATCAGTATTGGAACAGTTTAAACGAGTTGGGCTTGATAGATATTTAGAAACAATGAAGCGCGTGCAAGCTGAGAAAGATAATCGCGATAGTAAACCGGGGAAGCTGCTTAAGTATCTCAGCGAAAATCATCAAAAAGCAATGACAGAGGCTTCCGAATTTGTCGGCAGCACTAACAATTTTCTTGATGCTTCTATAACCGAGGCGAATAACCAAATTGAAGTTTTAGAAGGGTCCGGTGGTGCAACAGTAGAATCTTGCCATAGGGCTATTGAAGATGGATTGGCTAAACTGCAAGAGCTCATTACTGAAATTAAAGGAGATATAATATGCTTTTACAAAAATCCACCCAACTGATTAAGTTATCTGAAAAAAAAATTAATCTTCAGAAATATGCAGAAAATTTACAAGGTTTTCAATCTAGACAACAACAGATTGAGCAAGCTGTCGCTGAAACTATACCTCTTGTTCAATCTTTGAGAGCTTTTCGCCAAAAAGGAATTACCAATTTTCATTTAACTCAAAAGGCTGAGATTTTGCTGATATTTATTGCTAATGTTGAGGAAGGATTTAAAAAAGATCCTGAATGGATTATACCACCCAATGAAAATTTTAACAAAAAGAATTTCACTTCTAGGATAGATCAATTACAAAATTCTCTGAGAGAGCAATTGAATCAATCTTGGTGGCTCTACCGAAATCAAAATAAGCCCAGCACTAATAATGAAATCCTAAATTTATTGGATAAAGTTTCGGCATTTAAGCCAACTGTCCAACAGATTAGAAAGTTAGATTGGGAAATCCAGCAATCAAATTCAATTCCCCAAAGCAGTGAGGATTTTGAGAGAGTCGATCGGCTAATTGAGCAATTAAAGCAGTGCTGGGAGGGCTTAAATGCTGATGAAGTTCCTGAAGCAGTGCTTCGTTTTCTGAGAGTGGCTGCTAATGAGGGTGCTACCCTGGGACTTTTAACGCCAGAGGTAAAAGATTGGTTGGCTAAACACGATCTTATTTATTCTTTACGAATTCGCTTGACCTAATAAATGGTTTGCGATTTTCCAAGAAATTACTGACGCACCCTCCTGCATTTTCTAGCGTACACACAAAGTACGATCGTCTTTGCTGTGGTAAGGTGCGTCAGCAGCAAATTATTCGAGTTGAGTCAAAGTTTTTGACTGACGCACCCTACTGCATTCTCTAACGTACAAACAAAATAGAACTTAAAAAGATTAGATTCTAGCGAACGTCGAGGGCGATATTGTGCGTGTAAATCTGCTGTCGAAAAGTTTTCAATAACTTTGAGATTCAGTTCGTCAGCCAAAGTTGCAATGTTTTCAAACCCAGTAATCCACGGTGCATACATACTTTCGTATTTATCTATGTAATCATTGATATCTTGGTAGCCCGTCGTTCTCAAAATCACCTTGTCCGACATATAATCAAAGGACAATCGAAAATTATGAACGTTGTCGCGAATTTGTTCTAACACAAATATTACATCTTTTTTGTCAAGCAATGTAGTGTTGCCTTCCCACAAAAAATATGTCGGTCGAGCGAAATCAAATGCACTCTGCTTCAGCAAGGGGATTAAACCGTCTTTTACATAATCGCCGGGAATGTAGCGAACATTAGCAGTAACTTTGTTAGCTTTGAGAGTTTCTGCTTTTAATTGAAGAGTCGCGGGGTCGTCTATTTCAAAATAAATCACTCCTTCTCCATTAATTCTAGCAGCGCGAGTATCCAAACCCGAACCTAAAATAACTACTTGTTTGCAACCTCCTAAAATTTGGTTTGACAAAACATCATCAAAATATTTAGTCCGCAACTTAACCATTTCTTTAGCTGCGGGAGAGTTTTGAGCTATTTTTTCAGCTACTTCTTTTGTTTCCTCGTTGAGCCAAATTTTTACTACATTATCAGTGTAAAGAGGAATTGCCTCTTCATTCTCTTCTGCTCTAAATTCCGCAACGATAAAAGCCGTACCAGTTACATTTTTCATGGCTCACCTTTCACGCTTACTAATTAGTGGGTTACAAATAAACATTAGATGGGGATGTTTTTTTTACACTTATAAACTCCCTTGCATCCTAGATTCTTAGTTAAACCGGCCTACAAAATACTAGGGTTTTTGCCCTTGCCTACTTATTGACTTCTCGCGTCTGCTAAAGACTCATTGCTAGCTTCACCATCAGAATGCAGTTCAGCTTGGTGTATCTTATCGGGAATCAACCCCTCCGGCCGCACGATCATCATGACAACAAGAGTTAGGCCGAAGAGAAATAAGCGCATTTGAATCGGGTCTAAACTGGTGGCCAGAAACTCTTGCAACTGGGGAATTGCAATCCTGGGGAGTACAAAAGTATTCAGGAAACCTTTGAGGACTTGCGCTAATTGTGGCAGATAAAGCCGATCGGCAGACATGATAATGATAGCGCCCAAAATCACCCCGGTCATGTTGCCCAAACCGCCTAAAATCACCATACACAGGATGATTACCGACACCGAGAAATCGAAAACGCTGGGAAAAATCGCGCTGATATAGGCGGCGTAAAACGCGCCTGCAAAGCCCGAAAAAGTCGCTCCCATCGCAAAAGCCGAAAGTTTGGTTTTGACAAGGTTAATCCCCATCGCACTAGCCGCTAATTCATCTTCGCGCATGGCATTCCACGCCCTGCCCAACCGCGAATCTCGCAGCCGCGAAATCATGAAGTAAGCGAAGACAACTAGCAGCAAAATTAGGTAGTACCAGGGAAAATAGTTGCCGGTGCTGAAAGTGCCGACGATGGGGAGAGATGGACGCCCGATCGGGTTTATGCCCGCTTCGCCGCCGGTGAGGTTAAAAGGTCGATCGCACCCAACCAGACACAGCACCAACTCGGGTTTACCCAACAGGGAAGCAACAATCTTCGAGACTGGTTCGTCAATCCGAATCGCCGTTAAATTCCTAAAGACAACCGGGATAATTTCGCCAAAACCGAGGGTAACGATCGCCAAATAATCGCCCCTGAGCCGCAGTGTCGGAATACCCAGGATTACGCCCGCGATCGCAGCTACGCCGGCCGCGATCGGCAGTACCACCCAAAAGTTCCAAGCAATATTTAACTGCCCAGAAGATAGCAAAGCCGTCGTGTAAGCGCCGATCGCAAAAAAGGCCGCATATCCCAAATCTAACAAACCCGCAAAACCCACAGTAATATTCAAACCCAGCGCCAACATAATAAAGATTTGAATCTGTACTACAGTAGCAATCCAGCCAGTCTGAGCTTGAATGTCGATAAACGGAAACAGAATTAGAATAAAAGCTAATGTCACCAGAGTTGCCAGCCGCTGGCGTTCCCCCTGCAAACCCTGCAAAGCACCCATTAACGTAGCTGTCAAAATTGCGATCGTCAAACTGCAAATCCCGTACAGCAGCGTCGTCGGTAAAGCAACAGCAGATTGACCAGAAAAAGGTCTAATCAAAACCCCTTCTACCACACTCGCAACTAACAGCCAAACTCCCAATCCCACTCCCGCTAAACTACCGATAGTCGCACCCCTTTTCGGGCTGTAAACCTTCCGTTCCCGACAGCTCATAAAACCTGCCGCCGTACCCATCAGCCAGCCGATTACGGTACCGCTCCAACCGCCGAATAACAAAACAGTCAAAGAGGCGATCGCCCCTAAAATACCGCTCGATTTAATCGCATTAATTATTTCTTTTGACATAGTAATAAATTATTAGTCATTAGTTAGTAGTCAGTAGTCATTAGTTATTAGTCAGCAGTCAGTAGTTAGATGCAAAAATGCTAGGGATCGCAGTTTTATAGATGCGACTGACACGGGTAGTGCAAATTTCTGCCTCAATCAATGCGATCGACTGCTTATCGTGGAAACGGTCGATCGGGCTAGCTACAGTTTAGAGTCTTTTGAGTTCGATTATTGCACCAAAAGTGACGAAACTTCAAATATACTGGAACTGTTACCGCAGCACACTTCAAACGGGCGATCGCTATATGGTACAAGCACCTCAAAAAACTATCACCCTCGACGAGTTTTTGCAACTCCCAGAAACCACACCCGCTAGCGAATACATCAAAGGTGCGATCGTCCAAAAACCTATGCCGCAAGGAAAACACAGCAAACTACAAGGCAGACTCGTCACAGTCACTAATGACATCGCAGAGAAACCGCAAATTGCCCTAGCCCTACCAGAACTTCGCTGCACCTTTGGCGGACGTTCTATTGTTCCCGATGTAGCGATTTTTGTTTGGAATCGCATTCCCCTAGACGCTGACGGCGAAATTGCCAATACATTTAATTCTCACCCAGACTGGACAATAGAAATATTGTCCCCAGCCCAAAGCCAAACCAAAGTCACAAACAATATTTTGCACTGTTTGAATGCCGGTTGTCAGATGGGTTGGTTGCTCGATCCCGATGAAAAAAACATTTTAGCCTATCCCGCAAGGCAGCAGCCTATTTCCTTGCAAGAACCAACAGATATACTACCGGTTCCCAACTTTATGCCGGAAATGCAGTTGACTTTAGGCGAAGTTTTTGGCTGGCTCAAACCAGGGAATATTTAAAATGTAAAACTAAAACGTAAAACGCGATCGCTTTTAGTTCCCCAACTTCTATTAAAAGTCTGGGAGCTGCCTGTGCTGTTTTTTCATGTCTACTTAAAGATATCTTGCGATTATTTAAACCCCGAAATTTCAAACCTTCTCCTGAACGTTTTCGCCCAACAAACCCCCTGGCCGAAAAGCCAAAATCACCACCAAAACCCCAAACACCCAAGCATTAGTCCAGCGACTAGACAAATACTGGTCGCTCAAAGACGACAGCAACCCAATCAAAACCCCTCCCAACATCGCCCCCACAATATTGCCAATTCCCCCCAAAACCGCCGCCGTAAAAGCCCTCAAACCCGCCGTAAACCCCATCGTAAAAACAATAGTATTGTTGTACAAACCGACCAGAATCCCAGCCGAACCCGCCAAAGCTCCCCCAATCAAAAAAGTCAGAGCAATAATCTGATCTACATTAATCCCCATAATCTTAGCAGCATCGCGGCTTTGAGCAGTTGCCCGCATCGCCTTTCC
The DNA here is from genome assembly GCA_036704825.1 of Microcoleus sp. F8-C3. Lineage (GTDB taxonomy): Bacteria > Cyanobacteriota > Cyanobacteriia > Cyanobacteriales > Microcoleaceae > Microcoleus. The sequence goes on along the minus strand of JAUBSN010000052.1, from coordinate 17,677 downwards.
CAGACGAGTGTACTGCACAAACACATGAAGCAAAACCATCAATAGAACCGCCACCACCAAAACAATTAAATCTTTCGTAGTAAATACAATACTCGTTTGAATTCCCAAAGCTTTGAAAATATCAACTCGCGGCAACAAATCGGGAAAGCTTTTCGGAGCCGCAGAATTAGACCCCATCACCGGAATAAAAGCTTTCAATCCTCCCCAAAATAACCCCATATTTTGGAAAATAAAAGAAACTCCAATAGCTGAAATTAACGGAGCCAAACGGGGAGCATTGCGCAAAGGTCGATAAGCATACTTTTCGACAACAATATTCAGTCCAGCACAAAACACCGAACATATAATTAAAGCGACTAACATCACCGGTATAGCAATACCTAAAGGCGCGCCGTCTTGAATGCCAAAAGCCCCGAACACCGTTAGGGAAGCAAAAGCACCCAACATATACAAATCGCCGTGAGCAAAATTGATTAACTCAATAATGCCATACACCATAGTGTAACCCAAAGCAATAATTGCAATCAGCGCGCCGTTGACAAGACCAACTAATAATTGTTGGATAAAAACTTCAGGATTGCTGGCTATTTCCCCAATAATTTTGGGCAAGTCAAATCCGGCAATTGGTCCTAACAACAAAACTATATAAGCTACACCTAGATATAGAAGAATACTCTGCCAGTTTTTCATAATTTTTCGGTAATTGGTAATCGGTAATCGGGAATTGTGGAGCGAGAGAGAAACCGGGTTTTTTTCCGAAACTACTCGCTCGAACCCTTAAATCCAGTAAAAACCCGGTTTCTTTAGTATGAATGCGTCTTAGACTGCGAGGGGTAATCGATAAAATGACAACTGACAAATGACAACTGACAACTGACAACTGACAACTGACAACTGACAACTGACAACTGACTAATTATTCCGTCTTGAGCGCATTCACGAACTCCCACTTACCGCCTTTAACAACATTTCCTGACATTGTAGTCAAGCTCGTGTCGCCGTTGGTGTCAAAACTCCAAGTGCCGAGTACCCCGTTAAAATCTTTAGTTGCCAAGACAGCATCGCGGATTGCAGCGCGGTCATTTTTGCAAACTTTATTAATTGCGCCGATCGCAACTTTAGCAGCTTCATAGGCGTATGCTGCATAAGCTTCCGGTTCAGCATTATATTTTGCCTTGTAACTTTCGTACCACTTCTCACCCACACCAGTCAATTCTTGAGGAGGCAAGCCGCCAAAAGTAGCATAAACTCCTTCGGCATCTTTGCCTGCCGCGTCAATTAAAGCTTGCTCTTTAATGCCGTCGGGTCCCATGAACTTAACTGCATCAGGCGTCATCCCGACATTTCTCATGTCTTTAATTATTTGTCCGGCGTTGCTCTGAGTAGTACCGCCGAAGTAAATCAGGTCGGGATTTAAAGCTTTGATCTTATTCATTAACGCCTTGTAGTCGCTAGCTTTAATATCAATTCCCTCTCTTCCGAGGACTTGAATTCCCAAATTTTTAGCAGTGGCTTCAAAAACGTCAGCGATGCCTTTGCCGTAGAGTTCTTGGTCGTCGAGAATGAAGACTTTTTGCACGCCTAAAGATTTCGCCCAGTTGCCAGCTACAGCCCCTTGAAGGTCGTCAGCGGGGACAACGCGGGTGAAATTGCGAGTACCTGCGGGATAATAAACGTTGGGTTCTTTGGCTTCGCCTTTTCCTGGTTTAGTCAGTCCCGGATAAGTGTTTGCCGGACTGATCATGACGATGTTAGCTTGGTTGAGTACGGGAATGGAAAGTTTGGCGGCACCGGAGTTATAGTGACCGATGACGGCAACTACCGAACCGTCAGCGACAGCTTTGTTGGAGTTCGACGTTACTTGGGCCGGGTCCCATTTGCCGGCAGCGGCGGTAGCGTCATCGTAAACTTCGTATTGGATTTGGATTTTACCGTCGCAAGCTTTGGAGTTGGTTTCGGCCAGTGCTTGTTGGATGCCGTTGACCATTGTTTGAGCTTGACCCAAGGCGCTGCCTGTCATGGGGAGCATGGAGACAATTTTGACAGTATTTGGGTCTCCGGGGCTGCTGACTGCGACGGGAGTGGCTGCATTACTGGTTCCGGGGGTGGCTCCGGGAGTTGTGGCGGTGGGTGCTGGAGGATTTTGACAGCTAGCGCACAGAGAGGCTATTCCGGCGGCAAAAAATAATTTCCGCAATCCTGCGACGCCGAGATTCTGTGTTGAGTTGGTTTTTGGGGGTGTGGCACTTTTGCCCCCTGACTTCTGGGAAAAGTTCATAGGTTGGTTCGTTTGTTGGTTGCGTCTTAGCATATTTTCACTCTCTAAGTCTGTAGTCAAGGGTTAGCACAAGTTTAAAAGATTTGTCTCAACTATCAAAAACACAGCTAGAAAGGCAACATCAGGACTTAGGGCGATTGCTCCTGTCTCAGGGGCGGCGGGGGCTGCCCGTAAAATGCGTGAGCTCGCGATTCCATAGCGGTTAACTAGAATCCGCGATCGCAGATTTCAGTAGATGTGTTGACATTGTGTATACAAAAAATTAGCGTATAAATATGCTAGGGCTAATAGCTCTAATTACTACTGTATCTAGCCAGAGGTAACTGTTATGCACCCGCCAGCATCTGAAGAATCAGTCAGCCAGACCCGCGATGTGACAATTAACATTCGAGCTCAGCCGAATCAACGCGCTCTCATCGATCGCGCGGCCCAATTACAGGGAAAGAGCCGATCGGAGTTCATGCTTGAATCAGCTTACCAAAAAGCTCAAGATGTGATTCTAGACCGCTGTTTTTTTGGGTTAGATGAACTTAAATTTAAGCAATTTTTGGCGCTGCTCGATGCACCGCCGGCGCCAAATCAGAAGCTAAAGGCATTACTAAAAACAAAATCTCCGTGGGATTAGATCGAGATTTAGACCAACTCTGCCCGCCTGAAAAACTGAACTCGTTACATCAAATTGAGACGTTTGATTCAGGCAACAGTCAGTTAGATGAATGGCTCAAGCGCCGCGCTCTGAAAAATGACTTAGATGGGGCTTCACGGACTTATGTTTTGTGCGATCGCCAAGCAGTCATTGCGTACTATTGTCTGGCAAATGGAGCAATAGCACACACTTCTGCAACGGGTAAAGTCCGGCGCAATATGCCCGATCCGATTCCTATTATGGCGATCGGACGGCTTGCAGTCGATCGCAACTGGCAAGGCTGCGGCATAGGACGCGCTTTGCTGCGGGATGCAATTCTTCGCACTTTGCAAGCTGCTGAGATTGCAGGAATACGGGCAATTCTCGTACACGCTATCTCCGAAGATGCGAAGCAGTTTTACCAGAAGTGCGGGTTTACTGTTTTGCCGATCGATCCAATGACACTCATGGTGAAAATTAGCGATGCCATTGCTTCACTTTAGCTCAGACGTTAGTTGCTTTCGTTGGAGGTTTGCTCGCGTATGGTTGAGTTGCAATCGGATTTAGAATATGTAGTGAGCTATCGGCTAAAAGTCTCTCTCGATGCGATAGCAAAATTTTGCCAGCGCTGGAACATTATCGAGTTTGCCCTGTTTGGCTCGGTGCTGCGGGATGATTTTCGCCCTGATAGTGATGTGGATGTACTGGTCACCTATGAGCCATCACACCGCCTCACGCTGTCAGATTTATTGGGTATGCAGGAAGAGATAGAGGATTTATTTCAGCGATCTGTAGATTTGGTGGAAAAAAAGCTGTTAAAAAATCCCTATCGGCGATCGAACATTTTGAAAACGCATCGAGTGATTTATGCAAGCGGGCGATCGGGATAGAGCTTCACTTTGGGACATGGCGCAAGCAATCCGTCTGATTCAGGAGTTTACTGCTGATGCTTCTTGCGACACTTACCTGGAAAGTGTTTTTATGCAAAGTGCCGTAGAGCGGCAGTTGGGGATTTTGGGCGAAGCAGCTAGGAGAGTTTCGATCGAGTTTCAGCAGTTGCATCCCGAAATTGATTGGCGAAATGCGATTAACTTACGCAATATTTTGGTTCACCGTTATGACCAAGTGAGACCAGAAGTTATTTGGAATATTGTTACAAGTGTTTTGCCTAGTTTACTGGTACAAGTAGAGGCATTATTGCCACCATTACCTGATGATATTTGAGCGATCGCCCACAAACAAAAGATGCGCGATCGCCTCATTACAACAGTTGCAAAATATTAACTATATTGCGAGATTAAAGACGAATCGCTTTTTTCTATTGAGCGACGAATCGATTTATTGGTAGAGGAATTGTATCGAAACTTATTCCTCATTTTCTAGCTATTTTAACGGTTCAAACACCAACACTGAATCGATCGCCCCAATTGCCTCCGACATTCGCAACTCGTGCGTTCCTCCGACAGTAATATACCGCTTTCCTTTCTTCTGAAGAACCTCAACAAACCACTGGTGCATAGTCATCCGTAAATGTTCGCTTTCTCGCGTTCCATCCTGAACAAACCCGAAATCCGGCTGAGTCAAAATATACAAATCGCAGCGGCGGCTGTCTGCAATTTTCTCGACCGTCGGGTGTTCCGAACCAACGTAACGTTTGTGCCAAATACAAGTAGCTAAAGAATCTGTATCGCAGATAATGACTTTGTTAGCGCGAGTAGCAATATCGTCTTCTATAGCAGCTTGTTTTTTGGCAATTTCTACAAATTCATAGCTGTCCCAAATTTCAGGATCGGGCGAATATTGCCTGCCTTCCCAGTAACACCTGCCGTATTCGGGAACCCAAACAGTTTGGTAGTGCTGTGCGAGCGATCGCGCTAGGGTAGTTGTGCCGCTCGATTCTACACCCAATACGCAGACTCGTTTGGCAAAGTAGGCTTTGGCTGGGGGAGTCAGCATTTGCCAGTGTTCGGCTAAGTGCGATTCCCTGCGGGATAGCTTCGCTTCACGCAATTGCGTTCCAGAAATCGGGAATTTGAGCCGTTGGCGATCGACTGCAAAGTGTTGAGCTCCCATCAGTTTTGCCCAAGGTTCCCCGTAATCTTCGGAAGTAAAAGCGATATCGGGTTTTCGCCCGGAAAGCACCTCAAGAGTCCTCTGAGCCCAAGGTTCGGGGGCTTCCGGCAAATCGTCGAGCACTTCGATAACTTCTGCGTCGGGATGTAAAAACCGAATCCATTCGGCTCTAACGCTTCCTGCAACTGCTTGATTTGTTTTGTAACAGGCGAGAACGATTAAACGGTCAACCTTTTTTTTAGCTTCTCGAATTAAGTAGTCGTGTCCTTTGTGGAAGGGGTAAAATTTGCCGACAGTAACACCGAGTATCATAAAGATTGCTGCTGTTTTAGCTTTTGTTCTGAGTAAATACGCTGAAAATTTTGTAATCCGTGAATTGCCATCAACCAAAATATCGCGTACAAAATACTCGTCAGATATAGCCCGCGCGAGGCATACAAGGGAACGTAAATCGTGTCTGCAACAATCCACAAATACCAGCTTTCGAGATAGCGTTCCATCAGGTATAACTGGGCGATCGCGCTTAAGATCGTGGTCAGGGCGTCCCAAAACGGTGCAGCACCGCCCAAAGATACTAATACTGTTCGGAAACCAAATACGCCAACTGTAACTAAAACTGCGGTGAGGATGAGCCAGCGTTGATCCAGGCGACAGACAGGTTTTTCTGTGCTGTTTTCGCCGCCCCGCAGCCAAATATAAATTGCTTGCAAGCTCGTGATTAAATAGAAGAATTGAATCGCAACTTCGCCGTAAAGTTTCACTTTATAAAACACCGCAGCGTAGGCGATAACTCCGATTAAGCCGATCCACCAGCCTAGGGGATTGTTTTTAGCAAGCAGCCAAACGCTCCAAGCAGAAGCGATCGCCGCTATCGCTTCGATTAAGCCGAGTTGGATAGGGACAAACCGCTGCACTGAAAGCAGGATCACGAAGATGCTTGCTGCGAAGCCGATTAAGTTTGGCAGGTTCGCTTTTTTCATCGCAATCCCTATTTCGGCTGGCTATATTGACTGCGAAATCAAATCCGAATCCTTCTTTTCTTTTGAGCGATCGACACTAAAATCTTCATAGTACGATCGCTCAGTATTCACATCCCACAAATCGTGCTTTTCGCCGAGAATATTTCTCACAGCCAGCATTCCCGTCAGCATGGAATGGTCTTGGTTGTTGTATCGGTGCATACCATTTCGCCCGATCGTCTGCAAATTCTCAAATCCCTTCAAAAAACCTTCAAGTACCTGCAAGTGTCCTCGATATTCCCCATCATAAACTGGATAAGCTTTAAGTTGCCGTATGACAACTCCATCTTCCACATCAGCAGTTGTTGCTAACCCCAAACCAACCAACTCGCGAGTTGCTAATTCGATAAGTTCCGCGTCCGACATCTCCCAAATCTCGTCGCCTACGCTACAGAAATATTCCATTCCCAAACAACTTTTGCTGGCGTCGGGAACTAAAGCGGCGCTCCAATTCTTAAAGTTTTGAATTCGTCCCACTTTGACTTCGGGGGAGTGAATGTAAATCCAGTTGTCAGGAAACAAATCCTTGCGATCGACAATCAGCGATACAATCAAAAAATCTCGATATTTGAGCGATCGCGCGGCGTGCAACACCTCTTCTGGCGGCTGCGGTTTCATTCTTGCTACCAGCGCCGATATCGGCATACTGGTAATGAAATTATCAGCCGAATATTGAACTAATTCCCCGTTATGCTCGGCAGTAATACTTTTAATTTTATTCCCTTCACGTTCAAAGCTAATCACTTTAGTATCGAGATAAACTTTGCCGTCTTTATTTTCCACAGCTTCCGCGAACTTTTCCCACATCATCCCCGGTCCCAAAGCCGGATAGTCAAACTCTTTAATTAATGTTTTAGTGTCGTTGCTGCCAAACAAAGCATTAATAATTGCAGTCGTGAGGGACAGTCCTTTAATCCGCTGCGCCGCCCAATCTGCTTGAATTTCCGAACAGGGAATTCCCCAAACTTTTTCAGTGTAAGTCTTAAAAAATGTTTTATACAAGCGTTCCCCAAAACGATTGATCACCCACTGTTCAAAAGTTTTTTCTTCCCGAAGCGGCAAAATTCTAACTTTCACATAACTCAAAATAATTAGGGTACTCTCAATTATGCCCAAATTAAAGAGAGTATTGAAGGCACCGATCGGATAGTTAAAAAATTTACCTCGATAAAAAATTCGCGACAATCGCGGCACTTTAATAAACTTATTTCCCAGTACCTCTTGCCACAACTGCTGCACGGCTTCAACTTTAGTATAAAAGCGGTGGCCGCCAATGTCGAAACGATAGCCTTTGTAGGTTTCGGTGCGAGCTATTCCCCCAACTTTATCACCTTTTTCTAGTACAACAGGGATGATGCCTTGCTTGACTAGCTCGTAAGCTGCCGTCAAGCCCGCAGGACCTGCACCGACGATCGCAACAGGATAATGTTTCACTCAGCCTACCTCCAGCTTTTTGATCCAAACTATACAGTTATTTATAACTTGTCAAAGGGATAGATGCACCCGTGAATACCCTGATAAACTATCGATCTACTTGATATTTAATCACAATTTGCCTTGATTTATTGAGCGGATACCGGCAAGCTAACTTTGCCATTCACAGGCTTTTTTTGGTATAAGTAGCGACCAGTGCCGATCGCGAATGCCAGTCCGCTGTAAAAGTAGAAAAGCCAGTGCCACGGAATTGTTTTCAGGGCAAATAGGATACCGTGTTTGCGGTAAAAAAATTGGTAAAGCGGTGCATTAATTGCTACCAGCGGTATGGCCAGCAAACCAGCCAGTAGCAGAAAGCTCAGCGACCAGCAGGTTCCCAAAACTGCCAGCAGGACTGCATAAGTTAAAACCACGCTGATGCGGTTTGAAACTTGCAAGTTGAGGTCGTTATTCAATTTGCGATCGCGCCAAATCAGTTCTGTCCAAGGCAGTGCTCGGTAGAAAAAGTCAGCTTTCACCATACCCATAGGTTTCCACCGCTTTAAATGCTTCACCTGCAATGTTTTGCACAGCCGAATGTTATAACCTGCTTGTTTCAAACGGTAGCCGAACTCAATATCTTCGATCGAAGCTTGGCGGTAACTCTCGTTAAAGCCGCCCATTTGCAAAAAAATTTCCCGGCGAATCACTCCGCAAGCGCCCCAAAAAGTCGAAGCTTCTTCGTTACCTGTTTGGTGCACGTAGTGGTGCAGCAAGTTCCTGTACTGCGATAGAAAATCAGGATCTCCAGGATCGTCGTCGTAAGAGCCGATGAAAGCAGCTAAGTAGGGATTACTTTTGAACACCGATATCGCATAGCCCACAGCTTCTGGACAAATAGCGACATCAGCATCCACAAAAAACAGAATATCTCCCTTTGCAGCTTGGGCACCCAAATTCCTTGCCCGCGCTGGCCCCCCGCATTCGGGAATCCTGATGAGTTTGGCGCCGAATTCCTTGGCCAGACGCCAGGAACCGTCGCTTTCGCCATCTGCTACTACAATAATCTCGATCGGCCCGGGCACAGCTTGAGCCAGTTTTGACAAACAGGTGCGGAAGTAAGCGCCCCCGTTGTGGACTGGGATAATAACGGATACAGTGGGGTCGGCGGTAGAAATCATTACCTAAGTTGTTTAAATTGCAGGGGCTAAAATTTGCTGGAATTTTATTGGTGCTACTTTACGAATGGTAAAGTCAGCTCTACTGTTTTATTTATAACTCGATTTCTGTTTGTCTTCAACTAGATTTTTTGCTGGTATTTTCGATTTGATTTTCCCCATTCTTACTTGTATTTTACGCCATATCTTGCTGAGACTGACCTGATTTAGACAACAGCTTTACAAAATCTTTAAATATATCATTTTTTGTGTAAACTTGGGAAAAAGCCCCAGCAGCATTTTGGTGCGGCTCTCTTGCAATGCACAAGACTTTGATTTTATAAGTAGGCGCACCGTATAAAATCAAACATTGTTTACACGGACACCCGGAAACTGTCAGGACTTGCGCGGTACAATTTCTTTTACAGACCTCATCCGCGAGTGACTCCTGCCCCAAGTATCGATCGCGACTGCAGACTCAATGCACATTTTCTGACTTTTGGCAAGATATTTTAAATATACGTCTTAAAATTTCCGACGCTGTACGATCGAGCTTTAGTAATTTGCTAACATACCCTTAGCTAGCTTCCTTTGAACCAAAACTTTTACATAAATAAGTTTTTATATTACATGAACACCCCCCAAAACACTTTAAATCAGCCATTAGTTTCAGTCATCATACCAGCTTTCAACGCTGAATTTTTTATTACTAAAACCTTAGAGTCTGTCTTATCTCAAACTTATCAAAACATAGAAGTCTTAGTAGTTGATGACGGCTCTACAGATACAACAGCCGAAATCGTCCAATCTTTTGCTCAAAAAGATAGCCGCGTCAGCTTATTCCAACAGCAAAATGCCGGGGTCGCCGTCGCCCGCAACCTAGCAATTGAAAAATCAAAAGGCGAATATATTGCTCCCATCGATGCCGACGATATTTGGTATCCCCAAAACCTAGAAAAACAAGTTAACTGCCTTAATTCCTCAGCAGCATCTGTCGGAGTTGTCTATTCCTGGTCAGTTGATATAAATGAAAAAGACTTGCTCACAGGTGGATTTTATAACTCCACCATCGAAGGAGAAGTTTACACAGCATTAATTTATAAATATTTTATAGGCAATGCCAGCTCATCTCTAATTCGCCGCGTTTGTTTTGCAAAAGTCGGCGGTTACAACGGCAAACTTAAACTAGAAAACGCTCAAGGCTGCGAAGACTGGGAACTTCACCTCCGCATAGCCGAACATTATCAATTTAAAGTCGTGCCCGAATACTTAGTTGGCTATCGGCAGATTGCTAGCAGTATGTCTAGCAACTATGCAGCAATGGCAAAATCTCACTCTTTAATTATGGCAGATGTCCGGCAGCAACATCCCGAAATTCCCAGCAGCATTTATCGCTGGTCTAGCAGCAATTTTTACATTTACTTAGCTGTCAAAAGCAACCGCAGCGGCAATCACCACAGTACATTATCTTGGCTGTATCGAGCTTTCAAAGAAGATTTATCAATGGCACTTTTGCGCCACAATTTGTATCTGCTGTCAATAGAAAGTATATTAAAAATAATATTTCCAGCGCCAACTGAATCAGGGTTAGAGTTAAAACAAGCATCAGAATCGAGTGAAGGGACGACACTTGCTAGGATTGAGACTCGGACGAAGGCTCACAGAATGTTGCCGTCGCAGGTATACGAAAGAATGCGATTCAAAAGTTTAGGAAATCTAAAATCTAAATAAACCCAACATTTAAAAACCCGGTTTGTTGAAGAAACCGGGTTTTTGAGGAAGCTAGAGGGCGTTTAATTCTGACTGCTTGCTCGATCGAGAATCAGGAAAGAGGGTTAAATAAAAAAATCTAAATTTTCCATTCTTCCTTCTTCCGTCTACCTCATCTCTCTAAGCGTGAGAAGCTGTAGCAGTTTGAGCTTTTGGCTGCTGGCCGTCTGACGCCAGGGATTCCCCTTCAATAAACGATCGCAACATCCAAGCCATTTGTTCGTGCTGTTCCATCAAACCAGTCAAAAAGTCTGCGGTTCCGTCATCGTTAAACTCTTCACCGCATTGGTGGACGTGTTGGCGGAGATTGCGAATAACTAACTCGTGGTCGTCAACTAAACGCGCTACCATTTCCGTAGCCAAAGGCAAATCGCCGATATGTTCTTTAATCGAGCCATACTTTAGAAAACCCTCAGCAGTACCAATTGGATAACCGCCTAAAGCTCTCACCCGTTCGGCCATAGCATCGATATTTTCAGTTAATACCTGATAGTGTTCTTCCCACAACTGGTGGAGCGATCGAAACTGCGGCCCAACTACATCCCAGTGATACTTTTTGGTTTTGATTAACAGCAGATAAGCATCTGACAGGTCGCGATTCAATAGTTCGATAACACCTGCACGTTGCTCGTCAGATAGACCTATGTTTAACTTACGCATTGAAAATTGTTCCTTCAACTCTAACTTTACTATTAGAACAAATTTCGCCAGCCACTTACATCAACCCAGAGGACGATCGAAGACGATCGCACTTTAGTAAAATATCTGCTTTTCAGGTGAAAGTAATTGCAATATTGATACCCTTAGATAGATGCAATCAATTTTTTTGTTTCGGAGCGCCTTTGTTTGGCGATCGCACCGATTGGGCACCAAGGGAACCCCCGTTCAATCCGGCTATCAAAAGATTGCACTCTGATTGTTAGTAAAAATCAAGGAATTTATGCCGAAGTTAACGAACATCACACACACTTAATTGTGCGAGCGGGTTTAAATGACGGCATAAGGGAGTTGCAATTAAATATAATCCCATTTATCCTAGAATGCTAGGAAACAGATTTTGGGACATGAGCGGTCCTGATCTGTGTGATTGGGATGCTAGAAATGATATTGAGTGAAACCGTTCAATAGACTTTCAAGGATGCTGCCAATAAACAGACGGGCGATCGCCGTCGAAACTTTATGGCAAAACTGGCGGAAGACCCCGCTCGAATACAGCCGTGAAAGCCTTTGTCGCATCTGGTAGACCGCCGGGAGAACCTGTTTGCTCGCTTCACCTTCAGGAACACTTGCTGCTGCGATCGCCACAGAACTAAGCCGAAGGTATCAACGGCAGTGTAGCGTTTTCGGCCCCATGAAGGCTTTGTCAAAGCCGACACTCGGATGAACCATCGTTGCAATGGCAACTGTTTAAACCGGGTTTTTAACGGATGGCGCCTCCAGGACATATAAAAAAAGCAGTTCTCTGTGTTTGCGCGAAGGAGGAGAAAGAGGGCATTGCAGTTTGTCCTATGTGGGGAATACGGGGTAAAGTAGCGGTAGGAAAGATTTATCCATACTTTTACTAACTGTGCTACTTTCATTGTTAGCTGTAAACCATCATGCGGGAAATCTGCCAGAGCGTGGAAACCATATTTCAACTGCTGTTAGACGAACTCAAAAAGTCCACTCGCGCGTCTGAGCAGAACTGCCAAGATGTAGCAGGGCGACTGGCAGCAGAAGTCAACAGGATATGCACTGAAAGCCAGCGGATTCAAGCCTCCGGAGATATAGAAGGTTCAGCCCAGAGCCTCGCTCAGCACCGCTTGCAACAATGCCTCCACTATTACAATTTAGGCTCCGGGCCCGGGCGAGTAGAATTGCACAGTACCCTCAGCGCGATCGTCTATCGCTACATCACCCCTCCGCAGGTGCAGTCTAGCTATCAGGGGCGAGTAGAACTGATCAAAGATTTTTTGCAAGGATTTTATCTTGAAGCTTTAAAGGCATTCCGGCGCGAAACCCAATTGCCACCTACCTACAGTCCCCGCACTCGCTTAGAACTAGCAGAGTACATGGCTTTTGTAGAGCGCTTCGGCAAGCGGCGCATTCCTTTACCTCGGAACCGCAGCCAGCAACTAATTATTTTACGGGCCCAAACCTTTTCCCAGCAGCAGCCCAAAGAAACCTCCGTAGATATGGAACAAGCCGCCGACGGGGGGTCTACAGATTCCGACCAAACTTGGAACGACACCTCGGTTCACTCGGTGCGGGAAGCGATGGCAGGACAGGGTTCGGCGGCAATTCGCCCGCTAGGCGACGAGTCAGAATCTCTGCGGCAAAACGTGATTGACGAATTAGTCGCTTACTTAAAAGATCGCAACCAACAAGACTGCGCCGATTACTTCGTGCTGCGCTTGCAAGACTTGCCGACTAATGAAATAGAGTCGCTTTTGGGCATAACTCCCCGCCAAAGAGACTATTTGCAGCAGCGCTTCAAGTACCATTTGCTCAGGTTCGCCATGTCCCACCGCTGGGAACTCGTTCACCAGTGGCTGGAAGCAGACTTAGATCGCAATTTGGGTTTGCTGCCTTCTCAGTGGCAGGCATTTGGCGAGCAAATAGGTCCAGAGGGACAGCGTTTGCTAAAGTTGAAACAACAGGGTCTGTCAGAGTCAGCGATCGCCCAAACCCTGGGCAGCACGGTAGCCCAGGTACAGAAGCGGTGGTTTAAATTGCTGGAACTTGCGTGGGAATTGCGAAATCGTTCAGATTCCGGAGAAGGGGCATCTAGTGATGAATAACGAAACGAACAGGGATGCAGAGGCTTTCGAGCGCCATTTTTTAGACTGGATATTGCAGGCGCCAATCGCGAATGCCTCTAGCCAAGATGAGGAAAACCTCAATCCGTCCCCTCGCTCACAAGAGTGGGGCGACACAGAAGAGAATTCCGGGGTGGAATACTGGGAATGGGACGAACCAGACCCGCTGGACTATCAAGTGGGGGCGCACAGCAATGCACCCGCACAACCGCTGACAATTGGAGAAATACCGACCGTGCAAGACCGTTTTCAGACCTTGTTAAAAGAAAGGCTTAGAGCCGCAATTGAATCTAACCCGCCGCTGTTCCCTTGGGAAACAGAATTCAAAAGCTACGACCACGATTACCCAGACGATGTAGCCCCGCAATGGGTTCCCCCCCTACACCTCTGGACTCCCCAACTACAAAATATCAGGTGGGGCCGCCTGCCAATTCCGATCGCCGAAAGGGTTTTTGCTCAACTGCTAGAACCTTGTCAGGAACTGGTAATGTCGTCGCTGCGGGAAGGATCGAAGTTAGTTCGCGCTGTAGATAGCTTGTTTCCGGGCCAATCTCAGGAACTCAACGAGTTAGCTGGTTTAGTGCTCAGAGGTTCTTTGCGGGGACTTCTAGATTTAGAAGATTTCCCGAATTACGAAGCAGCCAGTACCGATCAACAAATGGTGCTGTCGCTGTTGACCGCCAAGGAAATCATTGAGTCTCTAACTTTGGATTGTCCTGTGAATCAGCCCCCTGTTTCGCGGGAATGGCTGACTGGTTTGGGTTCGCTGACTCTGGAGGCTCAATACCTGTCGAACCGCAACAGAGAACAGCCAATGCCGTGTTTAAGAGTTGAGTGCCAATTTCCGGGGGCAGGAAGTTTGGAACTCAAGGGAGGAGATGCCGAAGCAACTGCACATCGTCCGAATTCCGGGCATTTAAGTGTGGAGTTGTTTGACCCGCAACCTGACCAGACTTATGCCCTAGAAGTTCGATTCCAAAACTTCGAGACTAGACCTTTGATGTTTGCTCTTCGTCCTATTTTGGCAGGACAAGATAGCAACTAGAAAGGTATATTTAGAGTAAATAATTTAGGTTTTTACTCTCTGGTTTGACCTCACACACAAACAGATGCAATCCCTCGACTTATGTCGTGGAAAGCCAAAAAAGTTAGATATTAGTTCAATCCCCCAGATTAATCTGTGGATTCAATCTAAAATCGCTTGACAGGGAAACAAGATTTAGATATTAGTAAAAACCCAGATCAATCTGTGGATAAAATCTAAAATCTAAAATCGCTTGACAGGGAAACAAGATTTAGATATTAGTAAAAACCCAGATGAATCTGTGGATAAAATCTAAAATCTAAAATCGCTTGACAGAGAAATAAGATTGAGATCTTAGTGAAAACCCAGATGAATCTGTGGATAAAATCTAAAATCTAAAATCTAAAATCGCTTGACAGGGAAATAAGATTGAGATCTTAGTGAAAACCCAGATTAATCTGTGGGTTCAATCTAAAATCTAAAATCTAAAATCGCTTGACAGGGAAACAAGATTGAGATCTTAGTGAAAACCCAGATTAATCTGTGGGTTCAATCTAAAATCTATAATCTAAAATCTAAAATCGTTGGATGGGTGCACATGACAACTGATAACCTGCGAAATATACCTGTTTTGGGTAAGCTGTGGGAGCAGATCGAGGCTATGCCTCCGCCGGTGGTTGAGGATTCTTTACTGCTGCGAATCCTAGTTCAGTTGTTGGTAATTGTGGGAATTGTAGCTACTGACGTTGCTGCTGAAGAAGCCCAGAACCTGTGGGCTGTGCCTGTTAGTATTGTGGGAGCAACTTGGAGTTGGTACCGCCGCCGCGATCGCAATGTAGCTGCTAAGTTCTGCATAGCTATTGGAATGCTGGTGGCGCTGTTCGCTTTTTTTAGCCGCTTGGTGGGAGAATTGAACGATACGCGGTTAGTTTTGGCGCAACTGTTAATCCAACTTCAAGTGCTGCACAGTTTTGATTTGCCCCGCCGCAAGGATTTAGGCTACTCGATGGTAATCGGGCTAATTTTGTTGGGGGTAGCAGCGACTCTCAGCCAAACCTTGACTTTTGGGCCGCTGCTGTTGTTGTTTTTGGCTTTAGCGCTGCCGACTTTGGTGTTGGATTATCGATCGCGCTTGGGATTTGTGAAGCCAGAAGTCATTGGCGAAAAAGCACGAGGTAAAGGAAAAAATGATAGCCTGTCGCTATTTGCTGCTACTTTATCCCCAAAGAATTTTGCTTGGCTGCTGCTGATAACTGTCGGGTTGGGGCTGACTATTTTTGCGTTTTTGCCGCGCCTCCCTGGCTATCAGTTGCGGACTTTTCCGGTGAGTGCTCCTATTGAATATCAGGGCGAGTTTGACTCCCGCAGCATTCTGAATCCTGGGTATGTCAGAGGGGGAAATGAAAAAGGGACTGGCGGAGGCAGGGGGAGAAACCCAGACTCTGGGCCAGGAGAGGTAGACTCTACTTTTTATTACGGTTTCAACCAGCGCATCAATCAAAATTTGCGGGGAGAAATGAAACCTCAAGTGGTGATGCGGGTGCGATCGCAGGCTGCGGGTTTTTGGCGGGTGTTGGGCTTCGACAAATACACCGGTCAGGGTTGGGAAATTTCTCGCAACGAACAAGCTCAAACGGTGAATAGACCTAGGTGGTCTTATCAATTTTATCTAAATCCTTTTCCAAATGCCCCTCGCACTCAAGAGGTGATTCAAAGTTATACTATTGTTGCTCAGTTGCCGAATTTGATTCCAGCTTTAAACAAGCCGAGGGAACTTTATTTTCCGACGACAGAGGTGGCAATTGATGCGGAGGGGGGTTTGCGATCGCCTGTGGAATTGGCGGAAGGTTTGACTTATACGGTGATTTCTAATGTGCCTGTTCGCGATCGCTCTTTGTTGGGTAAAACTGGTACTAATTACCCGAAAAATATTCGCAAGTTCTATTTGGATGTGCCGCCGGCAATAGCCCAGAAGGTGCGAGAAAAAACTGAAGAAATATTGGCTGCAAGAACTAGAGTATCTCAGTCGGACAGACCGATCGATTCTCCTTACGAAAAAGCTTTGTATTTAGCTCAATATTTGAAGCAAAACCCTAATTATAAAATTGAAAAAGCTTTGCCTTACTTAGAGGAAAGTGAAGATTTAGTCGAGGGTTTTCTGTTTGGCTACAAAAACACTCAGGGCGGCAAAAAAGTTACAGGTGGATATCCAGACCACTTTTCGACTGTACTGACAATTATGCTGAGGTCGATCGGGATTCCGGCGCGGCTGGTGGGCGGTTTCGATACGGGGGAATTCAACCCGTTTACTGGTTACTATGTTGTGAAAAATACCGATGCTTTTTTGATGACCGAGGTATATTTTCCCAATCACGGCTGGTTTGCTTTTAATCCGATTCCCGGTTATCCGCTGATTCCGGCTTCGGTGGAAGACAACCAGACTTTTAGCGCGCTGGAATCGTTTTGGAAGTGGATTGCGGGTTGGCTGCCGACTCCTCTCAGAAGCGGGCTGGATTCAGTTATAGGCTTTCTAATTAGCTGGATAAGTTTGATTGTGGGTTGGTTTCTGGGACAGTTTGCTAAGGGCTGGGTAGGGTTATTTACTGGTTTAATTGCTGCGATCGCATTTGGCTTCTTTGGCTGGTTAATTTGGCAAGTGTGGCGCAAGTGGCGCTACCGCCGCTGGCTGGGGAAGTTGCCGCCGGTGGAGGGGGTTTATCAGGAAATGCTTAAGGATTTGGCGAGTCGGGGATTTGCCAAGCAGAAAGCTCAAACGCCTTTGGAGTATGCTGAGGCAATGCGCGGCAATCATGCAACTGATGAAGCTGAGGTGATTGATGAAGTTTCGCAAGCTTACGTGCGTTGGAAGTACGGGGGCGAAGCGGGAAATTTGAGTCAGTTGCGACAATTGGTGGAAAATTTGAGGCGATCGCACTTGCAGAAACTCAAAAAGTTAAGATAATATAAATTCTCAGTCGGACACGGGGGAGCGTGTCACTTATGTTATGAGTATAAATACTGATAAAGACTACAATCACTTTTTTACCTACGATGAGTAAAATAGGCGATAATTATGATGTCTTCCCACGCACCACTTGAGATGGAATCATGACACCCGAACAACAACAGGCGATTAAAACACATCTATAGCAAAACCATTTGATTTGTAAACAATCGATTCAACGATCGCAAGCGTTTCAGGTAGTTATACATTCATCACTCAAATAGACTTGCTATAGATGCTATTTCTGCCATCCTTTATGCTGATTCTAATCCTGATGCCTTCCAGATATTAGAAGATATTGAACTTGCAGTGAGAGACCAAGTTTTGACTCATGTGACACCGCATATCGGCTTTTTTTTATTTGCTCAGCTACCGGTACAAAAGCCGGAAGAACCAAGACACTAAAAAGCACTCTCGGTAATTTAAGGAATGAAAAATTGTATCCGCTCAATAAATAGGGGTAACAGCAAAAAAGAAGGTTCACAAATACGAAGACCATGGTAGAATATAAAGCAT
>JAUBSN010000051.1:0-59892 GCA_036704825.1 Microcoleus sp. F8-C3 | reverse complement strand
GTTTTAGGTCAGGGAGTTTTTTCATTCCTTTATCTAATGTCTATCTCGTTCTCTTGTCAAGGGGGTTGAGCAATTACGTTAAATAAATTCAGAAGTAAAATGACCAAAATTCAACGTTGGTACAGAGGATTTTCATACAAAGGGAACCCAAAACAACTTATCCAGGAAGTTTCCAAACACATACAACACCAAAATATCAGTCAATATGTGCCACTTCTGCGACTGGAAAAAGGAGCCACTTCTAGAAAAAGCTTTTATTTTTTTCTGGCAATTGAAAGTAGTACCCTAGGAGAAATACCTCTAGAAATTGTAAACTCTAATTTGCTCAAATTTCCCTGTTTTAAAACTTCGGCAGTTCCCGGCAATAAGAGCTTCACCTATGAACAAATAAAATCTATGGTTGGGGCAGCCCATGAAGTTTACGATTACACGAACCCTATTCCTTATCAGCCTGTAGAGAAAGTTACCTATGATAACCCATTTGAGGCGAGCGCCTCATCGCCTATCAATCAATCGTCACCAGATATTGATGAGGCACTTTCCCAGCGTTACGAACACCTTCTCTACTGGCTATCTACCCTTGGTAGCGGAACGTGGGAATCCTTCAAAAAAGCCTGCGATGCTCTGAGACTTGAGGAACCAAAACGCATTTTACGGAGGCTTAGGTTGCTTGGGCATATTGAGTCTTCTTCAGACGGTACACGATGGTCTATGGCTCCTACAGCCCTCGTTAAGATTAAATCAGACTCTCCAGAATATCTTCTTTGCGGTCAACGCAGCATCAAGTTGCTGAAGGAGTTGGAAAAATATACAGATATAATTTCCAGTCACCAATCAAGAAGAGACGCACCGCCTTGCCTTCGTCTCAATTTGAGTGACTTTAATATAATTACAAGCCAGTTTTCTATCCTTTATGCTGGGGAAGTATCGAGCCGACTTGCTGAAATTATACCCAATATTGACATTTGGATGCAGAATCTCAGAAGCTTGCAAGGAATTGTGCCGAGTATATACGAGTGGAAGCGCTTTGATGGTAATGATTTTGTTAGCTGTATCTCTCCCAATCAAACAGGTATGTACCAGATGTGGAGGATAGAGGAGAGCGATCGTCCTGGCTATACACTCTTTTATGACCAAGAAAGCGCTAGTTGGCGACAGGGCGACTGGTATGGTCTACGATTTTTAGCGTTGCAGCACAGTGGCTTTGAATGTATTGCACGTTACGATCGCGCGATCGGGCGTTTAGCAATACCTGTCTCCCAGCGTTGGCCTGAAATTTACGAACGTGCGCTAGTGCTAGCATCTGGACAACTCCCGACTTATCAAAACTCCTGGCTCGTGTACGAGAACGTGCCGATGGAAGTAATCTCTCTGCTAACTGATAAACTTAATGTAAAGTGCTCAGAGGTACCTGCCAGTGCATGACTTAGTTGGGGCGTATCAAAGACTAGATCGCATCTATCAGCTATATATCAAAAGTGCTTTTCCCCTGCGTTACCGCGCTTTGGCTGATGAACGCGATCGCATCCTCCAGAAACCAGGCACCTTGAGTCAGCCTCCTTTAGTTGAGCCTGTCCCTATTTATCCATCATCAGGGATGAATTTGTCAGCCGCAGCCAATCAACTGCCCTCCGAATACCACAACTTGGCAGAACTTGGGCAAATGATTTTCGATCCGGGAGTCCAGCTTTACCGACACCAATGGGAAAGCCTGCGGGAAGTGCTAGTCAACCAAAAAGATTTAGTTGTGACTACTGGTACGGGTTCCGGTAAAACCGAATGTTTCCTGTTACCACTACTAGCACAGTTAGCGAGGGAATCGAGCACTTGGTCAGCTAATCCTCCAACGCTAAATAATTATGGCTGGTGGAATGGCAATGGAAACCGAGTATCTCAATTGGCGCACACCCAGCGACCAAAAGCCCTCCGCGCCCTAATTCTTTATCCCCTCAATGCCTTAGTTGAAGACCAATTGCGCCGGCTGAGAAAAGCACTGGAAGCACCCTCAGTACATCAGTGGTTAGATCAAAATAGAGGCAGAAACCGAATTACTTTCGGTCGTTATACGGGACAAACGCCAGTTTCAGGGATACAAAAAGACGAGAGCATCAAACGACTGAGGAACGAATTAAGGGAGATTGAACAGGAGCGGCAAAAGATAGAAACGGCTATCCAAAACAATCCGTCTCTACTTCATGATATGCCCGATTTGCCTTACTACTTCCCGCGACTTGATGGCGGCGAGATGTGGTCTCGCTGGGATATGCAAGATAGTCCGCCGGATATTTTAATTACTAATTATTCGATGCTCAACATTATGATGATGCGGAGTATCGAAAACAATATTTTTGATGAAACTTGTAATTGGTTGGCAAGCAACCCAAATAACCAATTTTTCCTAATTATTGACGAACTTCATGCTTATCGGGGTACGCCGGGAACAGAGGTTGCCTATATTCTGCGATTGTTGTATTCGCGTTTGGGATTGACACCCGACTCGCCGCAACTGCGGATATTGACGACGACAGCTAGCCTTGAAGAAAATCAACAGGGCAAAGATTTCCTGCGCGAATTTTTTGGACGCGATAATTTTGCCTTCATCACGGGGCAACAAACACCACCTACTTCTGGGGAGCGATTCAATCTTTCTTCGTATCAGTATCAAAGTGCTTTTGCCCAGTTTGCTCAGTCAGTACAAGCTGATCCATTGCAGGAAATGCAACCGCCCGATTCAGCATCAAATCAGGTGCGGGATGCTATGTCTAATTTGGCGGTGCAACTGGGACAGCCAGTGGCCTCAGGACTAAGTGCCGAACAACATCTTGGCGAAGCTCTGGCTACTGTAGGTGCTGCCGCTGCACTGAGGGATGCTTGCCGAGAAATCGATCGTCTGCTTAACCCAAATAATCCTAATCCTACAGTTCGAGCTGCGAAAGTTAGAGACCCAGATAACTCAAATAATCCCACAGATTTAGACCGTCAAATTTTCTCTGGTGCGGCGACTAATGGTTTGGTATCTGATGCGATGCGCGGACTGCTTCTAGCACTGGGAATGTCTCAACGAGTAAGTACAGGGCGATCGCCCCAACCTGTACGCGGTCATCTATTCTTTCACAACCTGCAAAACTTATGGGCTTGCTGTAACCCTGACTGTACCGACGATTCAGCAGTCGATCGCACTATCAGGAATAACGATCCGAATCCTCCGACTGTTGGTGCAATTCATGCCACTCATTGCCTTAGCTGCTCCTGTGGTTCTCGTGTTTTGGATTTAATTATTTGTGAAGTTTGTGGAGAAGTTTTTGTTGGCGGTTACAGAGCTACTCGACGGATAGGCAACACGAATATAGAAATTCTTACACCAGATCAACCCGATTTAGAGGGAATCCCTGACCGTATTACTCTTAATCAACGCTACGGAAATTATAGAGTTTTTTGGCCTTTGCCTGGAGAGACACCTGTTTGGGATACGCAGCCACAAGACCCAGAATGGACGCTTGACAAGATAAAACGAAAATGGGTTCGCGCCAAGCTGAACCGGAGTACAGGCGCGATCGCACAGAATAACGCTCAACCACAAGCAGAGGAAATACCGGGGTGGCTGTATCAAGTGGTTGGCAATCATCCAGAAGAACGAGCATTGCCAAGTAAATGTCCTCGCTGTGATGCTGACTATGGAAAACGAGACAAATTTCCTACTCCCCTGCGTTTCCACCGCACCGGATTTCAAAAAGCTTGTCAGGTACTTGCTAGTGGACTCCTGAGAGAAATGCCATCACAACAAAGCCCTACAGGAGCTTCATCTCGCAAGTTAGTTATCTTCTCCGATAGCCGCCAGGATGCGGCGAAGTTGGCAGCGGGAATGGAGCGAGATCATTATCGCGATATGGCGCGGATGTTGTTGATTCAGTCTTTCCAAGATTACTGGAATGATCTTGTAGCCTTTCTCCGCATCACTTGTACGAATAACCAAGCAGCACTGGCTAGATTACAGGCTTTAAATCCCAATCTTCATGCTGCGGTAACATCATCCAGTTGCCTAGACGATATGGAAAGGCGCAACCGATTTGGTAATGCCTATTCTACCCAGGTAAATGAAGCTGTTTCCTGGGTGATGGATTCACCCCCATTCAACCCGCAAGCTCGCAACCAATGGCTTGATTTACTCCAGCGCTACCCACAGCGAATTCTTCTTTTAGATTTGCGACGAACAGTTAGAGATAAGCTA
Source organism: Microcoleus sp. F8-C3 (assembly GCA_036704825.1). Classification (GTDB taxonomy): domain Bacteria; phylum Cyanobacteriota; class Cyanobacteriia; order Cyanobacteriales; family Microcoleaceae; genus Microcoleus. The sequence goes on along the minus strand of JAUBSN010000051.1, from coordinate 55,664 downwards.
CTAGAATACGGGATTTGTCCGGGGGGAACGGATTTTAAGGCTTTAAAATATTCACTTGGACAAGGAAACGGTCAAAATTGGCAACCTTGGTTTGATTGTTATCACTGGGGAAGCAATTCAGTCACACCAATTGTCTCTCCCACACCGCAACAGAGCAATCACATTAATCGGTTAGAGGATTTGCTAACCGCTGAGTTGATGTACGCTATTTTCCCACACATAGCTCGGACAATTGAAGGACTCGGACAGGGTTGGGTTAGCTATCAACCTCAAGGGAACCCAACACCTAATCTGATTCAAGCAACTGAGGCAGTTATTCGACAATTAGGGACTCGGAAATTGCACCGCTATTTCCCTTATTTCCGCCTGGGGACTGACTCAAATTTATCAAATTTTGCTCAACGTTATATTACAAAAACGAGTTTAGCACCAGCCGATATCCAGCAACAATTAATCCAGTCACACGTTGGCATACCTAGCGGTGGAGGACTTGCACTCGATCCCGATCGCCTCTATCTCGTTCTACCACCAGCAGCCAATCCTGATGGTTTGCGTCCGGGATTCCGTTGTCCCCAATGCAATGCTTTCTTTCTTCAACCTGCGGCTGGAGTTTGCCCCGAATGTAACAGCGATCGCCGTTCTAACAATCCCAATTTTTCCACCATTCAACTGATACCCGGAGAGACAACAAGCGACTTTGATTACTATACCTATCTTTCAGAGCAATCAGGTCAACCTTTCCGCATGAATGCCGAGGAATTAACGGGTCAAACTGACAAGAAAGAGCGAACTAAGCGTCAGCGCTGGTTTCAAGACATTTTTATTAATGACGAGAACGGACGGGTTCAGGGAATCAATTTACTGAGCGTAACAACGACAATGGAAGCAGGGGTTGATATTGGTGCACTCCTAGCAGTAATGATGGCAAATATGCCACCACGCCGATTTAATTATCAACAGCGGGTAGGTCGTGCTGGCAGACGTTCTGCGGGAGTTTCATTAGCTGTTACCTTCTGTCGAGGCAGAAGCCACGATGACTTTTACTTTCAGCGTCCTGAAAGTATTACAGGGGACGCACCCCCACCGCCTTATGTTGATATGAAGAGTCAAGAAATTTTTCAGCGCGTCCTCAGAAAAGAGGTGTTAAGGCAAGCTTTCACAGACACGGGAATCACTGCGTCTTTAGGTGGGACTGACAACGTACACGGTGAGTTTGGTGATGTTGCTAATTGGCCTAATTATGAAGTAGCGATCGCAGGTTGGTTAAACAATCCAGCCAATGAACCGAAGATTTTGTCAGTTTTAGATATTTTGCGGGTGCAAACAACATTACCGAATGCTAGTAATTCTCAAATGTTGAATTATCTCCGCGATCAACTGATCTCCGACATTCAAACTGAAGTCAATGACTCTACATACACTCAGAATGCACTGAGCGAACGTCTGGCAAACGCGGGGTTATTGCCGATGTTTGGCTTCCCGACGCGGGTGCGTTTACTTTACACGCGCTGGCCGTCACCTGGCGCTCAATGGCCACCAGAGACGGGAATAGTCGATCGCAACCTTGATGTGGCTATCAGCCAATTTGCACCCGGCTCTGAGACTGTCAAAGATAAGGCGGTTCACACTGCCTGTGGTGTAGTTGAATTATATCCTCAAGGCAACACAATTGCTTCAGATTCAGGGTTTGCCCCTGCACTACCAAATGGCAACCAATCTCTCGGACTTTGTAGTAACTGTCAAGCGGTAATGTACCCGCACATAATCTTAAATCAACCACTACCGGGCGGTCAAACACCGCCAACAACTCAATGTCCAGTTTGCGGTGTAAATGATGCGATGCGTTGCATTGATGCCAGGGAACCCAAGGCATTTTTTACAGACTTGCAACCAGAGGACTTTGATGGGCAATTTGAGTGGCAACCGCGATCAACACGACCTTCTTTGAGTATCCCTCCGAATGATGATGGCAGGCGTGCAAATAATGGCACGCCTGCATTTGTCCTTAATGCTTCTGTATCTGCATTCAATGACACTATCATTTCGGTTAATGATAATGGTGGCGAGGGGGGATTCGACTTTCAGCAGGCAACTGTTTTTGGACGGCAGAAACCCGGAGCTTATACTGTGTCTTCTAACCCGAATAGCCTGGTTGGTACGTCTGGACTTGCCTACCGAGTAGCGTTATTGTCTCGTCGAAAAACCGACATTCTGCTAGTTAATCTCGTGCAATGGCCTAATGGCATATTTGCCACTCCAACTACAGTTGAAGGTCGTGCTGCTTGGTATTCTTTTGCGTTCTGGCTGCGGGTAGCGGCTGCTTCTCTGCTTGATGTGGATGCACTTGAGTTGCAGGCTGGTTTTCGTTCATTAGAGCAGAATGGAGCGATTATAGGTCAAGCTTTTCTTTGCGATCAATTGGAGAATGGGGCGGGTTATTGTCGGTTTCTAGCCCAACCAGATGAGTTTCAACAACTAATCGATCGGGCAGATCCAACAATTTCAAACAGCATTGCCTGGAAATGGACGAATCCTCACGAAGAACACGGAAGTAAATGTGATACTTCATGCAATTTGTGTTTGCGGGACTATCAAAACCTTGCTTATCACGGGTTATTGGATTGGCGACTGGCTTTAGATATGGCACGATTGGTGTCTAATCCTGCGTCGGCGATCGATCTCAACTCTTCTTGGGACCATTTCCAGAATCCTTGGCTTAACCTAGTCCAAGGCCCAATTCCTGCTACACTTCAACGCTTGGGTTATGGTGCGTCGGTGCCGTTTGGGACTCTCACTGGCTACGTTCACCAGAATGCTCGACGGCGGACAATCAAAATGATTCGACATCCTTTATGGAATGATGACCATCCAGAGTGGATTGCAGCGGTGGCGAGCGCACATACGCAGTATTCTGGTTATGAGGTGGAGGCTGCCAACCCATTTATGGTTCTCCGGCGACCGGGAGATTGTGCCTAATGTTGTTGAAAAATACCAAGGATTCGGTAAGATGATTACTCTGCTTTTAAATGTTGGCGTAAATAATTAAAATAGAATTAGCACTTGATGCCTTGGTCTGAAAACCTCCCTGATGGATGCCCACCTGAAAATGCTCACCCAGTCGCAGGTTCGGTGTATCGCTTTGTTGATAAAGATCCCCCACAGCTAGAGGATTTTCTTTCGTGGCGCGAAATGAATCCAAGTGAGCCTTGCCCTAAAGGTTTAACGGAATGTCAAACTTGTGGTCTTTCTGTGTTTACTACAGAAGAAGGTGTCTGCACTGCTCTTCGCAGAAAACCTTTCCTTCGCGAGAAGAAAGTTGCCTTGGGACATCTAAGCCCCGATTTAGATTTAGGAGTAATACAGAATACCCCTGCAAAAGGAACAGGCAAAAATCACCATACTTGGTGGTTCCCTGAGAATACTGAAGCCTGGAAAGAGTTTCAAATTGTTACTATCACTTGCCCCAATACTGAATGAGGCATATTTATGAGACTTCTTCCACAATCGACTCATTTAGGGAAATTGGAATTGATCGAGGTGTATGAATATTACGATACGCCCTGCCTTTTTTCGTGTCGGAATATATCAGGACATCTATTCATTGCTATTTTGTACTCTCAAACAAAAAAATTGGAAAAATGGCTTTATGTCTCTATGTCTAAACGTAGATTTGAAAATATCCGGGCTGGCTTGATTGATATACGAAATGCTTTTTTAAATTCAGAAGATGGCTTTGTTTATGAAGTAATCATCAACTCAGATGATAGCCCTGATAAAGTTGAAATTATCTGGTGTGAAAATCTAATTGACGATTGGTTACCTATGCCCAATGAATTTATTGAGGTAGGCAACGAATTACCTCTCATTTGGGAAGTAAAAGATGCACCTCGCACTGCAATACAAATTCAACGAGAAACTCTTAACCTGACCTTTCAATTTCCTACCCCGAATCCAACTGAAGCCCCTGTAGCATTTTTGGGAAGAATTTTAGAATCTGTACAAAGTGTCTTTAATGCTCTTGGTCAAGCAATAGATGGTACACCGACTCCAACAGGAATGATACCTCGTTCAATTACTGAAAAAACACAGTTAACTGTACTAGGAACTTTCCCGGGTTCTTTTGGCATAGAACTAGCAACCTTACCTGAAGGAATAGAAAAAGACAACGCTAATTATTTAGTGGAAATTGCTCTTAACGAATTTTTGGAATTGGTTAAAATGAGTGGTAATCCTGAAGATAACGCAGATATTTTACGTCAGAAACTCTGGACATTGAAAAGTAGAGTAGCTTCGGGATATAGAGATTTTCTATTGAATTTATCTAAATCTGAAACTAATCTTCGTTTTAACTGGGGTTCCCCTAATCATGAACGAGGAGGTTCTGTTGAATTACCCCTTTCATCTATAAAAAAAGCTTTAAAAGTTATTAGTAGAACTGAAGATGAAACAGTAAGAGAGTATGAAATTATTGGCAAACTAATTGGATTGAATATCAGGACTAAAAGTTATGAAATTTTGGCTAATGAAACTAACAAGAAATACTTAGGGCGTATTATTGATGAAGCTATACCTAGAGTTAAAACAGCAACTCTAAGTGAGATTTACTTTTCAACTATTCGGGAAGTTAAGGAAATATCACCTACTATCCCAGAGGGAAAACTGAAATATAAACTTGTGGCTCTACATCCTCACAGAAGTTAAGATATGAGCCTAACAGACTGTAAATAAAAGTAGTTTAGAAGTCGAAGTATATACTATTTAAAAATTAATCGCGGCGGCGAAGGATAATCTCTAGATGTCCCTTTTTGTACAAAGTCTTTAAGAGTTCCCATACCTCCTGATTATGTGGCAAATTTTGACGAAGTTGGCTAATGGCGATCGCACTGTTGTCAGAGCTAATGGCATTTAAAAGCTGTCTTTCTTCCTCCTGAAGGCTTTCATCTCTTTTAAAATGAATTTCTTTCAATTTATCCTGAAGAACCTGACCGTATTCAAAAATAGATTTGAGTTGGGTTATTCGTTCTTCAAGGTTGGTTAAGTTGTCGATCGCAGATCGCAACTGTTCTCTTTGTAATGATAGCTGTGTTTTTAAATCAGTGAGTTGACTCAAAAACTCTGTCATATCGTGGTCGCGTTCTTGGGAAATAAAGGAAAAATCACGCTCCAATTGCTCCCATTCTGAAACCAAACCTTCGCAGAATTTTTGCAAAATTTCCCACAAAACTCCTTTCATAATCTGGTAAGATCCATCCCGGTCTTCATCATCAAATTTGCATCTATTTTTCAAAGGAGATTCATTAATTGAAATTAGATCCAGTAAGACTTCGTAACGACTAAGCATTTGCTCGAAAGCCTCTCGACGCGAGCGCTGTTCACCATTAATTTCCTCTTCAAGTTCAACCAAAGGTTGTTGCAGTAAATCGTACTGTCTAAAACTCTCAAGCTGATTGTTGCTAAAATGCTTAACAACCCGGTCAACAAAGTCATCATCATAACGCATCAAGCGAACTGGGTCTTTATTCAAATTCTCTCGTAACATCTGTGCTCGATTTAGAATAATCCGCCACTTCTCTAAACCATCTACCAACTCCTCAAGCCTTAATTTAGTGGTTTCGTAAGTTAGCAAAAACTGCTGACAATGCTTTAGCTGATGATGCAATGCAAGTATATCAATTTCATTTACTTTAAGCGAACTAGCTAGGCTTTGGCAATCTTTATCTAGCTGATTTACTTGCCTTTCCAAAATTATCCGGTAGTCATTGAGACAAGATTCTAGGCCACTATCACTCTCAATCATTTGACTAATTTTAGAAGCATTCAAGTCTAGGGTAAATTTTTCTAGCCTGAGTTTAATTCCACGCAGTTCTTTTTGCAGGGTTGAGCGCCTCTCAATGCAAAAATTTTCTAGAAGCTCCCGTTCGGCTTGGATATTTCTATGAACTTGATCGAGAGCTACCTCAGACTCATGGTTAGCATCAATAATTTTTTCCTCCTCATTTATCTTTTCATTGATTTCATGTAAAATCGTCTCATCAAAAGTTTCAAGTAACGAAGAAACCCGAACGCGGAGTTCTTTTAATTGAGCATTTAACTCATCTGGCTCTAATTCCAAACTGGCTTCGCGGATAACATCCGTTGAACGCGCCCACTCTATGTAGCGTCGTCGCTGCAACCATTCAAGAGCTTCTTGAAACTCGTCTTCAAGATAGCCAAGCAGTTTTACTGCTTTCCATAACTTTGAATACTCTAATGCTTTAACATCTTGGTTTCCCCACGTCGTCTCAACTGTCTGTGTTCTGCCTTGTGATTGCAGTTTCTCTTTAATAAACGATTCCAAAGGATGTTCTGTAAATTTAACTTGGGAATTTCCTTCTTTCCGTTTTGCAATTTTTTCCCCACTCATCAAGCCATGTTGTTTGAAAACTGCTAAAACACTGGGTAGGCTAGAACTTCCCATTTCAAACAATTTTTCAAATTCTTCTTTAGAAACTTGATATAACTGACGACCTTTGCGAACAGATAAAGGTATTTTTCCCAAGAGGAACTTATATTTACGTAACGTCGGGTTCAGACTATTATAGAAAGACTTATAATCGGTAAATAAGGCTTTACATTTTTGATAGAACACTGATTCGATAAGTTTACTGTCTGAGCCATTTACCCCCTTGAGACCCCCAATTTCCCAAGTTTGAGGCGAAATCGCCGGAAACAGCAATCGCATGGCATACTGGTGACACTCTTGGCGATGGTGTTCTAATCTAGAGCGATCGGCTTTACTGACTTCAGGATTTTTGGAGAGCCAGTCTTGAATATAATGAGACAAACTCAGCAGCGTACAAACAGAACATTGTTCGGAAGCCATGACTTTGCGGAGTAAGCCGAAGGATGTGGGATATTCGCCTTCAAAACTTCGACCTAACTGAAGATGGAAGTCTACTTGATTAGTTCCGGCGATCGCAGTTAAAACTTGTGGGACGACGGTTGCTTTTCGCTCATAGCTAAAGTAAAACCGCCAATCTAAGTGAGTTTCTTCTGGGGATTGAAACCTCATTAAACCAGATTCTTTACTCCCGACACTGATAACAAGAGAACGCTTAGGAAAATCCCCATTATATCTTTCTGGAGCCCCATCTAATAAATTAAAAACTCCAAATCTATCCTGCTTCCACTCCCCTTTATAACGCCAAGACCAATTGGCTTTCTGACCCGTTCTCGAAACTGGGAAGAGTAAAGAAATAATTTCCGACTTGAAAATTGTTGTAGCCATCTCTTCTTTTTGAGTATCATTCCACTCTCCAAACCATTGCTGACGAAATCGATTTAAAATTTTATCTACAACTGTGGGAATGCTTGTCTGAAGAAGGGCGACTAAAGCAAAAGTACGCTCAGTCGGCTGTATAATGTGCAGCCCGTAAAAATTGTCATCTTCTGCTAGTTTTTTCAACTCCTTTAATAGGTGAAATTGTTTAGCTACATTTTCAGAAAGACCTGAAGGGAAACCCGCGAGTAGCTTGATTACCTCTCGTCCTTTGGGGTGTTTTGGAAAGGAGATCAACGGCTCCAAAGTTTTGATAGTATTGCTAATTTTGTGTTGTTCCGTACCATATAACTGTACTTGTCCTTCTAGATAATCCTGAATCAAATCTAAAGGAGTATAGGGATGCTGATTATTTTGGGCAAAATGGACGATGCGTTTAAATACTTCAATGACGGTGCGAGGGCCATTGCTGAAGTTTTGTCGATCGCATAATTGCCCTAAACTTTCAATTGTTGCTGGATGTGCCAAGTGATTTTGCTGCGCCTTGTCTTCCAGAAAATTAGTACACAAATAATTCCACAGTTTTCCTGGGAACTCAGAACTGTACGCACCAGCTAATCTAAGAGAGACTTTCTGTTCCTTCATACGGTGAATAATATCACCCGCTTGTTCTTCAATAGCTGATTCAGTCGGAGTAGTCGGCATACTTAGAATTAATGCAACAGGCGTAGAACCCAAAGCTCGCATTCCTTTAACTAAATCGCTCAAAATCTGGATGCGAACGCTAGCACCTTCTTCTGTTCGCAAAAATTCTTGGCTTTCATCCGCAAATATTGCTAAACCTGCAAAACCTGCTTGTCGGAGGATAGAAACTGTTTCCTGCCAAAAATTCAAAACATTATCAGTATTTGTGGTGTCAGTATTTAATTGTTGAATAATTTTTAAAGCTTTGTCTTCAGATAACTTGTACTTGAGCGCTATTTCTGCTGCTATATTTTGCTGAGACTTCAAGCCATATTTGCGATACAGTACCTCAATCTGAGGAATAAATTCTGGTTGGAGGCACGTTTTTATCCAGCCATAAGTGGCAACCATCAAATCTCCCAGCTCTTTAAACTTGAAAGGTGGCACCGCCATTATCTTATGATCCTGACACTGCTGCCATAAATAAATTAGTGTTGCTGTCTTACCATACCCATAGTCGGCACTGAGGTAGCCAGTAACAGGTTTACCCTTACCAATTTCCTCAACCAAATGGTCTTTTAGAGTTTTTACGGGTTCAATTGGGTTATAGCTGCTTGCATATAGATTATAAACTCTGGCTACTTCTTGAGGCTCATTTTCTATCTGGGAGGGATTGACTGTATCGACAATTGCTTGGATTGAGTTTAGTTGTTCTAATAATCTTTTCATGGATTGTAAATATAAAGTTTGTCTCGGAGAATGCTAATATTTAGCTAAAGCAATTGAGTCCACTCAGGGGATTGAGTCAGCATTACCCATTGTCCGTATCCCCCTTCATAGCCACAGTCAAAGAAGCCACCTCGATCATAATCATAGGTGCATTTAGCATTATCTATGCTACCATCTAATCCGCTCGGATCTAGCAACAACATTTGACAAATAGCCTCTTGAACTTCTTCTCGCAAGAAAATCTTGACTCCATAGGTTCGTTGTTGCTGTTTGTAGATTGTGTCTACTGCCTGAAGTAAAATAGGAGCGGCGCTGAAGTAGCGACGGCTGAAGTGTTCGTATTTGCCTTCTGGTTCTATAACACTGGGTGATAGCGAGCGCAACCAATTGAGGGCACCCGCCACACTCGTATCACTAAATGCTATTTCACTGGTAGGTAGTTCAAACTTGACAGCAGCCTTTTCAATTACTTCTCCCACTAGAGATTTTTTCTCGGGAGGCGATAAAACAACTTCTTTTCGCAGCCAGAGTTGTTGTACAACTGTAGCATAAGTCCAAGAAAACCTTTTTTCAGCTTCTTTGTGGTGCAAGTTATAAATTAGTAAATGTAAAAAATCTCCTAACAATTCGGGGTTAGACTGTTGAATTATAGCTGCAATTCCACCAAGAGGTGTCAGTGAGGGTGGATTTTTTTTTGAAATAATTGAAATGTTTCGCAAAAATGGGAATACTACCTTTTGGATAACGGAAACTCCTAAATTACAAGTAGCTGCCAATTCTTCAAAATTTGTTTCTTGGTTTTTTAAGAAATCAAGAATTGCAGCTACTCTTTCTAGTGTGGTGTTTTGCTGAATGTGTAAAGTTAATTTGTTGCTCATAAAGCGCGTTGTAAGGTATCTAACCAAGCTGTTAAATTGTGCATAATCCGATATTCTCTGCTGGTTCTCAATTTATCAATATTTTGACAAAAATAACATGAATGCTGTGTAGACTCTTTAAGGGCCTCTAAACCTGTTTTAGTAGTTTCAAAGCTGCGTCTAACGGTTATTTGAATTTGAGAAGTACCCGGAAAAAAGATGCTACCGAAAGCTCCAGCTTTCGACCAAGTTGAGCTATCCAAACTATGAGGGACAAGAGAGTTATTGCGGAGGCGATAAAAGCTGTTTGGACCGCCAATGCCAAAGCAGTGAACTTTCATGTTTTTTTCACTGGCGATACTGCAAACAATCTTAAACAATGCCAAACTAGATTCAGAAATCATATTAACGCTGCCGTTAGGCCCTGACGTTCCCCAAGAACCGAAACCGATACGGGTAATACCCATTTTTGCATAGGTCTCAATGCAGCGATTGATTTGGTTAATGTTGCGTCCATGTACAGGAGCGATCGCACGTTCTTGTACATAAATTGGCATTTTACTGAAAAATTTTTCGCAATGGTAAAGCGTTTCGCGAACTTTGTACTCCACTATTTTATCTGAATCAGTTGAGATGGGTACAATATCGGGCAATACATACCCATCTGCCCAAGTATTATTGCGATAAAAATTATCTAAAAATTCCAGCAGTCGATCGTAAGTAAATTTCCCCTGTTGCACCTGATATGCCCCGCAATCTAGCCAAACTTCCGAAATGTTGCCCACATCTTTTTGTTGATGAAAGTATTCTGTAGTAGAAGCTGGGCACGTTATTGGTGAGTAAAGAACGCGATCAAAAGGATTACGCTGATCGCCGCCAGAAATCCACAACTGTCTACTGCGTTCAATTTCAGGGCCGCCAGCACTTACAGCCGCCACAAACTGGGGAGTTGTGAGAGCATTATTGCATAATATCTTTTCCCAAACAACTAAAGAGCGACGTTTACCAGGCTCAATTTGTACTCGATCGAATCCCATCTTGTTGTAAAACCCGTTAGCTTCTATGTCCAGGGGGCATTTTAGGCGCAGTTTTGTAATACCGCACTTCCTACTGTGTTTTTCCCATGCACAAATAAGCTGACGACCCATGCCTAGCCTGCGGTGGTCGGGGGAAACGCAAAGATGGTAAAGAGTAGAGATTTTGTCTCGACGGTGATGAAAATGGAGAAAGCCGAAGGGGTGGTAAAGAATTTCACGGCTTGCGATCGCTTCTGCCAGAACTGCCCGATTCACAAAGCCTATCTCTTGCCGATGCACATCGGCAAGCACCTTAATCTGAAATAGCTCCTCGCTCGAAGCAAATACCACCTTTGACTCTAAACACCTAGTCTGCACACATACCTCACTTCTTGCAACCAACGAACGTAGACAAGTGTAGCCGATGTCAGCACCTGTTAATTTTAAAGTTGTTGCTTCCGGTAAAATCTATACAATTAATTATATTGTACTTTTACTACTTTATTAAACCTTTGCATTACTAAATTATTGGATCCAAACATTCCATCTTGATTAGTTAACTGACTTAACCGGATTTTTAAGAAAGCCCCAACACCAAACTGGATGGATAATTTATGGAAGAGGGCGCGAGCTACTAAAATGGCGAACTTATCGTGCAACACTTAGAAGTTTTAGGCGTTCACCCGCTGTTTACTAATTTGGGAAGACTAGGGAGATGTCGAACTGTACTTCAAATATCGCTACAAAGTTTTTAATTACCGCATTGGCATACTGACGGAATATTTTGCGTTTCCCATTCCCAACGTCACGGTTGTGCTGTAAGATTTGTGCGAGATGAAACCCAAAGTGCGAGCGTAATGTTGAGTTGGATACGCTCGGCAATCGGGATGGAAGATGATGTGAGCCAAAACCTAGATGTCAACGGATTAGATAGATGCGTCGGAAGGGGGCGTAGGCATCGCTCTCAAGTACAGCCATTGAGTCTTACACAGTTTAGAGAAGCGCTTTGGGTTCTTACTACTTGTTGAATTAATGACACATAACCTCTTGGGCGATCGTGTTTTTAAGAAGGGGATTATGCTCACGCCCTTATAGAACCCATTTGACATCTTTTGACGATCGACTCATAGCGGGCGTGAGGCTCATAGCAGTTGATTGCCTGCTGTGAGCTGTTTGTTGAGGTTTTGGGGTTTAAAGCTTAGCCTGGAAAAGTTTTCAAATTGGTTGTCCCCGCTGACGCTCGTTGATGTAAAATTACCATCAAAACACTCTCTCGGGCGATCCCGTACTCTACTAATCTCACAGATGGTGAATGGGAAGTTTTGTCACCCTTACTCTCTCAAATATTGCCGCTAAAAAAAAAATTCGACCCCCTAACTGGACTCAAAGAGAAATTTTAAATGGCATCTTCTATCAACTCAAGAATGGTGGCAATTGAGCAGACGCGACCATTAGACTTACCTCCCTACTCAACCGTATATTGGCATTACAAACAGTGGCGCTCTCAAGGTGTGCTTGAAGAGTTGATGAGGGTCTGACATTCTCAAGTCAGATTGCAAGTTAAAAAAAACCGAAGTGGACTACATTGATGATGATCGACTCACAAGCAGTAAAAAATACCTGTAATGCCAGTATTGCATCGAAAGGATATTGTTTTTACAAATCTACCAACGGATATCATCCCGAACATTTGATTACTGAGTTAAAGAAGATTTACCCACAGATTCTGACCAAAATTAAGTTTGAACTCTCGGAAAAACCATCGAAACAACAAAAAAAGAAGCCCAAGGTAAATCAGGATTTGTTCCAGTTAAAGCGAGATGGAGAATCGAACGATCGAATGCTTGGATTATTGGTGCAAAATCCTCACTCTTGACTTCGAGAGAACTTTGGATAATGCAACTGCCAAAGTTACTCTTTGTTTTATTAGGCTGATGATTAAGAGGCTGGTCTCTTAGATGTCAAATGTTAGATGTCAAATGGGCTCTATAGGTAGCTGAACCGTTCGTACTCTCGCTGATTGAGTTTTAGGTCAGACAGTTCAGAAACTCGACGAGTCTGTAATGCTTTGAGTACCGCTCTGACATTTTTGGCGTCAGCTTGGGCGCTTGCTGCTTCTGCTCTAGCAGTTTCCAAATCGGCTTGAGACGATTCAACCCCTGCAATCCGACTTTCAACCGAAGCTTGCTGCTGGTTTGCATCAACTTTCAACACAGGGGTACCTGTTTCAACTCGCTCTCCTGCTCGGACAAATATTTCAGAAACCTGACCCTGAATTCTCGGTCGCAGGGTGACAGAGCGACGCGATTGCAGGCTAGCTATGAACTCCGAGCTTTCTACAATTTGGCTGGTTTGCACCGACAATGTTTTTACAGGCGTTGGCGGCGGTTGCTGAACTGTTGCTGGAGGTGATTGATTACTCGGAGCAAAAACGCGTCCCAGTCCAATCCCTCCACCGCCCACAAGGAGCAACACGAGCAATAACCAAGGGGACGATCGCCGTGGAGAAGCGGACTCTGAATGGATTTAAAGATTGGTGTTTGAAGAAGGTTGTAATTCAGATGATTCCATAGTTTACTCATGATTTATCGCCAAGGAGTTTTGCTATCAGCCACCAGTAGTTAGCTGATAGCAAAATGTTTAGACATCAAGCCTTCGAGACAAAAATCTGTTTCTCTGCTTCAGAAACGAAAAATGCGAGTATAATTATTCCACGTTTACCCAAAAATCAGCCGTGACAATTTGACCATTACGATTGAACTGCCCCCAAAGCTTATATTTTCCTGGTTGGGGGAAACTGGTCATAAAGTGAACCTCTCCTGCTGGAGTATCTTTCAAGGCATGAGCATGAATATAGTCGGCTTTTGTCAACGGTGATGACTGCTTGAGGATAACTAAGTGTCCTCTTTCCCCTAAATAGGGCTGTAAATCCTTCAGCGGTTGGTTGCTACTAGCATCTTGCAAATTGAAAATTAAGTTAACTCCTTGTCCTGCTTTTATTTTAGGTTGAGAAAACGTGAGGTTAGCCTTAGTATTTCCAAAAGTTTTGGTGGTAGCCATGTCAACTTTCGACCGAGCTAAAGCTTGACCCGGAACTTGCATTTTCAAGACAGAAACTTGTTCTGATTTTTCGGCGGGTTTGTAATCACTGAACAGCGTGTAACCACCTGAGCCGGGAAAATCAGTTTGAACTTCAAAGCGTCCATTTCCTTTATAGGTGGGGTGAATATGATTGAAATATTGGAGGTCATCGCTAACGACAATCAGGTGCATTAATTGTTCTTGGAATTTATCAAAATCAGCAATAGACTTTCCCTCTTTGTTTTGGACTTCAATTACCAAAGGTACGGGAGTTTTGGGCGCGATATTGGAGGGAACTGTCAGCTTAGCGATAGCATTCGCAGGTTCGGCATCGGAATGCCCTGAATGACCACCATGATGATGTTGTTCTCCAGCATCATGGGTTTTGGAATCCTCCATATTATGACCCTCATGAAGATTTTTATTAGCTCTTGATGTTTGGACATTATCCATTACATGACCCTTGTGAGAACTTGTATTTGCTACTTTTGAGGCAGAAGAAGTTGATGTTTCGCCAGATTTCGTGCTTGAGGGTGAGAAGCAACCTTGAGCTAGGATGAGAGTTGAAGTGATAGCAATTGCAGTTAAAAATGGCTTCATTGTTTTCTCCAGTTAGTAAACTTGAGGTTGTCGATTTATCAGGGGTTCAGACTTTGCTGTTCTCGTTTGGAGTTTCTAGTTAAGGGCATTCTTGTAAATGAATCCTCTAAACTACTGATAAACTCCAGAGTTAAGATGAATATTTAGGATTGGCGGCTAGCCAAAAGCTAACCGCTGGCAGGAAAAAAAACTAAAAGGTTTACACGGATGGATAGCCAGCCGCAGCTATTGCTTCTTTGATTGCTGTTTCGGAGGCTTGAGTTTCTATGCTGACAAGTTTGGTTTTTGGATTGGCTTGAACCGAGGCAGTAGAATCAAGCGTTTGAATAACTTTGGTGATAGCATTCACGCAAGCAGAACAAGCCAGTTTAGGAACAGTTAGTTGCAGTACCATAGCCTTCAATTTCTAATCGATGGTGATTAATGGGTGAACTTTGTTGAGTAAATCACTCGTCAACTTACTCAACCTAATAACAGCTTAAATTCTCTATTCGACTGGAGAGTCAAGGGGTAGCGAAAAAATATTGACAAATTTTTCCAGAATAAATCGACATATAAGTAGGTAGGCGGGAAAAATTATCTTTATTTAACGAAAGATTAAGTGTGGTGATTGGATTTAAATTTAACACGTTGGGTACGGTAGTTTTTTCTTTCTCCTCTATCTAACTTCTACTCCCTGAATTACGGCGTAGGCAAGCTCTAGCTCATTGTCAAATATTTGCCCTGCTAATTCATCTTTTTTAATGTGTTGCAACTATAATATTTAGGCAAGCAGAAAATATATAAACCCTGATTTTTTCTTGACCATAACTGTTGGACTTGCCTTAATCAGTGTATGGGGCCGTTGTGTTGAGCGATATTATTTTTTGATAAGAAATCAGTGTGTCAACTTCTATACTCCGTTGACACACCGATCGAAACAATTAAGTTATAGAAGAATTTACTTTTTTTGAATCAGAGGACAAATGATGGAATCAACCTTTTCTAGTAAGGTGGGCGCACCTGAAAGTAATCCTTCCAACTCTAGTTTGAGGATAAGTAGTTGCTGAATTTGTAGATCGATAGCGAGCAGTTTATCTTGCAACTGGACTTTGATGTGTTCACAAGGCAACTCTCCCCCATCGTGAACCGTCAATAATTCTTGAATCTCGGCTAAAGTTAATCCCAAAGTTTGGGCGCGTTTAATAAAGCTTAGCCGAGTCAAAATATCAGAATTAAATAATCTATATTTCCCTTCGGTTCTGCCTGATGCCTTGATTAAACCGAGTTCCTCATAGTAGCGAATGGTTTTGATCGGTACGCCGCTTTCCTTCGCAACTAAACCAATGAGTTTTTGCTTTTCTTGAACTAACATACTCATTTCCTCTACTGAATCCAACTCTAAGCTTATGATAAACTATCCAGTGGGATGGAGAGTCAAGAGGGGCTAGACATTTTTTTGAATGACAGAGTGGCGATCGCCTGAATGTCGCAACTTTGGGTAGCAGTAGGCGTCTGGACCAACCATTCGAGCGATCGCACTTGGTTGACGGTCAGTTATTTAAGGCTTGAGCAGCCATTTCATCTGGGTCAGAGACGTTAGCGACTTGCACTTCTATGGTACCGCGAAACATATTCATGCCACAACTAAAAGTGTGTTCTCCTATGTCTTCGGGAGTGAATTCAATGGTTGTTACTTGATTCAAAGACAAATCGGTAGCAATGCCAAAATCGGGAATCAGCACTTTCGCTAAACAACCACTAGAAGTTTCGCGTAAAAAATTGAGTTGAACGGGTTTACCTGCTTTAACTACCAGATGATTGGGCGTGTAGCCTTTGTTAACCATGATAGTCACTTTCTGGATGCCCTGGTCAACAGTTGGATTGATTTGCATAGCTTCAGCGTCAATTTTTGTTTCAGGCTGATGTGTTGACATGGATGAATTGAACTGGGATTCTGTTAGTGTTTGAGGTTCCTCGAACCCCGTTGATTCAAGTTGTTGGTCTTCGGCGGCGATAATTTCGCCTCGAAACATATTCATGCCACAGCTAAAGACATAACTGCCAGCTTTTTTAGGTGTGAATTCAACAGAGGTTACTTGATTCAGAGGCAAATCTGCTGCAATATGAAAATCTGGAATTAAGACTTGTTCCAAACAACTGCTAGGATCTTGGCGGTGAAAGTTAAGACGCACTGGTTGTCCAGCTTGCACAACAATGCGGCTGGGTTCATAACCACCATCAACGGTGACGGTTACTTCTTGAATTCCTCCACTGGCTGTAACTGCTTTCTGAGATTTGGGTTTGCTAAGGAGAAACCACCAAAGTTCTAAACTAATTAATCCGATTCCAGCCAAAGTAACTAAAATCTTGTTACTTAAGGGCTGTTCAATGCGATGAAACTGACTTTTTTGCTGTGTTTGACTTGGGTGTGTTTCATGGGTATTTTGCGCTATTCCTTCACCAGATAACATTCCTAGTACAACCCCCAGACTAGCAATAGTACCGATAATTGTTGTTTTGCCGCTCATTTGAAAACCTCCTAAAAAATAAACAAGATTATGGGAGTAAGAGCGGGTTTTGAACAAAGGTATTTAGTGAATTTCCTTCGTGATTGACTAAACCCGCGCTATCGTTCGATGTTTCATTCATCAGAGTGCAAAAATAGGCTACGTTAACACTCCAAAAATTGAACCGGAAATTACCCCAAGCAGAAATCCAAATCCTGCTAATGTTCCTAGAAATGTAAGTTGCTTGTTCATCATTATTCCCTCTTAACCACGAATCAAATTAGCCAACATTTTTGGGTCGAAAGTTACGGAGACGCAACGCATTTGTTACTACAGAAACGGAACTAAATGCCATTGCTGCCCCGGCAATAATTGGATTGAGGAGCCATCCAAAAATCGGGAAAAGAATTCCGGCGGCGATGGGAATGCCTGCCACATTGTAGACAAAGGCAAAAAACAGATTTTGTTTGATGTTTTGGATCGTAGCGCGAGACAGTTGGATGGCAGTAACAATGCCTTGTAAGTCACCAGAAATTAGAGTGATATCGCTAGCTGCGATCGCGACATCTGTTCCTGTGCCAATTGCCATGCCTACGTCAGCTTGAGCAAGTGCAGGTGCATCATTGATTCCATCCCCCACCATTGCGACAATTTTTCCCTCTGCCTGAAGATTTTCGATTTGAGCGACTTTTTGATCGGGACGAACTTCTGCAATAACTCGTTTGATGCCGACTTCCTGCGCTATGACTTCCGCCGTGCGACGGTTATCACCTGTTAGCATTACCACTTCTAATCCCATCTTTTGTAAAGTGCGAATTGCGACAACAGAAGATGGTTTCACGGCATCGGCAATGCCCATAATTCCTTCTACTTTGCCATTTATGGCAATCCAGATAACCGTCTTACCGAGATATTCCAATCGATCCCACGGTGGCTGCAAACTACTGGTATCAATTCCCAATTCATTCATCCAACGATGAGTTCCAATTTGCACGCATTGATTGGATACATACCCTTGCACACCACTGCCTGCGTGAGCCTCGAACTCCCGTGAATCCGTCAACTCCACTCCTTGAGATTGGGCATATTGCACCACCGCTTCTGCCAGAGGATGTTCAGAATTCCGTTCGACGGATGCAGCGAGGCGCAGAAGTTTTAGCTCGTTACCATTGGCGGTACCATTAACCGTTATAAAGTCCGTTACAGTGGGTTTACCTTGGGTAATCGTGCCTGTTTTGTCTAAAACAACAGTTTGCAGTTTGTGCGCTAGTTCTAAACTATCTGCACCTTTAATCAAAATTCCGTTTTCTGCCCCTTTACCTGTACCCACCATGATCGAGGTTGGCGTGGCTAAGCCAAGCGCACACGGACAAGCAATAATCAGCACGCCCACGGTGGTAATCAATGCCATTGTGACGTTGCCCATGATGTTGTACCAGATGATGAAGGTAGCGATCGCAATGGCAATCACAACAGGGACAAACCATCCCGTAACGCGATCGGCTAATCGCTGAATCGGTGCCTTGGAGCCTTGCGCTTGCTGCACCAGTTTAACGATTTGCGCCAAAAACGTATCTTTACCCACTCGTGTGGCTCGGAATTTGAAGCTTCCAGTCTTGTTAATAGTCGCTCCAATCACTTCATCACCAGGCTGCTTTTTCACGGGTACACTTTCACCCGTCACCATTGCCTCATCAATCGTTGAGGAGCCATCAATAATCTCGCCATCCACGGGAATCTTTTCACCCGGACGAACTAGAATGACATCTCCCAACACTACCTCAGCGATGGGAATGTCCACCTCTCGTCCATTACGAATTACCCGCGCCGTTTTTGCCTGCAAACCCATAAGAGAACGAATTGCTTCTGAGGTTTGTCCCTTAGCGCGGTTTTCCAACAGTCGTCCTAGCAAGAGCAATGCAACAATTACAGAAGCCGCTTCAAAGTACACATCTGGTTTAAGACCCTGACTGATAAACCACTGGGGAGAGAAGGTGGGAAATAGAGAATAGAGGTAAGCTGCCCCTGTCCCGATCGCTACTAGCGTATCCATTGTCGCCGTATGACGCTTCAAGGCTTTCCAGGCATTAATGTAGAAAGACCTACCGGCCCAAAACAATACTGGAGTAGTGAGTACAAATTGTAGCCAGGGATGGTGCAGCCACATGGGAATAAAGGGAATAGGCAATCCCGTCATCGCAGGCAGCGAGCCAATCACGATAACGGCGCTGATAATACCGCTAACCCACACCTTGCGGGTCAAGTCCTGATTTTCACTTTGCCGCGCCTGCCGTTCTGCATCATCTTCTGGGGCAAGTACATCATCTTGCATCGGCAGAGCAGAATATCCAGCCGCATCCACGGCATCCTGAATCGCTGCTACATCAGTTTGGCTGGGATTATATGTAACGCTGGCTTGTTCAGCTCCAAAATTAACATTGCACGTCTCAACTCCCGGAACTGAGCGGATTGCCTCTTCGATGTTACTTGCACAAGAGGCACAACTCATGCCTCGCAGTTTCATAGTGGCGTTTTCCATACAAAACCTCCTTATTTTCATCCTTAAAATGGGTCTGAGAAATCTTTAGTGACAGGTAACAGAATAACCTGCCGCTGTAATGGCATCTGTAATGGCGGCTTCAGATGCTTGAGTTTGGATATTGACCAGTTTGGTTTTGGGATCTGCCTGAACATTTGCGGCGGCATCTACTGTCTTGATGGCTTTGGTAATGGTTTCGCCACAAGCTGAACACGCCATGTTAAGGACTTTTAGCTGTAGTCATGGTTGTATTTCTCCTTTCCTTTGAGGGGTTAATCCTATCTTGCAGTATCCAGTCCACTGGAGTGTCAAGGGGGAATGAAAAGAAATTTTGGAGAACCTCTAAAAAGGAGAAATCAACACCCTGGGCACCATGATCTGCTGTCTCTTGAATCCCTAGGGCGTGTTTTCAAAGTCGGTGTATCCTAGATTGGGGCGACGATCGCACGCAGGGAGTCATGCTTCCCTTCAATCAAGGCCAAGTGTGCACCTGTCTGCGCCAATACGGTTCAGTTAAGGGATATGCAGTGCTTAAAACAATAAATACAGGAGGATTCATTATTATTCCAGTACCTCTGTGTTTAACTTGTTTAGAGCGAAATTTTGAGACAGGTTTTTTCACGACTCTGGGGTTGTTTCTCGCTCACCCTTTTAGGTAGAACTTGATCGAGAATCTCCAAAGTTAACCAATTGAAAAAAAGGGAAGTTCCTGTGGTTGTAACCGCTGAAATTTTGGGAGAGCGCGACGAATAACTCGTAATGTTCCAGTAAAAGAAAGACGCAATGGTGAAACACCTGCGCTGCTGGCTGCTTGAAAAATTAACGACCGTACCGCCCAATGTCCTATTAGTAAACCATAAATTTCTTGTACCACCTCCTTTGGTCTTTGAGAACGAATATGAGTTTTTCGTCCTAATAAATGTACTTTGAGTTCATCAATAGTATTCTCGACTTCCCAACGTTGATGATATTCACAAGCCAGTAAGTGCGCTGGAAATTTTTCCGCGTTCAACAAGCTGGTAATTAAACGATATCTAATTTGTGCTTCTGGGCGGTCGTAATTCTCAATTGTGTACTCAATTACTCTTACCTGTATGGGCTGAAATCCCTTTTTTCTTAATGTGCCGTCAGGGATAAATCCAACTCAAATATGAACCATCATCTAATTGTGTTTCGTTTAAGAATTTAACGTTGGATGGAATTCGCCCCAAATACTCACAACCTTTACTGACTGTAGCTTCTATCATCGCATAGGAATGTAATATAAGCCTCTATCCCACATCAATAGCATTCCTGGCGTTACTGAGCGTAACAACTTTAACGCTCTTACTCTTTCTCCCATTTTATATGGACACATTAAGGCATCAAATATTAAATGTGTTCCTGCCTCTACCGCAATCGCAGATTACTAGAAAATAGTCTGCAATAACAGCCAGCTATTTAATCCTACTATAATACTAGCCACTAACCAAGCTAAGGCTTTCAGCCAAAATGGATTCACAAACTCTCCCATTAAGTGGCGGTTTGAGGTAAACATTACCAAGGGGATTACTGCAAACGGTAATTGCAAACTGAGAATCACTTGACTGAAAACCAGTAAATTAGTTGTACTGCCTTCACCAAACAAGATAATTACGATCAAAGCCGGTACAATTGCAATCAGTCGAGTCAGCAAGCGCCGCAACCAAGGCCGCAGTCGAAAATTTAGAAACCCTTCCATCACAATCTGTCCTGCTAGAGTTGCAGTCAATGTTGAGTTCTGCCCCGAAGCCAATAAAGCAAAGGCAAAAATTGCACTGGCCGAACCCACACCCAGTACCGGAGAAAGGAGTTTGTAAGCATCTTGAATTTCTGCTACTTCTTGATAGCCGGAAAAATGAAAGCTGGCAGCAGACAATATCAGAATAGCTGAATTAATAAACAAAGCTATTGACAGCGCTACTGTGGAATCTATTGTGCCAAATTTAATTGCTTCCCATTTTTTATCAGAAGTTTCTTCCCAAGAGCGAGTTTGCACGATCGATGAATGCAGGTAAAGATTGTGCGGCATCACAGTTGCCCCCAAAATACCAACCGCAATATAAAGCATTGCCTGATTTTGCAAAATCTCTAGGCTGGGAACATAACCGAGTAAAAGTCCTCCGGCATCTGGTTTTGCAAAAATCATTTCGGCAATAAAACAACCGCCGATAATTGCAATAATGGTAATTACCAAAGCTTCGATATAACGAAAGCCTTTACCTTGTAAAAATAACACCATTATCACATCTAGCGCAGTGATGCACACGCCCCAAACTAAGGGAATGCCAAATAGCAATTGCAGTCCGATCGCACTGCCAACAAGTTCGGCTAAATCGCAAGCAGAAATAGCAATTTCACAAAGTATCCACAGCAAAAAACTGACTCGCGGACTGAAATAATCTCGACAAGCTTGTGCCAAATCTCGTCCCGTTGCTACTCCCAAACGCACGCAGAGTGATTGCAGCAAAATTGCCATCAAATTAGATAGCAAAATTACACTTAATAGTGCATAGCCAAACTTTGCTCCCCCCGCTAAGTCAGTCGCCCAGTTTCCGGGGTCCATGTAACCCACTGAAACCAAATATCCAGGCCCTGCGTAAGCCAGCATTTTACGCCAGAAACCTTTGCTGTTGGGAACCGGGATGCTGCGGTGGACTTCAGGAAGGCTGGGTCTGTTTTCGGGGTGAGTCATTGGTTTTATTGTTAAATAATTTTCATATTATTTTCATAATCTCACAAATTCGGTTAAATTTCATCAGTCGTATGGCTCAAAATCCGCCAAAGTTGCAAGAAATATGAAGTTGTGTATTTTTTATCTAACACTCCAGGTAATGTGAATGCAGCAACAGAATGTGTGATATGCTCTGAATATCAAATCGGTTCTGGTGAGGAACAGCCACCAGAGGTAACGGGGAAAGTTCGGTGTAAGTCCGGCACTGTCCCGCAACTGTGAAGGAGACAAGTTCTCCAAGTCAGGATGCCCGCCGATACCCAAATTTACTTTATTCATCTGCGAGGTACATGATGACTACTCAATCTTCTTCTTCTTCTTCTTCGGTTTGGCAACAAACGGCACGGTTGACGCTTTCAACACCCGTGCAAGCGACGCTCTACATCTCCCTATGCGCTTTGACTGTGTGGACTGTTTACTTTACAACTTATCCCGCCGTCCATAACAAGGTACACTCTCTGCGCCACCACACTTTGATGGTTAGTTGTCACTAGACAAGATTGTTTTTATTTGAGATATTGCAGTGCGATTGGTTTAACCTGTTGGGGCGGGTAAACCTGCGAGCTTTCTCACAGTGCAGACAGGTTAAATAAACCCGCCCCCACCCCGCGCGAGATTCCTTAAAAGTCCAGAATTAAAATGTCAAAATTAAAGTTTTCTGCGCTCATCAGTGCTGTCTGCATGATGAGTATCTTTTTCTATGGTTGGGTAGGGTTTTCGCAGTCTCCACAATCAACTGTGCGACTGACTTCTGAACCCCCAATCAGCCAGATTTTACCCTTTGAAGCCGAGGCAACTACACCTTTATCTCCAGTGTCGTTAAAGCTGCAAGCTTTAGATGCAGCGGGGATTCCCTTAGAGAATGCTCGAATTAGTTTGACAATTTTAACTCCGCCTAAAAATCATTGGTTTACCACCGATTTTCCGATCGTGGAGGGAACAAAGTTGGTGGATATAGAGGCTGTTGCAGCTAAAGGTGAGTTACAAATCCAGCAAATGCTGCCCATTAGGGGAAATTATCAATTGTTAGCAAAGGTGACTCCGATCGCAGAAAATGCTTTTACTCCTTTTGAGCAAACTTTAACACTATCCGTGCCGGAAAACGGGGTCAAGTATCGCAATTTTTGGATTTTAGCTGCGATTTTGTTGGCTGTTGGGCTAGGTGGCGGCTTGGCGATTGGAGGAAAGCCAAAAATCAAAGCAGGAGAAATAGCGCCCGAGAGAGTGCGATTGCTGTTAAGTGGGGCGATAATAATTGCGATCGCTACTTTGTTATATGTTAATGTCAGTGCTGAAATTGCCCAGTCTGAGATGTCGATGCCAATGTCTCACATGACAGAATCTAAACCGACAGAAAAAACTAGCCCCATTGTGAAATCTCAGGGTTTACAGGTGCGACTTTCTGGAGATGTTAGTGCAACAGTAGAGAAAGCTGCTAATTTACAAGTTCAAGTCACCGATACCAAAACAAATCAGCCAGTCACAGATGTATTGTTCAATGTTAAAGTCACCCAACTCGAAAAGGATTGGATTGCTTTTGCCTACAAAGGTATCCCGGATGCAGCCGGAAAACTGATATGGCAAGAGCAGTTTTTTGATGGCGCACCTCATAAAGTAGAGGTAGAAGTTTCTCCCCAACCCAACGGGGCCCGTCAGTTTTCACCATTCCAGGTTTTACAAAGTATTGAAGTTGAGGGAGTCGCGCCTCCTCTTTCAGTGCGGTTGACTGTTTTAGCTTACTTTACAGGCATTGTAATCGCGGGGATGGCGATCGGATTTGGATTGCAGCGCCGTTTGCTTGGGCTGCGGCTGAGAGTAGGGCGCATTTAACCGGATTTCGGATAATTTAAGTGCGATCGACTACGATTAGGTCGATCGCCAGAAATCACTCTTGTCAACGTTCCTGATTTGAGAGCTCTTTAAATTCGCGAGTTCCCTGATAGCCAGATAAATCCGCTAACTCCTGCAAAGATTTTTGCCCTTGGTAAAACTTACCGTTAATTTCCCAAGTGGGAGTCCCTTGAATCTTCGCAGCGTCGCAAAGATCCCGCCGAGCATTTTTCCCTTGAGGATTGCACTCGATATAATTGATAATGCCCGCCGCTTCTTTGCCGAAACTTGCTTTCTGTGCTTGACAATGATCGCAGGTAAAAGAGCCGTACATTTTAGCACCCACTATTTTTAAATGTCGCGCTAAAGCAATTTCTGAAGTACCGGAAGATGTTGTAGTCTTCATGCTAGTCTCTTTAGCTGTACCGAGATTATTCACATCGGCATAAAGAGCCAAAGAAGAAATTAACACTAACATTGATACCAGAATTCCTATAAAAAATAGTTGTCCGATATCATCCCATTCGCGACCGATTAATGCTAAGACAAACAAGCTAGTTGCAAACAAAGCAGACGCAATACAGTAAATACAAGCTGCTTTGATATCAATAGCCAGTACATACATCAGATAGCCACTGAAAATCGTCATAGCTGTGCTACCAGCAAACAGAAATAGTCCCGTCCAAGACTCTAACTTGGAGCGGAGACTCTTCTGTTCTGCGGGATTGACCAATAGGGGAGCTACGGCAAAAACTATCATGCTCAAATAGCCCAAAAAACCGAACAAAGAAAGAGGCAAACCAAAGACATAGGCATAAGGACTCGAAAGCACGATATCGCAGCCTTCGATCGGACAAACTGCCGTTCCGTTGGATAACTTGACCACTGTTAGATAAGCAGTGATCGCAGCCCCTATCGAGGCAATTCCTGCCGTGAGCGGACGAGAATAGCGGTGAATCCAAGGCATGGAACGTTGACGACGCATAATATTTTTTCCTGTGCTGGATATTTCCCAAGACTAAATTGTATTACCAACCATTTTACACTTTGATGAAATAAGCCACAATTCCTAGAAGGATTAACACTGCTCCGGTTAATCCTTGTTCGTGATCCTCGAAAAAATGCAGCTTTTCTTCTAAAGCATTAACTCCTTTCATTCCCAAGTCTACTAGCAAAACCATTCCTAAAACTGTCACCACTAAGTAGACGACAGAAACTACAAGTATGCCGCTCAAACCAATCGTTCCTGCTGAAAAAAAATAGGCTTCTATTTCGATGCAAGGCGAGAAAAGCATTCCTGTTCCTAAAACAGCTAGGATTTGAAATTGCGATCGCTTGGTAGTTAAATTAACTGTTTCCGCGTGATGGTGGTGGTGCCTGCGAGAACTATCTAACTCTGCCAAAAGATAGATGATTCCTAAAACTAATAAAACTAAAGGCGCAATTATTTTAGCGGCCTCTACATAGGTAGCAGCGAACTTGTAACCGAATAAGCCGACGACAATTCCAATTAGGATAATGCTGAGGGTATGAGCAACTCCTGTAATTACTGTAGCCCGCAAAGTTTCGCTGCGAGACCAATTTTCAGTTTTACCAATCGCAATTAAAGGCATCCAGTGGTTGGGAATTAATGCGTGAATAATACTAAGAGCTAGACTTCCCAACAGAATTTTGAGCATACTTTCCATTTGCTTTCCTCTACAAATTGCTACAATGAGGGAGGAATTGCCCCCCTCCTGGAGTTTTCAGCCGATTATTTTAAAACTCTAGTCGCATTAAAAATAGCTGCTAAAGCCACCCCAACATCAGCAAAAACTGCCTCCCACATGGTAGCTAACCCAAAAGCACCAAAAGCAATAAATATGCCTTTGACTAACATGGCAAAAATGATATTTTGCCAAACAATATTGTGAGTCTTTCGGGCAATTTGAATGGCTTCAGCTACTTTTGACGGTGCATCGGTCATAATTACAACATCGGCAGTTTCGATCGCCGCATCCGAACCCAAACCCCCCATTGCTATGCCAACATCGGCTCTAGCAAGTACGGGTGAATCATTAATTCCGTCCCCGACGAAAATAATTTTATCGCCTTTTTTAGATTGGGAGATCAGTTTTTCGATCGCCTCTACTTTTCCTTCGGGTAATAACTCAGCTAAGTAGGAATCTAAACCGAGCTTTTTGGCAACACTCTCAGCTACAGCTTGATTATCTCCAGTTAGCATCACGATTCGATCGACACCCTGTTTCTTGAGGTCGCGAATAGCCTGTACAGCGTCTTCCTTAAGCTCGTCAGCAATCAAAATATACCCAGCGTAGCGGTTGTCTACCGCTAAATGGACGACAGTACCTTCAGCATTGCAGACATCATGAGCAATGTTTTCTCGGTGTAGAAAACGGTCATTTCCCGCAAGCACAATTTGATTATTTACTTTGGCTCGAATGCCGTGTCCCGCTATTTCTTCGTAATCTTTCACATCCGATGAATCTATCTTTCCGCCGTAAGCTTCCATAATAGATTTCGCGACTGGGTGATTTGATTGAGATTCTACTTGGGCTGCTATTTCCATTAAGCCAGATTGTGAAAAACCCTTCTGAGGCACAATTTGTGCTACTTTAAATACTCCTTTAGTCAAAGTTCCTGTTTTGTCTAAAACAACTGTCTTGACTGCTGTGAGGGTATCTAAAAAAGTCGAGCCTTTAACCAAAATACCGCGCTTGGCTGCACCGCCAATTCCCCCAAAGTATCCCAGAGGAATGCTAATCACCAATCCGCAAGGGCAGGAAATAACTAACAAGACTAGGGCGCGGTAAACCCATAAAAATCTATCTGCATTAGTTGCTCCTGAAATGAACAAAGGCGGAATTAAAGCTACTGCTAGCGATGCAAATACTACAAACGGCGTGTAGTAACTGGCAAATTTGGTGATAAATTTCTCAGTTTCAGCTTTTTTGCTTCTGGCATTTTCTACTAATTCCAGAATTCGGGATATTGAAGATTCACCGAAGAGTTTGGTAACTTTGACGGTGAGAACTCCTGTCTGGTTAATTGTTCCTGCTAAAACTGTTTCTCCAACTTTCACGGTTCGAGGTACTGATTCTCCAGTTAGTGCAGATGTGTCAATCTGAGAATTGCCGTCTATAATTTCACCGTCTAAGGGAATTTTTTCTCCCGGTTTGACAAGGATGATCTCGCCGACGGCTACTGTTTCTGGCGAAACTTTTTTGATTTCGCCATTTGCCTTGAGGTTGGCGCTGTCTGGGCGAATTTCTAAAAGCGATCGGATCGATTGACGCGATCGCCCTACGGCAAATTCTTGAAAAAGTTCTCCGATTTTGAAAAACAACATCACCCCGACTGCTTCAGGGAGTTTGTGAATGGCTACAGCGCCCAGTGTTGCTATAGTCATTAAGAAATTTTCATCAAAAAATCGACCTCGCAGAATGTTGCGACCCGCACTGGTTAAAACATTCCATCCGCTTAAAAGATAGGCTGGGATGAAAACCAGATATTCACCTATAGAATAGGGCGTGTTGTGCAGTTTTTCTTCAAAAATTAAACCGCCGACAAATAGTACAACAACCAATATCACAGGAATCAATTCTTGCTTCAGGTTAAAATCTCCGTTCCCCTGGCCGTGGCTTTGGTTCTGGTTATGATTCTCATGACTGAGATCGGGGCGATCGTCGTGACTGCAACTACAGCAGCCGGAATCCGATGCTTTTGGCTTGTTCATGATGTCTCCTAGGTTGAAAGAAATAATTAACTTATGAACAGACATTCATACTATATCTCCAAAGCTGACAATTTGGGAAACTGTTGAGTTAAAAGTTGGGCTGCTAGTTAGTTCGAGTTTGCGGTCACAAGTTGCGATCGAGAGTAAGAATTATTATCGTTTTGCTCATGTTAAGTAAAAATTATTGACTCATATTATGTGCTTGCCTGTGTCACATCCCATTGCTTGGTTTACCATTGCTGCGTTTTTGACGTTTTGACTATCCACGATGGCTTCAGACGGACTCACCGCTCGGTTGTGGCTAACTTTAACCCAGGCTCTAAGTCGGTCATGTAGCCTCAGCAAAGTTCCGTCTTTACGCCAGGTGCAGAAGTAGCGATAGACGCTCTGCTAAAGTGGGAAGTCTCTCGATAAGTCACGCCAAGTACAGCCTTGGGTTAACAGGTAAAAGATTGCATTCAGGACATTCCCCACCTCAACCTTGCGAAGACGTTCCCTAGATGTTGCAGGTGAAATAAAAGGTTCAATCAACTCCCATTGTTCCAGGGTTAAGTTGCTGGAGTACATTTTACTCATAGCTATCTTCGGTACTGTTTCTATGTCTCGGCGATAAGAAAACTAAAACGAAGTGAGAAACGTTCAAATCGTTGCTGCCAAACCTGTTAAGCAATATTACTAAAGCCGTGGTTGCTTCATTCTGTCGCGTTGTGCATCTCGAATAATACTGATTCCACCCCAAACGACTAGGCTTGCGATTCCAAATCCAACAATTAAATCAGGAAACCGAGAATTAAATAGAGTGACTAGGAAACCTGCGACTATCACACTAAAATTTGCAATTACATCATTTTGCGTAAATATCCAACTTGCCCGCATATGTACCTCACCCTTACGATGCTTTGAGAGAAGGTACAAACCATAACTGTTAGCAATCAGGGCCAAAAAAGCCATTGCCATCATCCAACCTGATTCCGGTGAACTCCCCCAAACAAACCGTCGAATCACATCGACGACAACCATCACGGCTAACGTGATCTGAAAAATACCACTTAGAGTCGCTGCACGATTCTTGTGATGCGCCGATTTGCCAACTGCATACAGCGACATCGTGTAAACCGAAGCATCTGCAAACATATCTAATGAGTCTGCCACTAGGGCAGTTGAATCCGCTAAAACTCCTGCCACAATTCCGACGACAAACATTGTGCCATTGATAAGTAACAGAATTCGCAGCGTTTTACGCTCGGCTGCGTTCTTGGCTTCCATGTGACATCCACAGTCTGACATCGTGCGCCTCCTAATTAGCTTGTTGTTATTCGTCCTTTGAGCAGTTGTAGCGGGTACATTCATAAACTCCTTTTGCTACATCAGCCAGTAACTCTTCAACCATTTCCAAAATCTCAGCAACTCGTGCATCGGCAAGTTGATAGCTTGTGTACCGTCCTTGCTGCAGGGTGTTTACCAGACCGCAATCACGGAGACAGCCCAAGTGGTTTGAGGTGTTAGATTGCGATAGCCCGGTTGCTTCAACAATTTCACTTACAGTCATTGGACGCGATCGCAGCACGTCCAAAATCGCCAATCGTGATGGATCGGAAAACCCACGAAAGAGTTTTGCTTTCAAGCGAGTGGACTGGGATTGAGCAGAGACAATCATATGCTTAGTTCCAATACAAAGCTCTTTGGTATCATCATATCAGCAAATAATGATATGTAAACACCTGAAAGCTTATTTATACCCTCACGTGAGCAGCGTCGCCATTCTCACATCTGCTATTTCCCCAGCCGGAGCATCGTTAATCCCATCTCCCACCATCGCTACAATTTTCCCTGGTGCTTGCAGTGCTTAGATTTGAGCTGCTTTTTGGTCTGGTCTAACTTCAGTAAAAACGCGCTGGATACCAGCAGAAGGGGCTATCGACTCACCTCATCCCTTGGAGTTTGACTGTGAGGTGATCCATATATGCACTCTGAAATTGGGAATGGGTAATATTCTGCCTTCTGTCTTCAACTGCCAACAGATGCGATCGCTTTCCTAACTTCATTTTCCGGTTTCACCGTTTGAATTGTCCTCAATTTCGTCTTGAGATCGCCTTAAACAACGGCGGCTGAGTCAACTGCTTGGACTTCTCTAGTCCACTGGAGAGTTAATGGGGGATTGCGAAATTAATCAGGAATTATGGAAAAAGTGGTTTGACAGCCTACCCATAGGGTAAGGCGCGCACTGTGTACCCTACATAATTAGGTTATGAGTCCTGTAAATCTTAAATTTGAGTTCGATCGACGGCACAGGAATAATTTTTTACAATTGCCAGTCGAAAATTTCATCCTAATTTCATTTATATGTGGAAAGCTGAAGATAAATGGCAGCTTTAAGGATATAAAATCGATGAAACCAATTTCATTAAAAACAGGCTTTGCAGCCCTGATATTGACCGCCGCAGCCGCTTTAACCAGCGGAGTGCTTGCAGCTTGTTCAAAAGCCCCTTCCAGCGAAACTCAAGCCCCAAATGTTACGGCTGCAACCGAAGCAAACAACAAGCAAGACATGGCACAAGGCGGTGGCATGGGTGGCATGAATCATGGCATGAATCACAATATGTCAATGGATTTAGGCCCTGCTGATGCCGACTACGATTTGCGATTTATTGATGGCATGACACTACACCATCAAGGTGCTGTAAACATGGCAAAAGAGGTACTAAATAAATCCAAACGCCCGGAAATGAAAAAAATAGCAAATGAGATGATTGCCGCTCAGAACCGCGAAATCAATCAACTGAAAGAGTGGCGAAAAGCTTGGTATGCCAAAGCCAGCAGTACGCCAATGGCTTATCACGCTCCAATGAGTCACACGATGGCAATGACTCCTGAACAAATGCAAAGCATGATGATGAGCATGGATTTAGGGGCCGCTGACGACCAATTTGACTTGCGATTTATCAATGCGATGATTCCCCACCACGAAGGAGCTTTAGTGATGGCCCAAGATGCTTTGAAGAAGTCGAAACGGCCGGAAATAAAGAAATTGTCCCAAGAGATTGTGACTTCGCAAAAACAAGAAATCGAGCAAATGAAAGAGTGGCGACAAGCTTGGTACAAACAGTAACACCATATTTCACCCGGATTTCATTTTTATCTGCAAAACTGATCTTTGAGTTCAGATTCTCCCCTACTCAATCATGCAATACTACCGCCGTGTCCGCTCCTCAGCACCGATAGTTCACTTTTCGGGAATACTCCTGACTCTTTTGTTATTCATCGAGTCCACCCCCGTTTTTGCCCACGCGGGACACGGAGATGAATTTAACCACAGTGGCGAAACAACTGAAACTCCTGCTGCTATTTCTGTCGATGCCGAAACAGCAAAACGATTAGGTATTAAAGTCTCCCCTGCCGCTCGCCAGCGACTAGATATCGGCATCAAAACCACTGGACAAATTGAAACTTTACCCAACGAAAAAGTAGAAGTGACGGCTCCTGTTGCTGGGAAAGTAGTAGAGTTGCTGGTTAAGCCTGGGGACAAAGTATCAAAAGGTCAACCGGTTGCGGTTTTATCGAGTTCAGAATTAGGACAGTTGCGGGTTGAATCTCTCTCGAAACGTGCCGAAGCTGAGGCAGATTTGCAGCAAGCAGAAGGAGATCTAAAACTAGCACGAGAAAATTACGATCGCCAACTTCAAATATCCGCAGCAGAAATCGCCCAAGCCAAAACCCAATTGACGGCGGTAACTAAGCAGTACCAGCAAGAACAAGAATTAGTAAACAAGCGTTCAGTTGTGCAAGCCGCTAAAGAAAACTATCAGCGCCAAGTTGAAATAGCGCAAGCCGAAATAGCGCGGGCAGAAACTGAATTAACTGTGGCAAAAGAACAGTTCGAGCGCGACAAAGAATTAGTGGCATCAGGAGCGATCGCGCGGCGCACAATGCTGGAGTCGCAAGCCCACTTCGCCGAAGCACAAGCCGCGGTTGCTAAGGCAAAAAGCCGTCCTGAAGTTATCCAAGCTCAAACCGAAATTAAACAAGCCGAAGTAGACCTCCCAATGCGGGAATTGCGGGAATCTCAAGGCATGGTTGCAGAAGCAAAAGCTCAACTTACCAGAGCTCAGAGCCGCCGGGAAGTCCTAGAAGCCGAGAACCAACTCAAACGCGGCAAAACTGCCGTCCAAGTTGCTAAGTCGCGCATTCGTTTGGCTGACGCACCCTATCAAGCGCGGCTCCAACAATTAGGAACTGCTGCCAACGATCGAGGACTCGTTACCGTAGTTGCTCCGATTTCCGGGACTGTAGCCGATCGCGAAATCACTCTAGGAGAGTCAGTAAACGCTGAAAAACCGTTGATGAGTCTGTTAAATGACAGCCGCGTTTTTGCCACAGCCAATATTTACGAAAAAGACCTGAATAAAGTAAAACAGGGTCAGGTAGTCAGGGTAAAAGTCGCTAATTTACCCGATCGCATTTTCAATGGAAAAATCGCCTTCATTGGGTCATCCGTCGAAGGAGAAACGCGGGTTGTGCCGGTGAAAGCAGAAATAGATAATATTAACGGCGAATTAAAGCCCGGACTGTTTGCTGAGTTGGAGATTTTAACCGACAAAACTGCCACAAATATTTTAGCAATTCCGAGTGCGGCGGTAGTGGATGTTAGCGGTAAAAAAACCGTTTACGTCCAAAATGGCAATGCTTATCAAGCTGTTGAAATTGAACTCGGTCAAAGTGCTGGAGATTTAGTTGAAGTTAAGAGTGGTTTATTTGAGGGAGATTTGATAGTAACGCAGCGAGCACCTCAACTTTACGCACAATCTTTGCGGGGCGGCAGCAAGCCCTCAAAAGACGAGGAAAAAAAAGAGGCAATTCCAAAGGTAGCAGAGGTTAATTTTAATAATTTACCCGTGTCTTTCTGGTGGACGGGAATAGGGGGAGCAGTTGCGATCGCATCCCTAACTTTCACAGCAGGCGTGTTGTTGGGAAATCGGCGCAAATTGCCAGCATTAGCAGCGGATTCTGGAAACAATAGTTTTTCCGACTCTGCATCGCCGTTGCACAATGAACTGCTGTTACACAATAACAACCATCACGCTAAAGCTCAAGAGACAGAAGTCAAGAGTTTGAAGTAAACAATTGCGTGAATATAGCAATTTAGTTTGCAGAAGTATCTATCTATAGCCTTTCTCAGTAACATGAGGTGCTCATAGGGCATAGGGCATAGGGCATAGGGCATAGGCATAGGACTCGCCCCCATACCTCACCACGCTTGAGAACCGCTATATTAACTCCAAAATAATAAAATGTTCAGCACTATTCTCAGATGGGTAATTAACCGCCGCTGGCTAGTTGTTATCGCTACCATTATTGTTAGTCTTTGGACATTGTATATCATCCCCCAAATGTCCCTTGATGTCTTCCCGCCTTTTGCACCCCCGCAAGTCGAAATTCAGACGGAAGCACCGGGGCTGGCGCCGGAAGAAATCGAGTCTTTAGTAACACTGCCGATCGAAAGTGCGATTAACGGAACTCCTGGGGTGACAGCAGTGCGATCGTCTTCCGCTGTAGGGCTTTCTGCCGTTAAGGTAATCTTTGATTGGGGAACTGAAATTTACCAAGCCCGCCAGTTGATAACAGAAAGGTTGCAGCAAGCTCAAAGCAAGCTTCCCGCAGGAGTAGAAGCACCACAAATTTCTCCGACAACTTCACCGGTAGGCCTTGTTATTACCTATGCTTTTACCTCGGAAACTACTCCTTTGATGGAAGTGCGCCGTCTGGTTGATTGGCAAGTCACAAATCGCCTTCTAGCTGTGACTGGCGTTGCTCAAGTGGTGGCTTACGGCGGCGATCAGAGGCAGTATCAAGTATTAGTAGAACCTGCAAAGTTGAAAGCTTTTAATGTGTCGTTGCAGGAAGTTGCCGAAGCGACAGCGGCTGCGAATGTTAACGCGCCGGGGGGGTATTTAATTACGCCGGATCGAGAAACTTTAATCCGGGGGGTGGGGCGGATTGCGTCTGTGGAAGATTTGCAGCAATCTGCGATCGCCTCTCGCCAGGGAACACCCGTCAGAATTGCTGATGTAGCTGATGTCAAGATTGGTGCTGCAATCAAGCGGGGAGATGGCAGTTTTAACGGCAAAAAAGCTGTGATTGTGATGGTAAACAGACAGCCCGTTGCTGATACTCCCACGGTAACTAAAGCGGTTGAGGCAGCAATGGCTGAGGTGCAGCAAGCTCTGCCCAAAGATATTAAAGTTACTGTTACTTTTCGACAGGAAGAATATATTAATTCCTCGGTGGAGAATGTGCGATCGGCTTTAGTTGAAGGCAGCATCATTGTTACCATCATCCTGATCCCGTTTTTGATGAATTGGCGCACTCTGGCGGTTGTTTTGCTGGATTTCTTTCTGACTTGGCTGTTGGCGCTGCTGGCGATGTATTGGCTGGGGCTGGGATTAAATACGATGACTTTGGGGGGTTTGTCGGTGGCGATCGGCACTGCGATCGACGATGCGATCGTCTATGCCGAAAATACCTACCGCAACTTGAGAGAAAATAGGTCTTCTCTTAATCCGCGTCCGGTAATGGATGTGATTTTTGATGGCAGTCAAGAGGTGCGCGATTCTTTAATTGGAGCGACTGTTATTGGCATTGTGGTGTTTTCTCCTATTTTTACTTTGCCCGGTGTAGAAGGTCGAATTTTTACGCCGATGGGGATTACTTATCTGGTAGTTGTGGTGATTTCTAGTCTAGAATCGCTGTTAATATCTCCGGCCCTTTGTGCTATTTTGTTGCCTACCAAACGCATGAGTTCCGAGGAACCTTGGTTGCCGAGATTTTGCAAGCGCTTATATCATTTTTTTATAGAATTGTCAATGCGCTATTCGACGATAATTTTAGCTTTTGCTGCTGCTAGCATGGTGGCTGCATTAATTATTTTGCCATCTTTTGGACGGGTGTTTTTACCGGAGTTTCAGGAGCAAACTTTGGTGAATACTATTCTCCTTTATCCGGGGGTGTCTTTGGAAACAACAGATAGCGCGGCTTTTGCGATCGAAGATGCACTTAAGGATGATAGCAGGTTTGAATACGTGCAAGTGCGATCGGGCAGGGCTCCGGGAGATGCTGATGCTGCGGGAGTCAATTTAGCTCACATTGATATCGGTTTGAGCGAGGAGGGCATGGAACACAGGCCGAAAACTTTGGAGGCGCTGCGGCAGGAATTTGCTAAATTGCCGGGAGTTGCACCAAATATCGGCGGTTTTATTTCTCACCGGATGGATGAGGTTTTATCTGGTGTCAGAAGTCAGATTGCTGTCAAAATCTTTGGCCCGGATTTGGATCAGCTTCGCATCCTCGGTGCCAAAGTTGAAGAGCAAATGAAAACTGTTGAAGGAATTGTAGACTTGCAACTCGAACCGCAGGTGCCAGTGCAACAAATTCAAATTAATTTTAACCGTCAAGCTGCGGGTAGATACGGTTTGAAAATCGGAGAGCTTTCTGAAATAATTGAGACAGCCTTGAACGGCAAAGTTGTTTCTCAAGTTTTGGAAGTGCAGCAAACTTTTGACTTAGTTGTTTGGTTGCAGCCTGAAGCCCGAAATAACTTAGAAACTATTCAGAATTTGTTGGTTGATACTCCAAGCGGTAATAAAATTCCTCTCGCCCAAGTTGCTACTGTCAAATACGGTACTGGCCCCAATACGATTAACCGCGAGAATGTTTCTCGCTTGATTGTGGCGGCGGCTAATGCTAAAGGTAGGGATTTGCGATCGGTTGTGAATGAAATTCAAGCTAAAGTCAAACAAGAGGTGGAGTTGCCTTTTGGCTATTTTATCCAGTACGGCGGTCAATTTGAAGCAGAACAAAGAGCTTCAGAAAATATTATGATATTTAGTGGGATCGCTTTTTTGGTAATTACAGTATTGATGTACTTGTCAGTCAAGTCAATTCCTTCAACTGCTATGATTATGATTAATTTGCCGATCGGATTAGTAGGAGGAGTAATTGCGGTAGCTTTGACGGGCGGCATCATCTCTGTAGCTTCCCTGGTTGGCTTTGTCACTTTATTTGGCGTTGCTACCCGTAACGGTTTGCTTTTAGTAGACAACTACAACACTAAATTTGCCGAGGGAATGCCTTTTAAGGAAGCAATTATTAAAGGCTCGATGGAACGACTCAATGCTATTTTGATGACAGCTTCAACTTCAGCTTTAGGTTTAGCACCTTTAGTAGTAGAGGGCGGACCCGGAAAGGAAATCCTGCAACCTTTGTCAGTAGTAGTTTTAGGCGGATTGTTTACTTCTACAGCCTTAACTCTGTTAGTTTTGCCCGCTTTGTATGCTCAATTCGGGCATTCTTTACGACCTCAACAACCTCAGCCAGTTATTGAAGACGGCAAGGTAGCTAAAGCTGAAATAGCTAGCTGATTAAGCCTCCTTCACTCCCTCAATCAAAGTGCAAAGTTCCTCGCTATCGGGATTGTCTGAAGTTCGATTTGTCCAAAGTTTTTTATAAGCTTCCAACTCAGCTTTGAACGCACTCATGCGCTGAATTTCCTGCTCAAAGAAATTTATTTTGCGACTTAATAAGTCTTGCACTAGCGGACAAGCTGTTATTCCTTGACGGCGAGAGGTCAAAATTTGCTGAATTTCTTGAAGAGAAAAGTTGAGTCTTTGGGCTTTCTTAATAAATTGCACTTGTCTGGCAGCATCGGCTGTGTAGTAACGATAACCGCTACTGTTGCGTAAGGCAGGTTCCAGTAACCCTAGGCTTTCATAGTATCGCAGGGTGCCTACAGTAACACCAGTTTGCTTGGCTAGTTTTCCTATTTTTAGTAGCTGCTGTTCTAGGGATTCTGTTTCAAATGTTGTCATAGCAGTTCTAGGTAAATTGGAACCCTATCATTATAGCGATAGCCAGTTTTACTTTTTTGTGCTGTTTATACTTACCCAATTTTTGCTGATAAAATATTTTATTTTGTCAATAATTTTAGTGACTCAAAAAGCAGCAGTAACTCTGTTTTGAGTTACTGCTGCTGTCGGATATTCTCTTGCTTATCCCTGAAATATAAAAACCACTTATACCTGCGCTCTTTCCTATAATTTTTTAAATCAATGAACCTGACTTATTTCACCCCAATTTCATTCTGGCGTTGCAAGCTTGTAATTAGGCAAAGATGCCCTCTGGCTAATTGATGAGCATAATCTCGCGCTCAAATGCTGAAATTTATCGCAGGCAAGGAAGATAGATGACCATGACTAACTACCGTGTATTTTGAAGGATCTAATTTTCCACCTATAGCGCTTTTGTCTCTACTCAGAAGCTATATATGGGAATTTAGAAATTAGATGCGTTTACCCTGATTATGGCGTTGCAAGCTTGTAATTAGGCAAAGAGGGCTTCTGGCTAATTGATAAGCATGATCTCGCGCTCAGATACTAACGTTTTCCGCAGGCAAGCAAGAGAGATAACCAGGACTAACTACCGTGTATTTTGAAGGATCTAAATCAATGATTCAACTCTTACAAACACCGCTGAAATCCTCCCTAGCTGGCGATATCACCCAGGCAATAGGACAGGTTCCCATTGTTCGTCTCAATCGCTTGAGCGAACTCTGTCAGCATCACGAATTTTATCTCAAATTAGAATCCTGTAATCCCGGTGGCAGCATTAAAGAGAAAAATGCTGTATGTCTGGTTCAACACGCAGAACGTACCAGGTTACTCGCCCCCGGCGGCACAATTGTTGAATCTAGTTCTGGTAATTTCGGCATTGGTTTAGCAATGATTGGTGCAGCGCGAGGCTATCGCGTGATGATTGTCATCGATGCTAAAACACCGCCCCCGATTCGGCGAATGCTGGCTGCCTATGGAGCAGAATTGGTAGATGTCCCCCTGAGTGCGGCCGATGCCAATGGATCGATGCAAGTTGCGAGGATGAAAAAAGCCAAAGAACTCGCCGAAACCATTCCTGGTGCCTGGTATCCTTGCCAGCACCGCAATCCTGAAAACCCAACTGCCCACGAGCAATTTACTGCTCGCGAAATCGAACAGGCTTTTCCCGTAGCACCAGATGTTATCGTTATTGGCATTAGTACGGCGGGACAATTGGCGGGAATTAGCCGATATTTTAAACAGCGTCATCCCCAAACTCGAATTGTCGGCGTAGATGTGGCAGGTTCGGCTATTTTTGGCACGCCGTCTCACCCCTATAAAATGACAGGATTGGGGTTATCTTTTGTACCGCCCAATTTTGATCCAATGGTTCTGGATGCAGCATATTCTGTGAACGATCGCATTGCCTTTTCTGTTTGTCATGCCCTGGCACGTCGAGAAGGCTTGTTGTTAGGAGCATCCACAGGCGCTATCGTTGCCGCTGCCCTGGCTTACAGCCAGCAGCATCCCCATTCTCAACGCATGGTACTGTTGAACCCGGATCGAGGCGATCGCTATCTCGAAACAGTCTACAATCCAGAATGGCTGTCCGAGCAAGGGATTGAAATCTTGGAACAAAAAGCCCTCACCGCTACAATTAACGCCCTTCAAAGCGTCCCTCTTACCCTCGTGCGACAGCAACAACCTGTATAAACAATGACCTTAAAGGCTTCTCAAAGTCCGTCTAAAATCGGTCTGCTAGATTTATGGCGGCAATTTATTCCCCTCTCCCTCAGCGATGTGGCAATGGCTTTTGGCGATCCGATGATGACGGCTGCCCTAGCTCATTTACCCGATGCACGGGTGAATTTGGCAGCCGTGGGCATTGCCAAAGCCCTCGCGGTCTTTTTTGAAAGTCCGATTATTATGCTTCTGCACGCCTCGAATGCGCTGGCACCGAATGGGCGATCGCGTCGCGCCTTGTGGCGATTTACGCTTTTAGCAGGGGGCGGACTGAGTGCGTTACTGTTGCTGCTGACGCTGCCGTTTATTTTCGCCACGCTGGGAGGGACGCTGTTGGGAATTCCACCCCAATTGCGGCAGACGGTGCAGAGTGTGTTGACGTTAATGTTTCTCTGGCCTTTGGCGATCGCGTGGCGGCGTTATTTTCAAGGATTGCTCATCCACACAGGTCATTCTCAGGCGGTTGCCAAAGCTAGCATGGTTCGTTTGTTAATTGTAGCCCTAACGTTATGGGGCGGATTTGTGTTGAAAATGTCAGGCGCAGTGCTGGCGGGGACTGCTTTGATCGCGGGGGTTCTCTCAGAGGCGCTGGTTGTAACCATTGCGGCGCACCGGCTAGGAGCCACTCGTTCGCCTGGAACAATTGATTCTGAGTTAAAGCTACCCACCAATCTCAAAAGTGTGTGGAATTTCTACTGGCCATTAGGCTCTTCAATGCTGGTAGTCTGGGGCGGACGTGCTGTCCTGGTGGGAATTATTGCCCGCGCCCAAGACGCTAATATTGCATTGGCGGCTTGGCCTGCGGCTTGGGGATTGGTTTTGGTGATTGCCAATGCGACTCGCATGGTGCAGCAGGTGATTATCAAAAATCGAGATCAAGTGAGCGATCGCCAATTAATTGCATTTGCCCTCAGTGTGGGTGGATTTTGTTCGCTACTGTTGTTTTTAGGTAGTACAACGCCATTTGGGTTGCAGGTTGTGCAAAGTTTTATCGGCAACGATGAAGCCCTGGTTGAGAGTATCCGTCCCGTATTGCTGTTGTGCGCGTTTGTACCCCTTCTGGTGGCGGTACAAAATGCTACTCAAGGTTTTTTGGTCGGGGCAGGTCAAACCAAAGGTCTGAATTATGCAACTTGGATTGGCACGACTATATTGCTTTTAGTTGCGTTCGGTGCAGTTCAGCTTGGGGCATCGGGTGCAATTGCGGCTGCGAGCGCGATGATTATTTCTTTAACAATAGAAGTATCATGTCTCGCGTTCAATTTACGCAAACAATTATAGCAACCGCCAAGGCGGCGCCGGACGCAAGGCGTAAGACATCCTCGATCGCATGGAGTAAACCATCAAAATTTTGAGAGATCGCTAATCAGTATTTACTTCTTGGCATCATCATTAGTTTCCCCATCGCCATCGCTTTAATTGTCGATTACAGTTGGCGGGGTTGTCACCCCGCCAGGGTGTTATACTATCTCAGGACTTACTTGTGTGCACACTATATAGTCTGCACACAAGCAAGATCGCACTATTCGAGAAGCAGGGTAAAAGAGCAATTAGAAAACTAGCTACCAGATTTGATGTGAGTAAGTATAATTGTTGAACGACTTTTTAGTAGCTGCTGTTCTAAGGATTCTGTTCCAATTTTTTTCATAGCAGTTTTAGGCAAGTTTGAACCCAATCATTATAGTGATAGCCACTTTCAGTTTTGTGTAGTGGTTATAGTCATCCAATTTTTCGATAAAATACTCTATATTGTCAAGAATAATATTGGAGAAAAAAGCAGCAGTCACTCAAAATTGAGATCGTGCTGCTGTCGGATATTTTCTTGCTTATCCGGCGAAAAATTGGCGATGGAATCTACACGCAGTGGAAAAATAAGGATTATTTATCGCAATTAGCTTGAGGGCAGTCAGGAGTAGGAGTAGTACAGGGGCCGGCGGCAAAGACAACCGCGGCTGTACCGGCTGTCAGGAGAACTGCCGTCAAAGCTGCAAGAGTGAAGCGTTTAGTCTGAGTTGCTTTAATCATGAATTTTTACCTGGGAATCTAGAATCGAAAAGTTTCTTTGGAAAACTATATATAGCATAAACCCTCAAGTCGGCTATAGAGTCAAGGGGGGGAAAGATTAAAAATGATAAAAATATTGAATTTCCGAGGTCACGATCCGAATACCTGTATGAAAGTCTGAAGATTTCATCCAGATTTCATTTTTGGGTGTCATATTCTAATTATTGTACCCAAAAAATAAATCGAATGAAAGCGCTCAAGTCAAGCTTAGTTATTCTAGGCAGTGTCGGATTGCTGTTTTTGGGAGCTTGCAGCAAAAGCGACCAAGGAACCGGCCCAAACAGCAGCCCAACATCCGCTCCTGTTGCCTCTCAACCTAATACTTCCAGTCCGGCCGCTTCTCCTGCAGCATCTGCTAAAACAGAATCTCCCAAACCATCTAAAGGAGGTCAAGTTGTCGAGTCTGGACCTTACCACCTAGAACTTTTAACTCTGAAAGAGGATACCGGAACTCACTTAGATCTTTATTTGCAAAAAGGTGATACCCACGAACCGATTCCTAATGCAAAAGTGACGGCACAAGTGCAGTCTCCGAATGGAGAGCAGCAAACGCTGGACTTCAAATACGATGCTGATGGCAAACATTACGCCGTTGTATTTCCAGGCAAAGATGCAGGAAATTATCCAGTGAAGGTGACTGCGGATATTAACGGAGAAAAAGTTGACGGTCGTTTTACCTTCAGTCAATAGAATGCAAGTTTTATTACAATTGATCGGAAATCCCCTAAAATGATTTAAACAGAGGAGAAGCACCATAGCTTTCTCGCAAAATGAATAGTCTAAATTACCAAGATTATCCGGTTGAGCGACGAATAGAAGGAATAATCATTTGGTTGGATGTCCTAGCATTAATGAAAGTCAATGCTCGGAAATTTATAAGAGTACAAAATCCCTAATCTAAGGAAGAAAGACCATGAAAACAGTAAAGTCAGGTTTAATTGTTCTGGGTACTGTGGGGCTAATATTTTTGGGAGTTGGAAGTAACAACAGCCAAGCTGCTACTTCAGCCAACAGTTCTGCCGTCTCGTCTTCAAAACCCATTGCAAGAACAGAGATAGCCGCCGCTCAAAACAAAGGCGGTCAAGTCGTTGAATCAGGGCCCTATCATCTAGAGTTAGTTGTCGGGAAAGAAGCCACTCAAACTCACCTGGATTTCTATTTGCAAAAAGGCGACAACCACCAGGCAATACCTAATGCGAAGATAACCGGTCAAATTCAGATGCCCGATCGCACTCAAAAGACTGTTACCTTCACTTATGACCAGAAAGAGCAGCACTATACAGCTTTGCTGCCTGGAAAAGTGGCTGGTCAGTATCAGATGAAGATTACTGCTGATATTAACGGTCAAAAGGTAGACGGTCGATTCACCTTCACTCGGTAGACTTTGTAGGAGGTTGAAGCTGCTGTTGACTGGTTGACTGGTTGCTGGCGGGCTGTTTGTTGTCGTGACCAACTAATGCCCGCCAACTTCCGTTTAGAAAGAAGAAAGCAGCCATAGGCACAAGGCAACACGCCAGCATTGCTATCCCCATACCCATCCATTGGAGAATTGGGTTTTTAAATTTTGGCTCGCTCATTTTTATAAGTTTCATTCGGTCATTTTTACAGTAGGGTAATTCTGCCACTTTATTGTATTATACCGAATTTCTGTCAGAGAATGAGCTATTTAGCCGGACTATAAATTCGCATCAATATTAAAATTTTCATCCTGATTTCATTTATGAATGTAAACCTTAAGTTGAGCGCGGTTAAACGCTGTCTAATCAGACTGTAACGTTTCTGGTGTTGCACCCACCATGCAGTAGGGATACATCACTGCCCGCAGGTGTCAACTTAAGACTGAAACCCTTGATAAATATCGTTTCCAGCCGAGTGCGGCTACCATCACTACCCCTGTTTTTACAATGCAAAAAGCATCTACTAGGTTTGCTGAATTCGATTTAATCAGAGCTTTGGCGATCGTCAGTGTTGTGATTATTCATGCAGGTTTCTTTGCATTTGGTCAAGATCGCAGAATTCTATTGATCTCGATCGATACACTCCAGCTTTTCTGCGTACCTGCATTTTTACTGCTCAGCGGGTTTTTTCTTGCCAACAAGCTTGACAATCAGAATAATCCGACGCTGATATTAAAGAAAAGGCTGTCGAGAATTATACCGCCCTATCTTTTTTGGTCAGTAGTTTTCTACATCTTAAATAATTTGAGCAACCTCAAACAATTCGATCTACTTGGATTAGTCAGAGATGTGCTGACAGGCTCTGTGATGCCCCCCTATTACTTTATAGTTGCGATCGTGCAATGCTATTTGTGGTGGTGGCTTCTAGTTAAATTAAGATTCTTAGAACCCCGAAAAATTTTGGCTTTGGGTTTCACAATTCAAATAGCTTTTACCATAGTCTTTTACTTAGCTGCTCTCAAATACTTACCTTCAATACCTATACCGCTGATGGAGCGCTGGATTTTTAGTTGGATTTTGCCGTTTTCAACTGGTTTAGTTCTTGGCAGTTATTATGACAACATTCAAAAATACCTTCAGCGCCACAAAATGCCTGTTTTAGCAGCAACTATCTTGTTCTATCTAGCTAGTATTTGGGAATATTACCTACTTAGTGAAGTAAATTCTGATGCCTGGTTTGCCAGATCGTTTTTTAAACTATCTACTCAAGGATACGCAATTTTGTTCGTACTGTCGATCTTGGCATTTTCTCAAAGCATCAGACTTCCCAGTAAAGTATCTGGATTAATCAAAATATTGGCTGCTTACTCATTCCCCATCTACCTGCTGGATTTGATGGTAGTAAGGTCTGTTTTTTCAGTGTCTTATACAATTGTGTCTCCTGCTGAGCCGCTGCTCAAGCTCGTATTTTTAGTAACGGTGGATTTGCTAGTTT
Source organism: Microcoleus sp. F8-C3 (assembly GCA_036704825.1). Taxonomy (GTDB): domain Bacteria; phylum Cyanobacteriota; class Cyanobacteriia; order Cyanobacteriales; family Microcoleaceae; genus Microcoleus. Next base: position 12,533 of record JAUBSN010000051.1, on the reverse strand, counting down.
GTTTTGGGATTATTTACCTGTTGCAAAAAGTTTTACCCAAGAATTACAGCCAATACATTCTGGGAATTTAATCGGGATTTCCGCAACATACCCGGGTTTGGTGGCGATCGAAAATGCCAAAAATGCGTTTAACAATTTCATCCTGATTTCATTTATAGATGTCAATCTGAAGTTAAGGACAGTTAAATGCTGCCCAATCGTTTAAAACATCAAATTTTTCAGGGTTCTTTATCTATGAACGAACACCAACACAACGGTAAATCCTGTTGCGATACAGTGGTTCAGTGCGCTACTGAATGCGAAAAATGCGCTGACTCCTGCATCGGAGAAATGCCAGAATGTGCGCGTCTGTGCCGCGATTGTGCAAGCATCTGCTGGACTTGCGCTAGTTTTATGAGTCGCGGTTCGCGCTTTGCAGAGGCAATCTGTAAAGTCTGTGCGGATATCTGCGAAGCTTGCGCTAGCGAGTGCGAGAAACATCAAAACGAACACTGTCAAAAATGCGCTGAAGTTTGTCGGCGCTGTGCTGCGGAATGCCGCCAGATGGCAACTGCTGCTGCTTAATTAATCGCGCTTCGGCAAGGTGGGATTTGTAATACTCACCTTGTCTGCAAACAGTAAGGAAGAGGCAGGCTAGAGCCAATTCAACTGAAGGTTTTGAATCAATGAGGTAACAGTATGGATAAAAAATTAATGATTTACAGTTTTGCTGGTTTAGTTGCTGCTGGGGCGATCGCAGCCAGTGGGCTAACCAATAGCAAAGTCCCAAATCAAAGCTCTCAAATGCCACCCATGCAACAGGGCGATGCCTCAATGGCTGGAATGCAACATGGGGAAAAATCCAATAACCCCGATCGAGGACATTCAACAGCGACTCAGACGACAGCGACTCAGGCAAAACTCACTGCTTCAAGAGACATCGCCCCCAAAACGCCAGTTAAGTTATCGATCGAGGTTCGAGATTCAGCCGGGAAAGCGATCGCTAATTTTGACACTTTTCAACAAAAGCTGATGCACCTAATTGTTGTCAGCAACAATCTGCAATTTTTCAGCCACCTTCATCCCACCTACAAAGGAAACGGTAGCTTTGAAGTCGAGGCTAATTTTCCGCGATCGGGCAGTTACACGCTGTTTGGTGACTACAAACCATCAGGCGAAAAAGAACAAGTTTCTGTGATGAAACAACAAGTTGCCGGCGACAATCTGCCAGCCGCAGCAATTGATTTTAATTCGACCAAAACGTTTGGAGATACCAAAGCTAATCTCACCTTTTCTCAACCAAAGGTCAAAGCAGGTGAAGAAGTCACCTTAATGTTTAACTTGCAACAGAAGTCCAACAATCAACCCGTTACAGATTTGCAGCCTTATTTGGGAGAACGGGGGCATTTAGTCATCCTCAAACAGTCATCTCCACTGACAAAAGCAGATTACATTCATGCCCATGCTATGAAAGATTCTCCCGATGGTATAGTACAGTTTATGACCAGTTTTCCTCAGCCCGGAAAATACAAGCTGTGGGGCCAGTTCAACCGCAATGGCAAAATTGTCATTGCTGATTTTTGGGTGAATGTTCTTTAGTAGCAAGCATTCATCATTCGTAGATTCGTAGATTCGCCGAGTTCAAAAGTTTAAAAAATCAATTATGAAACTGCAAGACATTCTGGGAAAAGATAAAAGATATGACGTGAAGGCGATCGCTGCCGATCGAGAGCTAACTCGCCAAATTCAAATTCGCCTCATCGACTTAGGTTTGCTAGACCCTCCAGCCGACGGCATCTTTGGCCCAGTCTCTACTGCGGCTCTGAATCGATTTCACAAGCTGATCCAGTGTACTGACGAACCAGGATTTATCGGAGCAAAAACAGCCGGGAAACTTATTGAAGCCAAGCGATCTGATCTCAAATTTCCACCTCCTGTCCTCAAGATAGTTAAGGACACATTTCTCCTGGCTAGACCTATCGATGTGTTTGATTTATCTGATGCAGAGAAACAAAAAGTAGAAGCGGGGAAAGTATTTGAGCTTGTCTCTTATGAAGTAGTTCGCGATCGCATCCGAGTAGCTTTCCGAAAAGATTCCTTTAAAAATTCTAAAATCTGGTATGTCTATAGGCCCCACGTCCAAATTTTAGAAGAAGGAAAGGTAATTTATCCAAAACTTAAGCCTAAGAGCTTTCAACTGGCTAATTTTCCTTACAAACCCCAACTCGATAATTACTATAACCCGACTGGTGCTTGCAATGTCACATCAATGGCAATGTGCTTGCAATTCCTCGGCAAACCTCGCCGAAACAATATCGGTCAATTTGAGGACGAACTTTATGAATACGCTCTCAACAAAGGTTACAATCGGTGGAACCCCTACGACTTGGTAAAAATTGTCATAGATTACGGTGCTAAAGACACCTTTAAAGAGAATGCGACATTTGAGGAAGTTAAAGATTGGTTAGTAGATGGAAACCCAACTGTTATACATGGATATTTTACATCTTTCGGTCATATTATGCCCGTAGTTGGATATGACGAAACTGGCTTTTTTGTTCACGATCCTTATGGAGAATGGTTTACTAACGGATATAACAACAACGCCAATGGAGCTTATCTTCATTATTCCTACGACTTAATTCGCCGCGTCTGTATGGCAGATGGGAATTTCTGGGTACATTTCATCTCTAAATAAGAGAGGACTGTTCAACCGTACATATCACACATTTGTCAAATAGTTGTACCAAATTTTTCAAAAAAAATCCGACAGGTACAGTCAAAGGACGGAATGGGCGTCAGCCAAAATTTCATCTTGATTTCACCATGAGCTGAAATTACAATAAAAAAGAAATTATTGTAATAAGCTTGAAACAAATCATGTCCAAATCCTCCCGAGTTACTTCACTGGAGGTTCTAACTATCCTGAGTCTTGTCTTAACAGTTGCCCAGAGTGCCATTGCAGGTGAAGTCCCAGCTCCTGTGCCAGATGCAGATGAATTACAGCACTTTTCATATAAGTGAGGTACACCAATTAGGCTGGTAGGGACTTAGGCTAAGCCGTGTCCGGGCGGGGATTGTTCGGCAAGCGGGTGTACTTCATAAACCTGCAATCTGCTGTAGGTTTTTGTCTAGATAGGTTAAGGCTTCCAGAATCTTTTTAGGAGATCTCTAATTTCTAAAAAATTTCACTCGTATTTCATCTGGGTATGAAATACTATGTAATTAGTAATCCTCAAGCGCTCTCTCTCACGGCGACTTGGCTCTTCAGTAATTCCAAGGTACTCTTTGCGATGGGAATATCTAACCGTTCTTTTGTGCTACTGCGTTGTGCATCTTTAGCTATTGTGAGCCTGCTGCTAACAACCCCCACAGTCGTGTTAGCGGGTGCTGGACACGATCATGGCGGCGGCAGTGAATTCCAAGGCGGAAGCCAACCAACAGGTTCGATCGAAGTTGATGCAGAAACAGCCAAACAGCTAGAAATTAAAGTCGAACCCGCCGCCCGTCAGCGGCTAGATATTGGTATCAAAACCACAGGTCAGATCGAAACCCTGCCCAATCAAAGAGTGGAAGTGACAGCACCGCTAACAGCAAAAGTGATGGAGTTATTGGTACAACCGGGAGCCAAAGTCACAGCAGGTCAACCCCTGGCGGTTTTATCCAGTCCGGAACTAGTGGAACTGCGGGTTAACTCCCAGGAAAAACAAGCCGATGCTCGAGCTGCTTTGCAAAAAGCGCAAGTAGACCTAAAGCTAGCCAAAGAAAACCTGGAACGACGGCAAACAATATCGAATGCTGAGATAGCACAAGCACAAACCCAATTAGCAGCGGCTCAAGCACAGTATAACCGCGATCGAGCTGTAGTTTCCCAACGCTCGGTTTTAAAAGTTGCCCAAGAAAACTATCGGCGTCAGTTGCAGATTTCAACTGCCCAAATTGCACAAGCCACCACCGAACTGGCAGTCGCCCAAGAACAATATGACAAAGATAAGCTATTGGTGGAACAGGGGGCGCTGCCGCGACGGCAGATGCTAGACTCGCAAGCCAAATTAGAAAGAGCCAAAGCCGAACTTGCCAGAGGCAAAGGCAGCTCGGAAGTTGTCCAAGCTGAATCCGAAGTTAAACGCGCTGAGGTAGACTTGCCCTTCCGGGAATTGCGAGATTCCCAGGCTCGCGTGGCAGAAGTCCAAGCCCAACTTAGCAGAGTCGAAACCCGCCGGGAAGTTTTGGAAGCAGAAGCGCAGCTTAAACGCGCCCAGTCAGACTTACAGGTGGCTCAAGCTCGTCTTAAATTAAGCGATGCTACTTATCAAACTCGGTTGCAACAACTGGGAACGACAGCAAATGCCAAAGGATTGATAACGGTAACGGCTCCCATTTCTGGCACAGTTGCAGAGCGCACAGTTAGCATCGGTCAATCGCTGCAAGATGCGGGTGGCAAGCTGATGACGATCGTTAATGACACTCAGGTTTTTGCCACGGCGAATATTTATGAAAAAGATTTAAACAAGCTAAAGATAGGTCAAAGGGTGCGGATAAATGTTGCCAGCTTACCCAACCGTATCTTTGAGGGACAGATTACACGCATTGGCTCGCTAGTAGAAGGGCAAACGCGGGTAGTACCAGTCCAAGCGGAACTTAACAACGCGGGTGGGGAACTCAAGCCGGGAATGTTCGCAGAATTAGAGGTACTAACAGACCTAACAGCTACAGCTATTTTGGCAATTCCCAATTCGGCTATCGTGGATGTAAATGGCAAGAAACTGGTTTACGTAAAAAATGGCAATGCTTTCCAGTCTGTGGAAGTAACATTAGGGCAAAAGTCTGGGGATTTAGTAGAAGTCAAGAGCGGTTTATTTGAGAAAGATTTAATCGTTACCCAACGCGCGCCGCAACTTTACGCCCAGTCGTTGCGGGGCGGTAGTAAACCCAAGGAAGGTGGGGAGACGGACGGACACTCCGAAGAAAAGAAAGGGAATTCAGAGGTAAAAGACGCGAAAGCTAACAGCTTGCCACCTTTAGGGTTAATTGGTGTAGTGGGAGGCGGGGTGTTTGGTACTGCGGCTTTTATAGCTGGTGCTTTTTGGAATCGGCGTCGGACTCGTTCTCGCCTAGTAGGAGAAGAGAATGTTAGTACGGATGCCCAACCTTTGACCTATGAAACCGAAGTTTATCTCAACAAAGATCTAACTTTTTCGCCTGCCGCCGTGTTCGTTGAAGACGAGGAACCTGTGGGCGATCGCCACTAAAAAATTCAACTTTTGATTGGGTAGTAGCTAATGAAAAAAGGCTCTCTCGTACTTAGGATGATAAATTTATCCCATAGTTGTAGGTTGGGTTGGGTTGAGTGAAGCAAACCCTCCGTTTCACCCCGCCCAACTCTATGGGTTGTTCTAAGTAAGTAGGCGCTAATAAAACAAAGTATGTTAAGTAATTTTACAATTACGCTCGATTCGTTCGTAGTGAGGGCCCCGGCCCTCTTTTACAGGAATGGAGCCCTTACTACAAACCTTGAATTATTCACGCCGACTTACTTAAATTGGGTTTCGTATCTCAACCCAACCTACAACTATGGGAGAGCCAAAAAATATGCGGTAGGCGCGGCCAAATATTGACGAAGCAAGAATTCTAGTAACTAATTCTAATAACCAATCAAATGATTAGTATTATTGCCAAGTGGGTTATTACTAAACGATGGCTAGTAGCCGTTGCAGCATTCATCTCCACATTAATCGTAGTTTTCAACACCGTACCGCAAATGCCGCTGGATGTATTTCCTAACTTTGCACCCCCTCAAGTCGAAATTGAAACCGAAGCCTCTGGACTCGCTCCCGAAGAAATAGAATCTCTCGTTACATTGCCCGTTGAAAGTGCAATTAACGGAACTCCTGGGATTGCAACAGTCCGTTCTTCTTCCTCAGCCGGACTATCTGTGGTCAGAGTTGTTTTTAAATGGGGAACCGATCTCTTTCAAGCCCGCCAATTAGTACAAGAACGATTGCAACAAGCCGTAAGTAAGCTACCGACTGGAGTCGAAACCCCAAGAATTGCTCCCATCAGTTCACCGATTGGCACCGTACTGAAATATGCGTTCATCGTCGAAACAGAAGCACAATCCAAAACCGACATTCCCAAGCTAGATCCTGGGAACGAGCCAAAATCCAAAATGAACCTAATGGAAGTGCGCCGAATCGTCGATTGGCAAGTAGTCAATCGCCTCTTAGGAGTTCCCGGTGTCAGTCAAGTGCTAGTGTATGGCGGTGATGTGCGCCAGTATCAAGTTTTAGTAGATCCTAACAAATTAAGAGCTTTTAACGTTTCCTTAGAGCAGGTTACTCAAGCCGTTCAGACAGCAAATGTCAATGCTCCTGGCGGCTTTTTAATTACCTCTGATAAACAAACATTAATTCGAGGAATTGGGCGGATTGAGTCTCTAGATGACCTCAAGCAATCTGCGATCGTTACTCGTCAAGGAAAGCCGATCCGCATTGGCGATGTGGCAGACGTACAAATTGGTGGAGCTGTCAAGATAGGTGACGGTAGCTTAAATGGGAAAGATGCCGTTATATTGATGGTCAATAAACAGCCTCAAGCTGATACTCCCACTGTCACGAAGGCGATTGAAACTGCAATGAAAGAACTCAAAGCAGGTTTGCCCAAAGAAATTAAAGTAACTGAAACATTTCGTCAGGCAGATTATATCGATGCTTCGGTAGAAAATGTTAGGTCAGCTCTGGTTGAAGGCAGCATAATTGCAGCAATTATCCTGATTCCCTTCTTGATGAATTGGCGAACGCTGGCTGTATGTTTGTTAGATTTTGCTTTAACTTTTGTGTTCGCTTTGCAAATATTATCTTGGCTCGGATTGGGGCTGAATACGATGACTTTGGGAGGGTTAGCAGTTGCCATTGGTACCGCGATTGATGACGCTATTGTTTATTCAGAAAACACGTATCGTAACTTGCGGGAAAATAAATACTCTCCCAACCCGCGTCCGGTACTAGAAGTCATCTTTGAAGGAGGGCAAGAAGTCCGCGAATCTCTGATCGGAGCTACTTTAATTACAGTTGTTGTCTTTGCTCCAATCTTTGCGCTAGTAGGTGTGGAAGGTCGGATTTTTGGGCCGATGGGTATGACTTATCTAATAGTAGTAATAGTTTCCAGTTTGGAATCTTTGCTCGTCAGTCCAGCTTTATGTGCAATTCTATTGCCTCACGGCAAAATGCCACAAATTGAAGCCTGGGTACCAAGATTGTGTAAAAGAATTTATGCTCCTTTTTTGAATTTTTCTACTCAATTTTCGACGATTATTTTAGTCTTAGCAACTGTGGCGATGGTAGCAGCGATCGCAATCTTTCCTTCTTTGGGACGAGCCTTTCTACCCGAATTTCAAGAATCAACTTTAGTTAATAGCTTGGCTCTTTATCCGGGGACATCTTTAGAAGCTACAAATAGTGCAGCTTTTGTCTTAGAAACTAAACTCAAAGATGACCCAAGATTAAAGTATGTTCAATTACGGGCAGGACGCGCTCCCAACGACCCGGATGCCGCCCCTGTTAATCTGGCTCACCTTGATATTGGATTGAGCGAAAAAGGGATGGAAAATCGGGGAAATACTGTAGAATGGCTGCGGAAAGAGTTTAACAAAGTACCGGGTGCTGCTACTAATATTGGCGGATTTATTTCTCACCGCATTGATGAAATCTTGTCTGGGGTTAGAAGTCAAATTGCAATTAAAATTTTTGGCCCCGATCTAGAAGAACTCCGCAACATTGGCAAACAAGTAGAAGCTACGATTAAATCTGTGCCGGGAATTGTAGATTTACAGCTTGAACCTCAAGTTCCCATCGAACAAATTCAAATTAAGTTTAACCGCTTTGCGGCTGCTCAATATAGTTTAACTATTGGACAACTTTCTAACATTATCGAAACAGGTCTGAATGGTAAAGTCGTGTCTCAGGTTTTAGATAAGCAACAAACATTTGATTTAGTTGTGTGGTTAAAACCAGAATTTCGCAATAATCTTGAAACAATTGAAAATTTGTTAGTTGATACGAGTGATGGTAACAAAATTCCTCTCGCTCAAGTGGCTAATGTGGCTTACGGAACCGGGCCGAATACGATCAACCGCGAAAATGTTTCTCGCTTAATTGTAGTTTCAGCCAACGCCAAAGGCAGAGATTTGCGTTCCGTAGTCAATGATATTCAAGATAAAGTAAAAGCAAACGTTCAGATTCCCTCTGGTTACTTTATCCAATACGGCGGTCAATTTGAAGCGGAAGAAAGAGCGTCAAAAAATATTTTAGTTTTCAGTGCCATTTCCTTTGTTGTAATTACGGTACTGATGTATCTTTCTGTCAAATCAATTGCTTCTACAGCCACAATTATGATTAATTTGCCCCTCGCGTTAGTTGGCGGAGTAATTGCGATCGCACTGACAGGAGGCGTTATTTCTATTGCTTCTCTCGTGGGGTTTGTGACGCTGTTTGGGGTCGCAACTCGTAACGGACTGCTGTTGGTAGATAATTACACAACTAAGGCCGCAGCCGGGATGTCTTTAAAAGAAGTTTTAATGGCCGGTTCAATGGAACGACTCAATGCTATTTTGATGACTTCTTTAACTTCAGCTTTGGGTTTGCTGCCATTAGTAATCTCTGTTGGCCCTGGCAAGGAAATTTTACAACCTTTGTCGATTGTTGTATTAGGTGGGTTGTTTACATCTACGGCGCTTACCCTACTTGTGTTGCCAGCTTTGTATTCTAAGTTTGGTAGATACTTATTGCCTAAGCCGAGTGCGAATGTTGTAGAAGATGGCAAAGTGCCTAATGCTGTATGGGAAAACTAATGTTCCTCTGGTAGCACGCTGCAAAAATTCCTTTTTCTTTCTCTAAAATTTCATCGTGGTTTCATCCGATCGTGCCATCGTAGATAGAAAGTATGCTGATGCATTTACAACCGTAAAGCTTTATTATCTTGCCTGCTAATGCTCAATTCTATTGTTAAATGGTCGATCGCCCAACGCTGGGTGATAGTCATCGCCTCCATCCTTATCAGCTTGTGGGGCTTTCGCGTCCTGACTCAAATGCCTCTGGATGTGTTTCCCAGCTTTGCACCCCCACAAGTCGAAATTCAAGCCGAAGCCCCCGGTTTAGCACCAGAGGAAGTCGAGTCCCTAGTTACCCGACCGATAGAAAGTGCGATTAACGGCACACCTGGACTGGAAGCCTTACGCTCCGCTTCGGCCGTAGGTCTTTCTGCGGTGAGAGCCGTCTTCAGCGAGAGTACGGACATTTATCGCGCTCGCCAATTAGTGACGGAGCGGTTGCAACAGGTTAGCAGCCAGCTACCGCAAGGCGTGGAAAAGCCACAACTTCTCCCAGTCAGTTCCCCCTTGGGAGTCATCGCCAGATACGCTTTTACCTCCGAAACTACTCCCCTGATGGAGGTGTGGCGCACTGTCAATTGGCAAGTGAAAAACCGCCTCCTGGCGGTTCCCGGTGTTAGTAGTGTCCTCATAACTGGTGGGGACGAGCGTCAGTATCAAGTGCTGGTCAATCCAGACAAGCTCAAAGCGTTTAATGTTTCCCTAAATGATGTCACGCAAGCGGCAGGGGCTGCCAACGCCAACGCGCCAGGGGGATTTTTAATTACTCCAGACCAAGAGACGTTGGTTCGAGGAATTGGGCGGATTGAGTCTATCGAGCAGCTCAAGAAATCGGTCATTAAAGCACGCAATGGCACACCAGTGTTACTCGAACAGGTGGCTGACGTGCAAATCGGTGCGGCACTCAAACGCGGTGATGGCAGTTTCAACGGCAAGAAGGCGGTTGTTTTGACGGTCAACAAGCAACCCATCGGTGATACCCCAACCGTGACTAAGGCAATTGAGGCGGCGCTGGAGGAAATGAAGCCCAGTCTGGCCAAAGATGTGAAAGTGACGGAGACATTTCGCCAGGAGGATTTTATCGAAGCCTCGCTCAAGAACGTTGAAGAAGCCCTGCGCGATGGCATCATCATTGTTTCTATCGTCCTGATTCTGTTTCTGATGAATTGGCGCACGGTCATTATTAGTCTGAGCGCCCTTCCCATTTCGTTGCTGCTGGGGATGATGATTTTGAATTGGACGGGACAAGGCATCAACACGATGACTTTGGGCGGACTCGTTGTTGCCATCGGTTCGGTGGTGGATGACGCGATTGTCGATATGGAAAATGTCTACCGTCGCTTGCGGGAAAACCAACTCGCGGGAAACCCGATTCCACCCCTGCAAGTTGTCTTTAATGGTTCGGTGGAGGTGCGCGTTAGCGTTCTGTTCGCCACTATTATTATCGCGGTCGTCTTCGCACCGATTTTTGCCCTTTCCGGGGTAGAAGGTCGCATTTTTGCGCCAATGGGTATAGCCTACTTGCTGTCAATTGCTGCTTCTACTTTGGTGGCGCTGACGTTGACCCCGGCACTATGCGCCCTAATGCTAGTAGGTCGGCCTTTGCCCAGTACAGAAACCTGGGTGGAGAAACAAGCCCATCGCCTGTATCGTCCAGCTTTGAAGTTTTCGATTCGTTTCCCTACGGTTGTTTTGGCAGCAGCTATTGCTGGCTTTGTAGCTTCAATGGTAATTCTGCCCTCGTTGGGGCAAGTTTTTTTACCGGAGTTTCAAGACCGCGCCTTAGTGGTTGCGGTAAGTCTGATGCCTGGTGAATCTCTGAATGCGACCAATCAAGTGGGGTTGGCGGTAGAGAACTCTCTCAAAAAGGACCCTCGGTTTGATACCGTTCAGTTCCGTTCCGGCCGCAGTCAAGGCGACTCGGAGGTGGTTGGTACTAACTTTGGAGAATTGGATGTGCAAATTAGTGAGGAGGGAATCAAAGAGCGGGAAGAGAGTATTGAAAAGATTCGAGAGGAATTTGAAAAAATTCCGGGAGTAGTACCCAATATTGGTGGGTTTATTTCTCACCGGATGGATGAGGTACTCTCAGGGGTGCGGAGTGCTATAGCGGTCAAAATTTTTGGTCCGGAATTAGAACAACTCCGCACCCTTGGTCAACAAGTGCAGTCAGCCATGAGTGAGGTTTCGGGTTTGGTAGACCTGCAACTGGAACCCCAGGTGCCAATTAAACAGGTGCAAATTCAGTTTGACCGGGAAGCCGCTGCTCGCTACGGTGTGACCATCGGGGAACTTGCAGAGACAATTGAAACCGCGCTCAATGGGCGAGCCGTCTCTCAGGTTTTAGAGCAGCAACAAACCTTTGACCTCGTGGTGTGGTTGCAAGAAAGCTCTCGTCATGATATTGAAATCATCCGCAATTTGTTAGTCGATACCCCCAACGGTCAAAAAATTCCTTTAGCCCAAGTCGCAAAAATTGATTACGGCACGGGTCCTAATACGATCAATCGCGAAAACGTCTCCCGGTTTATTGTGGTATCTAGCAACGTGTCTGGACGGGATTTGGGTTCTGTGATTAAGGATATTCGGGACAAGGTTAAGCAAGAGGTGCAACTGCCCCCTGGCTATTACATTGAATACGGCGGTCAATTTGAAGCGCAAGAGGGAGCCACAAAAACTTTACTTTGGGCTGGTGCATTAGCTTTTGTTGCTATTGCCGTCCTGCTTTACTTTGCCGTCAAATCGATTCCTGCAACCATCATGATTTTGATTAATCTACCCTTAGCATTAATCGGTGGCGTGATTTCAATTGCCTTGACTAGCGGTATTATCTCCGTAGCTTCGATGGTAGGATTTATTACCCTATTCGGCGTTGCCGCCCGCAATGGTCTGCTATTGGTGGACAATTACAACAACAAGTTGGCAGAAGGGATTCCCTTAAAAGAAGTTTTGCTTGAGGGGTCAATGGAGCGATTAGCTGCTATTTTAATGACCGCTTTAGCATCCGCTTTGGGGATGGTGCCGCTGACGATTGGGAGTGGTGCTGGTAAGGAAGTTTTGCAGCCGTTGGCGGTGGTGGTACTGGGGGGATTGATTACTTCTACGGCGTTAACCCTGCTAGTTCTTCCAGCTTTGTATTCTCTATTCGGGAGGTTTATGGTTCCTAAAAAGACTACTCCAGAGATTAAAGATGGGCTGTTAAAAGAAGCCATCTTGGAGCGGTAATTTTCTACGATTTCTAAGGATTTCTAATCGTTACACAGTTGTAAATATAAAAATTACAATGACTTCCTGGAAACAGTTAACAATCTACATTAGCAAGTCTGATTGCTGGCACCACCAACCCCTTCACCAAGCTCTGCTCGGAATAGCTCGCCGACAGGGATTAACAGGAATAACGGTGATGCGAGCAATTTTTGGATATGGCAAACATGGGATTTTTCGCACTACCAATCAGCTAGACTCATCTTCTGAGTCTTCTTATCTACCACTTGTCGTCACGGTGATTGATAGTGAGAGTGCGAGCGCAGAATTTTTTTCCTTAGTCAAAGAGATGGTTAAAGATAAGTTTGTCACTTGTCAACCCATAGAACCCACATTCCGCAGATATTCTATCTGATTTAATTTTAAAAAAATTCAGAATTGTCAAAACCTCAAATGATTGCTA
>JAUBSN010000050.1:0-61333 GCA_036704825.1 Microcoleus sp. F8-C3 | reverse complement strand
ACTGGGAGGCTAAAGCCTCCTTCTGCCTTTCATCCCCGGACTAAAGTCACGGGGTTTTCATGCTCGATCTTTATAAACCCTGCAGCAGCTACTTTCTTGACGACTTCATCCATAGAGGGTGATAGAGAAGAATCCTGAAACCCTTGCATAGCAAGGGTTTCAATATAATTTAAAGCTAAATTAGCATAATAAGTACGGAAGACCCAAAACTGCTGGCACTTATCAGGAACAGATAAAAGCTAAAATCTATACAGGACAACGACTTTAGCTACTGCTTGCACGAACCTTCTATTTACGCCCAGCTGACAACACTAAGAAGTGGGAGAAATGCTCAAGAAATTCATGCATCGACAGGGTTTGATCTTGGTCGATATCGCTCAATTTCCAGAAATTTTCGATCTCCTCGTCTCCATAGCCCAGAGCTTTAAATTTAGCCTCAATTTCCGACATATCAAGAAGACCATCTTTATTCTCGTCAATCTCTTCAAAAACCTGAAGCAGCGAATCTTTAAATAGCGCTTGAGAAACCGCCTGACGAAACTCATGTTCTATGACATCAAGAAAGGAACCCTTTGTCGTTTCTGTGAACCAGGGATCCATTACCGTAGTCCTGAGTACGGTGATAGGGGTGCCAGGTTTACCAGTTACTCCTAGACGACGTTTGTAGCTTTCGATGAAAGCCTCTCCATAATGCTCTGCATCAAAATCAGTGGTACTGACGATTAGCTTGTAACCGTAGATATCTTCACCTGGCTTAATGCTCAATCTGTCATAAAGAGCTGCATTGAGACGATTTGCCAAAGTTAAATCTGTATTGAGTGAGCCATCCGGATGTTTGAAGTTGAAAGCATACGTAACAATATTTAAGTCAGGGCCTACTTCTTTGAGGAGTGCCATTGCTTCTGGGTCAGCCAAAAGTTCATCGATTTTTTTACCCTCAATTCTTTCCCGAATGAATTGATTCTGTTCCTCCACATTAGAACCGGATATTTCTGCTGGCAGCCGAGGTACGGGAACGACAATGAAACGATCCTCAGGACGCGCCATACACAGGAGTCGTGCGTAGAGTTGTTTACAACCCAGTAGAGTCTTGCCATGTATTTGACCGTACCCACTCTTGGAAGGGCGAATCACCTTGTGGCTGAGATAAACCGCCGCAACTGCTGCCCCAGGCTTTGACCCCTCCAAGCCGTAGATACCCACAGTTGGCTCAGCTTCGCCATGAGATATATATGGAGCCTTGAAAGTAACCAAATCACGCATTGCCGAATTGCGGTAGCAAAGCGCTCCAGCTGGATAGGGAATGTAACCTGCTTTATGAGGATCGACGGTTATGGAATCTGCATTTCCCAGGACTTTGAACTGCTCGGTTACAAAAGAACTGAATGCAATCTCAGGATCTGATACCTCTTTAATGTTAGCGAGTTCTGGTACCTCAGAGTTATCTTCCCGAATAATCGAAGCAAAATAACCACCCCAAGCGGCATCGGCATGAACGGTAAATTCTAGCCCCCTGGAACGAAACTCCTCTCGGAGAGCCAGAACGTCTTTGATTGGGTCAACTGCACTCTCTTCCGTACTTCCAATTACAGCAACGACTGTATAGACTGGTCTGCGCTTGGTTAGGCAGTGGTTGAGAATCTTTTCTAGCTCAGTCATACTCATCCGAGCATCTTCATCCACAGGAACGTCAATCACATTCGATGCTCCAATTCCCAAAACTGCTGCTGCTTTAGGAAATGAATAATGTTTTGTTGCTGGAACTAGGAATACAGGCGAAGATTCAATATTGCTGAGGAATTGGCGTGAAAAATCTTGTAGACCTAAATTTTGCAGTGAATATTTAGAAACGGCTTTTGTGATGATGTCGCTGGTAATTTGATAATCCTGGGTCAAACGAGCTGGCAAGGCGAGAATGTCATCGCCCTTCAGGTTGAGCAGCGACCAATTATCGAGTTCAATAAGAGGTTTTGACCCTCCAGTGAGTAGAGGAATATTGAGGTCCTTTGCAGCAGCTAGTGAAGGTTCATTTTTCAAAGCAGCTTGCAAGGCAATTGGATAAAACTTTAGGTTTCTCGCCGACCAAATTGCCTCTATATTGGCAACAGTTCCGCCACAGGTAATGTGTCCCCAAGGTCGAATTGCGCCATTTTCTATAGCTGCCTCATCTGGTATGCTGTATCCCAACATGTGGCAAAGATCGTCTCCGACCAAAATTTCCAGAATTGTCGTTGCCGTTGACCCTTCAAATGCCACGTTGTTGGGGTTGTACAGCATCGTCGCAAAGTAGCCTAGGATGGACGGCATCGTCATATCCCAGTTCATGTGCCCTTGATAGCGCGGACTGAAGAACGGTACAGACTTCTTGAGAAATGCTAGCAACGAGCGATAACTCTGCTTGAGCGTATCCATCGTCTGTAGGTATTCTGGCTGTCGCTTAATTTGCTCGGTAATGTGAGTTGGATCGCCGGGATGAAAGTTTCTGCGCCAAAAAGCTTGGTCGCGAATAGCTTCGACAATTAGGCGCTCAAATTCATCGGCATTTTCTGCTTTTGTTCCTAAGAACCATGCCTCAAGCGATCGAGTTCCAGAATCTTCAAGATGTGGAATTTCTCCAAATTGGAAGAATTGCCTAATGCCATTACCTTGGTTGTGAGAATTGTTTGAGTTCATTTTGTCTTTTATGTGTAGTTTTCACTGCTCTGTGTTAATTGCCAAATCCAGAAAAACTGAAAAAACGATTAACGGGACTCAAACAAAATTTAAGCCCAAATCAAGCCCAAACTGGCTTTTTGACAATCCCCTGCCTAAAGGCGAAGGGATTGTTAATTCAGCGACATACTTTAAAGTGTTCTGTCCTTTCAGCAATACTCAAACCTTTTAACTGTAGATTTCTACCAATTAACGAGACTGACTCAGAAACACCCCAGCGGGTTTATCTCCAAAAGCGTACTAGAATACAAATCTAGAGTTTGGATATGCCCTACTCTACTTAATAATTCCCAGTAGAAAAGTTTATTTTTGCTGGATTGAAACCTACGTTTTCGGTTTCGGCTGTTTATAGTGTTTTCGCCGCACTTTGTCCCCCGGTTTATGCCTAAAAGTGTGTCTCATGTCCCTTTTAACGAGGGCCTTGCGAATTTAACCTTGACAAGTGTAGTATATCATGACTTACTGAAAAGTCCGGGAGTTCAGAAACAAATTGTAAAAAAACGCGTTGCTGATTCAGGGTATGAATTCAAGATTTCCCAATTGCTATAAACCAACTATGATGAGTTTTGTAACATGAAGCGAAAAGTTGATTCATACCCTGAATCAGCAACGCCTAAACAAAGATGGACTGGAGTTAAAAACCTCCTTCTCCCTTTCATCCCCGGACTAAAGTCGCGGGGTTTTCAGGGCATTTCTTATAAGGAGGAGGCGGTTGAAACCGCTGCTACACAAACTACTGTTGAACGAGGGAAATATGAATTTTTATATAGTTGACGTGTTTGCGGAGTCAAAATATGCTGGCAATCAACTAGCTGTATTCTGCGGTGCGGGAGTTGCCGAACTATCTGAGGCCCAAATGCTGCTGATAGCGAGGGAAATCAATTATTCAGAAACTACGTTTATTCGATCGCCCGATCCGCGAGATGGCGGCTATGACGTGCGGATATTCACGCCCGAAAAGGAATTGCCCTTTGCCGGTCATCCGACTTTGGGCACGGCGTTTGTGTTGCAGGAAGAGATGATTCGCGAAAAGGTCGATCGAGTAATTCTCAATCTAGCCGTAGGTCAAATTCCAGTTACTTTTAATTATGAAAATGAATCGGCAGATATTTTGTGGATGCGACAAAAACCGCCTAGTTTTGGTCAAGTTTTATCAGCCGATAGTCTGGCAAATGTTCTGAATTTAGCACCCGATGAAATTGATGAAAACTTCCCCATTCAAGAAGTTTCTACGGGAGTGCCGTTTATAATTGTACCGTTAAAAACTATCGCCTCGCTCAAAAAAGCTCAAGTCAACTTAGATAAATATTTTGAGCTAATTGATAGAATGGAAGCCAAAGAAATTTTGATATTTTGTCCAGAAACCTACAGCGACCTTAATGATTTAAGCGTCCGAGTTTTTGCCCATTCATTAGGAATTCCAGAAGATCCCGCGACAGGCAGTGCTAACGGCTGTTTGGCTGGATATTTGGTAGAATATGCTTATTATGGGTCAGCAAAGATTGATGTCAGAGTTGAGCAGGGTTATGAAATCGCTCGACCTTCTTTGCTGTTGTTGCAAGCTACCAAAAATGAAGGGGAAATAGCAGTTTTGGTGGGCGGTAAGGTGGTGATGGTTGCTAAGGGAGAATTTGTTTAGAATATTTAAGGGGAAATTATTAACCGCAGATGCACGCAGATATACGCAGATATTTACAGCTAGATTTAGATGCTTGTTTGGCGATCGAGATGTTACAATTTTGCTAATAGCGATCGCAGCACTTTGTCTGCTTCTGGCAGTCGCAGCGCGGGAAAACCAGCCATCTGCGGCTTGAAGGAATTCTGTCTGAGTTTAAACAAAGCGCTTTTTTCGGAAAATTTGCAATTGAGTGCGATCGATCTCAACGACTACCGGCCGCCGTTTGTTGAGGACGATCGCATTGTGTCTGTTTAGCAACAGCAACTGAGCCAATATTGCCACAATCGCGCGCCTTTTAAGAAACTTGCCTTCAAAACGCGCCATTCGGACGATCGCCTCTTCGATTTTATAACAACAGTTGTTGCCTTTGGGGGAAATTACAAAAATCGTTCCCGGTATGTAATCGCCTTCATTTGCCCAGAAAGCATACCTTTCGCCTAAAGTAAAGTAGTGAAAAACATTGTTAGCGGTGGAAGTTTTAGCTAACTTTTCCGAAACGCCCAAAGAATTAAAAACTACAGTGGATCTAATATAATCCGGGTATTTTGCTGCTATTTGCTGAGCAACTTTGCCGCCCAAACTTTCTCCGATGACATCCGGCGGATTTCCGCTGTGAAATTGCTGCTTTATCCAATCAATAGCACCCGCAGTTTGCGCCGATTTTAACTGGCGTTCTAGTTTGGCTATAAATACATCGGGCGTATCTTCCAAAACGCGCTCGAAAGGATACCAAGAACCGTATCCGCGAATCACGAAAACAGGCGGACTATTGCCAGAAATGGGGACGCGACTTTCAGCATAAAAACCAGTCCGAGAGTCTTCAAAGACTTTTGTTATGATATAATTTCCATCAATAACTTGCCCTTCTTCATGCCGAATGTAAATAGACGGGTTATTGGGTTTAAAAGTATCGTGCAGTTGGGGTTTGGCAAACTTTTCATACAGAGAATCTAGCAAGTGCCTTCCCGTTTGGCGATCGACAAAATCCAATTCTGTTCCTTTCATTATCTGGTAGCCGCCGATTTTACCAACAATATTTAATAAGTACAAAAAATCTACATAAACCCGCCACCGCACAACGAATAATCTAAATTAACTTTTACTTGTATCAAAAGGCAAAACTCTACATGACATTTACCGTTTCGCCGAAGAGTCAACCGCAGACTGTGCAATAGAAATCGATCTAATTCATCTGCGTTAATCTGTGTTAATCTGCCTGTATCTGCGGTAACAAAAAGAGAAGGTATTAACCGCAGATGACAATGGATGGACGCTGATTAACGCAGATAAATAGAAGAGAGTGAGAGTGCGGGTTTTAGAGATTGTCAATTATTGGCAAATATTGTCGGTGAAACCCGCCCCTAGCCAATCACTTTTACAAAACTCGCAACGTGCTAGCAACACTATCGACTGCTTCCATCGCGCGAATTTCATCGAGTGCTTGTTGAAAATTACCTTCCCTAACATCGTGAGTCACGACGACAATTTCTGCTAAATCGCCGTGAATTCCCGTTTGCACAACTGATTCCAAACTAACTTTGTGGTTGCCGAAACAAGTGCCGAGTTTGCCAATTACCCCCGGAGTATCGCGCGTCAGAAAACGGGCGTAAAAGCGAGTAACAAGTTCCTGCATCGGAGCAATTTTGCAGTAGTGTTGGTGACTGCAACTCAGCAAAGGATGGGGAATCGGAACTGTTTCGGTTTTCAGGATGGCCGCCACATTCATAATGTCGGATACTACGGCGCTAGCTGTTGGGCCCGCACCGGCGCCGCGCCCGTACAGCATCAATTGCCCGATCGGCTCTCCTTCGACTAAAATTGCATTGTAAACCCCGTTGACACTCGCCAGCGGATGAGTTTTCGGCACAAAACTCGGATGCACTCGAATTGACAGCAGTTCGCTTTCTCCCTCCGCTTGCTTGCCATTGTAGCGGGAGGTTTCTTGAGCAATAGCCAACAATTTAATCACAAATCCCAGCTTGTCGGCGTAGTTAATATCCGCCGCACTAACTTTTCTAATACCTTCGCAGTGAACATCTGCTAATTTGATGCGTCCGCCAAAAGCTAGCGAGGCTAAAATAGCAATTTTATCGGCAGCATCTAATCCATCTACATCTGCTGTGGGGTCAGCTTCAGCATAACCTAATTGCTGGGCGTCGGCGAGGACTTCGGCAAAGTCTGCGCCTTCTGTTTGCATCCGCGTCAGGATGTAATTAGTTGTGCCGTTGACGATGCCGGTGACAGTTTGAATGCGGTTTGCACCTAAAGATTGTTTGAGGCTTTGAATGACTGGAATGCCGCCGCCGACAGCAGCTTCTAGCATTACGTAAACGCCTTTTTTGTTGGCGGCCTCGAATATTTCATTCCCGTAGCGGGCGATAACTGCTTTGTTTGCAGTGACGACGTGCTTGCCGCTGGCAATAGCTTGCAGAATGAGCGATCGCGCCGGTTCCAATCCGCCAATCAGTTCTACTACAATATCAATTTCCGGGTCAGTTGCGATCGCTTCTAGGTCAGTTGTCAGCACATTTTCTGGCAATTGTAAAGACCGAGTTCGAGAAATATCGCGCACTCCCACCCGATAGATTTCCAATTCCTGCAACAGCGGATGGCGGCCGTCTGGGGAGAGCAAAATCTCTGCTGTTCCCGCGCCAACTGTACCCAAACCTAACAAACCAATTTTGAAAGCCACAACTTTGACCCGTAGAAACTCACTTCATCTAGAATCATTGTATGATAACCGCGGCTTCACTGAATACCCAGAGACCCGACTTCTTAAAAAAGTCCGGGATCTACATGACTAATTAATCCAGATTTTACATGGCAATTTAAAGTTCTGTATCCATCTCTATCCCCATTTCTCGCAGCCGCTGCGCCAATCTTTCGGCCCGCTGCCTTTGGGCATTAACTTGCTGTTCTAGTTGCTGATTTTGCTGTTCTAGTTGCTGTAGCTGTGCTTGTTCTTCTCGAATTAAATCTTCAACTAGGGGCGGACATAGCACTTCATTAACCGATAAAATAAATTCAGCGAACTGTACAGACTGAACTTGCTGTCCCGGCAAAAATTCCTGATGAGAATAACTGCCTTCATTTGCCGGGCGACTGCATACTCGTATTTTCGGTTGATTTGGGTCTACAATCCAATATTCAGGGATATCAATTAAGTCATATTCGGCACGTTTGCGAATGTAGTCGTCCCGCCAATTTTGACTGGTAACTTCGATAACTAACAGCGGTTTTTCTTCAAAATCTAGCACTGCGGAACCAGGTTGCGCGCAGACTTGTTCCCACAGACTCTGAGTGCAAATCACCACATCAGGAATGCGAGAAGAGTTTTCCTCCGTTCGGACGGCGGTAGTCACCATTGCAACAATAGGTAGGTTGTGTGCTGCAAAGAAGCGGCGGAACTGGTAAACCAAAAATTGACAAATTTTTATATGTATTGCTGTAGGCGTTGGAATTTCGATTAGATTGCCCCGATATAATTCATAACAAACACCTGATTCTCCCTGATATTTTAGATATTCTTCAAAGGTGAGTTTTTGGGTTGAAGTTATAACCATGTCAGTTATCTCCCTTTTTCGGTGAGCTTACTGTATATTTTACACTTTTATTGGGTGAATCTGCCCCTCCAGACTCAAAACTGTTTCAAAAATTGTAGGGCGAGCAAAGCCCCCCCTACAAATCAGATTAAATCAGGTAACACATTAATAAGTTTCAACGTGCCAACGGTGTTCTTTCTTCAATTGTTTCTGATAGCCAGCCCAGTCAACACCGAACTTGCTAGACGCGGCAGACATTCCCTCATCAATTCCGCCTTCCATGCCCTTCAAACCGCAGATATAAGTGTGAGTATTCGGCTTTTGAACCAATTCCCACAATTGGTCTGCGTTTTCTTGAATCCGGTTTTGAATGTACATCTTGCCACCGTCAGCATTCTTTTGCTCGCGGCTTATGGCATAAGTCAAGCGGAAATTATCGGGGAATTCTTGTTGCAATTGCTCCAACTCTTCCTTGTACAGAATGTTGGGAGTGTAAGCAACACCAAAGAACAGCCAAGCTAAACCTTTGAATTTGTAATCGGGATTGTTCTCTTTAAACATCCGCCACAAATACGCCCGGAAAGGAGCAATACCCGTACCCGTAGCCATCATAATAATGGTGGCCTCCTCATCGTCAGGCAATAACATTTCCTTGCCTACAGGACCGGTGATTTTGACATCATCTCCAGGTTGCAAAGCGGTGAGAAAAGTCGAACAAACACCAAAGACTTTTTCACCAGTTTCTGGGCTTTTGTACTCCAGGCGGCGGACGCACAGAGAGACTGTTTTGTCGTCTAAATCGTCTCCGTGACGGGTGGAGGCGATCGAATACAGGCGAATTTTGTGAGGTTTGCCGTTTTTATCCGTCCCATCGGGAATAATCCCGATACTTTGACCTTCGAGATAGTGCAAATTGCCTCCAGAAATGTCAAATTTGACGTGACGGACTGTACCCTCGCCGCCTTCTCTGACCAATTCTTCTGTAGAAATGCACTTACCAATATAGGGATTGGCCGGCTTGTAGAGGTTGACAGGAACCTGAACTTTTTCCTTGGCTTGAGTCATGGGCTTAGTTTTTTCTCCAGATTTCTGACTCTGTAGCCCTGCTTCTGGTGCAACTTTGCCATTTGTTTCGGGAGCGCTGTTTGAGGGGCGGATGCTGATAATTTTGCCACCCATCCGAGCAATCCGGCGCATTTCCTGATTCATGCGCTCGTAGGGCACGGAGATAAATACGCTGCCGCTACGGCGAATCGGGTTACTTGTTTGGTCAGTTGCTTGGCTCTGACGCATACCCTCGACTTCGTAAACAAAGACGCGGCTGCCTGATTCTGAGTTTGCCGCTACACCAGATATGCTCGGGCTGTACATTTGTTGCTTGTCCTTCACGATACAGAGTTATAAAGAAAGAGAATGTGACGTTAGACTCAATTTACTTTTTTTTTAAGGCCATCTAGACTAATTGGCCGCGCCAATCTTTGGGCCTCGCCACGCCGGCGGGAGTGTCAAGTTGCGATCGCTCGCGTCTGGAATTTCCAATTAGCCGAACATCACGCTTGCCGAGTCCGGCTGCGTTCAGGTGTTGACCTATAGCTATTGTTGTCTGCGTACTGCCAATATTTTACCCGATCGGGGGATCTGCCCCGATAAGTCCTTCTGATTTGGGGAGCGCCCCACCAGATCGAGGAAGATTCGAGCAGTTTAATGAGGTTGAGCTTGTAGGGGGCGGACGCATTCTGGTAAGATTAACCGCTAAAGTTAGTATTAATTACTTGCCTTGAAGATTGCTTGGGTCTTTCCGGGCAGGCAGTCAACTCACTGCTGTATGCTGGTGAGAACTCGATCCTCTCGGGGTAGCACAGCAGCACAAAGCCTGCTTGTCGCTACCTGCGGGCTGAAATTTTGTGGAATCTAGACTTGAGTTAGTTAGTAAACAGTGATTTTGTTAGAGGGAAACTATGACCAGTAAGCCGGATCGCGTGGTTTTAATTGGCGTTGCCGGAGATTCCGGATGCGGAAAATCTACTTTTTTACGCCGATTGACAGATTTGTTCGGGGAAGATTTCGTGACTGTAATCTGCCTCGACGACTATCACAGTCTCGATCGCAAGCAGCGCAAGGAAACAGGGATTACTGCCCTTGACCCCAGAGCCAACAATTTTGACCTGATGGCCGAGCAAATGAAGGCCCTCAAAGAAGGTCACGCAATCGACAAGCCGATTTACAACCACGAAACCGGTATGATCGACCCGCCCGAAAGGGTTGAGCCGAATCACGTGATTGTGATTGAGGGGCTGCATCCGCTGTACGACGAGCGAGTTCGATCGCTCCTCGACTTCAGCGTCTACCTCGACATCAGCGACGAGGTAAAAATTGCTTGGAAAATCCAGCGCGACATGGCGGAACGGGGCCACCGTTACGAAGACGTGCTGTTTGCGATCAATGCTCGCAAACCGGATTTTACCGCCTACATTGACCCGCAAAAGCAATATGCTGATGTGGTAATTCAAGTGTTGCCGACCAACTTGATCAAAGATGACAAAGAGCGGAAAGTTCTGCGCGTGCAGATGATCCAGCGCGAAGGCGTCGCCAATTTTGAGCCTGCGTATTTGTTTGACGAAGGTTCAACAATTAACTGGGTTCCTTGCGGCCGCAAGCTGACTTGTTCCTATCCCGGAATTAAGATGTACTACGGGCCTGATGCTTTCTACGGTCACGAAGTCTCGATTTTAGAAGTAGATGGTCAATTCGAGAATCTCGAAGAAGTTATTTACATCGAAAGCCATTTGAGCAAGACTTCTGCGAAGTATGAAGGCGAGTTAACTCACCTGTTACTCCAGCACCGCGAATATCCTGGTTCTAACAATGGAACTGGTTTGTTCCAAGTGTTAGTCGGGTTGAAGATGCGGGCGACTTACGAGAAGTTGACTGCAAAAGAAGCGAAAGTGGCTGTTAGTGTTTAGAACGCAGACATGAAAGATTTGGGAGGCGCAATTGCGCCTCTTTTTTTGTGGAGAAATGAACCGCAGAGGGCGCAGAGTAGAGTTAGGGGAGGGGGTGTGGAAGGAGAGATTTTAAGAAGGTTTTTCCGGCTTCATGGAGGTCGCTATCTAGGGAAAAAGTTAGACTGCGAACTCGGATAGCGCCATGTTTTATGTCTAGTGGCTTTGTGAGTTGTTGCGGGTAGACGAGAATTGCATTTTGGCACTTTAAGGCATTTGCGTAAGCAACTATTTGATGACGGTCATCACTGCCTACTTTATCGGGAGCTTTGTATTTTGTATCGAGGACGTATTGGACTTTACCTGTTTCTATGTCGCACAGCAGTAAGTCAATGCGATCGAAATAGTTTTGGTCATGTGTGACTCGGTGTTGTTGTTTGACAAAAAAGCCTTTTGGTGTATTGGCTGTGAGCCATTCAGCGACAAATTGTTCATATAAATTAGCCATGTCTATCAGAAAAGGGAGCATTTCGCGATCGCCTGTTTCGTGACTAGGCCGTGTGTTATCTAAAAAAAATCGACATAAGGCGTGTAAAAGTTGATAATCTTGATTCAAACGGTGATAATTTCTATCAATACAAGCTTCTGATTTAAAAGGTTTTAATGTAACAAATCCTTGGAGTGCGTGAAAGGCTTTTCGCACAGTGGATGAAACAGATTCACCGCACAAACCGCTGCGGCCAATGATGAAAAGTGTCCAAGCGAGTATTTGATTATCTTCGATGTCGCCTGTTTGTTCGTTATAGTGGCATTTTAGTTTAACATCCCAAGGTTTTTGCAGGGCTGACCGCAAATCGACGCGGCCGCGAATGTAGGCGAGTCTTTCGGTTTTGGATAAGTAATCGCGATATAATCCTTTGCGACAGCGTTCTAGAATTTTTTGGGCAAGAATGTTAGCTAATTCCTCGTAAATTTCTTCTAAAGATTGGCACTGAATCGATCCTTGAAGAAATTTTATCTGGTAGCCATAGTCAAGCATTCCGAAGAGGTTGTTTATGGGAACCTTTGGGCGGATGGCGATGTGAAATTCTGGAGTGATGGGAATGTTGCCAACTTTGCCTTTAGATTTTAAGCGCCATTTATATTTAGTTTTAGGGTTGGGAAATTCTATATCGATTTCCTTCTCATAATCTTTGTGTATTTTTTCTCCTACTAATTCGGGGATGGAGTCTTGTTCAAAAGTTTCTAATTGATATTCTGTAAGTTCGATAATTCGGGGAGAGCCTGGTTTCATAATTTTGGTGGATGTAGTAACGCCACCCTATCGGCGTTAATGACGGCGTTAGATTGTCAATAGCTCAATTTATTCTTGATATTTTCCCAGAGAAACTCATCCATTTTTTCCCGGCTATCAAAGAAGTATTCTTCGAGGTATGGCTCAATTTCCATTTGCCAAATATCTTGGATATCTTCAGCTAAAGTTTTTGTCAAAAAGAAGGAGATGCCTAGTTCATAGTGTTTGTTGTTAATTGCGCGATTGACATTTTCTAGAATGCTAGTTAATTTATCCACTGGAAAACCTGTTTCCTCTCTGTGGTGATACTGTCGCAGCACTTCATAGTTTGGATAGACGGGAATGAATGCGAAGCGGCGGCGGAGTGCGTTATCGACTAAGGCAATAGAACGGTCTGCTGTGTTCATTGTGCCGATAATGCGAACATTTGTAGGGATTCTAAATAGTTGACCGCTGGCTAGTTTAATAGAGCGTTTTGTGTCTTGTCGGTCATCTAGGAGATACATTAACTCGCCAAAGACTTGAGAGAGATTTGCGCGATTAATTTCATCAATAATGAGAACGCAAGTGTCTTCAAAGGCTTCGGCTTTTTCGCAGAATTCTAGGAATCTACCGGGAACTATTGAGTAGGTTAATTGTCCGTTTAGAGTTATTGGGCGGAGGCCTTCGATAAAGTCTTCGTAGGTGTAGGCGGGGTGAAATTGGATAATGTCTGAGAAACCGTCACCGACGCCGATTAAATGTTTGGCTAGTTTTTCGGCTATGAAGGTTTTTCCGGTTCCAGGTGGGCCTTGAATGATGCTTTGGCCTTTGCGGTGGATGGCGTGTATCCATCGGGTTAGTTGGGTTGTTTGAAAACCTGTAATTTGAGAAATTGTTTCTAGTTGATACTCTGGATTAAATTCCTTTTGATATATTGAAAAATATTGACTTATGAGAAGCTCGGATTTATTATTTTTAGGATTAAGCATTAATAATAAGGGAAAGAGTTTTTTAAAGGTTTGTGATATTTTTTGGATTAAGTGTTTGGCAGAATTTCTTAGTATTTCCTCTGATTCAAGTGAGATGGAGACTTGAATATTAGAAAAATAAAACGCTTCAGTTTCTGTTCTTGAATCCCTAATTAATGACAGAATTTCTAATATTTCATAAAGACATTTTCCAGGATCATTTATTAGTAGATTTTGAAAATTTCGCCCCTCATTATCTAGGTTAATTCTATAATTGTATATATAAAGATAATGTCTCTTGGGAAGGTGATAACGTTTAAGTATTTTGATTAAATTAACGTTATTTTTATAAATGTTTTCGTAATCATCTACCATTAACCTAAACAACTTGTATGGTGTATACAAACCAAAAGTTAATGTCTGATTTTCACATCTTAACATTAATTTAGAAGATACGGTATGAGTCCTACCGTTAAAACAATAGTCTACAGTGTAGCCTGCTGCTGATTTCAAAGATTTTGTTTGTTGAATGTAACCAAAGCTCTCCTTCTTGATATCTATA
This sequence comes from Microcoleus sp. F8-C3, assembly GCA_036704825.1. Taxonomy (GTDB): domain Bacteria; phylum Cyanobacteriota; class Cyanobacteriia; order Cyanobacteriales; family Microcoleaceae; genus Microcoleus. The sequence goes on along the minus strand of JAUBSN010000050.1, from coordinate 47,653 downwards.
TATTTTTTAATAAAATCAGGCAACTGCTCTTCTACCTGGCTTAAAATATACTTTACTGGCTCTTCTACATATTTTAAGAAATCTTTTTTGTGTTCCATGTAAAAATCTGAGCTGGGGTTTTTATAAAATTCGGTCAATAGGTTAAATGTGTTCTCTGAAAAAGGACATTCAGGATGTACAAAAACTTTTTCCATTTTTTCTGTATGTTTAAGGTGACTCAATTGTTGTTCTTAAATTATTGTAGCCGATCGCCCTTTCCGACACCAGATATCTGAGATGCGATCGCACTCACCATCCTTACCCACATCAAATGCCCTGCCAAACCAGTAACACAGGCAAAACCGCTAACAACAGTTCCCGGAAAATTTAAACTTGCGCCGAGTGACTCAGATTTACCAAATTGTGTCTATACTAGATAATTGAATCCGGCGATCGCGACTAATAACGGGTACATTAAGATACAAAGCAGTAGCAGCAATAATGCGATCGGGTAAATCGGGAATTTGCGATCGGTCAACTTGCCTTAAAGTCAAAGCTATATTGCGATCGAAAGGAATTTCAACCAATAAGGCATCATCGCTCTCAACTTCTCTCAATAATAGATCGAGAGTAGTTGAATTAATCCGCCCTCTCTCACTCAGATAGACAATTTCTGCTAATGTAATTGATGAAAAAGCCACCTGATTTCCTTCGGCAGCTATCTGTTCTATTGTCGTTCTAGCAGTCACCGAAAGTCGCGAATCGGCAAATATATACCAGATCACAGCATGAGTATCAGCTACAGTATGCAGCATTAGAAATCCTCCCTTGGGAAATTCGCCCATTCTTCGCTGCGAACTTCATCTATATCAGCGGCAGAGGGTGCAATTCCCAAGTCAGCACATAAACCCCACAATGATTTGCGGGGAGTCTGCCGAACAACTAATTCTCGTTCTATTTCAGGAACAATCCACTTAATCAATCGTAACTTTTCGGCTAGAGACAAGTGCTTGACAAGATTTAAAACCGCCTCAAAAGTCATGTTTTTTATGTTAAATTTGTGATTGATGTAATTGTAGCATTTTGGCTGCCAAGGACAGCATCACCAGGTTTGGGTTGAGAAGATTCGTTTACCACGGTTCCCGGAAAATGTAAACTTGTGTTGAAACTATCTAAACGTGCTATATTCAACTCCGTAAACCCTGAACTACGCTTTCAGGTATTGCAAATTTATAAACGAGTCAACTGAATGCTCTCTAATTTCAAGAAATTAGCTTCAATTGCAATCTTCTTTGTCGCCCTAAAACTTTTAATTAACTCTCCCCCTTTCAGAGAAGTAGAAAATTATATCGCAAATAGAAACCCAGCAAGTGCCACCTTAGACGCGGGAACTCTGCAGCAAAAATCCAGCAGCCCGCCTCCGGTAGTTCCCAAAAAATCACCGGAGCAAAAGTTTGATGTAGTAGTATATGGTGATGAAGTACCGGGGATATGTGCGGCGATATGGGCTAAGAAAACTTTAGGCGCAAAGGGCAAAGTTGCGATCGTGCGATCGAACTACGGAAGAGATCCTTTGGGCGGCTTACTTACTCGCGGAGGTTTAGCTTACCTCGATTTAGATAAAATCCCCGGTTGGTACCGCCAACCCTACGCCCAATGTTTTACGGAATTCTTAGATAAAGCGAATGCGCGGGAATCTTGCTTAGACCCAAAAAGGGCAGATCGAGCTCTCAGGCAAATGCTTTCAGCAGCAAAAGTCAGAGTTATTTCCAACTCAACTCTTACTCCCCACGTCGTAGATAAAAAAATCGAATATGCCGAAGTAAAAGGCAGCAATCTAATAATTAAAGCCAACTCTTTTATTGACGCAACTCAAGACGCGGAATTAGCCAGAAAAGCAGGATTATCTTATTATACAGGATATGAATCTCAAAATATAAAATCCAAGAATGAAACTTTAGCTGTATCTGTAGTTCCGAGAATTACGGGTATAACGATGTCCGAATTCCGCAGCATAGAAGATGAAATTCTTTACAACAGGGCTTTGGTAAAAAAGATTAAAGAAAGCATTATGAAATCTAAAGATCCGGCCAGTACAAAATTCTGGATGAGGAATTTCTGGAGTACGATTTATCAGCCGTATACAGACGGCTACGACATCAGAAGCGTAGCTATAGGCGCAGCGTATCACATAGACAGAAATCTGCCATTTAGTCAAAATAAAGGATTCTTTTTTGATAAAGGCAATGTCTGCGTTTATAACAAAAACGTGCTGTCCTGGAACGGGTTTCTGTTTAAATACCAAGTTGACCAAATCATGAAGATGGAAGCTAACGGCAGAAAACCGACTCCTGAGATGATTAAAGAAATGTCACACCTCCAACACTGGCTACAAAAGAAGTCGGGTAAAGATGTGAGAGTATTTATTCCCGACGAGATTTATATCAGGCAAACTTTGAACGTTCGCGATGTGGTAGATCCGCTGACGGGGCAGGAGATTATCAAAGGAGGAACAGTACCCGAAAAGTCGATCGGCAGTTTTTCCTACGATTTCGATATGCGGGGCGGAGTCAAGAATTTATCTGCAAGAATTCCGCCGCTGCCAGTCTATAATTTCGGGATAGAAAGCGCTTTGGCTAGCAAAGTCAAGAATTTAGCCATTGTCGGGCGATCGTCCGGTTATGTCGGTATGGCGGTATCCGTCGGGCGAATTGCGACGGTGAATATTTATCAGGGACAAGGTGTGGGCGTGGCGGCTGGTTTGGCTAGCAAGTTCGGCGTACCGCTGAATACTATTACTTCTGCTGAAACGAAAAAAACTCTGGAAACTTTAACGGGGAAAACTACGTATTTGTCGGGGAGAGATACGAGTTATGGGGTGGATTATAAGGAGGTGAAGTAATCGAGGTATAGCAGTCGCCCGTGTTGCTAGACGAGGTTAAATCCCGCCTAAAAACTAGAAATTTTTGTTTGAGTTTGAGAGCAAAAAAAGCAATTCCTGGAGTTTGATAACTGTTATTCATTGCGAATCTTAATTATTGAAAGTTGTTTTACCAGTAGGACTAAGGCAAAAAGGCAATCGGTTTGTCTGCAAAATAGTGGCTTTCTCCGAGAGAAGGCGGGTTTTGGATTAGGAATTTCTGTCAAATAAGATATTAAAAGGATTTTACCACTGAAGATGTCGAAACCTCTTCAATTCCTTCCCACATTTGAGCAACCGAAATGGTTTGCCCAGTCATGGCTTCGTGCCAAGCTTGCCGAAAATCTTGTAGAAGCGCTGCTTTAGATTGGCCCTCTCCGTCAATTTCTGAGGGTTCTGGAATACTAAAAGAATTAGCAGGAGGCATCTCTTGGATTTCTGCAGAGAAAACCTCTGAGAGATTATTTTGCGAAATGATTACCCCCTGACGTTGCTTTTGGCTTAGAAACTCTATAAAACTCGCAACTAATGCCAGATGTTCTGGAGACAGTCGATCGAGCCATCGATCGATTTGATGTCGAAGTGCTGCTACATTCATAATGCCATCAAACCTTTTAATTTTACCTGCATTTTAACGTAAACCCGCCCCGCCTTGAATATCGCTTCCCTCTGCCTCTGACGCGGATGCGGTTCAAAACTCTTCTCCTCCCTTCTGTGGCACAATCATAAATAAGATCAAACTCTCAAGCCGCCATGACCGCAAACCTACCCCCGCAATACGACCCCAAAGCCACCGAAACCAAGTGGCAAAAATACTGGGAAGACAACCAAACCTTCAAAGCTGACCCCGAAAAAGGCGGCGAACCTTACTGCGTAGTTATCCCGCCGCCCAACGTGACCGGCAGTCTCCACATGGGACACGCTTTTGAAGAGACGCTGATTGATGTCCTCGTCCGCTATCACCGCATGACTGGACGCAATACGCTGTGGTTGCCGGGAACGGATCATGCTAGCATCGCAGTTCAAACTATTCTCGAAAAGCAACTCAAAGCAGAAGGCAAAACTCGCCACGATTTAGGTCGAGAAAAATTCTTGGAACGGGCCTGGGAGTGGAAAGCTGAATCGGGCAATACTATTACTAATCAATTACGCAGTTTGGGCGTGTCTGTCGATTGGTCGCGCGAACGCTTTACGATGGATGAAGGCTTATCGGCTGCGGTTTTAGAAGCGTTTGTCCGGCTGTACGATGAGGGGCTGATTTATCGCGGCAATTACTTGGTGAATTGGTGTCCGGCGAGTCAGTCTGCTGTGTCGGATTTGGAGGTTGACCAGCAGGAAGTTGACGGGCATTTGTGGCATTTCCGCTATCCTTTGACGGAAGGTTCTGGTTATTTGGAGGTGGCGACGACTCGACCGGAAACGATGTTGGGCGATACTGGGGTGGCGGTGAATCCAGAGGACGATCGCTACAAGCATCTTATCGGTAAAACTGTGACTTTGCCGATCGTAAATCGGGAAATTCCCATCATTGCTGATGAGTTTGTCGATCCGACTTTCGGAACTGGTTGTGTCAAGGTGACACCCGCCCACGATCCGAATGACTTCGAGATGGGTAAGCGTCACAATTTGCCGTTTATTAACATCATGAATAAGGACGGCACTTTAAATGAAAATGCCGGAGAGTTCCAGGGACAAGACCGATTTGTTGCCCGAAAAAATGTGGTGCAGCGGTTAGAAAGTGACGGGGTTTTGGTTAAAATAGAAGATTACAAGCACACAGTTCCCTACAGCGAACGCGGCAAGGTTCCGGTCGAACCGTTGCTATCTACGCAATGGTTTGTGAAGATAGATCCTCTTTCTCAACGCGCTTTAGAAGCATTAGATCAAAATAACTCACCAGTCTTTGTTCCTGAAAGATGGACAAAGGTTTATCGCGATTGGTTAGTGAAGCTGAAAGATTGGTGTATCTCCAGACAATTGTGGTGGGGACACCAAATCCCGGCTTGGTATGCTGTTAGCGAAACTCAAGGAGAAATTACTGATACAACGCCGTTTGTGGTGGCGAAAACTGAAGCTGAAGCTAAGGAAAAAGCAACGGCTAAATTTGGTAATGACGTGCAGCTAGCAAGAGATCCAGATGTATTGGATACTTGGTTTTCGTCTGGGTTGTGGCCTTTCTCAACTTTGGGATGGCCTGACGAAACTAAAGATTTGGATTTTTACTATCCGACAACTACTTTGGTAACAGGTTTTGATATCATCTTTTTCTGGGTTGCTAGAATGACGATGATGGCAGGACATTTTACTGGAAAGATGCCTTTTGAGACTGTTTACATTCACGGTTTGGTGTTGGATGAAAACGGTCAGAAAATGTCTAAGAGTAAAAACAACGGTATCGATCCGCTGCTGTTGATTGGCAAGTACGGTACTGATGCTTTGCGCTACACTTTGGTTAAGGAAGTGGTTGGGGCCGGTCAAAATATTCGCATGGAGTACGATCGCAAAACTGATGAATCGAAATCGGTGGAAGCTTCGCGGAACTTCACGAATAAGTTGTGGAATGCGGCCAGGTTTGTGATGATGAATTTGGAGGGACAGACTCCGCAACAATTGGGAAGTCCTCACCCCCCCCAGCCCCCCCTTGCTAAGGGGGGGAGAGAAGAAGACTCTCTTCATCAGCATGGGAAAGAAGAAGGGTTGGAATTGTGCGATCGCTGGATTCTTTCTCGCTACAATCAAGTTGTGCAACAAAGCCGCAATTGTTTGGAAAGTTACGGTTTGGGGGAAGCGGCGAAGGGACTTTATGAGTTTATTTGGGGCGATTTCTGTGACTGGTATATTGAGTTAGTCAAATCTCGCTTGCAACAGGATGCGGAACCAAATTCTAAGAAAGCGGCACAGCAAACTTTTGCTTTTGTGTTGGAAGGGATTTTGAAACTGCTGCATCCTTTTATGCCGCACATTACTGAGGAAATTTGGCACACTCTGACTCAAACAGGTGATGGCGAATGTTTGGCTTTGCAAGCTTATCCTGAAGCTGATATCTCGCTAATTGATGCTGAATTGGAACAGCAGTTTGAGTTGTTGTTCGGTACAATTCGCACTATTCGCAATTTGCGGGCAGATTCAGATATCAAACCCAGTGTGAAGGTGACGGCGATTTTGCAAAGCGAAAACGAGAAAGAACGCCAAATAATTTCAAATGGAGGCGTTTACATTCAGGATTTGGCAAAAGTCGAAAATCTGACCGTAACTGCTAGTTTGGATGCAGATTTGGGACAGACAATTGCTGGGGTTGTCGGTACTGTGCAAGTATTGATTCCTCTGGCTGGAGTGGTCGATTTGGCGGCTTTGCGTGCGAAGTTAGAGAAGAAGTTGAGCAAGGTGGAAGCTGAAATTAAGCATACTGCGGCGCGCTTGACTAATCAGAAGTTTGTGGATAAGGCTACTCCTGATGTGGTTCAGGGGGCGAGGGATGCTTTGGCGGAAGCCGAAAAACAAGCGGAGATTTTGCGCGATCGGCTAAAGGTGTTTTAATGGTTGACTAGCGATCGCGGAATATGATTTGAAGTTGTGGGTATACGACCCAACTCATGAGGTGATTGTGGATTGGTGCAGTGTTTCCAGCACTGCATCAAGGCGTACCCGATCTGATAAAATTGTTTTTGGCTATAGGATTAATGATCTCGCAATCCTTATGTTTCAACACAACATAGTCTGAAATCCTTGTCTAGCAACGGTTTAATTGATTATAGTCATTTAACAGACTTACTTTAGGGAGCGACAAGCGCCCTCTGAAATAATTTACTTGAGTTTGCTTAAACAATCATTCAATTCCCCTACCAACCATTCTTTCTCAGCTTGCGGCAAAAATAAGCCAAAACAATAGTTACGCGACTTGGCGCGAATCCCGCAAAAAGTAATCGATTTTTTGAGCAATGGCAGATGAATTCCCCTCAACTTTACCCGCTGGATATCTTGAGGACGGATTTGAATTGGTCTAGTGAATTGACGATAATCAGTCCAACACAAGCACCTACACAACCACATCAAAGCATAAAATAGGGTAAATGTTGTTATAGCCAGGAATGATATAACGAAAAATTGATCAAATAATTTATTTAGCCATGCTTCGGTTGTCATGTATTTACACAAGCTAAATATAAAAAATCCCAGAATCAAAGAGAAGGGAAGTAAAAATTTATAACTCAGATGAATGAACTGGAAAAACCACTTGAGTTTGCTAGGTGAACGATTGGGGTGTATCTTGATTAATAACCACCGTTTAGTGTCAATTAAAGTAATTCGGGATTGGGGCGATCGCTGAAACATTTTGTCGGGATTAATCCCGCTTGGCTGTTCACCTCGCAGCGCTGATAAAGCATCTTTTGCTGAGTGAAATCTATCTTCAATTTCGGGTTCAATTATCTTCTCCAACCAGTCAGCAAACTCTGGAGAAATAGAGACGATCTCGCGAAATTTTACCTTCAGCTTTTGTCTGGGTAAATCCGATGGAAATTTCTGGGTTAACAGGAAAAGTAGCGTGGTTCCCAATCCATACAAATCTGTTGACAATACAGCTTTTCCTCGGAATTGTTCTGGTGCCATGTAACCGTAGGTCCCGACAACGGTACTGCCTCCAGTAACGGTATGATGGTAAGTATTTTGAACTGCACCAAAATCAACTAGGAAGACTCGCCCGTTTTTTTGCAGAATTATATTTTGAGGTTTGATATCTCGGTGGATCGCAGCAGGTAACAGCGATTGCAGGTAAGCTAGAATTTCTAGCAATTGATAGGCGATATGACGCACTTGCGCTTCACTTGGTTTCCAGCCATTTTCTATCAACTGTGCGAGAGATTTTCCATGTGCGAGTTGTTGGGCGATATAAAAACAACGATCTTGGGAAGTATCAACTTGAAAATAGTCAATGTAGCGAGGAATTCCCGGATGATTCAATCCCGATAAAGTTTTTGCTTCTCGTTCAAATAACTCGATTTTCTTCCATTCAGTTGTCAGGCGCAGGGATAAAGCTTTGAGTGCAACTTTTTGATTGCTATTTAAATCTACAGCAGCATAGGTGATTCCAACTCCACCCTGTCCTAATTTGCCGAGAATGCGATATCTTTCAGCAATGATTTTTTCCGATTGTTGTAGTGTTTTCATATTTTTCTGCCTGACTTGATTGTGGATAATTAATAGGTTGCACCGCGAGATCTGAGTATTTGGGCTGCTGCTTCTCTGTCGGGGTTCCAGTTGGTTTGTGCTATCTTGAGCGGCGTGTCGCCATAGCAGTTTGTAGCGTCAATTTTTGCACCTTTAGCAATCAGTAATTTTAAGATTTCTACAGTGCCATAATGTGCTGCTTTGTGGAGTGGAGTTGTGTTACACATATCTCTATTATTAACATCTGCACCGTTTTTAATTAGCAGTGCAGCAATATCATTGTGTCCGATCGCGATCGCTTGATACAATGGAGTTTGACTGTTCGCATTTCTAGCGTTAACCCTTGCGCCATTAGCAATTAGCAGTTCAGCGATATCTTGAGATCCTTGAGCAACAGCAAGATGCAGGGGAGTTTGAAGCAAGTTATTTTTGGCATTAACGAATGCACCTTTGGCAATGAGTTGTTTGGCTACATCCTCAAGTTTGAAATCGACAGCGATATGCAGTAAAGTTCTGCCTTCTTTGTCTTCACTATTAACATCTGGGTTTTTACTAATTAGCAGCGCCACTGTATCCTGAAGTTTCAGGTCTACGGCGATATCCAGTGGAGTTTTTCTTTGATTATCCTGGATATTAATTTCTGCACCTTTAGCAATCAGCAATTTTAAGATTTCTACATTGCCATAATGTGCGGCTTTGTGCAGTGGAGTTGTGCCAGATCCATCTATATTATTGACATCTGTACCGTTGTTAATTAGCAGTGCAGCAATCTCATTGTGTCCGATCGCGATCGCTCGATACAATGGAGTTTGACCGTTCGCATTTCTAGCGTTAACCCTTGCGCCATTAGCAATTAGCAGTTCAGCGATATCTTGAGATCCTCGATCGACAGCAAGATGCAGGGGAGTTCTTTTTTCACTATCCAGAATCGCCACATTTGCACCGTCTTTAATTAGCTGTTGTACCAACTCCTTAAAGCCTATTTTGACTGCGTTATGTAATAAAGTTGTACCCTTGCCATTTCGGGCATTGTCTTCTTTGATGTTAATTTTTGCGCCTGCGGCGAGTAGTATCTTTGCGATCGCCTTCGATCGCGCCCTATGTAGAGGAGTCAAGCCATCTTTGTTTTTGGCATTGACATCCGCACCTTTAGCAATCAGCAACTTGGCCATTTCAGGCGATCGGGCCCAGAACAGAGGAGTTGTACATAGAATATAACACGGCTCAAATTCAGGTTCTCCCCAGGCGTTAATATCTGCACCTTTAGCAATTAGCGTCTGTGCCACTTCTATGCGATCGAACATAGCAGCGATGTGTAATGGGGTCAAGCCATATGGACCCTTAGCGTTGACATCTGCACCTTTGGCAATTAACAATTCTGCCACCTCTTTTGAGCCAGCAAAGTGTAGTAAATTCTTGTTATTTACCCTGCTATTGGCACTAATGCCAAGATCCAGATAATCCCTAACAGTTGTAGTATCTCCCTGTTCAATAGCCTCGATAACTGCATTGGGTGTAAATCCAATCCGGTTGAGGATGGGATATTTAAAGTGATTAAAAACAACAACAGTAGCAATAGCAGCAATTCCTATTTTGAGGCGTTTTTTCCATGACGTTGCTGGATTGGATTTAACGCTCAATATTCGAGGACTGCGAAGCAATTCAAGCGCTTCTTGTGCCGATCGAAAGCGGTTTTCTAAATCTGGCGCGATCGCTTTTTCTAACCAACCTGCAAATGCTGAAGAAATCTGAATTTGAGAGCGAAAATCTTTCTCTAGTATATTTGTTGGTAATTCGGCGGGGGAACGGTGGGTTAGTAAATACAACAATGTCGCTCCTAAACCATATAAATCTGTTGCAGGTACGGCTTGTCCGAGACATTGTTCTGGAGCCATATAACCATAGGTTCCAACTACGGTACTTCCTCGCATTAAAGTATTGTAATAAGTGTTTTGCACTGCTCCAAAATCTACTAAGCAGACTGACCAATCTTTTTGTTTGTGGGAATCGATCGGCGATTTGAGAACAATATTTTCTGGTTTAATATCCCGGTGGATAACAGGTGGTGTCTGTGAATGGAGATAAACTAAAATCTCCAAAATTTGTGCGGCAATGCGTTGAATTTCGGATTCGCTAGCGTGCCAGCCATTTTCCACTAAACTTGCTAGAGATTGCCCTTGGGCCAGTTCTTGTACTATATAAAAACAACGGTTATCGGGAGTATCGACATAAAAATAATCCAAATAACGCGGAATTCCCGGATGATTCAATTTTGATAAAACCTTGGCTTCTCGTTCAAATAGTTCCAGAACTTTCCAGTCATTCATCTTTTGTAAAGACAAAGCTTTGAGTGCGACTCGCTGGTTTGTTTTGAGGTCAACGGCTTCATAAGTTGTGCTACTACCGCCTTCTCCGAGTGGCTTTTTAATCTGATAGTGCTTGACTAAGTTATGGGGAATCTGTTGAACAATATCCATAGCATTATCCTGGGTTTATGAGTACCAACAAACATTTTCTATTTGGGTTTTTGCAACCCAGATTTTGAGAAATTTATGCAATGCAAAGCTAGCGTTTGAGTAAATTTCAAACAAGTCGATCGAAAGTCAATGACTGACTCTGTATATTTGCTTAAATTTCAATGACCGTATTCCTACGGATAGCTTACCCAGAATTTTGGAGTGTCATATCACCTTTAGCGAAAAATTGCGGTTGACAGATATTGAGTGAAAGAATTTCTGGCTGTGCGAGTAAGTTTTCTATGCCTATTAAAACCAATTATTTGTATCAACTTAAGCCTAAAACCCTTGAGAAATATCGTTTTTATGCCAAGTCTAGGTCCCCCTAAGTCCCTTTGATTGTTGGGGGCACGAAAGAGTAAGTTCTTGTCCCCCGAACAATCAGGGGGAGTAGAGGACAAAAATGCGGGGGGATTTTGCGTTTAATGGTCTTGCCAGCAATCTGTGACTGTGTTTGAGTTGGTTGTTGACACCAATGGCCCCTCTCCCATCCCAAATCTCAAAGGGCGATCGCCATTCCCTAGGTTAAAATATAAATTGTCAGATCGCTATCGGGCGAATTATACAATTCCCAATTCCCAATAAACCTTATGTTATATTTAGCTCAAGTCCAAAGTCAGGAAGTTTTAAGCGAAGCTTCCCTGCAATTGCTGGCTTGTCAAAATGCTGATGGTACTTGGGCGATTATTGGTGAACAAAATGTGTTGACATTAGCGACAGATTTTGTTGAAAACCCAAATAACTCCGCCGCAAATTTATTAAATGAAGGTGTGTTAGTATTAGCAAATGTTGACGAAAATAGCCAGGTTTTGCATATTCAAGCAGCGACCAACTGGGTGCTACAATTAGTAGAGAAATATTTAACAACAGGCTTTACTCCCGATTTTTTGCAGCAAGAAGCCCAGAAAGCAGAAGATTGGAGGCAATCTCTCACTTTGCAGAGTCAAGAATTGTCTCGCCGCTCGATCGAAGTTGAAGCCCGCCGGGAACAAATTCAAAATTTAGAGGCAAAACTCCAGCAGGAAAAGCAATTGTTGGAAAGTTCGATCGACCAATTGAAAATTTCACCCGCTACACCGCCACTTTGACTTATATCGACACACAACAGTCAGGGACACGGCACTAGCGCGTCCCCACAAACCTAATATGCAATTTGCTGGACATCATATAATTTGTAACTTGACAAATACCCCTTACCCGTTGCCGAATCGCCAGCAATACGGCCTGCCGCTAAAGCACTTTTGACTTCAGCCAAGCGGCGGGGAGGCACAGCAATTTCTGAGAATTGCTAACATAAGCCCGCTTCTGGAAAACATCGTACTTATTCCGTTCGATCGCATTTAAGATTCTGCTGTACAGCATGGTAGCAGCCCAAACTGTCCAGCGGATATCGGGACTGAGCACTTTAATTCCGGGCTCGGCGCTGGCGTATAATTTGCGAGCTCGCTGAATTTGAAACCGCATCAATTCCCGCCAGCGGTTGTCAATTACACCGTTGAATAAATCTTCTTCGGTGTAGTTAAACAAGGCTAAGTCTTCTAAGGGAATATAAATGCGGCCGCGGCGGGCGTCTTCTCCGACATCGCGCAGAATATTAGTCAACTGCTTGGCAATACCGAGGGAGATGGCTTCTTCTTTGGGAATTTTATTGCCCCAGTGCCAATTCCAGTTAGCAGCGGGATTCGACTCGTTCACGCCCATCACGGCCATCGACATCAGCCCTACAGTACCCGCAACTCGGTAACAGTAAAGATTGAGCTCTTCAAAAGTTTCGTAGCGGCTGCGGTACAAGTCCATTTGCTGGCCCGCAATCATCTCTCGAAACGGCTCAATGTCGATCGGGAAACGAGACAGCGTATCCACCAAAGCTACGTCGTAGTCGTCGTGAGGATGGCCGGCAAACACAGATTCTAGGCGTTTTTCCCACAGATTGAGGGTTTCAGGGGTCGTTGCATCAGAACCCGGCCCGTCTACGAGTTCGTCGGTGCGGCGGCACCAGACGTAAATCGCCCAAATCGCCCGACGCTTCGCTTCGGGCATGAGTTGAGTGCCTAAATAAAAATTTTTGGCATAACTCGCCGTGACTTGGCGGCACAGTTCGTAAGAGTCATCCACAGAAGCCAGAGTTCTCATGCACTGGAGTTTTGACAGTTGCAGCATCCGAGAATAAGAAATTTAAAGATTAGAACTGACATTCCCCCGTTTAGAAAACGGGAGATTCTTTTACGTCTTTATGAAAAATTCTTAATTTTTCATTGGTTATTGGCCGTTGAAATAGCCTGCGCTGTCAGCTTACCAGAAAGCACGGCACCTTCCATACTCGCAAGATAACGCTGCATCGTATAATCCCCCGTTAGATAGAAATTGCTAATGGGAGTTGTTTGTGCGGGACGGCACTGCTGGCGTCCGGGAGTCGCTTTGTAGACGGAACGTGGGGTTTTGACTACGTGATATTTGAGCAGTTTGGCTGGTTCTGGGATTTGATCGGGAAAGAGTTTTTCTAACTCGACCATTGTGGCTGCGACGATATCTTCGTCAGATTTCCCTATCCAGTCTTTTGCCGGTGCTAAAACCAGTTCCAGCATGGATTTGTCTGGGTTGGCATATTCGCGGCAGGTGTTGCTCATGTCGGCGTAGACGCTCAGCAGGGGCGATCGCGAGAACAGCAAGTGATCGATATCAGTTAATTTGCGATCGAACCACAAGTGTACATTAATGACGGGTACTCCCTCCAAGCCTTCGAGCTGTTTGAAATAATCCATTTCGCCCCAAGGTTTCGGCATCATCAGCTTCAGCGGGTCAACCGGCATCGCGGAAACGTAAATATCGGCGGTCAGAATTTCTGACTCTGCGCCTTTTACGCCCCGAATCTCGAAGCCGCGCACCGTGTTGTCATCGTTGAGCAAAAACTCTTTGACGGGTGCATTCAGCCGGACTTCACCGCCGCGCTCAGTTATGTAGTCTACCATCGGCTGACACAACCTTTCTGTGGGGGAACCGTCTAAAAAGGCCATTTTCGAGCCTTTTGTCTCTTGCAAAAAGCGGTTGAGGGCTGTCAGCAGTATGGTTGCAGATATTTCGTGGGGGTCGATGAAGTTGAGCGCCTTGGACATGGCGATGAATACTTCTTTTTCGACTCTGGGGGGGACGTTTTGCTTTTTGAGCCAGTCGGAAAACGAGTATTTGTCCATTGCTTCGACATATTTTTGACCCTGAAGCATTGCGGGAATCAAACCGATGCCGAAGCGGATTTTTTCGGGCCAGGTGAGCATATCGTTGTTGCCCAGGATGGCTGCGACGCCGTTGAAGGGGGCGGGAAGGTCGGGAAAGTCAAAGCGGGAATAGGTTCCGGGGGTTTCCGGCTGATTGAAAATCATCGAGTGTTCTTTCCATTGCAGCCGGTCTTCGATGTCGAGTTCTTTGAACAGTTGGAGCATATTCGGGTATGCGCCGAAGAAGATGTGCAGCCCGGTTTCGTACCAGTCGCCGTCTGCATCTTTCCAGGCGGCGACTTTGCCGCCGAGTACGTCTCGACTTTCTAGGACTATGGGGGTGTGGCCCGCGTCGGTGAGATATTTAGCGCAGGAAAGTCCTGCTAAGCCTGCTCCGGCGATCGCAACTCGCATTTGATACTACTTGGCCTCTGTGTTCGCTTCGGTTTAATTATACTTTACAACTCGTTACATTTTTTTGGGAACTGGGGAAGGTGGATACGGCGAGCCCTCTCTCAGTCCCACAGTCCGCCAGGGAATGAATTCCCTGTCTCATAGCGCAAGTCCTCTTTCAGAGGACTAATGAGTTCTTCAGTCCTCTTTGAGAGGACTTTAGCTTTGAGGCAGGGGTTTCAACCCTTGCCGGACTGCGGGTCTGACCTTAAGTGCCCTAGTGCCCTATGCCCTAGGAAACGCAATTAACAGAAATTTAGCAATAATTGCTATCATAAATTAAGAGCACATTGTAATGAATTGCTTAAATTTATGATACAAACAATTCAAGCTAGAAATGTCGCACTGAATGATTTGGAAACCAACTTCAAAATAGAGTGGGTTGATGATGACCAATTTTTTCGCGAGTGGCAAGATGATTTGCCAGAAATCAGCGATCATGAAAAACAACGATTAGACAGAGTGAAAGCAAGTTACAGGAATTTGCTCAAACATCCGCCGCTGCTCGAAAATACAGTCAAAATGGTGGTGCTGTCTCCGCTTTTGGATTTAGCTGATTTTTATCTTGCTCCTTTTCATGTTACTTCAGAAAAATCTGTAGAAATTGTTGACGAAGACGAGGGAGTGATTGTGAGGGGACAGTTGGATGTTTTGGCTTTGTTTCAGGAGTTTTGGGTAGTGGCGATCGAATCCAAGAAGGCTGCGTTTTCTTTGGAAGTAGGGATTCCGCAGTTGCTGGCTTATATGTTAGCTAATCTGAGTGCCGATCGACCTACTTACGGATTGTTAATGAATGGGGCAGATTTTCTATTTGTCAAGTTAGTTAAGCGGGAAACAGCACAGTATGCTTTTTCTCGGAAGTTTTACCTTTTCAATCCGGGGAATGATTTGTACAGCGTGCTGAGTATTTTGAAGCGCATCGGTCAGTTGAATGTTGGCAATACAGTTTAGAATGCGATCGCACTTTTTGGTGAGGGCGATCGCTCATAGATGCGGTTGTACTTCGTTTCAATAAAAAATCAACAATCAACTAATTAGCAGACGGAACAGGCGCTGGCGGTAATTTTTGGCTCGGTACAGGTGCGGTAGAGGGAATAGGAACTGGCGGTAATTTTTGGCTCGGTACAGGTAGGGAAGTTGGTTGAGGTTGCGGTTGAGGCAGACCGGGAACACGGATATATTTCCAATTACCAGTAAACAATAGGTACATAACGCCCGCAAGCACGACACCGCTAACAACAGCAGCAGTAATTTTCCAAACACTGTAGGGACGTTCGCCTTGAACTTCAGCGGTGCGTGCATTAACCATTACTTGATATCGTTGGTTTTGATAGCGATAGGCGCACACCCACACAGGTAGCAAAATATGTTTAAAAGTGATAGCATTGTAATTAGTAGAAATGCTGTGAACCTGCTGCTCGTCGCCGCCGATATCTCTACAAACATCGTAGCGAATAGTACCGGCCATGACATTTTTAGCAGATTCAAATCCTCGATCGAGAGAAACTTGCGATCGCTGCGCTTCAAACCCAGCTAAATAAGATGAATTGTAAGCGCGCAGCGACTGTTTGTTCGGGAGTGAGAGGAATTATGTAATTGTTAGGTGCGGTTGCTGGGGATGGGCGCGATCGCCTTTGCAGACAATTCACAATTGCGGTTGAATTCCAGCCGATCGCAACTGAGCCCGCAATTGCTCTAATTCTTGTTGGGCGCGATCGGCTCTTTCTGCTCCCGATAACAGCAAATTCCCTGCACTATCCCACCAGCGCAGCCAAGGTAACTCAACATTTTGATACCTTCCTTGCCAAATTCCCAATTCCACTCCTAACGGTTCAATGGGATAATGACCGCGATCGTTTGCAGCAACTAATTGATACCTATTTTCGATCAGGTGATAGACTTCAACGCTAGCCTTAGTTACTTCATAAATCCCGTAAAATGCCGGACGGATCGCATTTTCATAAATCCAGAATTTACCCGGCTTAGTTTCCTGTTGACCCGATCGCAATAAAAGCGTTCTGTCCCGTTTTTCCTCACCATTGCCCGATACAAATTCTAACACAATTAACGGTGCTACAAATTCTTGCCACATCACATAAGAACGGCGCAATTGACCGTCAATAGTTGGGGGAACATTAGGCACATAAAACCAGTCAGGCGCTTCTGCACCCCGTTCTAGCGGCTCAGTTAATCGCCAATAAATCCCGCTGTCTTGACCGATACAATAGTTACCATCTGGATGAATGCTTTGGAAAAGGGGAATAATTGAATCGGTTAACAGGATGCTTTGGGGATGTTCTTGAAAATTTTTCACAAAAGTACCGTCTGATTCTGGTAGCTGAGTGTGGTCTGGCCAGCCTGTAGGATTGTTTTCTACATCTAAGGTGAATTTCATAGTTTTATTGTTATTAGAGGCTTTTTGAGAGCAAGGGCGATCGAGCTTTTATTATCGATTGTATCTGATATATTTCACACTTTCAGTCCTGGACGCACGGGTGGTCAGAAACCAGTTTTTTTGCTGAGAATATGCGTTACAACCCGCCAAAAACCCGATTTTTTTGCTGCTTATGCGTAAGTGCTGAATTCAACAAAATAAGTTCAGCACTTTTGTTGATAAAACTGTAATGCCATTCAAGTTTGTACTGAAAAATCCTCTGGATCGACTCCCCAATTCACCCATTTAATCGCTTCTCTGGCTGAGTTGATATCGGGCGGGACTCGCAAAGCGTGAATAAATCCGGTGCTGGGACAAGTCATCTTTAACAGATAAATCGGCTCAACGTCAACGTTTGTATCAATTTTTAATAAGGTGTATTCTTGCCAAGTATCTAATTCAACGGCTGCTAATTCGCGGGCTATGCGATCGTAACCAATTCCTTGAATTAGCACTCGCTTGAGTTCGGCGTTTTCTTCTTCTAAAAGCCATTGGGGTTGCCACTCGTTGGGGTGGATTTTTCCGTATTTTTCGGGTAAGGTGACGCCGTGATAGGAATAGAGGCTATATCCGTCAGAAAATTGAATTGCGGGCCCTCCTTCGGCGTGGAGGCGGTGTTGGGAGTCGAAGGAGAGGATGCGGGGGCGATCGCACACCATACAAACTTTTTCATAGGGAAAAATCCAGCCACATTGCGTTGTAAAAAACAGCAGTGCTTGCCAGTTGAGATAATTAGGATTGCATTTTAATCCGGAAAAACAGAAGTCAAGAATTGTCCAATATCCTGCCATCGCTATAGGGTGGATATAGCTGTGATATTCCTCCCCTAAAGAAGAATTGACTGGAGCCAATATTTCAGTTAATTTTTTTGTAAAAAAGTCATAGCTAATATTACTACGTACTTGAATGTAAAGTTGGTAAAATAACTTATAGGAAATTTGTTGGTGAATGAGACATTCCATCGTATTTTTCAGTTGCTTTTTAAATAGCTGACAAAAATTGACTCCGAATTTTTCGGATAGGTGATTAATTGATTGGTCGCCGTCAATAACAAGATTAGCACCTTCATAGGGGCTACGGCAAAAAATAATTTCCGGTTTTTTTTCGTTAATTGCCCAGTAAGCTTCTTTAACTGCCTCTGTCGCTCTTTCGCAATCGAGCTGCTCGGTGGAGTACATTATTTTCTTCCACTTTTCCGCATAAACTAGCATTAAATCTTCTTGTTCGGGAGCAAGTGTTTCAATCATCGTTGTTCTCTAAATTCGATCGGCCCCTGCACGCAGCAATTCAGTCATTGTTTTGTAAAATTATAGTTGAAAGCTACGACGATCGCAATTGCATATTTTCAATTGCGATCGCTCCATTCTTTTCCAGTAGCTAAACTTATGCCTCTATCTCCCAATCTTCCAGACGCAAACCCCCAACGCGGCTGAACTCGCGGGTATTGTGAGTTACCATAATTAGGTTGTTGGCCAGAGCAATAGAACCAATCAAAAGGTCATTAGGGCCGATCGGGGTTCCCGATGCAGCTAGTTGAGCGCGAATTTGACCGTAAATTATGGCAGACTGGTCATCAAAAGGCAAACTTACAAACTCATTGAAAAAACGTTCTAGTCTAGCTAGATTGCTATCTTGACGAGAACTTTTAAAAGCACCCCAGTAAAGTTCTGCTTTAACTACAGAGCATATTGCTACATCACCTGACCGCATCCTTGCTAGTCGCCGAGATACCAATGAGTTGCGGTCTGGATTTAACAAACGGATGCAAGTATTGGTGTCTAAAAGATAAATCACAGCAATTCTTCCCGGATTTCATATTCCAACTGCTCGGGACGGACAAGCGGTTCTCCCTCCCAACTTCCTATTACTGTCTCAAAAAAACCGGCCGACCAGCCTAAATCTTCCGGCGTTTTAGCCTCAGTTGCAGGTGCTACCGGCTGAAAAATTACAATAACTTCCAAATCTGTATCTTTGATACCACCGGGGATTTGCAAATGCAACATTCCGTCGGAACCGATGCGCGATCGCACTTTAATACTTTGCATAACTCTGACCTCCTTAAGTTTGTAGCGAAAATTAATCTTGTTCAAGCGTCAGCTTTGTAATAATCACTCCAACTCAGCTAACAAATCAAGCACATCCTCATAATCATAAGGCGGACGCTTCCTGATAGCCAAGACAGCGATTTGTTGAAATTCATCATCAACAGCATAAATGATTCTCCACAAATCAACTCTAATTCGCCTGGGTTCCCAATTTGCGTTTGCATAAAATTGAAGCATAATGCTGTTGTCAAGACGTGCATCTTCACCCAGCGCCTCAATTATTTTCTTAATTCGCTGGCGAATTACTCCTGGTAAGTTTCGCCTCTCATCGTGAGCAGATGCCAATCACCGAATTCGATACATTTAATAACCTCAATCTTCATCCCATTCATCTTTAACGGCTTCCCAATCAAGCCAACCCGCTTTTTCGGGACTGCCACCGCATTTTTGCAATTGCGTCATCGCCGTTTTGAAAATCTGTTCGTCTTCCCGATCTTCGATCCAGTCGATCAAAGCTTCCCAAGCCGATATGCTCAACTGTGCGGCTTTCTTTTTACCGTTAGCATCAACCACAAATTGAACGGATTCTAATATTTCTTTGATACTGGTCATTATAATTGACTCCATAATTTGCTCTCCATTCTAATCAATTCGCTCCTCAGTTGCTGCGCCAAACCGTATCGAAAAAAGGTCGATCGCACCCAGCCAACCCCAGCCTCAGCCGCAGGTGAGGCAATCCCCCCGCAGCCCCCGCTTCTCGACGCGGTACAATAAATGCAATCATACTTAACGCTGATATTGAAAAAGCTACACACAACGCTACAGGAGACAATGGACGTATGGGAAAAGTAGTTGGCATTGACCTGGGAACGACAAACTCAGTAGTAGCCGTCATGGAAGGCGGCAAACCGGTTGTGATTGCCAACGCAGAAGGGATGCGGACAACTCCCTCGGTGGTTGCTTTCACCAAGGAAGGAGAACGCCTTGTCGGACAGATGGCCAGACGCCAAACTGTTCTCAACCCGCAAAACACCTTTTACGCCGTCAAGCGGTACATCGGACGCAAATATAGCGAACTGACTCCTGAATCGAAGCGCGTCCCTTACACAACTCGCCGCGACGAAAACGGGAACATCAAAGTCAAGTGTCCCCGCCTGAAAAAAGATTTTGCCCCAGAGGAAATTTCGGCGATGGTGTTGCGGAAACTGGCCGATGAAGCCAGCCGCTATCTGGGACAAGAGGTGACGGGGGCTGTAATTACTGTTCCGGCTTATTTCAACGACTCGCAGCGACAGGCGACGCGGGATGCGGGACGAATTGCCGGACTTGATGTCAAGCGGATTTTAAATGAGCCGACAGCGGCTTCTTTGGCTTACGGTTTGGAGAGGCGAGAAAGTCAAACTATTTTAGTGTTTGATTTGGGCGGCGGTACTTTTGATGTGTCGATTTTAGACGTGGGAGACGGAGTATTTGAAGTTAAAGCAACTAGCGGCGATACTCAATTGGGCGGCAATGATTTTGACTCCAAAATTGTGGATTGGTTGGCCGATCAATTCTTAGAAAAAGAAGGAATTGATTTGCGACGGAACCGCCAAGCTTTGCAGCGCTTGATCGAAGCGGCAGAAAAAGCCAAGATCGAGCTGTCGGGAGTCGGTGTCACGGAGATTAATTTGCCGTTTATCGATGCGAATGAAGACGGGCCTTTGCATTTGGAAACGCGGCTGACTCGCGGTCAATTTGAGGGGCTGTGCACGGATTTGGTGCAGCGGCTGCGGCGGCCGGTGAAACAAGCTTTGGCTGATGCAAATTTGAGTCCTTCTCGCATTGATGAAGTTGTGTTGGTCGGCGGTTCGACTCGGATTCCTTTGGTGCAGGAAGTTGTTCGCAACTTGATTGATAAAGAACCGAATCAAAATGTCAATCCCGATGAAGTTGTGGCGGTGGGTGCGGCCATTCAAGCGGGGATTTTGGGTGGCGATGTCCGCGACGTGCTGTTGTTGGACGTGACGCCGCTGTCGCTGGGTTTGGAAACTATTGGCGGGGTGATGAAAAAACTGATTCCTCGGAATACTACTATTCCCGTCAGGCGATCGGACATTTTTTCGACTGCTGAAAACAACCAAACTGTGGTAGAAATTCACGTCATCCAAGGGGAACGGGAATTAGGCAGAGATAATAAGTCTTTGGGACGCTTTAAACTAACTGGAATTCCGCCGGCACCGCGAGGGATTCCGCAGGTACAAGTAGCTTTTGATATTGATGCTAACGGGATGCTGTTGGTGACTGCTTTGGACAAAACTACCGGCAGGGAACAAAGCATTACTGTACAAGGTGCTTCGACGCTGACTCAGCAGGAAGTGAATCAAATGATTCGCGATGCGGAACAGTTTGCTCAAGCTGATAAGTTGCAGCGGGAAAAGGTGGAAAAACGCAATCGCGCTGAAGCTTTAGCTTATCAAGCTGAGCGGCAGTTGCGGGAAGTTGCGCTCGATCGCGGAATGCAGTTTGCTCAAAGAAGCCGCCAGCGTATTGAAACTTTAATTCGGGAATTGCGAGACAGTTTGGAACGCAATGACGAGCGGGGAGTTGACCAAGTGGGTTCGGATTTGCAAGATGCTCTTTACGATTTGAGCCGGGAAGTTTCCGCGTTTGCGATGGATGACGATGATGACGATTTCTTTGAGTCTGTGAAGCGGACTTTTACCGGTGACGGTACGAAGCGGCGCAGCGATGACAGCAGCTATTATACCAATCCTAAGCCGTACAGGCGATCGACTGTCGATCCAATTCCCGATCGTTCATACGATCGTTCATACGATCGTATGGGCGATCGCGATCGCTCCTACGATCGCATACCCGATCGCCGAAGCAGTGCTAATCGCCCCACTCGCCCTTATCAAAATCAAAGCGACGATTGGGATGATGACGACGATTGGCTGTAATTAGTGGTTAGTCATTAGTCCCTAGTCATTAGTCCCTAGTTTGAAGCAGGGAAGCAGCATGACTAATGACTAATGACTAATAATTAATAACTAATGACTAATAACTAATGACTAATGACTAAATATGCAGAATTTTCGCAATTACTATCTAATTTTGGGAGTCCCCAAAGATGCCACGGCTGATGAGATCAAGAAAGCCTATCGACGGCTGGCGAGACAGTTGCACCCTGACGTGAATCCGGGTGATAAATCTGCTGAAGATAGGTTTAAGGATATTAATGAAGCTTACGATATTCTTTCCGACATCGACAAGCGAACTCAATACGACCAATTTAGTAAGTTCTGGAAACAAAAGGGATTTCAAGGCAAGCAAGGGGTGCGGCTTCCCAATTTTAAAAGTTGGGGAAACAGTAAAGCTAGCCGTAAAAAACCGGGCGAAGATGTCGATTTTAGCGATTACTCTGATTTTAATAAATTTCTCGATCAAGTGCTAGGAAGGCGGCGGGAAGTGAGGATGGCGACAGCAAATGATGCACCGGGCTTTGCCTCCTCTGAACCGTGGAGTACGGCTTCTAAGAAAACGAGTTATGTTGCTAATTCTCGCCCAGCTAGAAGGGATTTGGACGATCGCGAAATTCGACGGGAAACAGTCGATCGCGAAATCAGAAGGGAAGTTAGAGAAATGGACGATCGCGAAATCAGAAGAGATATTGACGCGAGGCTGACTTTGCGCTTGGAAAAAGCTTATGCCGGAGGAACCGAGCGAATTCGTTTGGAAGACGGGCGAGCGATCGAGGTGACTCTGCCTCCTGCTATGGTATCAGGGCAGCGGATTCGCTTGCGAAATCAAGGTATAGGCGGCGGAGATTTATATTTGAAAATCACGGTTTCTCCCCATCCATTTTTTCGATTGGAAATGTCGGATGTTTGCTGCGAATTGCCGCTAACTCCCAGCGAAGCGGTGTTGGGTGGAGATATTGAAGTGCCGACGCTGGACGGCCTGGTAAAGATGAAATTGCCGCCTGGAGTAACCTCGGGAAAGCGGTTGCGGCTGGCTAACAAGGGCTATCCGACCGGAAATGGCGATCGGGGCGATCAATTGGTAGAAATTCAGGTGTTAATTCCCAAAGAAATTAGCGAGGAGGAACGGGAATTGTACGAAAAATTGCGGCAGATAGAAATTTTTAAACCGCGTCAAAATTTGTCGGTTTAATTCTGTAGCGTGCAATGCACACCAGAAGTTTGGTTGCTATAATCTAGTAGGGTGCGCCTCCCGCACCTGAAGACTTAACTATTACAAATTTACCATTACCAATATGTTCACATTCATCAATCCTAAAACTGATTTTGCCTTCAAAAAAATTTTTGGTTCTGAAAATAGCAAAGACATTCTCAAGAGTTTTTTGAATGCCTTGCTGTATGACAGTCAGCCCACCATCGAAAGTTTGCAAATCCTCGATCCTCATTCACTACCGCTAATTCGAGGTCTTAAGGATACTTACGTCGATATTAGAGCTCAGTTAAATGACGGCACAAATGTAATTATCGAGATGCAGGTTTTGAACGTAGAGGCTTTTGAAAAGCGGATTTTGTACAATGCAGCCAAAGCTTATTCAACGCAATTAGAAACAGCAGAACAATATGTAATGTTGAATCCAGTGATTGCCTTGACCATCACTGATTTTGAGATGTTTGAGGATTTTAGGAAAGTAATTTCGCGGTTTGTCCTGAAAGAAAGAGAGTTCTTGAGCGATTATCCTATTTTCGATTTTGAATTGGTTTTTGTTGAGTTACCCAAGTTCCAAAAAAGTTTGAACGAGTTAGAAACATTAACCGATAAGTGGATTTATTTTCTCAAAACTGCTAGGGACTTAAACGCAGTACCTGCAACAATGGAAGAGGTGCCAGAGATTAGTCAAGCATTTACAATAGCGACTAAAGCTAATTTGAGCTATGACGAATTAAGCGAGTTGCAAAAACAGGAAATTTACATCCAAGACCGTCGGGGAGCAATCACTAAAGCGGTCAGCATAGCAACAAAAAAAGGCAGACAAGAAGGAATTAAGGAAGGACAAATAGCACTGATTGTTCGTCTGTTGGAACGCCGTGTAGGTGCTGTCACTCCCGAAGTTCAAACTCAAATCGGGGAGTTGTCGATCGACCAATTGGAAAACTTAGGAGAAGCCTTGTTAAATTTTAACGACATATCAGATTTAACAGCTTGGCTGCAAACACAAGATTTACCCGCCCAATAGCCGTTAGCGCAGCCCTCGAAGAGGATCGCACTTTCAGCAATCCTGGATCGCATAAGTAAAATTACTGTTGTGATTGTTCCTGAACTAGCAGAGAATTAACAATAAGGTAATTTTCCCACAATCAGGAGCAGTCTGCCGCGATGACTCAAATGCCCCCTCAATGCACAAACCTGCAAGAGCAAGTTGAATCTTTACTGCAACTGCTGCGTCAGGAATCGTCTTTGCGACAACAAGATATCACGGCAGTACAAGCTTCTCTGAAAAAGGCAATTTCTCCTGAGTTTGAAATTGTGTTTGCGGGCGCCTTCAGTGCCGGAAAATCGATGCTGATTAATGCTTTGCTGGAGCGAGAATTGCTCTACAGTGCTGAAGGACACGCCACAGGTACGGAATGTTATATCGCCTTTGCTGAGCCGGAAAAAGAGCGCGTTGTTCTCACTTTTTTGAGCGAGTTTGAGATTAGCCAGCAAGCTTCTGTGCTTTGCCATCAGTTAGGTTTAACTACTGAACTTAATATTAATCAAACAGATGTAGTGTCCCTGTTGTCTCAGGGATGTAACATAATTATGGAAAGGGAAGGCGGCGAAAATAAATCCGAGGCAGCCAAAAAAGCTAAGGCTTTGATGCTGCTGTTAGAAGGTTTTGAGGCGAATCGCGATCGCATCCAAACTCTCGAAAACGCTACCTACTCGATGGAACAGTTTAACTTTTCCAATCTCAAAGAAGCTGCTAGCTATGCCCGTCGCGGTAGCAACAGTGCTGTACTCAAGCGGGTAGAATATTACTGTTATCATCCGCTGCTGGAAGATGGCAATATTATTATCGATACGCCGGGAATTGATGCGCCGGTGCAGCGGGATGCAGAATTGACTTACGATAAGATTGAAAGCCCCGATACTTCGGCGGTTGTCTGCGTTTTGAAAGCAGCTTCGTCTGGGGAAATGACGACGGAAGAAACCGAGTTGATGGAAAAAACGCGGGGAAATCCGGGAATTCGCGATCGGCTGTTTTACATTTTTAACCGCATCGACGAAACTTGGTACAACGCGCAACTTCGACAGCGCTTAGAAAATCTGATTAATTCCGACTTTCGGGATACTGCGAGAGTTTACAAAACTAGCGGATTGTTGGGATTTTACGGCAGTTTGATTCGAGGAACAACAGGGCGCGATCGCTTTGGTTTAGATACAATCTTTGCCACCACTCAAGGGCGAGTTTCGGTGGATGATAAATTAGATTCAGAATTGCTCGGTAATAGTGAAGAGACGCCGCAATTTGTTAGTGAATTTAATCGGTACTGTGCGAATTCCGGCAAACTGTCTCCCAGCAAATTTCGGATTTCAGTTAACAGCTACGAAACGCCAAATGAAAACTACGTGCGGATTCTTGCGGAACAAGGACAACCGTTAATTGCTCAATTAATTCAAGATAGCGGCATCGAAGATTTTCGCACAGCCATCACCCGCTACCTCACAGAAGAAAAACGCCCGCAACTTTTCAAAAATCTCGCTGACGACTTAGAAGACTTGTGCATTCAACTGCGGAAACATTACCAAACTATTCAGCGGAATTTGGACAGCCAGCCCCGCGAAATTGAAGCGATGAAAGCACAGGAACTTTTGCGGCTAAACCAAGAATTGCAGCAAGTCGGACAGGATTTTCGGGAACATATCGCCACAGAAATCAATGAAATGATTATGAATAAATGCGATATTTTCGATACTGATTTTCGGCAACTGCAATCTCGAATGATCCGGCGCTTGGATGAATTGTTAGACGGATTTTCGGTTGAGGCAGCTTACGGTCGCACTGTGCTGACTCATCCCCGCAATGCGACAGCACCTTTAATTGCTGTTTTAGTTGAGGCTCTTTACTATTTAGCCAATCAGTTAGAAGATATTTTAGTAGAGTCTACGGCGTCGCTGGTTGCGAATTTTTTCCAGTATTTAAAAGACAGCGTTCGCAAGTCAGAATACTATCGATTACTTTATCGTTTGTTGGGGAACGACGGGGGAATTGAACAGCAGTTAGAGGAGTTATCAAAGCGCGTTTCTGATGCTTTGGTAAATGCGGCGGGCGTTGAGTGCGATCGCTACGTGCGAGAAAGTCCGCGTTTTTACGACGAAGACACATTTTCTATTTATCAATTCCGGCAAACATTGCAGCAAACATCCCAAGGTTACGACTGCGAAAACATGGTAGAAGCGCAACCCGCAATTCGGCAACTGTTGCGACTAGATTTTGAGCCAAAAGTATCGAAAACTATTCGACAAACTTTCCGGCAAACTGTTAATAAGACGCTGAAAGATCATTTGTTGCCGATGGCCCAAAAGCAAGCTGATGATATTTTGCAGAAATACAGTCAAGCCCGCGATTATGTCGAGCAAACTTTGGCACAGGAGGCGGAAGAGAAAATCGCCCGCAACCAGCGGCTGCAAGCTGAGAATGAAGAAAAGATCGAAAAGTACGATCGGGCAGTTTCGGGGATTAATAGCTGTTTGCAAGCGATGAAGCTGCACGAGCATTTGTTGCCTGTAATTGGACAAAATGATAGCGTTGCGGTGGATGGTGAATGAGTGTGCTATAATAGCAAACAAAGAGCGACTTTAATCCTATGAAAATTCGCCAAAAACATCTCACAATAATAGACCAACTTCCCGATGATAAGTTAGCAATACTTCTTAGCCTAGCGCTGTTATTGAAAACAGGGAAAGAATCTGTTCAACCGATGCTTGCATCCCAAGCTTATCAAGATTGGCTGAGTGCGGAAAATGACATTTATGACGAAATATTTGCCGACTGAACCCTCCAAAATCCGCGTTCATTCGCGTTCATCTGCGGTTAAAACTCATGGCTAAAAAACCTATTAGGTTAGATATCAATATGGAAGATAAATTTGATTTTCACAACTGCGGTAATGAGGATGCTTTATCTTTCGGTAACGCAATGCTTAAAGTTGAAAAACTCAAGGAAACAGTAAATGGAGTTTTGCCTGAATATGGGTTAGGAGAGAAACTCACTCACTTGTTGAGTCAACAAAAACTCTACATTTATGTAGGTTCAAATACTGACCAACAACCTAATGCTTATGAGAACTGGTTTGGTGAAGGTATAGATTGTGAAATTCTCAGAGTGGGTGCTAATGGCTGGAAGAAAGGAAAGATGAAGCTTAAACTCAATGTCACTATAGAGTTTTGCCCAGACGAACCAGAAGTCAAAGAAACACCAGAAAACAACGAATCAGAAACTAGCAAACCCGAATCCCCCCTTGACGATTTGCGCCGCCAACTTCTCAATCAAGAAAACTCACCCAGCTAATCCATCAAACATCCGCGTTAATTCGCGTTCATCTGCGGTTAAAAATCATCATGTCTAAAACCCCAAGAATCCCCATTCCCCCCGAAGTCCGAAAATATGTATTCACCCGCAATAAATACCAATGCCAAAGTTGCGGCCAAACCAAACAAGAAACCCAACTGACGATCGATCATATCATCCCCCTAGCGCGCGGCGGCAGCAACGACATCAGCAACTTGCAAACCCTCTGCGGCACCTGCAACCAAAAGAAAACCGACAAACTAGACCCCCGCTTCCGCCGTCACTTTGACCTGTAATATCCTCCATAAAATCCGCGTTAATCCGCGTTAATCTGCGGTTAAAAAATCCTACCATCGATAATACCGATAAGGATTGTCCCCATTCTCAAAATCCGCCTTGTAATCCCAGTGATAAAACTCCCCACTCGCACCGTTAAAAATATCTCCATCCGCCTTAAAACTCGCCCCTAAATTAGCCAAAATCTGAGCATTTGCCCGGGTTTGCCGCCAGCGAGTAAAACGCAAATAAGTCTTAGTATCAGCATTCAAACTGTCCGGTTCAATCTGAGAAAAAATCGCCACACCCTTGCCCACTTTTACCCGACTTAACAAACCGTCAGCACCCATTTCTCCCCCAGACTTAATCAACCAAGTATCATAAAAAGAGCGCGATCGCAAATCTGAAGCACTAACCCCCTTCACCTCATCCCAACTCGGAACCGCCAGCGAACCCCCAAAATCCTGCGCTTGCTGCAAAACCACGTCCAAACCCGCAGCAGGTACTTGACGCGGCAAGAAAAACGCCTTCCCGCCAGCATTCAAATAACCGCGCAACTCTGCATCTTTCAGCTTCACTTCTCTCCCCACAATCACCAAACCAACATCATTAGAAAGCGAACTAGCCCGCTGATAAATTACCCCCAAACTGTCCAACTTTTGGGCATCTCCATCTCCCCCAATTAAAACCACTTTATCCGGCTTTCCAAGCACCGGAGAATTCATTCCGTAACTCACAATTTGTTGCACTAACTGCGCCGCCCCAGCATCTACAGAATAATGGTCTTCCAAATCCAACTCGTTTAAAATCAGCCGCCCTTTTCCGTAATCCAATTCCATCAGCGGCGAATAAGCTAAATCAAACTCAGATTCCAAAATTGGCCGCCAACCGCTGCGGTGCGGTTTCTCAATTGAAGCGCTGCTGACACCGCCGCGATTTCCCCAACGCCAGCCGTACCAAGGTTTATTTGCCGGACTCAAATTAGGGCCAGTTTGGATCGTATCTGGATAAGCTTCAACCAACGTGCTTTCCCCCGCCCAATCCCGCAAATCTTCACTGTCTAAACCGCTAATTGCCGGGTGGTTGCTGTCAACTGGATAAGCGCGGCGGCTGACGTGGGCAGCAACTCGGAAACCCGTATTTTTCAGCCATTGCCTGCGCTGAGGAAACACAATTGCTTTGCCGCCGTTTCGCACAAAACTTTCTAAACTTCCCGGCAAATTTTCCCCGCTAGAAAATGCTTCCCTACCGATAACTAATAGCGATGAAACTTGCGAACCATTCCACGGTACAAGCTGATAACCTAATTGTTTTAACATCGCCGATGTTTTGCCCGCTGGATCGAAAACAGTCACTGAATCTTTGATGTTGGATTGTTTGGGAAAAACGCGGAAAGCAAATGTATCAGAATGCGATCGATCGCCCACCCGTGCCGTCAAGCGAATTTCGCCGTCAGCCTTGCTAGAAATGGTATTTGGCAAATTTACGTTTATTGGGAAAAATAGCGTGCCTGCCGGAGCAATTATCCCTTTGTTATCGCCTTTTTTTACTTCTTTCCCCCCCACCAAAACCCGCCAATTAAACGAAAATTCTTGCGCTGCCCGCATATCGTTAATTAACACTACTTGCTTGGCCAGTTTTCCGCCCACAAACAAATTGCGATCTTTCGCAGTAAAAACCGGGCTAGCACCAGCAATCCAAGCCAAAGTCGAGCTATTATTCTTCATAATTGCCTCGCCTCCAGGATGAACAGTGTAAGCTTCTGGTTGCAAATAATTCAAAAGATTATTCGAGACTTGCTTCAAATAAACTCCCCGGCGACCAGGTTGAAATGCCCCCATATCCACCTTTTTTCTGCCAGCTTCGGAAACTTCCCAACCGTGTCCGTCATTCCAAGGAATCATCCCCCCGGACATTCCAAAAGTCCGCCAACTACGCCAAGTATTTGTACTGAATAACTGCTGCAACTTTTGAAAAGCTGGGGCAAAATCTAACTCTTTTTTAAAATGCCAGCTTTGATACTCCTGACCCTTGACAAATTGCTCGCGAATTGTAGTTTTATAAGCTGCAGTTTCCAACTCGTAAGCCTGCTTGCCAAAATAAATTGCCGCAAACTCAGTCATCCAAGGTTCGCTGAGAATTGCCTGACCAAAACCTTTGCGGGCCCGCATCATCGTTGCGTGCAGAGGAGTGCCAAACTCGACTGCCATGTAGGGCCTTTCCCCGGTTTTTGTCCACTCAGAAATCCACTCTTCCCGTTCTTGCAAGGGAATCAGATTTAAATAAGAATTCAGCGCATAAACATCGCCGAAGTTTGCGCCTTGGTGTACCATCACAGGTCTGGTTGGGTCAGCCGATTTAATCGCAGCTATAGCGTCATTTCCTAGGGGAGTGTTGACCCGCAAACGCTGGTTTTCCGAGGAACTGAGAGTTCCTTCTACTTTGCTTTTGCCGATGCGACGGGGATTTAGGTCGTCAGAATTGCCGAAAAAATTAGGACTTGTCGCCCACATTAATACTGATGGATGATTGCGGTAGCGGCGCATTTCAGTCACCATTCGGTCTTTCCAGCGGTTGTTCCACATGGGATTCTTCCACTTGCCGTTCCAAGCGATAGGACTAATGTCTAAAGCGGGAGCCATAATGGGAAAACCTTTGAGGTCTGCTCTTTCGGAAAATAACTCTCGGAAGTGCCATCTACCCCGTTCGTCGTGATTCCAAGGCCACATTTCTGTGATGTTAAAACCTGCTTTTACGTAGCCATCAATTAGGCTATCAGCAACTTCTACTGTCCCGCCTTGCCAAGTATCGGAGTGCAAGATTGGTCGCAACCGAAGTTCTGTTCCGTTTAAGAAAAATTTGCGCCCTTCTATCCAAAATTCGCGGAAGCCAAAAGGTTGGTAGTATTCCGTGTCAATGCCGCGACCTTTTACTTCTAATTGCAGGGTGTAAAGGTTTGGTTGCCCGACATCCCAAAGACGGGGATTTGGCCAATTCCACTGAACTTGTACGGTTTGCATTGGTTTAGCTTTAACGTTGGCAGTTGCGGTGAATTTTTGTTGTACTTTGCCTTTTTCGTCGAGCATTTGCGCGATTAACTCAACTTGACCGCTTTGGGCAACGTCTTTGAGTTCTACATCTAATTTAACTAGCTTTTTTCTGGTGGAAGTTTGGACGAATACGTCGCTAATCAGGGGGCCTGGGGGAAGGCTCAGAAGTCGCACTTCGCCGATGATTCCCCGCGATTGCAATTTGGATTTTTCTGTGTAGATTTCTGTGGGGCCCATGATGACGGCTTTTTCCTTTTCATCGGATACTGCCACGACTAAAATAGAGAGGGTGTTTTGACCTGGTTTTGCTGCTTTGGTAATTTCAATAGTGCCGTAGGGCCAGGGGATTTCACCGCAGTTAATGCCGTTGAAAAAGATGACTGCATCGGTGCTGACTCTGGCTAAGTCGAGAAAAATTCGGCGGTTTTTCCAGTCGCCGGGAATGTCTATATTTTTCTGATACCAAGCTTTTGATAGTTGTTTGCTGTTGAAGTTTTCCCAATCTCGGCCGCTGCGGCGAGTGATGATTCCGGGTACGGATTCGTTGTTTTCTTTTTGCCAGTCTCCCGGCACCGAGATGGAACCCCAATTGGGGGAGACGGGGGGGTTTTGGAGGTTGCCAACTGCGGGGACAAATTGCCAAGTTCCGTTGAGATAGATTTGGGATCGTTTGTTGTCGATCGCCCCGACGGCCGCGATGGTAAGATTGGGGAAGCCGAGCGACATCGCTGAGCTGCTGGCGAAGTTGGGATTTTGAAGCGCGTAACCGACAAATCCAAAGAGGGTGGCGGCTGCGAAAAATAATCCGATAATTTTTGCCAGCTTGTGATTCACTTGCTTATTGCTCCCAAAAATTAGATCGTCCAATTTGTCCCTCGATCTATGATAGCAGTTGATTCAGCACCAATTCCAGAGCCAATCTGTCTCTGGGAAGATGGCACGGGGCCGACAAATGTGGTTTTGTATAGAAACAATAAATACTTAGTTTTAACTAAGTTTTCACAAGGTTGTTTCATCGACATAAGCAATAGTGCGATCGCGCCATCGCTACAGGTCAACAAAAATGAGTTTGTTTGAGGTCTTGCCCTTACCAATTAACTTTTACAGTATTGCTACATTTAGCGCCGGCACGGCTTTACTGCTGACAACTCTGTTACTGTTTTCCTTCCAGGCAGCACCTGCAATTTTACTTTTGGCTGCTGCAATGGTTATCGCTTGGTATGCTGGCTTAAAGTCTGCAGAACAAAAACTAGAAATAGAACGGAATATTATTTCAAAAGTAATTGACACGACAGCTTCCTTGATTGTAGTTCTCGACAGCCAAGGACGGATTGTCCGGTTTAACCAAGCTTGCGAAAAAACTACAGGCTACTCGATAGAAGAAGTAATTAATAAATATGTTTGGGATTTGTTTTTAATTCCAGAAGAATTAGAACCAGTTAAAACAGTTTTTACTAAGCTCAAAAGCGAACATTTATACAGCGAATATCAAAACTATTGGCGCACTAAAAATGGCGAAAAGCGCTTCATGTCTTGGTCGAATACTGTGACCGTAGATAGCGATGGATTGGTAGAATATGTAATAGCAACTGGTATCGATATCACTGACCGCAAAGAAGCAGAAATAGCGCTGGCTCTATCCTACGCTAACCTAGAAAGCTGCGTCAAACAGCGCACAGCAGAATTGACAGCAGCTAAAGAAGCGCTGCAAGCTCAAGAAGAACGATTTCGCTGTTTGAGTTCCTGTTCGCCTGCCGGCATTTTTATGGCTGATTTTGAGGGGCGCTACACCTATGCAAACCCACGCTGTCAGGCTATTTGCGGGTTGAGTTTGGCAGAACTTTTGGGAGACGGTTGGGAGAAGTGCATTCACCCGGAAGACAGCGATCGCGTATTGAGCCAATGGCTGGATTATACTCGGCAAGGTGGGGAATATGCGATCGAATATCGTTTGCAAACACCAGAGGGAATTGTGCGCTGGATTAACGTTTGTTCCTCGCCGATGTTCTCCGACTCCGGCGAACTCATCGGATACGTGGGTACGGTGAGAGATGTCACGGAAAGACAACAAGCGCAAGCAGCTTTGGCAAGCAGCGAACAGCAACTGAGAACGCTGCTAGAAAATACGCCAGATGTGATTATCCGCACGGACAAAGAACTGCGTTATATGTATGTCAATCAAGCAGTTGAAAGAAGCCAAGGAAAACCGCTTTCATTCTTTGTGGGTAAAACCAGTCAAGAAATAGGAATCCCGCCGGAACTATGCCAAATCTGGGAGGAAACCCTGCACAAAGTGTTAGAAACCGGTTGCGAAGAAATCATCGAATTTCAGGCTGCCTCAATCAACGGTCTCCGAAGTTATCAATCCCGCGTAGTTCCCGAACTTGACAAAAATGGCGTACCAGAATCGGCCTTAATTGTCGCCCGCGATATTACAGAAATAAAACTTGCAGAAACTCAAAGATTGCAGTTAACAATCGAGCAAACAGCGAGGGAACAAGCGGAAATAGAACAGCAGCGGTCGGCATTTTTAGCAGAAGTCAGCAAAATTCTGGCTGATGCTTTTGATGGGGAAACGGTGCTGCAAAAGGTAGCAGAATTAGCAATAAATTCCATCGCCGACGGGTGCTGCATTCATTTGACCGAAAGCGACTCAAAAGTGCGCCGAGTGGCTGTGGCTCACGCAGATCCCTCCACGATTGATACTATTAATAACTTGAGAATCCGCAGTTCGATCGCGGACAATGCTGTTAACGGCTATCCCCTGGTAATCCGCACCGGAACATCCGAACTAATTGCCGAAGTGGATGAGGAAATTTTAGCAGCAGGAGCGGAAAACGCAGCAGAAATGGAAAAATTACGATCGCTCAATATCGGATCTCACGCTTGCGTACCGCTGAAAGCCCGCGGGCGGGTAATGGGTTCCATCACTTGCTTTACGTCAAAGTTTGGCCGCCGCTACAGTGCAGAAGACTTGGCAATGCTAGAAGATTTAGCATATCGCGTGGCGATCGGCCTAGACAACGCCAGACTTTACACAGAAGCGCAAGAAGCACTATCTAAAACATCGCAATCCTTCGCCTTAATTGACTCGCTATTAGAAGCATCTCCCCTAGCGATTTGCTTTATGGATCGCGAAATGCGCTTCATCCGTATCAATCAAGTTTTAGCAGAACTCAACGGTTTGCCGATAGAACAGCATCTCGGCCAAGACTTCCGGCAATTGTTGCCAGAACATGCAGCCAAATTTGCGCCGATAATTCAGCAAGTTTTAGCAACCGGTCAGCCTGTTTTAAACTTAGAAATGAGCGGCGAACCTGATGGAAAACCGGGATATTTCGGCTACTGGCTCGCCAACTACTACCCAGTAAAAAATGAAAGGGCAGAAATAATCGGAGTAGGCCTAATTATCACAGATATTACCGCAGCCAAACAAACCGAATTAGCTTTGCGGGAAAGCGAAATACGCTTCCGCAGCGTGGTAGAATCTAACATGATCGGCATCGGTTTCTGGGATGCCAACGGCGAAGTTACGGACGCTAACGACGCGTTGCTGGAAATGATCGGATATACGAGGGAAGACTTAGTTTCAGGACGGATTCGCTGGATCGATATCACGCCGCCGGAATACGGAGAGATCGATCGGACAGCCGTCGCGCAAGTTTTAGCATCAGGAAGTTGCGCGCCTTATGAAAAAGAATTCATCCGGTCTGACGGCACGCGCTTCCCAATTTTAATCGGGGGCGGCACCTTGCAAGGATGCCAAGACAAAGGAGCATTATTCGTACTCGATATCACCGATCGCAAACAAGCGCAAAATCAACTTCGAGAAAACGAAATACGCATTCGCCGCCAACTAGCAGAACTCGACTTAGTTTACAACACCACACCAGTCGGGCTGTGCTTTGTCGATACCAATTTGCGCTACATCCGCCTGAACGAATGCCTCGCTGCGATCAACGGCCGATCGATCGCAGAACACCTCGGGCGCACCGTTAGAGAAGTAATTCCCGAAATGGCCGATATGGTAGAGCGGATTTACCGCCAAGTGTTGGCGACGCAAACCCCCGTGCTCGACTTGGAAATTAAAGCAGAAACCAAGCAACAGCCGGGAGTTTTGCGGGATTGGCAAATCAGCTTTTATCCCGTCAGCGATGAATCGGGAACGCTGCTGGGAGTCAGCACCGTGGTTGCCGAAATTACCGATCGCAACCAAGCAAAACGGGTAATACAGCAAAGCGAAGCCATATTCCGGCGGCTGTTCGAGTCAAATATATTCGGAGTCGCGATCGGCGATTTTAGCGGCCGCATCGCCTACGCCAACCAATCCCTGCTCAACATGGTCGGCTACACCCGCTCAGACTTGCTCTCCGGTCAAATGCGGTGGGACAGGATGACCCCCCCCGAATACCTGCACCTCGACGCCTTAGCTGCCCAAGAACTGCGGGCTAAGGGAGTCGCAACTCCTTTCAAGAAAGAGTACATCCGCAAAGATGGCAGCCGCGTGCCGGTTCTGATGGGCGGGACGATCCTGTGCCCGGACGCTCGCGAACCAGAGACGATCGTCGCATTCTACATCGACTTGACCGAAATCTCGCGGGTGGAAGCAGAACTCAAAAAGAATCAAGAACGGCTGCAAATCGCTCAGCAAGCAGGCAAAATCGGAACTTTTGAATTGAACGTCCAAACCGGCGAGCTCGCCTGTACGCCGGAGTTAGAGGCTTTGTACGGGCTGCCAGCAGGCGGTTTGGACAGCTATCAAAGTTGGGTGGAAATGGTGCATCCAGACGATCGCGTTTTGACTCAACAGCAGGTGCAAGCTGCGGGGGCGTCCGGGGAGGAATTAAACATAGAGTTCCGCATCTGCCGCCCGGACAAAAGCGTGGGCTGGATTGCTTGCAGGGCTAAGGTGTTTCAGGACGATCGCGGTTTATCTTTGCCGATGGTGGGGGTGAACGTCGATATCACCGATCGCAAACAAGCAGAAGCAGCGCGATCGCACATCAATCAAACTTTAGAAGCCTTGATTCAGGCTTGTCCCCTAGGAATTACCGTTTTGGACTGCGACGACGGGACGGTGAAAATGTGGAACTCAGCCGCCGAGAGGATTTTTGGCTGGCACGAATCAGAAGCGGTAGGTCAATTCGTGCCCTGCGTTCCCGCAGACAAGCGGGAGGAATTCACGGCTAATTTGCAAAAAATTCGCGAAGGAAAGGCGATCTCCGGCATGGAAACCCAGCGCCAAAGGAAAGACGGCAGCTCGATCGACATCAGTTTGTGGGCAACTCCAGTCCGCGACAGCAACGGCAATATCAACTGTATGTCGATCGTCGCCGACATCAGCGATCGCAAGCAAGTCGAGGCCGGGCGCGCTCAGTTGCTCGAGCGCGAACAGGCCGCGCGGGCGGAAGCAGAAGCTATCAGCCGCCGGAAAGACGAGTTTCTAGACTCTCTTTCCCACGAATTGCGAACGCCTTTAAATGTGATTCAGGGATGGGCGCAGATCCTGCGCGCCCACCCCTACAACGAAGATAAATTAGCTTTGGGTTTGGATGCCATCGAGCGTCAGTCGAAGGTGCAGATCCAGCTAGTGGAAGATTTGCTCGACGTTTCCCGGATTATTCAAGGCAAGCTGACTCTGAAACCCGGCTGGTTCTATATGGTAAGGACGATCGAGGCGGCTCATAATTCAGTTCGTTCGGCAGCCGAGGCCAAGTCTGTCACCGTTTCGTTAGAACTTGACCCCGCAGTCGGCTTGATGTGGGGCGACGCCCAGAGGTTGCAGCAGGTAGTGTGGAATTTGCTGACTAACGCCGTGAAGTTTACGCCTTCGGGGGGAACTGTCCAACTGCGCTTGTCTGCGATAGCTGTTAGCGATTCCCCATCACCCAATTACGTGCAAATTACTGTCAGCGATACCGGAAAGGGCATTGCTGCTGAGTTTCTGCCCTACGTGTTCGATCGCTTCCGACAAGCAGACGCCTCGAAAACTAAGGCTGAGAGCGGTTTGGGACTGGGATTGGCGATCGTCGAGCACTTGGTGCAACTCCACGGGGGCACCGTGACTGCGGAAAGTCCCGGTAAAGACCAGGGTGCGACATTTACGGTGACACTGCCTCTCAAACAGCCTCGGAGTCAGCAGCCGCAGTTGACAGGAGAAAGGAAATCCAATCCCGGACCGCCTGGTATTTTGTCTGGTTTAAAGGTGTTGGTAGTTGACGGCGAACCCGACAACCGCGAGTTTTTGATGGTTGCCCTCCAACAGTGCGGGGCGACTGCGACTGCGGCTGCTTCGGCTGCAGAGGCGATCGACATTTTGCAGCAGTCGCCGCCGGATATTTTAGTTAGCGATATCGGTATGCCCGTTGAGGATGGCTACTCGCTGATCCGCAAAGTGCGATCGTCCGCATCCGACAAAATCAAGCGCTTGCCGGCCGTGGCGCTGACAGCTTATCCTAGCGAAGAAGATCGCGATCGGGCGATCGCCACTGGTTACAACGAACACTTAACAAAGCCGATCGAACCCGCTCTCTTCGCCACCGTTTTAGCCAAGTTAACAACAAATGGGGATTAGGGCGATCGGGGTTCAATGAACGCGCAAATAACATCATTTCCGTTTGATTCGGATTTGTATCATATTAAATCTTGTAGGGGCGGGTAAACCTGCCAATAACTGCCCAAAACCCACAATCTCGCAAACCCGCCCCCGCGTCACCATCATATCGTGTCCGGTCAATTAACCGTGATTCCTGCAGGGGTTCCCCTCGCCAAGATATTGAATAGAAACGGGAAACCTGTAAACCCTTCCTCAGCCTTTAATCGCGGTCAATCGATCGGACATGATATCAATCTCCACCTACGTCTTTTAAGATACTTCAACCACTAGAATAAATCCCTCTTTCTTGCAGTTGCTGCATAAAAAACTCTTCCAAAGTAGGCTTAGCCAAATTCATCCCAATTAGCTGCCCCCCCGTACCGCTCAGACTAGAAAGAAACTCCTTCGGATCGCCCTGCAAATGACCGTACCACAAATCATTATCCACTTCCATATCCGGTATCCATTTTTTCAGGATATTCAAGTGGCCGCCCCTACCTTCAACCCGGTAAGTTTCAGTATTACCCAAGAGTTCGCCGATCGCACCAATGCAGATTAACTCACCCTTCGCCAAAATTGCCACTCGATCGCAAATCTTCTCCACATCCGACAATATATGCGAATTAAAAAAAATCGTTTTCCCTTGATTTTTTAGCGATAAAATTATCTCCCGCATCTGATAGCGCCCCATCGGATCTAAACCAGACATCGGCTCATCTAAAAATACCACATCTGGATTGTTAATCAAAGCTTGAGCCATGCCGATCCGTTGCAGCATTCCCTTAGAATACTGGCGCAACTGTTTTTTAATTGCCGCCGATTGAGATAAGCCAACTAAGTCTAGCAAATTCGGAATTCGCTGTCGCTGAATTGAATGAGGAATTTGAAATAAGCCCGCCGCAAACTCCAAGAATTCCCAGCCCGTGAGATAATCGTAAAAATAGGGATTTTCTGGCAAATATCCGACTCGCTGCTTCACAGTGCGATCGCCCAAAGGCCTCCCCAACAGCAGCGCCCGGCCAGAAGTGGGGCGCACTATACCCAGCAAAGTTTTCAGCAGCGTAGTTTTCCCCGCTCCATTTTGCCCTAACAGCCCGAAAGTTTCCCCCTCAGAGACAGTCAGAGTGCAATTTTTGAGCGATTCAATTTTTTCGTTCATCCAGAAGCCGGTACGGTAGAACTTCCCCAGATTAAATGTTTCCACCACTGGGGTAGCTCTGGGCATCTCGGTGAAAGTTGGCGCATCTACAAGAGGTTCCATTTTTGTCAGAGAAATAACTAGCACCTGATTATATTCTATTGCATAATTTAAGTAATAATTGCTGTTTTTAATGTTAAGCTAATATTAGCTGCACTTAAATTTTTCTGAATATGGAACGTTCAAAAATTATTGCTATTATCACTGGGGTGATTTCTCTAATTTTAGCAGTTGCCTACCTGCTGCTCGTCACCCTCCTCGACTTCCGAGGCGAAATGCTGCCCGCACCTCAAAGTCAGTTGCCAGTCTCGCTGCCAATTCAGCAATTGGCTAATGCTAATCTGACTTTGCGAGTACATTAGTTATTGGTTGTTGGTTATTGGTCATTGCAATAACCAACAACCAATAACAACCAACAACTGCCAACCAACAACTGCCAGCTAACAACTAACTAATACACGTGAATTGCTTTCATCATGTGATATGCAACTAGCAACTGCGTCAAAGCTAGCGGGTAACTTTGCAAAACTTCGCCAGTTGTGCCGATCAGTTTGCCAATTTCCGGGTTGCCTTGGGCGGTGCAAAATCCCCGCAGGTGTGGCAACTCGTTACACAAGATCATTTCCAGTTCGCTTACTTGATCGCTGGTAGCGTGGGAGTCTACTTCCAAAACGTCAACAGGTTTGCCCATATCCCGATCGAGTCCCAAGCGAATTGCAGGTTTAAAACTTTCACTGCCTCGACCTAAAATCTCAGTAAAATCAGGGTGAGGAATTGTCGGTCTGAGCACTAAACGGACGCTCAAATTTGATTCGTTGTCCGCTTCGGGCGGGTAAAAACTAACTACAACGTCGGCAAATTGACGCTGGGGGCGAATGAAGTCTTCTGAATCCGATTCCCGCTTTTGCATTTCTGCAAGCACCTGTTCTTCAGTATAACCGCGCTTCATGATATCGCGCTTCACTTTCCACTGAGTTCGCAGCTCTTCTGGGGGAGCGAGATACACTTTTACGTCGTAAGAATCGCGGATTGTTCTGGTTGCATAACCCAGCAAACCTTCAACTATTACAAATTTACTGGGCTTGATGTATTCCGGCGGATCGAATTGACCTGTGGTGTGATTGTAGATGGGTTTGAGAATTGCTTGTCCGGTTCGCAGCAGGCTTAGGTGCTGCTGCATGATGTCGAGGTGATTGCAGTCGGGATGCAGTGCTGTGATCCCTATTTCTGCCCGCTGTTTTCTGTCGTAGCGGTGATAGTCGTCAGTGCAAATCACAGTAACATTTTCTGGCCCCAATACTTGGGCAATTCCCCGCGTCAGGGTGGTTTTTCCCGCTGCGCTGTCTCCGACAATACCGAGAATAATTGGTCGATCGCTCATTGTTTTTACCCGGACGCACAATAGCAAATTTTGTTGTCACTCTTAAATCTTATCAAAGTTTTGTTCGATCCGATCGCTCGGTTTGACTTGCTCCCCCGCAGTCTCCCCAATGTGTAAAATTATTGTAAGATTTCTTAATAAAATTCAACAAAGTACACTCAGGGAACATCTCATTTAACGATCGTAATTACCCAATTCTCAATTCCCTGTTTGCCCAATTCCCTGTTTGCCCCATTACCAGTCATCCTTTCGTTTGTTGCTGTAAGTTTCCCAATCATCTTGTTGCGGTGACTGATACAATGGTTCGGGTTCTATTTCTGATTCCAATTCGGCTGACATTTCTAATTCCGGTTCCGATTCCTGCTGATAAATGTTCAGAGGTTCGACAACGCGGGCGATCGCATCTTTGACAAATGCTTTGACAAACTCGTCTTTCCGATTTAACTGAAACTGCCTTTGCACGACTTCGGCGATGCCGCCGTCGCCCCAATCTTGGTCGTGGCGGAAATATTCAATAAAACTTTTACCGGCAATTCTAGTTAAATAAGCCGCACTGACTGCTTGAATTGCTTTGCCAAGTACAAACCCCGCTACGCTTAACTGCAACGCCCTTGACACTACTTGAATTACACCTTCAACTATTCCCAAACTTGCTAGGGTTTTTGCTAGAGACAAGGCCAATTCTTTCGCGCGATCGATATTTAATTCGCAGCCGTAAATCTTGGCAATTTCTACTACCATTTGAGCGTTAACTGCTGCTGTTGCTAACAAATCCACAACTGGCAAAGGCGTTACAGCAATTACTCCGGCTCCGATCCACTGAAATCGCTCTACTGCTTTATCAGCTTGCCGCCTTCTTTGAGCGTCAATTAACTTGCGCGCTTGGTCTCCTAAGTGCTGAGATTGCAGCAAAATATTGTCTGCAATTAAGTCTTCGCCTTCGGCTCGCAAAATCGCAGCGACGCGCCGAATTAATGGCATAATATCCGGATCTGGCTGAAAAATTGTGCCGTCTTCTAGTACAACTTTTTGCGGATTGGCGCTAATCGCGACTACATCCATTGCTGATACCAAACCTTTGACTCGCTGCTGCAGTCGATCGACAATTTCATCTCTGTCGGTGTCGGGATAAAGGTCAACTTTATTAAAAACCACGATCGACCTTTTGCCAATTTCTGCCAAAGTCCGCAGCGGTTCGTACTCGGATTTTCGCAAATCGCCGTCCAAAACAAATAAGATCAAATCTGCCCTCGCCGCCAACTGCCTCGCCAATTCCTCTCTGTAAGTCCCCGCAACTCCCGCTTCCAAGATGCCTGGGGTATCAGTAATTGCTAATTCTCGATCGATTCCTTTCAATTTCAGAGTGTAAGTTTCGCCAACTTCGGTAGTTCCCATCGGCGCGCCCACCTGTCCCGCCATCCGCCCCACCAGTGCATTCACTGCGGAAGTTTTGCCTGCAGAACCGGTGCCGAAAACAACTACTCGAACGCTGCCGCGAGCCATGCTAGCTTCAATTTCGCGGGCTCTCAACAGCAAAGCTTGCCGCGCTACTTCATCTTGAATGCGATCGACTTGTTGCCGAATTGCTTTGAGATTTTCCGAAGCTGCTTCACTTTTGACAACAGGAATCTTCGGAGTAATCGGCCGTTTTCCCTGAACTTTCTGAGGGCGTTGCAGCAACCTAAAATAGTAAACCAGCGCAAAAATTAGGGTTCCCAAAAGTACAATTATCAGGAAAATCAGCAAATTAGCCAGCAGCGGAGAGGCAGACCACGCAACTTGACTGTAAAGCCCTGTTAAGGAACTCACCAGCCCAATAATCAGCCCCAGGGCGAGGCAAAAAGCAGCAATTAAGGTTAACAAGCGCGGCAAAGGCATGAGGGGAGCGGCAAATAAAAGGGTTATGCTTTGATTTTTACATTACGCCGATAGTCATCAGTCATTGCAAATCTAAAATCTCAAATCTCAAATGGCTAAGCGCCCGTAAGCGTTGCTTGCAGAAGACGATCGTATTGCCCGATCCCGCACATCCCGATTCTGCTTGTCCGGGGAGTGGGAGAGATTTGAGGGGTTTGAGCGCCAGCGGGACGGACAAGTGCGATCGCGCCTGAGTCTGCCATTGTAGCTTGCGCGATAACTAAGCTACAGCCGTGAAGCGCAGCTATCCCGCTCTGAATCGCCCGCCCGAACCGCAGGCTGGTTTATTTGCACCTACCTACTTATTTATTCGGTAATTTATTCGATCGCGATTCGAGCAATACTTTTTTAGAAAAAATAAATATCCGATTCAGTACCCAGGAACCGGGTTTCTTAACGTAAATGCGTCTTGGAAGCTCCGAAAGCGGAAACGAGAAACCCGGTTTCTTAGGATATAGTGTCAAGCGTCCTAATTCACAAAAGTTATCAAATTAAGTATCTGTGCGGTACTCTCAAATCAGTCGCGAGTTAAGTTAGACTGAATTGTCAGTGCGTGAATTATTCACAGGTTAGCATCTATGCAGCTCAAACATCTGAATCAGCCTTCACAAACACTCCCTACCTCTTGCGAGCATAACATTAAAGACAGCCCGCCGCCAAAGCTTAATTATTTCGCTCAAATAGCCCGTTCCTTTGGCAATCTCAGTATTAGCGACAAAATCTGGCGCGGGTACGCACTGGCTCTTTGTGTTGCGATTGGGGGAACGACTGTGGGGATGTTGGCGGGCAATCATTACTATCGCAGAACGAACAATCAAGTACACATCGATCGAGAAAGTCGGCTGTTAAATAAGTTGCAGGTGGCTTTACTGCGGACGCAAAACAGCCAAGGGCGGCTGATTTACTGGATCGAACAGCCTGAAATATTTGACCGCAAATACCAACAGCTACAAAACAATACCTACAGTTTGAAGTTGTCCATAGCTGAAATTGAAAGTCAGAAAGACATGGAAGACGTAGAAGGTTTACAAAAAATTAAAACTAATTACGCTTCGCTACTGTCTAAATACATTAACCAGGTAGAAAATGTCAGTAAAAAAATAAGTAATTTGCCAAATAACCCCGCTCAAAAAAGTGTTAAACGCAAGTTGCTGTCGAATTTAGATCGAGATAAAATTGGGTTGGAACTAGATAGGGCGGTCAATGATATAGCAGAAATTATCGATCGCGCCCAAGAGCAAGAAGATGCAGCGCGGGAGGCCCTGCTGCGAGCGCAGGCGCTGCGGGTGCAAATAATTTTTGGTAGCATGGCACTGTCGATCGTCGTTGCAGCACTGCTGGCGGGCTTCACCAGTCGGGCGATCGCCAAACCCCTCGCCGCTGTAACTAATATCGCTCAGCGAGTGACCCAAGAGTCTAATTTTCAGTTGCAAGTACCTGTTACCAGCACCGATGAAGTGGGAGTATTGGCATCTTCGCTGAATCAACTGATTCAGAAAGTAAATCACTTGCTAGAAGAATTGAAATCCCAACAAGAAAGCCACATACTTCAAAATGAGAAAATGGCAACTTTGGGGCGGATGTTAGCCGGTGTTGCTCACGAAGTTAACAACCCAATCAATTTTATATATGCCAATATAGATCCGGCGAGACATTATGTTGAAGATATTTTAGATTTGCTCAACACTTACGAAACAGAAATCTCCAACGCGCCTGCTGCCGTTATCGCAAAAGGCGAAGAAATAGACATCGATTTTCTCAAAGAAGATTTGATAAAAATATTAGACTCGATGCAAGTAGGGGCTGAAAGAGCCAAAGCTATTATCTTAAGTTTGAAAGATTTTTCTCGCCTCGACGATGCGACCCCTCATCCCGTCGATTTGCACGCCTGCATAGACAGCAGTTTGCTGATTCTCAACAGCAGAATCAAACAGGGCGTTGAAGTGGTGCGAAATTACGGGAACATTCCGAATGTAGAAGGATATATGGGTTTGCTTTACCAGGTGTTTGTGAACATTTTGAACAATGCACTAGATGCTGTGGAAGAGAAAGCAAAAAGTGAGAAAACAAGTTTTGAGGAGGCGAAAAAACAATCGGGTTCGGAGTCAATCAAACAGGAAGCACCGAGTTTTTTGCCTAGGATTGCGATCGCTACAGAATACTTAGACCACGACTCAGTGGTAGTGCGAATTTCCGATAACGGTACGGGAATAGCGCCAGAAAGTCAAGAAAAAATGTTTGAAACATTCTTTACGACTAAACCGAGAGGTGTAGGTACTGGTTTGGGATTGGCAATCGGTCGCGAAATTATTGTCAAGAAACACGGCGGGACGATTAACTTTTGGTCGGAGGTGGGAACCGGGACGGAATTTACGATCGCCCTG
Source organism: Microcoleus sp. F8-C3 (assembly GCA_036704825.1). Lineage (GTDB taxonomy): Bacteria > Cyanobacteriota > Cyanobacteriia > Cyanobacteriales > Microcoleaceae > Microcoleus. Next base: position 3,612 of record JAUBSN010000050.1, on the reverse strand, counting down.
CCGATTAAACATGAGGATTTAATGCCAAATAAGCTCTTAGAACCTTCAATTAATCGCGAATGTAATTCCCTTGGCAACGCGAACGCACCAGCCAAGTCGGAAAAGAGAGGAACTGTAAAAACTTAAAAATTATCAGTTTTTATCCCTGTTAAAAAAGAATGCAACTGCAAGCAAGCTCGCCACTCTGAATATCAGAATTCATTCCACATATAAAAATCTAAAATCTAAAATGGTATTAGATTGGTTACTGACCGAAAGCATCCAGGATACAACCCCCCGGATTCATCAGTCCAGAAATAAAAAATATGTATCCGATAGATAAACAAGCCCCCGAATTTATTCGTGGGGTCAATGCTTCAATTCTTTAATCTAAAATCTAAAATCTAAAATCGCGCAATCGATTGACTGGCTGTGGCTGCGCCACTCAATGAGCGAGCGCGCGCAAATCAAAACTATTTTTCGCAATCTTGAAAAACAGGATTTGCTATAATTTAAAGTTGAGAAACAACTGTACGGAGCGAAAATTATGGGACTATTTGACCAAATTTTGAGCGCGATCGACAATCCCAACCAACAAGCAAGTCCCAATCAGTTGGGCAACATTCTCGGTGCCGTAGAGCAGTTGAGCGGAAACCAGGGCGTCGATGCGGGCACTACTCAGTTGGCGATGTCAGTTTTGGGCGGATACGTGCGCTCGGCACTGCAAGACGTGCGATCGCAGTCGGGAGACGCACAAGCTCAAGAAGTTGTCAACCAATTTAGCGGCACAAATCCCAATCCGCAAGCAGTACAGAGTTTGTTCGGAGCCGGCCAACTAACGCAGATAGTTACCGATATCGCCCACAGAACCGGTTTGAATAACGCCACAGTGCAGGCGATGATACCTGTTTTGGTGCCGCTGGTGCTGAATTTGCTAAAAACCGGCAGCAACGCCCAAAATCCAGCCCAGGGCGGAAATCCAGTTTTAAATGCGTTTTTAGATGGAGATGGAGACGGCGACGTAGATATTACTGACGCAATTTCAATGGCAGGTCGCTTTTTAAATCAGCGCAGTTAATTTGGGATTTTTGTAACCGCAGATATCAGCGGATGGACACAGATGAACGCAGATAGGATTTTATCTGCGTTCATCTGCGTTGATCTGCCTTCATCGGCGGTTACAAAAATTCCTACTTTAACCTAAACCCAAATCAGTCACAGCACCAATACTGCTAGAAGAAACCAACTTAGCGTATTTAGCCAAAACGCCCCTAGTATAGCGAGGTTTAGGAGGCTGCCAAAGAGCGCGCCGCTGCTCCAATTCTGCATCAGAAACATTGAGCTGCAACAAGCGATTTTGAGCATCAATTGTAATTGAATCGCCCTCTTTTACCAGAGCAATTGTCCCGCCAACTTGTGCTTCGGGTGCAACGTGACCGACAACCATGCCGTAAGTTCCGCCAGAGAAGCGACCGTCAGTAATTAACCCTACAGAATCCCCCAAACCGGCACCAATAATTGCCGAAGTTGGTGCTAACATTTCGCGCATTCCCGGCCCGCCTTTGGGCCCTTCGTAGCGGATGACAATCACATCTCCGGCTTGAATTTTGCCCGCTAAAATTGCATCCAAACAATTTTCTTCTGATTCAAATACGCGCGCCGGGCCGGTAATTTGCGGTTTTTTAACGCCAGTAATTTTAGCAACTGCTCCTTCGGTTGCCAGATTTCCCCTGAGAATTGCTAAATGTCCTTGGGCGTAAAGCGGGTTGTTCCAAGGGCGGATGACATCTTGGTCGGTGCGGGGTTCGGCTGGAATATCTGCTAGGACTTCAGCAACTGTTTGACCGGTAATTGTCAGGGCGTCGCCGTGCAGCAAACCCTGTTCTAGCAGCATTTTCATTACTTGAGGAATGCCGCCTGCTTTGTGCAAATCGGTTGCTACGTATTTGCCGCTGGGTTTGAGGTCGCACAGCACCGGTACTTTCGCTCTAATAGTTTCAAAATCGTCGAGGGACAACTCAACGCCGATCGCGTTGGAAATGGCCAATAAATGCAGCACAGCGTTGGTTGAACCGCCGACTGCCATGATTACCGCGATCGCATTTTCAAAGGCCTTGCGTGTCAAAATTTGGCTCGGTAACAACTGTTTGCGGACAGCTTCCACGACAACTTTTGCAGATTCGGCAGCGCTGTCAGCTTTTTCGGCATCCTCAGCAGCCATTGTCGAAGAATAAGGCAAACTCATGCCCATCGCTTCAAAAGCGCTCGACATCGTATTTGCTGTGAACATTCCGCCGCAAGAACCCGCACCCGGACAAGCTTTTTGTTCCACGGCATTGAGTTCTGCTTCGTCAATTTTGCCCGCGCTGAATTGACCGACTGCTTCAAAAGCGCTGACGACGGTTAAATCGCGTCCGTTGTGGTGTCCGGGTTTGATCGTGCCGCCGTAAACAAAAATAGCAGGAATGTTCATGCGGGCGATCGCAATCATCGCCCCCGGCATATTTTTATCGCAACCGCCGACAGCCAGCAACCCGTCCATACTTTGGCCGTTGCAAACAGTTTCTATCGAATCGGCAATCACATCTCTCGACACCAGAGAATATTTCATCCCTTGAGTTCCCATCGAGATCCCGTCGCTGATAGTAATCGTACCGAACATCTGCGGCATTGCCCCGGCTTCTTTTGCACCCGCAACAGCCCGCACAGCGAGCTCGTTCAATCCCATATTGCAGGGCGTAATCGTGCTGTACCCGTTGGCAATCCCCACAATCGGCTTAGTGAAATCGCCGTCGCCAAAACCGACTGCCCGCAGCATTGCCCGGTTGGGCGCGCGCTGCACGCCTCCAGTCACAGCTTGGCTTCTCAAATTTTCAGGCATTTTAAAATTTTCCTTTCTCTGTTGTCTCTTTTTCAGTTGTCTGTTGTCTGTTGCTGTTTTTCTTTGAGGACTGAGGGCCGCAGGCATGGGAACCCTCAAGTTGTAGGGTGCTCTACTACTTCGATTTTGAACGGATTATCAAGGGTTTCGGATAGTAGAGTACCTTACTAGGGGTGACACGCTTGCCTTAGTCCTGTCTTTGCTGCTGGGGGCTGACGGCCCAGTGCCTAGAGTTTTACGCTATTTTTGATTTTCTCAGAAGCGTTGATATTTTTGACAGCTCCTCGGGCCGAAGGCACGAGGATTCTTGGTTCATTGGGACTACTCATGTACCTTCCCCTCCCCAAAATTCACTGCGATTTGCCCAACCGCTGTATATCCGCGCTGCAACACCACTTGCGCGGCTGCCACATCTCGATTCGTTTCACAGCCACACGTTTGACATCTATGTACCCGTTCGGATAGTTCTTTTTTGCCTGTACGAGTTTGACATAAGGGGCAGGTTTGACTTGTTCGGTTGGGGTTTACAGACGCGAAGTATTCGTGGTGCAAGGCTATTTTGTGTTGAATTTGACGAAACTTCCTAGAACCTTTTTTCTTGCGTTTGAGTTGACGTTGGTTGAACTCAGTGCAGATGGTGACACCTGCACTGGTCTTCAGAACCGTGCGTAAGAGTGTTGGGTAAGAGAGCATACGTCGCCGTATCTCCCTCCCCTAAGAACCGGACTTGACACTTGTCGCATCATCCGGCT
>JAUBSN010000049.1:0-62628 GCA_036704825.1 Microcoleus sp. F8-C3 | reverse complement strand
TGAAGCTATATCTGCCCATTCTTGTGACTTATTGATGCCTTCTCTTATTCCTCAATCAAAGACCTGAATCCTTACGTTTAGAGTATCAACAAAATCCCATTGAAAGAGAAGCATTTAAACAGAAACTATCGGAGTATTTAAGAATAACTAAACAAACACCAGAGCTTTTACAGGTATGGTTTTGGGATGAGAGCGGATTTAGTTTACGAGTGATAAGAAGAAAAACTTGGGGTAAAAAATGTCGTCGAAAGAAAATCACAGGTCAAAGGAGAAGAGGGAGAGTAAATATCATGGGTGGCTTGAGATATCATGACAAAAAAAGGTTGAATTTTGTAATAAAAAAAGGAGACTCGAATACGTTTTATGAGCAAAATAATGCCTGAAATGATTCGATTGTTCAAGAATGGAGAGAACAGGGTAATCAAGCTGAAAGTTTTGCAGAATCAGGAATAAAGATTGTAATTATTTTAGACAATGCTAGTTTTCATAAAAAGAAAGATATTCTGAGCCAAATATCAGACGAAATGCCTCATATTATTTGAGAATTTTTGCCACCTTACAGCCCCGATTATAATTTGATTGAATTGGTCTGGCATTCAGCGAAAGAATATATAGCACATCGACTGTTTAAGTCAGTAGAAGAATTGTCAGAATTACTACATAGATTATTAAATGAAGGAGAAATGGTTATCAAATGGGAGCGAAAAATCAAAAATAAAGGCAATGCTATTTTATCCGGTTTAGCTGCGTAGCAGCTTACCTCGACAACATAGAGTACGAAGGATAAGATGACGTGCTCTGGCATAACGTTTAACGACCAGTTGTTCCATCAATTGTTCTCAAAAAATTGACCGATAATTTCTTGATGGTACCCGCCACGTGATTTATCCGTGGAATCAATCGAAAGCATCCAAAATCCTTGCATCCTTAAGAAAAAGGATTTATCCGTTGTGTCAATCTAAAATCTAAAATCTAAAATCGAATGATTCGTTCGTTGACCGAGACTCAGCAGAAAAGTTATGGATTTAGAATAGAACACTTGACCAAAGACTTTTGCCATCTGCCTGACTGAGGAATACCTGCCGGGAGTCCATTCCCAGTTTAACTGCTTGTTGGTCGCCTATCCCGTCTCCACCGCAGCCCTGCCTGTGGCGGGTGCATGTTCTGTCATTTTTCAAGTATAATTTATACCAAATTAGATGCGATTACCCTGACTAATAACCAATAAATATGGTTCACTTTAACGTTGGTTTTCAACACTTTAACTCCTTCGCTGATATTACGCTATCCCTGGCGAAAACTTTACACCAAATGGGAATTCCTATTTCGGTCGAACCTTCAACAATAGCATCTCATCTCAGCCGCAATTCGACAGCAGAAGAAAACGACCTGCTAGCGAAGTGGATGAACACCGCACCATCAGATTTATTTCAGATAAAATGGTCTCATTATTGGAAACCTTATTTTTTAAAAGAACTCAACGGACATCTCAACTTAGAACTTTTTGCTATCAATTACGAATTCGCCCAAAACCATGATGATTATGATTACTGGATTTACGATGCTGTTAACACTTCATCCCACAAACTAGCCGTCAGCCAATACTCTAAAAACGTTTTAATAAAAGCGGGATGTCCGGCGGCCAAAGTCTCAGTCATGCCTCTAGGTTTCAATCCTTTAATCTCGCAACTCTATTTTCCCAAACACCCAAAAGAACCAAAAGATGTAAAACATATTCTACACATGACCAATTCTTTTGATTTCTATAGATTTGGCACGGATCTGGCCATTCAAGCTTTTTGGGAAGAGTTTAAAAATGATTCTAACGTAGAGTTAATCATCAAAGATGGTGGCAAAAATCCAGATGTGATAGTGGAACACCTAGCCAATATCGAAAAGCAGCTAGGCAAATTAAAGGCAAAAATTATAATCATCCATAAATTTTATAATAAAGCAGAATTAGCTGATTTATACTTATCAGCCGATGCTTTTTTAGCTCCGTTTCGCGGCGAGGGTTTTGCGATTAAAATTTTGGATGCCTTTGCGGCGGGTTTGCCCGTCGCTATGACTATGTACGGCGGCCCGACTGAGTACGCAAATGCTGAAAACTGCTATCCCATTGCTTACGATCTAATTCCCCTCGGAAAGTGTTACGATACTCAGTATCTAAAAATCAGAAATTCTCCTCATTGGGCCGAGCCAAATCTTCAGTCTGTTCGCGAACAGTTGCGAAAAATTGTTGAAGACCCGATGCGTTTTGAGATAGCTCAAAAAGCTAGAGAGACGGCGGATTTATTTAATTGGGAAGCTGTCGCTCAAAAATTGCTAAGATTAATGCGAAAGTTGTTTTAGGAGCCGAAATTATGGGACTCGAACGCAAAATGTTTAGGGGAATGTTTTCGCCCGGGGAGGTGGTACGACTGAAACAGCCTTGTTTTACTCCCGGGCGATTGTTTGAGCCAGGAAAATATAATGCTGATGAGTTGCCGGATATCGCTTTTGATATGGGTTTAGTAGACCATTTACCACCAGTCAAAGGCAACAGTTCCGAAAATCTCAATGTTCAGAACCCGCCAGATCGAAACCTTGAGGACTAAACTCCCGTTTGCAGTAAGGACTTCAGTCCTAAAAATCCCTGTTTGTAGTAAGGACTTTTTTGCTGAAAATTAAAATAAATAATCAAAGATTCAAGTCCTGACTGCAAAAAAGATAGAGCCAATTTAATCATTTTGCTCTATCTGGGGAATTAACTCTTTCAAAACTTGACTAGCTTTATCGTTCTCAATCTGACAAGTTCCGGCATTCTGGTGTCCACCGCCGCCATATCTTAACATTAACTCGCCAATATTAGTTTTAGAAGTTTTGTTAAAGATTGACTTGCCAACTGCAAAAACAGTATTTTGTTGTTTCAGTCCCCAAAGTACGTGAATCGATATATTGCAATCGGGGAACAAAGCATAAATTACAAAACGATTCCCCGCATAAATCACCTTTTCGTTACGCAAATCCAAAACAACTAAATTATTATAAACTTTGGCGCATCGCTGTATTTGCTCTTTAAATTTTTCTTCTTGCTCGAAGTAGAGGTCTACTCTTTCTTTTACATCAGGAAGCTGCAAAATTTCATCGATGGTATGATTTTTGCAGTAATCGATTAACTGCATCATTAACTGATAATTGGAAACCGTAAATTCTTTAAACCTTCCCAAGCCGGTTCTGGCGTCCATTATGAAGTTTAACAACACCCATTCTTGCGGATGCAGAACCTCTTCTCGGGAAAATTGAGCCGAATCAGATTTGTCAACTGCCTCCATCATCGCCTCGGAAATATCAGGAAACTTTGCTCTGCCTCCATAATATTTGTACAGAACCCTAGCTGCTGAAGCTGCATAGGGGTCAATGATGTGGTTAATTTTGATTTTTTCGTGTCTGAGAGTTTCGCTGAAATGGTGATCGAAAGCTAGATGAACTCCCTCAACATAGGGTAAATTTGTGCTAATATCGTTATTTGTTATTTCGATTTTCCCATCCTGCATATCTTTAGGATGCACGAATTTAATCTCGTCGATCATATCGAGTTCTTTGAGCAAAACGGCGCAGACAAGACCGTCAAAATCGCTGCGCGTGACTAATCTGTATTTTTTAGTGAGTGGCATATGCTTCTGTGATAGGGAGGAACTGATCACCAGCTAATATAACTTATTACCCGATCGCTTTCCAATATGAACGCAAACCCTTACGGTTGGATAGACAAGGCCCTGGACACAGTTCGCCGTGCCGATTGGTATCGATCGCCACAATCGATCGAAAGTTGCCCCGGGCCTGTGGTAAAGTTAGCAGACCACTGGTCGATTAACTTTGCCAGCAACGATTATCTGGGACTTGCCGGCGATGACAGGTTAATTCAAGCGGCTGTAGCTGCAACTAAGGAATTTGGTACGGGTGCGACGGGTTCGAGGTTGCTAAGCGGACACCGCGATTTGCACAGACAGCTAGAACTGGCTGTTGCTAATTTAAAACAAACTGAAGATGCTTTAGTATTCAGTTCGGGATATTTGGCGAATTTAGGAGCGATCGCATCCGTTGTCGGCAAGCGCGATTTGATATTATCTGACAAGTACAACCATTCGAGCCTGAAAAACGGAGCCGCACTCAGCGGTGCAACTGCCCTAGAATACAGTCACTGCAATCTTGGAGATTTAAAGGTCAAGCTAGAGCAAAATCGGGCGAGATACCGCAAGTGTTTAATTATTACCGATAGCGTCTTTAGCATGGATGGGGACTTGTGTCCGCTGCCGCAGTTGTTAGCTTTGGCCGCACAATTTAACTGTATGGTATTAGCAGATGAAGCTCACGCTACAGGAGTTTTCGGTGCTAGCGGTGCCGGTTGTGCAGAACATTTCGGGTGTACGGGAACACCGCTAATTCAAGTGGGGACACTCAGCAAAGCTTTGGGAAGTTTGGGCGGCTACGTTGCGGGCTCTGCTGCTTTGATTGATTTTCTCCGCAATCGAGCTGCGAGTTGGATTTATACTACAGCATTGACGCCTGCTGACGCGGCGGCTGCTTTGGAAGCTGTGAGAATTGTCCAGCAAGAACCAGAACGCCGACTTCGGTTGCGACAAAATATCGAAACTTTCAAATATTGCGCGATTACCGATCGCCAATTACCAATAAGCAATTCCCTCTCCCCAATTTTCACTCTTCCGTTAAAAGATGCAGCCTCCGCTTTAACAGCGGGCAGCAAACTCAAGGAGAGAGGTATTTTTGCTGCGGCGATTCGGCCTCCGACTGTCAGCGCGAGTCGAATTCGGATTTCGCTGATGGCAACTCACGAGCTCGCACACCTTCAGCATTTGGTAGAGGCGCTGGAGGAAGTTTTGAGTTTTGACTAAATGTTGGGTGCACAGTGCCTGCCTTACCCTTTGAGTAAATTTTGGCAGATAGGGAGAATTTCTACTTCAGGCTTCAGGCTTCAGCAGCTCTAGCCTTCAGCCTGTTTTTGTCAAGATATCGCTATTGACTTATGGCCAATACTGTACAGTAGTTTGGTCGATCGGTCAATAACTGTAAATTTTTTGTAAATTTAGATACTTTTTGAAATTTAGCGCTATATTAGAGAAGTAGCAGGTACACCAAATTTAATATAAGGAACGTCCACCATGAACACAAATCGTCAAAACGTAAAAAAAGTCGCAGAAACCCACCGCGCTAACATTCACAAGCAACTGATGCACCGCATAGAAGTAGCGAGATCCAGTGGCAACCAAGATTTGGTTCGGGTGCTTGAAGAGGAAATGAGACAGCTTTAAAGAAGCTGCAACGAGAATTTGCCCGTAGTTTGGTTTAGAGGGTTGTGCGAGAAATGCAGAATTCCGGCAACCGCTACCTGTTAAGTTTTAACTCCTCTCTTAGTTGGTAGGAAAAACCCCGGTTTCTTCAAGAAACCGGGGTTTTTTATTGACAAGGAAGAAAAAAGAAGCAAGAGGGAACATTCCTGGACGCCCAAACTCGATCTGTAGGGTGCGCCTCGGTCTACAGAGACTCTACAAATAGCGCAGCGAACCATTTTTTGCCTAAGTTATTAAGTCAGAAGGAAGAGGGAAGAAGGGAGAACAGGAGTTATACTGCATTGCTTCTATGTTTACACTATCTGTAGTTGTAAACTGCGCGGCCCGGCGCACCTGACTAATAACTACAGGACTTACGCCACTGGCACATGGTGAGGTTGCGATCGTACCCATCACTTTAACCTGTCCCGATCGCTCACGAGTTGACAGTCGCGACTAACGACCAAACTCAATAAGCACGAATGACCTACACTGATGTGTGTGCTGTTCGTTAGAAAATTGAGCAATTTCTTAGGGAACTAAAGCAATTAACCGGTAGAAAATCTTGCCAGTCCCTTCAAGCTATAATTCAAACAAATCATATTGCTTGCCGTGAAATTGTGTGGGTTAGGCGCTCAATATTTGAGCCGATAAAAATGGTAAAACAATAGATATAGCAATTATTGCAGGAGTCGTAAAATTTTTACCCACCCCAACCCTCCCCTTATCAAGGTCCGGGAGTAAGAAATTCACAAATGATGCGATGATTGCTATAGATAGAATTAAACACGGGCTGCTATTAAGTTATTTAATACGGTAAACAAATAGCTCAAATTAAACATCGGCTGCTATTAAGTTATTCAATTCAGCAAATAAAACTTCCCGTTCGATGTTTATTGTCTAATTTTTTAGTGGTGGTACACGGAGCTGTGAGAGTTGCGTAAGTCCTGGTAATATTGAAGACGGATTGAGAAAGATTTTCATGGTTTACTGGGAAAAGCAGCTTTCCCAAAATTTAAGACTAGCAAAAATGCTTAACGGAAAAAGTTAAAAGCTATAAAGCTGAACATCAGGGTTGCGACCGCAAAATCCCCAAAATAAGAGGTAAAACTGATGGCGACAGACCTCCGACACCAGCCGGAAAACGGCTACGACTCAGAACCTACTCAACCTACCCTAAGAGAAAATCTGAACAGGCGATCGCCCATGCGCCTCCAGAGAAGCCTGAGTTCAATTGAAACCTGGGGCTTTGGCATGAGCGGTCATATCGCATGGGTAACGATTGCACCACCAATGTACGCGGCTCTGGGCCCAAATGCAATTTTCGTCTGGCTGCCCGCCGTGCTGTTAGGAGTGATCCTGAACCTACAAGTGAAACGCTTAGGGGAACATTGGCCGGAGATGTCAGGGGGAACGCCGAACTATATCACCAGGCTACTGAGGAACAATCCCTTTCTGGGTCGCTATGCGGCATTCGGTTACTTCCTGAGTTGGGTAGTATATCCATCAGTGAATGCGATCGTCATCACAGACCTCATCCAAGCTAACCTGGAACCGTTGGGGATTCCCTGTCCAAGAACAATTCTCATAGTTGGATTCACACTGATCGCTTATATTGTGGCATTTAGTGGCACTCGCGCTCTAGGAATACTGCACGCATTTTTCGTGTTCCCAGCAATTGGATTCTTACTGGTGTTTGGCGTTCAAGGCATGGGATGGTTAGCTTTATCTCCAGAGAGTCCCGGACTTTTCCCCAGCAGTTGGCCAACCTTAACGTTTGTGGACTGGGCTAAGTGGTCGTGCTTCGGGATCTACGCTACTTGCGCCTGCGAAACAGCTTCCTCCTTTGTCGCCGACAGCCGTCGTCCCAGTGAAACTTTGCGGTTTCTAAACTTAGCTGCGGGGCTAATTGTGCCCATATTTCTAGCCAACTCCTGGGTACTAATGCGCTTAGCAACCGCTGAAGGACTGGGGGAAGACTCGTTTAAAAATTTATTAGCAGCCGCTGTACCATTTTGGGGTCTGTCAGCTTCATTAATCGTGACACTGTTGTTGGCTTCAAGCTGTTTTCTAGCTTGCGCCACTGCGGTTTCTAACTCTCCCCGAATTTTATACCAACTCGCTCTTGATGGATATGTTGCACCAGTTTTTGCGATCGTTTCCCGACGAGGTGTTCTGCAACCGGGCTTGATATTTTGCGTTTTAATTAATTTGATCGGTTTACTTTGGATAGATATAACTCGGCTATTGGTGATTGGTTGTGTTGCCTTCATCGTAATGTTGATGTCACTCTATCTCGGACTTTGGCTGCGGCGAGGAGATCCACAAGTGCGATGGCCTTGGTTGGCATTAGGCTTCTTGATTTTTGATGGTGTGGTGTTGTTCGTTGGAGGCTTAGCTTGGAGTCGGGAAGATGTGCTGATTGGGTTGCTGTTTCCTGTGGTTGTTTTCGTAGTGGATGCGGCTATCCGCCGCATTCCCTTTGCACCGTTTCATCCAGAGTGGTGGATTCAGCGTTATCGGCAAGAGCGCAAGAGCTTGATACCAGATTTTGTGGCGTTTCAGGTTGCAGTCGCGATTTTGCTGATTTGTAGCGCCGTTACCGTTGGCTGGTTGTTTGGTATCCCCTTAGAGCCTAACTCAAGTCTTGCCTCTAATCTTTTGGTAGTGCTAGTCTTGAGTATCACCTTTGTCGGGGTAGCCGTTGCCTGTTGGACGAGTTTACCCCAAGTCGTCTCAATGGACGAAGCACGAGAGGGGGCAGAACAGCTATTTACCATTGCCCTAGATGCGATCGTAGTGCTGGATGAAAAAGGTGTAATTCGCCAGACTAATCCCGCTGCTGAAAGCGTCTTCGGAATCAATTCTACTAGGCTAATTGGGTCTTACCTGAACAAATTACTACCCGGATTAGAGGCTCAGCCAGAAGAGTGGCTCAGTCGCAGCGAACAAACCCTCAACTTGTCCAATGGAGACTCGCGCATCCTGGAAGTTGCCATCTCAAACCGATTCTCTCAAGAAGCTTCCCTTTCCAATCAGGACCTGCAAGAATATGTGGCGATCGTCCGCGATATCACCGATCGCAAACAAGCCCAAGAAGCACTGCAAAAAGCTAATGAAGAACTAGAAATCAAAGTCGAGGAGCGTACATCTGAACTCACCCATACTGTGGAGCAATTGCAGAATGAAATTGAAGAGCGCCAGCGGATAGAAGAAAATCTCAGAGCTATGCAAAATCAGATTATCGTCCAAGAAAAACTCGCTTCCCTCGGCAGTTTAACAGCAGGCATTGCCCACGAAATCAGAAACCCATTAAACTTTGTCAACAACTTCTCAGAACTTTCTGCTGAATTAACCGAAGAACTTTTGCAAGAAATTGAAAATCAAACAGAACGTTTAGAACCCGATAGCAGGGAGTATATTGCTGAGCTATTAACCGATCTCACCGCTAATCTTAAAAAAATCAATCAACACGGTCAAAGAGCAGACAAAATCGTTGGCAATATGCTTTTGCATTCGAGGGGACAAAGCGGTCACTGGGAAGCTACAGATATAAATAGTTTATTAGCCGAATATATCAATCTAGCCTATCACGGGATGCGAGCAAAGGAAGCTGGTTTTAACATTACAATACAAACCGACTATGACAACGATCTTGGTGAAGTAGAAGTCGTGCCACAAGACATCGGTAGGGTTTTTCTTAATATTATTAGCAATGCTTGCTATGCAGTATATAAAAAGCAGCAAGAAACGGGAGAAGAATTTTCACCGCTGCTTGACGTTAAAACTCGAAATCTTGGTGACGCAATAGAAATCCGCATTCGCGATAATGGATCGGGTATAAAACCAGAGGTACTAGATAAAATTTTCAATCCCTTTTTTACTACAAAGCCACCTGCTGAAGGTACTGGTCTAGGTCTTTCTATCAGTCACGATGTTGTCGTCCAGCAACATCAAGGAGAACTAAAAGTCGAAACAGCAGTAGGAAATCATACAGAATTTATCATCATATTGCCGAAAAAAAAATAGTCTGACTTAAGGAGTTAAAAAAATGAAAGTAATGGTTGTAGACGACGAGGAAGATATGCAGTCACTGTTCAAGCAGAAATTTAGGAAAGAAATCAAAGCAGGGCAAATAGAATTTCATTTTTCCCTATCAGCAGAGGCAGCTTTGAACTACTTAGAAAACCAGGAAAAAGCGTCTGTTGTCTTAATTTTATCGGATATTAATATGCCAGGAATGAACGGGCTAGAACTGCTCAAGATTCTTAAAGAAAAGTTTCCAGAGCTCAAAGTCTTTATGATTACTGCTTATGGAGATGAGAAAAATTACCAAACTGCAATAGCTTATGGAGCTGATGACTATATTACTAAGCCTGTTAATTTTGATAGGCTCAAAAATAAAATCATCAATTTGGAGTAAAGTCATACCATTTAGAAAAAAGCTTGCTACAATATAATTGTTGAGTTTGCTTTTTATCCCCAATGTGTAAGGTGCGTCGCACGAGATATCTGGCGTGAAATGCTCGCGAATTGTTTTCGTGCGACGCACCCGAAGACTGCTGTTGCAGGATTTTGGAAAAATGGTATCACAATAAAACATATTTGGTAATTAGTACCTTTCCATCCTCTCCTTCTGCATTCAGGGTTCTACTAGCAACTGAGAGACTAATATGTCAGCAAAAATACTGTTTGTAGATGACGAAGAAAAATTAGAATATCTAATTTCCCAGGTATTTAGAAAAAATATCCGCACAGAAGGATGGCAGTTGTTTTTTGCCCGTAATGGGGTAGAAGCGCTGGAAAAATTGCAAGAACACCCGGATCTAGATATGGTAGTGACCGACCTTAATATGCCTGAAATGGATGGCATGACTTTACTATCTAGACTCAATCAAATAGACCTACCCCTGAAAACAATAGTTATATCAGCCTATGGCGACATGGAAAATATCAGAAATGCCATGAACTTAGGTGCCTTTGACTTTCTAACCAAGCCGATAGATTTGGAGGATTTAAAGATTACCATCAACAAAACGCTGCGCGACGTGCAACAATTAAAAGAAAACCAGCGCTTGCGGGAATCAGAAGCTCGCGCTAGAGAACAAGCTCAGGATTTACAACAAGGTCTGCAAGAGCTAAAAAAGACCCAAGCTCAACTAATTCAGACCGCAAAAATGTCTTCTTTGGGTCAACTGGTTGCGGGGATTGCCCATGAAATTAACAACCCTGCTAGCTTTATCTATGGCAATATCAGCCACGTCAGCGATTATATCCAAAAACTACTGAACCTGTTACATCTCTATCAGCAGCAGTACCACCCACCCTGTTCTGAGATTGAAGCTGAAATCAAAGCCATAGATTTAGAATTTATGATAGCAGATTTATCCCAAATTCTGGCTTCGATGAAATGTGGTGTTGACCGTATTCACAAGATTGTTTTGTCTTTACGCAACTTTTCGAGGCTGAATGAAGCTAACATAAAGTCTGTTGATATTCACGAAGGAATCAAAAGCAGCCTCCTGATTTTGGATAATCGACTTCAACCAACGAGAGGGCGTCCAGAAATTCAAGTGTTTGAGGAGTACAGCAATCTGCCTTTAGTGGAATGCTATGCTGGAGAACTCAACCAGGTGTTTATTAACATTCTTTCTAATGCGATTGATGCTTTGAATGAGTACAATAAACAACAGTCACTAGATAACATCTTCGCTCGTCAACTCACTATTACTATTCGCACTGTTCTGCTAGAGGAAAATTCCCGTGTTGTCATTCAAATTCGGGACAATGGGCGGGGAATGACCGCAGACGTGAAAGACCGCATTTATGAACCTTTTTTTACTACTAAGCCTGTAGGTCAGGGTACTGGTTTGGGTCTCTATATCAGCTATCAAATTATAGTGGAGAAGCATGGGGGCGCATTAAAGTGTGTTTCCGAGGTGGGGGAGGGAGCGGAGTTCTGGATTGAAATTCCAATCAGACAAACTAAGGCTGAACTTGAGTTGAGCTAATAAATCGGCCTCTACCTAACGAGAGAGCCTGTTACAGCCGTCCGGTTTGCAATTGTATAAATCGGCCTTTTCGTTACTCCTGCCATAATCTATAATAGAACTTAAAGTATATAAATATTATTCTGGTAAGTTAATTATCAAAGGAAAAAATGTCGTATACAAGCGAAAGGGTTCGCAATATGCCAGCTAAAATATTATTTGTGGATGACGAACCAGATTTAGAATCTTTAATTGTCCAAAAACTTAGAAAAAAGATCCGCACAGGAGAATACGAAGTTTTTTTTGCACGTAATGGTGTAGAAGCGCTTTCAAAGTTGCGAGAGGAACCGGATATAGATATTGTACTGACAGATATTAATATGCCAGTCATGGATGGTATGGCTTTGCTAGCGAAACTTAACGAGCTAGTTACTATGGTCAAAACAGTAGTGATATCTGCTTATGGCGACTTGGGAAATATTAGAAAGGCGATGAACGGTGGGGCCTTTGATTTTTTGACTAAGCCTATAGATTTTCAGGATTTAGAAATTACTATTAACAAAACATTGTCCCACGTGCAACAGTTAAAGGAAAACGAGCGCTCCCGCCAAGAAAGAGAGGAGAAATTGCGGCAATCAGAAGTCCGAGAGCGAGAAAAAGCTATCCAACTAGAAGTCGCAATGCAAAAGTTACAGCGCACCCAATCTCAGCTTATTCAGACTGAGAAAATGTCTAGCTTAGGACAGTTAGTTGCTGGTGTTGCCCACGAAATTAATAATCCTGTTAATTTTATTTATGGCAATTTAACTTATGTCAATGAGTATTGTCAGAAGCTATTGGATTTAATCAACCTTTACGAACAGCACGATGCCCACAATCACCCTGAAATCGAAGATTTAGTTAACAACATAGAGCTAGAATTTATCAGAGAAGATCTGCCTAAAATGCTATCTTCGATGAAACTAGGGGCTGAACGTATCCGTCAGATTGTGCTGACGTTGCGGAACTTCTCCCGCCTTGACGAAGCTGAGATGAAACCCGTTAATATTCACGATGGCATCGACAGCAGTATAGTCATTTTGCAGAGTCGGCTCAAGCCTAAGCCGGATTGTCCACCTATTCAAATTATTAAAGAATACGGAGATTTGCCGAAAATAGAATGTTATGTGGGTCAGTTGAATCAGGTATTTATGAATTTGCTGAGCAATGCAATTGATGCCTTGAATTACTATGACAAAAAACGCAGCCTGGAACAAATAAAAAACGACCCTAGTACGATTACGATTCGTACTTATATACTGAATCACGATTGGGTAAGAATCAGTGTGAAAGACAATGGGCTGGGGATAACAAGCGAGGTAAGAACCCATCTATTTAGTCCTTTCTTCACAACTAAACCTGTGGGTCAAGGCACTGGTTTGGGATTATCTATTAGCTATCAGATTGTGGTGGAGAAGCACGGCGGAGATTTGAAGTGTTTATCACACCCAACACAGCGGGGTGCAGAATTTGTGATTGAGATTCCCATTAGGCAGAGCGATCGGGTAGAGATGAAGGAAACTTAAGGGGAATTAAACAAAAAATCAGGGGAAAGTGTGGTAAAGTCTATAATCGCGATCGCACTTCCGCAATTTCTCTGTAATTTATGAAGTCTCCCAAACACCGAACGACCTAGCTAAAGCCCTCGCTAGTAGATTTTGAGTCGTTTGTCAACTGTCAACTTGTCTGTACCCCACACTGATTGAGGTGCGGCCGCGATCGCGGCCTCACCTCAATCAGTTGCGTAAGTTTTGAACTAATAATTAATGACTAATGACTAATGATTATCTTCCTCCGACGACGACATTTTTAATCCGCAAATGGGGGCCGCCGACGCTTACGGGCAAACCGCTTTGGCCGCCTTTGCCGCAACCGCCGTAGGCATAAACCGAGTCATTTCCTATAGACTCAATATCCTTTAAAGTCTGAAATACATTGCCGCTTAAAGTGACATCGCTGACCGGTTCGGCCAATTTGCCGTCGCGAATCATGAACCCTTGAGCCGCGGCAAAGGTAAACATTTCGCCGTTGGTTTGTCCCCCCAACATCCGCACTGCATAAACTCCTTCGTCAATGTCGGCAACCATTTCGTCAAAAGAATGTTCGCCAGACTCGATCGCAGTATTAGTCATCCGCACCAAAGGCATAAAAGTAGCGCTCAGAGCCCGGGCATTTCCTGTCGGACTTTCGCCCATTTTTCCCGCAGTCTCGCGATTGTGCATCCGAGCCGCTAAAACTCCATTTTTAATTAAATGCTTGCACTGAGCCGGCACGCCTTCGTCGTCGTATTTCAAAGTTCCCGGCAATCCCGGCACAGTTGCGTCGTCTATTACATTCAATTGTTCGATCGCCACAGGCTTGCCCAAAGTCAACAATTCCTGCATTTTCGGGTTTTCGTAAATGCCGTCTGCTTCCGACAAATGCCCGAAAGCTTCGTGAATAAACACCCCCGACAAATAAGGGTCTAAAATCACCGGATACTGACCGCCTTTCACCGATTTTGCTTCTAATTGGCCTACAGCTCTAACGGCAGCACTTTTAACACGATCTTCAATATTTGTCAAGACACCGTAATCCGATCGCGAGTGAATCGACTCAAATCCTTGGCGGACGACACCGCCCTCGCCGCGGGCGATCGCTCCGAAACGCCCGGTCACGTCCAAGCGCTCTTGAGCGATGCAAGTGCCTTGAGAATTCACAAAATAAGTAACCCCGAATCTGTCGCTGTAACCGGCCACTGTCGTCTGAATTCGCGGGTCGTAATCTAACAGCAACTGGTTGTAAAATTCGAGCAATTTTCGCTTTTCGGCTAGAGTAATAGAGCGCGGATCGCGGCCCAATTCCACCGCTACATAATCTTGAATCGGGGTGACATCTGCTAGTAGAGTTTTTTCGCTGCCCACCAAACGAGACTGAACGACAGCTTCTTCAATGCGGTCTTTTAACTCAGCTAAACCGTTAAAAGTGACAAAACTCCAGCCGCCTTTGTGACAGGCGCGGATGCCGCCGGCGAGACTGAAACTCCGGTTGACAGCATCTAACTGAGGGCCGCGAAAACTAATCGCAGTTGACTCGCTTTGTTCGAGGCGAACTTCCAGATAATCCACGCGATCGCGGTAAGGTGCGATCGCTTCCATCAACTGTTCTTGCATCAAATTGCCCCTATGAATGATTAGGCGTAGCGCTGAAAAAAATTATTGCTAACCCTATTTTAGCTAATAATTCCCGTCTTTCGGGTGCGCGCTCCCGCACCACAGCGTTGGGGAGCGCGCACCCTACTCGATAAATGGCGAGTCAACCAATTTGAGATTTGAGATTTGAGATTTTAGATCGATCCCGTCCCGAGTCTGCACCACAGCGTTGGGGAGCGCGCACCCTACTCGATAAATGGCGAGTCAACCAATTTGAGATTTGAGATTTGAGATTTTAGATCGATCCCGTCCCGAGTCTGCGAAGGAATGAATCCGGGGCTGACCCCATTACTTTCGGTCAGTCGATTTGAGATTTAAAACTTTGTCCGGAGAATTGAGGATTAGAGGTTTACAGATCGCCAGAATTCGGCGGGCGTCCTAGAACACAAAAAACTCGCGCCGGCTCGCCAAAAGCCCGCTATTCGGGAAATCTTGCATCGGTCTATAGAAATGGAATTAAACTAAATCTATCTAAAGACGTAAATATCTACCTTAACCGCCTGCAGATGGAATACTTTAAGATTAAAAAATTTCAAATTTCACCCTATTTAGCAGCAATTTCGGCATCAGTAACCATTTTGATCGGAGTTGGCATTTTAGATCGATCGGAACAGCGGCGGTTTTTTCACTACAACCGCGCTAGCACTCTCGATCGGCTCAGCACAGTCCGTTCTAAGCTGGAAAGCTCTTTGAATTCCCGGCTGTTTTTGATGCGGGGTTTGGGGGCTTATCTTTCCAACAATCCAAATATCACCGAAGCCGAGTTTGCAGCGACGGCGAGAATTCTGGTGGCACAGCAACCGGGCATTCGCGCCATAACTTTAGTTAAAGGCACGACGGTTGCTTATATTTATCCGCGGGATGGAAATGAAGGGACGATCGGCGTTGACTTGACGGCACTGCCCGACCAGCGGCAAATGGTCGAAGAGGTCATCAACACCAGAAAAACTTTGCTTGCCGGGCCCGTGAAATTATTGGATGGGGACGAGACGTTCATCAGCCGATCGCCGATTTTTCTCACACCCTCCGGCGCCGAGCCCGAAACAGGAGTTTACTGGGGTTTGACAGGCCTTTACCTCGACAAAAATTCCCTGATTGAGGAAGCAGGACTCAACGACTCCTCAGCGAAGCTGCAATACGCTTTGCGGGGCAAAGACGGGAGGGGAGCATCCGGCGCAGTGTTTTTCGGTGACGGGTCAATTTTTCAGGACAATCCCGTGCTGCTGGAAGTGACTTTGCCTAACGGTTCCTGGCAGTTGGCAGCAATTCCGGCGGGAGGATGGCCTGCAAATTCGCCGTTTCGGGGGTGGCTGCTCTTTGGAGGCGAGTTGCTGGCACTTTTGAGCGGGGTGGGGGTTTTTAGCTGGGTGTACGGCCGTGCGAAACTGCGATCGAGCGAAGCTAAGTACCGACAACTCGTTGAGAATGCTAACAGCATGATTGTGCAGTTAGACAGTGAAGGCAAGATTACTTTTTTTAACGAGTTTGCTGAAGCTTTTTTCGGGTATTCAGAAGCAGAAATCACCGGCAAAAGTGCGATCGGCACAATTATACCGAAAACAGATTTCTCCGAAAGTGACCTCGCGGCAATGATTCGAGACTGTTTGGCACAGCCGGAAAAATCCTTCCAAAACGAAAATGAAAACATCCGCAGCAATGGGGAAAGGGTGTGGGTAGCGTGGACAAATAAACCTTTACTAGATGCGAAGGGAAATGTGGCAGGACTGCTTTGTATCGGGACGGATATTAGCGATCGCAAACAAGCTGAAATCGCCCTGCAAGCTTCAGAATCAGAATTGCGGGCATTGTTCGCTGCCATGAACGACGTAATTTTTGTCATCGATCTTGAGGGACGTTATCTAAAAATTGCGCCCACCAATCCCGAACTTTTATACAAACCGCCTGCGGAACTTATAGGCAAAACTCTGCACGATATCATGCCACCAGAAACAGCAGATTTTTTCTTCAGTCAAATTCAACTTACAGCCGAAAAAAAACAGACCCATTCCATAGAATACAGCCTGCAAATTGACAACCAAGAAGTTTGGTTTGTCGCTAACATTTCGCCAATGCAGGAAAACACTGTTATTTGGATAGCCCGCGATATTACGGAGCGCAAGCAAGCTGAAAATTGGTTGACCGGTCAAAAACAAATTTTAGAAATGATTGCTAAGGGCGCTCCTCTGGGCGATACTTTAAATGCTTTAGTTAAAATTATCGAGCAGCAATCTAGAGATGTCATCGGTTCGATTTTGCTTCTAGCTCCAGACGGCGAACATTTACTGCACGCAGCCGGGCCCAGTTTGCCCGACAGTTACAACGCTGCTATTGACGGCACTGCGATCGGCCCGGATGTCGGTTCCTGTGGTACTGCTGCCTTTACCCGCCAACAGACGATCGTTACAGATATTGCCAGCGATCCTTTGTGGGAAAATTATCGAGATTTAGCCTTGAGTTTTGGACTGAGAGCTTGCTTGTCTATTCCTATTTTCTCATCTCAGGGTCAAGTTTTGGGAACTTTTGGAATGTATTATTCCCAACCCTGCAATCCCCCAATTATCGATCTGCAATTAATAGAAGCGACCATGAATTTAGCAGGAATTGCGATCGAACGCAAACAGGCAGAAGAAAGTCTCCAACAGCTCAATCAAGAACTAGAAAATAGAGTCAAAGATAGAACTGCTCAATTGATGCAAACTGAAGAACGCTGGCAGTTAGCACTCAAAGGCAACAATGACGGCATTTGGGACTGGAACTTGCAAACAGGGGAACTATTTCTGTCCGATAGATTTAAGGAAATCACCGGATACGACGAACACAGCCCCGTTGTCGATTACTTTGACGAATTGAACAAGGGCACGCATCCCGACGATTTAGCCTTAGTAATGCAAGCTCTCCAAGACCATTTAAACAAGAAAACGCCCCATTACATCATCGAATACCGCTGCTGGTGCTATAACAGCGCCTACAAATGGATACTCAGTCGGGGACAAGCTTTGTGGGACGCATCTGGAAAAGCAGTCCGCATGGTTGGTTCAATTACTGACATTACGGAGCGCAAACAAGCAGAGGAAGCACTGCGGGAAAGCGAGGCAAGATTCCAAAAGCTGTCTGCTAATTTGCCGGGAATCATTTATCAATATTTGTTGCGTGCAGATGGATCTTTCTGTTTTCCTTACATAAGTCCTGCTTGCCGAGAACTTTTTGAGTTAGAACCAGAAGATGTTCTGAAAAATGCGGCTTTGGTAATAGATTTGATTCATCCCGAAGACCGCCAAAATCACGAGGCATCTGTTGCTATTTCTGCTCAGAGTTTGCAACCTTGGCAGTGGGAAGGACGGATGGTGCTGCCTTCAGGCAAGATTCGCTGGTTTCAGATAATGTCGCGTCCTGAAGCTAAAGAAAACGGCGCTGTTCTTTGGGACGGCATCGCCGTTGATGTTACCGATCGCAAACAAGCTGAATTAGCTTTGCAAGAAAGCCAGCAGTTCATTCAAAAAGTAGCATCGGCTACTCCCGGTATTTTGTATCTCTACGACTTGGAAGAACAGCGGAATATCTACACTAATAATTCGCTGCTCGCGCTTTTGGGCTATAGGTTTGACGACCTTACAGCGATGGAGTCGCCACTGATGCCTCAGTTAATACACCCGGAAGATTTGCCGAAAATTATCAAACATCACGCGAGCATTCTAGAAGTTGAAGATGGCGAAGTTAGGGAAATTGAGTACCGGATGCGGGCAGCAGACGGTCATTTTTTGTGGATGCAAAGTCGGGATACTATTTTTAGCAGGAATGCTGACGGTCAGGCTAAGGTAATAATTGGAGTTTCCCAAGATATTGCGATTCGCAAGCAAGCAGAGGAAGCACTGCGACAAAGCGAGGGACGAGAAAGAGAAAAAGCTCGAGATCTAGAGTCAGCGCTGCTAGAATTGCAATCTACTCAAACTCAGCTCATTCAAACTGAAAAAATGTCTTCTTTGGGGCAATTAGTTGCCGGCATCGCTCACGAAGTTAATAATCCCGTTAACTTCATTCACGCTAACATTGATTATCTCAAACAGTATACAAAACAGTTGCTCGATCTGGTGACTCTTTACGAACAGGAGTATCCCGAACCTAATTCAAAAATTGTCGCTCGCATTCAAGAGATAGATTTAGGTTTCCTGGCTGAGGATTTAACAAAAATTGTGGGTTCCATGCAGCTAGGAACCGACCGCATCCGCCAAATTGTGCTGTCGCTCAGGAATTTCTCGCGGCTGGACGAATCGGCAATGAAGCCGGTTGATATTCACGCGGGAATTGAAAGCACTTTGTTAATTTTGCAGCACCGCTTGAAGAGTCGGGACAGCCGCCCGGAAATTGAAATAATTAAGGAGTTCGGGAAACTGCCGCCGGTGGAGTGCTATGCAAGCCAACTCAATCAGGTGTTTATGAATATTATTGCTAATGGAATTGATGCCATTGAAGAACGATATCAAAAGTTATCGGTTCCGCGATCGCAGATCGAGAAAGGTCGGATTGTTATTTTCACTGGTGTAACGGCCGAGAAGACTGCGATGGTGGAAATTTCGGACAACGGTACGGGCATTCCCGAGGAGATAGTCGATCGAATTTTTAACCCGTTTTTTACTACAAAAGCTGTGGGGAAAGGTACGGGGTTGGGAATGTCTATCGCGCACTCGATTGTGGTGGAAAAGCACAAGGGGAAGATTGAGTGTATTTCTTCCATAGGATGCGGAACGACTTTTAGGATTCAGATTCCGATCCACAAAGTGTATAAAGATTAGGATGCGTCAGTCGATTTGAGATTTGAGATTTGAGATTTGAGATTGACTCGACAGTTTTAGGGTGAGTCAGTCGATTTGAGATTTGAGATTTGAGATTTGAGATTGACTCGACAGTTTTAGGGTGAGTCAGTCGATTTGAGATTTGAGATTTGAGATTTGAGATTGACTCGACAGCGGCAGGGTGCGTCAGCAGTTCTTGATTTTCAGGCGCACAGCCCGGAGCCAGAGGCTGACTCACCCTACAAGTTAACGACTAAAATAGACTGAAGCTGCGAATGAAGCGGTGCTGCATCAAACCTTTAATTGTATAAAAATTGACATGATGGGATTAATCCTGGAAGCGCTCGAAGCAATGGGACACAATGTCCGCTGGATGTCTTGGAATTTGTTTTTAGCTTTAGTACCGCTGGGCCTGAGTTTTTGGCTGTTCCGCAAACCCCGATCGCGCTGGCTGCTGTGGGGTACGGCCTTTCTCCTGGGGGCTACTTTTTTGCCCAGCACGCGCCACGTTTTGGCCTATCTGAAGCACATAGTGCAAGATGTGGGCAAAACTTACGTTTTGGGGGCGATCGCGATTACACTGGCACTGATGGCTGCAGACATCTGGGTACTGCGGCAGCGCGGAGTTCGCTCTTTCCGGTGGTGGGGCGGTTTTTTGGCGTTTATCGCATTTTTACCCAATGCGCCCTACGTTTTAACTGATATCATTCACCTGATCCGCCAGATTAAAGAGGGATACTCGGTGTGGATTGTGACTCTAGCTTTGATCCCGCAGTATCTGGCGTTTATGATAGCTGGGTTTGGGGCTTACGTGCTGTCGGTGATGAATTTGGGTTACTATTTGAAGCAACAGGGTTGGAGTAAATTTATCCTCGCAACGGAGATAACTATACACGCACTTTCGGCGATCGGCATTTATTTAGGGCGATTTATCCGCTTCAACAGTTGGGACATTCTGACTAACCCCGATGCGCTGGTTAATAGCGTAATGAACGATTTGATTGGCAAGCGTCCGGTTTTAGTAATGGCTGTAACCTTTTTAGTAATTGCTGCTTTGTATTGGGTAATGAAACAAATAATTTTAGGAATTAACCAGCGATTTTACAGGAGCCAATTGCAGTCGGAGTTGGCAGGCGATAGCGCAACTTCTTCTAGCTAGAGCGATTTGAGATTTGAGATTAAAGAATTGATTCAACAGATGAATCTAAGAGCTTGAACTAAGCTTCCAAATTTTTTATCTCCAACAGTTAACTCTGAAAACAAGTTTCCGTTTGTGGGTGAGAAAAAAAATTTCGCGAAACTCCGACATAAATTACTGCGGCAGTTTGTCACAAGACTTGATATGTTAGAACAGTCAAAGTAGTTTTGTAAACAGTAAAGATGAATCGATTTGACCGTCAGTTGTGGCAGAGATTTATTGCGATCGCCCAACCTTACTTTTATCCTTTAGAGCCGGGAGGCGGCAGAATTTTTTTAGGATTAGTGGCGCTGTTGTTGATATTTCTGTTTGCTGCGATGTTTGTGTTCGTCAGCGCTATATGTTTGGGCACTCAAGTCTTATTTCCAGAATTTGTCAATAGTATTGCTGCTGGCTTAGTTACTTTGTTGAAAGGAATTATTAATTCGCCTGCAATTGCGATCGTGGCTTTAATGCTAATTCTTCCTTTCAGCGCTTTTGTATTTTTCAAAAACAGATTAATCCCGCAGTGGCAATCGTGGGCCTTATTGGCTTTATTGCTGTTATTATCCCTATCCGTCAGCGGTCTGAATGTCATAATTAGCTACGTCAGTAACTTTTTTGATACAGCGCTGGCAAAGAAAGATCAGCTCAATTATTGGAAGTATCTTTTTGTCTATGCGAGCGTTTTTGTCCTAGGCACTCCCATTGTGGTAATTTACCGCTATACCCAAGATAAATTGGGTCTCTACTGGCGGGAGTGGATGACTAATAAGTTCCTCGATAAGTATTTTCAGAATCGGGCTTATTACGAAATAAATTCACATAAGGAAATAGACAATCCAGATCAGCGAATTTCCGAAGATGTCCGATCGTTTACCCGGACAAGTTTGTCATTTATGCTGATTATCCTGGGTTCAATAGTTGATATTATATCTTTTACTGGTATCCTGTGGTCTATATCAAAAGAACTTTCGATTTTTTTGATTGTCTACGCTATGGTGGGCACGACCGCTACTCTAGTTTTTGGTCAAAGATTAGTACCTCTGAATTTCGAGCAACTTAAAAAAGAAGCAAATTTTCGCTACGGACTGATTCACATTCGCGACAACGCCGAATCTATTGCTTTTTATGGAGGCGAGGAGCAAGAATCGTTTCAAATAAAGCAGCGATTTGTGGAAGTATTTCGCAATTTTAATTTGCTAATTGGTTGGCAGCGGAACTTGGATTATTTCACAACTGGATACGGATATGCTGTTGTGATTATTCCGGCTTTGTTTTTGGCTCCAACTTATTTTGCAGATCGAAGTGGTACAATCGAGTTTGGAGATATCAGTCAAGCTGGTTTTGCTTTTACTCTGGTTTTGCGCGCTTTTTCTGTGATTGTAAATCAGATTGAGCCTCTGAGTTCTTTTGCAGCTAGTATCAATCGTTTGACTGTATTTACAGATACTCTGGAAGCGGAAAAAGCGGTATCTCGTGCCGGAGGAACTGCTATAGATGTAGTAGTAGATTCTCAGTTGACACTGGAACACGTTACTTTAGATACTCCGAAGCAGCAAAAGACTTTAATTAGGGATTTGTCGCTAGCAGTCTCGCCAGGGGAAGGACTGTTAATTGTCGGTCAAAGCGGTGCTGGGAAGAGTTCTTTGCTGCGGGCAATTGCGGGTTTGTGGGACTCGGGAACGGGTCGTTTGGCGCGGCCGGAATTGGGGGAAATGCTGTTTTTGCCGCAGCGTCCTTATATGATTTTGGGTAGTTTGCGATCGCAGCTTTTGTATCCCAATACCAGCAGCGAGGTTGATGAGGAAAAATTGCGCCGCGTTTTGGCATCAGTAAACTTAGCAGATTTACCGGACAGATTGGGCGGTTTTGATGCGGATTTAGATTGGGGTGAGATTTTGTCGCTGGGAGAACAGCAGCGTTTAGCTTTTGCTAGATTGTTGTTGACGGAACCGAGATACGCTATTTTGGATGAGGCGACAAGTGCTTTGGATTTGAAGAACGAGCAACATTTATACGAGCAGTTGCAAGCCACTAAAACTACGTTTGTGAGTGTCGGTCACCGATTGAGTTTAGTACAATATCACCAGCAGGTTTTGGAACTTGTTGGCGATGGGAGTTGGCGGCTGCTTTCTGCCCGAGAATACCGCGCTAGTGCGACAATTTTTGGCTGATACAGCGCTGCTTTCAAAAATTGTAAATTTACCCGGTTTTTGGTTTGCGGTGGGTTGTGGTGCGGTTGGATATTTATAGTTTGGTGCTATAAATTAAGTGCCGCGCCTCCACTCTACAATAGGTTTTACGGGTAGGGAGACAGCAAGAATTTATGAGGATAAACTCCCCGTTACTCATACCATCTTAAATTAAATAATTGAATAATTGAATAGTTGAATAATTAGGAATGACTGATGGTCTATTGGTTGCGAGCTTGCCTGCAGTTGCATTCTTTTACGGATATCACAATCGATAATTGGGTATAAATATCTAAAACTGCCCAAACAACAAAAAGCAAGCTGAACGTTGGTATATTCGATTCAAATTCTCCCCCGCGAGAACTCACACAATATAATAGAAGATAGATTTTTAGTATAGGCGAGATTCCTACCTTGACTACTCCGATTCCTCAAAACTTTGTGCAAACGATCGCCAAACAGCGCGGTGTCACAGATGCCGAGCTAGAAACTGTGTTTATGGCTCTCGACGGTCAATCTACAGCGACGATCGCCACAAAGCTTGGCATTAGCGATATCGCCGTTCGCAAAAGACTCGGCGAAGTTTACAAAAAGTTTCAGATCGGGGGAAACGGCCCTGGAAAGCTTTCGGAATTGAGGCATCAGTTGCTGTTTTCATACCACACCGATCGGGGAACGAGCGATTTTAGTCGAGGTAAAGGCTCTCTATTGAAGATGGCGATTGCCCGCGGACAGGAAGATTGGGGCCAAGCACCGGATGTTTCGGTTTTTTACGGACGGACTGAAGAATTAACTACTTTAAAGCAGTGGATTGTATCAGATAATTGTCGCTTGGTAGCGCTGCTGGGTTTGGCTGGTACCGGCAAAACAACTCTGTCGGTGCAGTTGGCCTCACAGGTACAGAATGAGTTTGATTTTGTGATTTGGCGATCGCTGCGATCGACACCCGAACCATCCGACTTCATAGGAAGCTTAATTCAACTTTTTTCTAACCAACAAAAACCCGATGTGCAGCTCGACCTCAACAGCAAAATTTCGCGCCTGGTCGAGTATCTGCGAAAACACCGCTGTCTGGTAATTTTAGATGATTTTGAAGCTGTTCTCAGACCCGAAGAATTAGCGGGACACTACCGCGAAGGCTGCGAAGGATATCGAGATTTAATAGTGCGGCTGTGTGAGGTCAATCACAATAGCTGTTTACTGCTAGCTAGTTCGGAAGAGCCTACGGAACTGGCTTTGCTGGCGGGAGAAAAAGTGCGGTCTTTAAAACCTGCTATTTCCGAGGAAATAGCGCGGGAAATTTTCCAAGAAAAAGGTTTGTCGCCTCAAGATCGAGAGTTGGAAATCTTGTTATCCCGCTACGGAGGCAATCTGTTAGCATTAAAGATTGTAGCGACAACAATTAACGAGTTTTTCGAGGGGAATGTTTTAAAGCTTTTGGAAGCAACCGCTTTATTTATTGAAGAACATATCAGCAATTTACTCGCGCAGCAGTTCGATCGAATGTCGAGTTCTGAACAAGAAATTGCCTACTGGATTGCTATTGCTCAAAGCCCGATTTCCCTGGCGACTTTGCGAGAGCAGATGTTTGTCAATTCATCGCTTTCGGATTTACTGAAAAATCTCGATTCTCTGGGTCGTCGCTCGCTAATTGACAAAATTAGCGAGGGCGGGGAAACTGTTTTTATCCTTCAGCCTTTGATCGTGCAATATGTGACCTACCGATTAGTCGATCGGATGCGAACAGAGGTTTTGGAGACGGTTAAAACCCAAGGAATAGAAAGAATGCTGCTGTTGAAAACTCACAATTTGAGCATCAACATTGCTAAACGAAAAGGGGATAAAGGCGAACCAAGTAGTTCTCTTTTAGCATTAGTCAAAAATCGGTTGCAAGTGTTGTTTGTGAAGATGACAGGCGCTGAAGAAGCGCTAAATATCTTGAAGAAAGTTGCCTCCGATCTGGAGGATAAATCGATGCTTGAGGTGGGATATGCTAGGGAAAATCTGGCCGCAATTATTTCGGAACTTCAGTCTTAACAAAAAAGCGATCGCCCTTTGATATTATGTCCGGTCGATTACGCCTAATACGGTAGGGGTGGGTTCACAAAAAGTATCTGCCAATAATTGACAAACTCAAAAACCCGCCCTTGTAATCGCAGTCACTCAATCAGACATGATATGACAAAAGCGATCGCCCGATTTTCAAACCAAACAAAATTCGATAAAATTATTTGACAATGCCAAAAATCGATGCAGATTCAGACCCTGTAATTTTGCCAAAAGTCGGAGCTTTTTGAGCTCGGGCAATTTTGGGAACCAAAAATCCCTTCGCATAAATCTGAGGATTGTCTTGAGCGATTTGGATGTAAGATTGGCGGACTGTGGCGTTCACCGCCACAGTCTTCGCGTCGTAGACTTGCATCGCCATGTTGGGATACAAACCAATGCCGACAATCGGTATCAAAAAGCAAAATGCGATCGCCACTTCCCGAGGTTTAGCATCAATAAACGGTGCATCACCAGGCAAAACGCAACTATTACCAAAACAAACCGCTTCATCCAGATTGTTTCTCTGATTTTGCAAATTTAGATCCTCAAGGTCGCAAGCCGCCAGTCTCCCACAGTTGTAAAATAACTGTCGCAGCATCGAGAGCAAATAAATCGGCGTCAAAATCAGTCCTACTGCCGCCAGGAACACTGTCACCGCGCGGAAAGAACCGCTGTACATATCGCTGGTTGCGACGCCCACAAACACTGACAATTCGCTAGCAAAACCGCTCATTCCGGGGAGTGCCAAAGATGCCATCGCGCCTGCGGTAAACAAGGCAAACACTTTCGGCATGACTTTTCCAATCTCGCCCATCTCGTCCATGATCATTGTATGGGTGCGATCGTAAGTAACGCCAGCCAGGAAGAACAATACTGAGGCGATTAAACCGTGGGAAATCATTTGCAGCAGCGCCCCGTTGATTCCCAAATCCGTGAAGGAAGCAATACCCAACAACACGAATCCCATGTGAGAAATCGACGAATTCGCTAAGCGGCGCTTCATGTTCGATTGGCCGAAGGAATTCAGCGCGCCGTAGATAATGTTTACCACGCCGAGCACCGCCATAATCGGTGCAAAGTAAACGTGTGCTTGGGGAAGAAGTTCCAAATTCAGGCGAATCAGTCCGTATCCGCCCATTTTCAGCAATACGCCGGCCAGAATCATCGACACGGGAGAAGATGCTTCGCCGTGGGCGTCAGGCAGCCAAGTGTGGAAGGGGAAAATCGCCAGTTTCACACCGAAGGCAATTAACAAGCCCGCATAAAGCAGTAATTCTAAACCTAGCGGGTAGTCCTTCAAGCCTAGTTCTACCATGTCGAAGGTGGGGGTGCCTCCGCCGTAGAATGCCATTGCTAAGGCAGCTATCAAAATAAATATGGAAGCGCCTGCGGTGTAAATCAAGAATTTGGTAGCTGCGTAGCGGCGGTTTTGTCCGCCCCAAATCGAGATTAGCAGGTACACCGGAATTAGTTCTAGTTCCCAGACAATGAACAGCAGCATGATGTCTTGGGCAACGAAGACTCCTATTTGTGCGGAGTACATCACCAGCATTAAGAAGTAGAAGAGTCTCGGCTTGCGATCGACTTCCCATGCAGCAAAAATAGATAGAGTCGTCACCAATCCCGCCAACAGTACCAGCGGAACAGACAGTCCGTCAACGGAAACAGACCAGTTGAGACCTAAAGAAGGTATCCAGGAATATTGTTCTACGATTTGGAAACTAGAGATACTCGGATCGTAATGAGTCCAAAACACCCAGCACATTAATACAAAATCTGCAATACCTACGCCTAGCGCATACCAGCGGACGGTTTTGCCGTCTGTATCGGGCAGAAAAGGGATGGCGAGGGAAGCTAGCAGGGGTAGGATGACTATTGCGGTCAGCCAAGGAAATTGATCCGCTATCATGATAGTGAGAATAAATACTTAGTTGGAAGTTACCAAGATTATAATACTAAATTTAATCAAAAATTAAGATTTGTAAATAAATCTTTTTTTTTAGAAATCTGCGGAGTAAATCCGCTAAACACAACTTGCTGCAAAAGTCAAGAAGTTTTGCAGTTATGAGTCAGGAGTCATGAGTCGCAGTTTAGCGGTTGACAATTACCGACGATCGATGACTCTGTTGTCATGCAGTGCAAAAGTGTGGTAAACATTCAGCTCGATCGAGATAAAGTCAAGAGCCGATCGGCAAAAGATGCAATTAAAGTACGATCGACTAATTGCGAGATCCATTTTTCCGGTATACCAGATTCTCCGTAAAAAGCCCCAGCCAACTGTCCGTAAACCGCACCAGTAGTATCCGCGTCGTCGCCCAAATTCACAGCCAACAAACAGCCTTCAGCAAAAGAAGAACTGTTGTAAAACGCCCAAAGTGCCGCCTCCAAAGACTTGACAACATAACCCGTACCTTTAATTTCAGGAGGTTGTCGCAATTTAAAACAACCCGCCGCAATCTCATCAATCTCTGCCACCAGCGGATTTGCGGCCCAATATCCAGAAATCGGACAATATCTTTCCGAAAGCAACACATCTTTAGCAACTCCATTCACCGCCCCCGCAATTAAATTACCAAAATAGCGGCAAGCATCCACACAAGTAGCAGCACCGTGAGTAGTTCTCGAACTTTCTCCAGATTTTTCTATGACTTCCAAAGGATTTGTAGCATAAAACAAAGGCACGGGAGCCAAGCGCATAATCGAACCGTTTCCAGCAGCCCAAGCATCCGTAGAACCGCAGTAAGGTTTTCTTGTATCTTCAAAATTCCAAAGTGCTTGCTGAACCGTATTGCCAATATCAAAACATTCACCCGTACTGCTCAAATGTCCGTCTGTACTCCACCGCAGATATGTTTCTAACTGATGAACTGGATCGAAACCTTGTTTCTCAATCAAACTTTGGGCCAAACAAAGCGCCATCGAAGTATCATCAGTCCACTCTCCCGGTTGCAGTCGAAACGGGCCGCCGCCAACCATATCGTTAATAGGTGTAAAAGTTCCGGGGCGACAGAACTCTAAAGTTGTTCCCAAAGCATCGCCAACTGCTAAACCGAGAAGACTGCCGCGATAACGTTCTATTTGCTGCATATAGTAATGGGGAATTGGTAATGGGGAATTGGTAATGGGGAATGGGGAATGGGGAATTGGTAATAGGGAATTGGTAATGAGTAATTCAGGATTTATGCACCGATCGAAGAAATCGGGTTTTTTACCGAATCTACGGGTTGCAACGAAGTATTTTTGTAAAAAAACCCGGTTTCTAGAACCCCATGCGTAAGTCCTATAATTCTCTAAAGTGCGCGCAGAGTGCCCTGCTAATGACTAATGACCAATGACTAATGACTAATGACTGATGACTGATGGCTGATGACTGATGACTAATGACTAATGACTAATGACTAATGACTAATGACCACTCAGGCTAATATTGATGTTAACCTGTCCCTACCCGAGATCAAACTGTCCCATGACACCCGATGCCTCCGCCGCAGCCGCTGCTGCCGCCCCTCAATCAACACCCGAAGTCAGCTTAGAGTTGCAAGTCCGACTCAAGACAGAAGATGGACAGCTACTGTTGCTACTCCCCCCAGAAACCAACAGCGAACCCGCAACAGCTTCCGCCTCGACTTGGACTGAACTTTGGCAGCAGCTAAAAGTCAGGCTGAATGCGGGAGAACGCTTTTGGCAGCCAAACGCAGAAGTACAATTGATGGGGAACGATCGACTTTTAGATATCCGCCAACTGCAATCCATCGCCGATGCCCTCTCCGAAGTGGAACTGCAACTCAAACGAGTCCACACCAGCCGCCGCCAAACCGCTGTTGCTGCTGCTACGGCAGGTTATTGTGTAGAACAGCAGGCTCCGGTTTCTTCCCTGAATAAAGCCGCCGCCGAAAAACCGCAATCGCTGGCGGAACCTTTATATTTGCAGATGACAGTGCGATCGGGCGTAGAAATTCGACATCCAGGCACGATCGTACTTTTGGGAGACGTAAATCCCGGCGGCTCAGTCATCGCCGGAGGCGATATCCTAGTTTGGGGTCGTTTGCGGGGCGTCGTGCACGCCGGTGCCGGCGGCAACACCAAAAGCGTGATTATGACCTTGCAGATGGAACCGATGGTGATTAGGATTGCTAAGTATGTTGCCAGAGGCCCAGAAACCTCACCCGCTCAGTTTTTCCCGGAAGTCGCCTACGTGACGCCTCAAGGGATTCGGATCGGCAGAGCCTCTGATTTTGACAAATCGCAGTTAGTCGGGGGTAATGAGTAATGAGTCATTGGTCATTGGTCATTAGTCATTGGTCATTGGTCATTGGTCATTAGTAATACTATTTCTCTTTAAGTCGGCGCTTGATAATTTTGGTCTTGGCTAAATTAGTTAGTCAAAAAATTTTAAAATTTCAGTGCAAATTCAGAGAGAATTCGTAGAACAATGAGAGCTATGAGTTTTGAGTGTTGAGTTGATTCAATAAATAACAGATTGCTGCCAAATTCTCAAAAAATAATTACCAACGAACAACAAATAATAAGATTAATTGCCCATGACCGATGACTACTGACTGCTGACTGCTGACTACTGACTACTGACTAATTCCCAATAAATCTAAAATCGCTTATGGCTCGCATTATTGTTGTTACATCAGGGAAAGGCGGGGTAGGAAAAACCACCTCCACAGCCAATCTCGGCATGGCTTTAGCTAAGCGGGGGCGCAACGTTGCCGTAATTGATGCCGATTTCGGTCTCAGAAATTTAGACTTGCTGCTGGGCTTAGAAAATCGGATTGTTTACACCGCATTAGAAGTTCTCGCTGGAGAGTGCCGGTTAGAGCAAGCTTTGGTGAAAGACAAGCGGCAGCCTCGCTTGGTGCTGTTGCCGGCTGCCCAAACTCGGATGAAAGATGCCATCAGCGCTGAGCAAATGAAGCAGCTTGTGGGGATGTTGGGAGCAAAATACGACTATATTTTGATCGACTCTCCTGCTGGAATTGAGCAAGGTTTTCAAAATGCGATCGCCCCGGCTCAAGAAGGCATCATTGTCACCACTCCCGAAATCGCTGCTGTCCGCGATGCCGATCGAGTCATCGGCCTGTTGGAAGCCAACAACGTCAAGAAAATCAACCTGATCGTCAACCGGATCAGACCCGCAATGGTGCTGGCAAATGATATGATGTCGGTGCAAGACGTGCGGGAAATCCTCGCCATTCCGCTGTTAGGCGTCGTTCCCGACGACGAGCGCGTCATCGTTTCCACCAACCGAGGCGAACCATTAGTATTGTCGGAAACGGCCTCTGTAGCTGGAACTGCCTTCGACAATATTGCCCGCCGCCTAGAAGGCGAAAAAGTTGAATTTCTCGATCTAAATCCCCGTCGGGAAAACTTCTTTACTCGACTCCGCAAGTTCTTAAACACTAAAATTATGTGATGTGCTGATTGGCGATCGATCTTTAACAGCAGCGACCGCATCACAAAAACTAGCCCAAAATTTCCCCCAGTGACACCAGTTGCCAAAAAGAATGAAACTGTAGGTCAACTCCAAACCTGACGGGAATGAGTGATTCCCCAATCGAAAATCGAAAATCGAAAATCGAAAATGGTATGACGTTTTCTATGCCTAACCCTTGACAAACCAGCCCGACCCATGATATACACACTTCTCGAACGACTTTTCCCGCGCACCCCCGACAACAGCCGCGACGAGGTAAAACGTCGCCTCAAACTGGTTCTAGCTCACGATCGCTCAGAACTCAGCCCAGAAATGGTTGAGTCGATGCGCCGAGAAATTCTAGAGGTGGTATCTCGCTACGTGGAAATCGATACCACCGGATCAGAGTTCTCGCTGGAGAGCGACCAGCGGGCCACAGCACTGATTGCAAATCTCCCGATCCGGCGAGTCAGGCTCGAACATCCACCGGAGAATTTACCTCAGAATTTGCCCCAGAATTTGCCCCAGAATCGACCCGAATATGTACCGGAGTATGTAGTCGAAACTCTGCCCGAAACTAGAGATTAACAGGGATTGAGATTTTCTTGTCAGGCAAAGAGTTCGATCGGCTCGCCATTAAAATTAAACTATCTCTCTACAATTAAAATCTTGTGGGGCGGGAACTCTTAGCGCTCCAAATATGCGATAAAAATGGGAAAAGTTTGTGATACCTGAAAACTCATGAAGTTAATCTTCATAAGCTGTTGTGCATTTAAATTGTATATTTATTTTTGGGATCGAAAATCGTCAAATCCGATCCCCATCGGACCTACTCCCCCTCTCCCTCTCTAATACCATAGGCAATCTAGATGCAACACAGCTTAACTAATCGCTCTTTCCAGGAGAGCTTGCGTCCCGGACTATTTTAATAACTAATCGCTCTTTCCAGAGTATCTTGTAACTGAAGTTCTAACGGTCGGTCAGAGCGAATTTTCAAACCTGGAAAATCGTGTTTTACTAAATTTTTTTCGCCTGTTTCCGCAGTTGCCAACGGCCAGAGTACCCAGCGGCTGCCTAGGGAAAGAGTGCTTAAAGTTGCAGAGTTTTGAGTCAGCCAAATTATCGGCAGTTTCGGGCGATTATCGATCGCATCTTCCCCAGCATTAACCGCTGCTAAAGTTTCCAAAACTACCCGGTTTCCCGATACGAGCCCCGTCCCGGCCGTCCAAAGTTTGACGTTTAACAGGCGCTTGCTAGCATAGAAATACAGGGATGCAGCTACAGTCACGGCTCGTTCAAATTCTTCTGGCTGCCACGCCGCAGCGCTGTCGAGAGCAATAATAATTTCTTGACCGCCTGCTGCAACTTCTAATTCTCTCACCCGCAGTTCTCCGTAGCGGGCGCTGGTACGCCAGTGAATCAGGCGGGTCGGGTCTCCGTGGCGGTAAGGTCTGAGGTTGCGGGTGAGACCTTCGGTGGCAGTTTGCGATCGACTGCGATTGTAAAATTGCGGGCTGTCTTCTTGACCGATGCGATCGATCAAAGGGCAAGTGCTCAACGGCAAAACCTGCGGATAGACAACCGCCACCGCTTTGACCGGGCGGCTGCGCCGGCACCAAAACAACCCTAAAGGTGCCGCCGTCCTCAAGTTTACCTCTTGCCAACGATAGACGCCGCGCTGCCGGACTTCTAGATAGTATGTATCCCTGTATATACTGTTAGGCTTTATGACTTCGATCGGGCGGACGACGGGTTCTCCCAGTACAAACGGCAAGATGTCTACCACTTGCAACAGAGTCTTAGGTTGGCGGGCGCGATTTTCGATTTCTAGTTCGACGGTGATTCGATCGCCCGCACTCACCGGTTCGATCGGGCGGCGGCGGACTTCCAAGGAACGGAGCGATTTTCCAGGCAAAACCGCCGCTACTCCCAACAGCGCCAAACCCCCACCGCTGAGCACGTACAACCACCCAGACATTGTATTAGTCGCAGACCCAAAAAAGAAAACCGTCATCCCCAACAGCAGCCAACCCGCGTAGGCAGGGGTAACAGCGCGATTTTCGAGCCAGTCGGCGATTTTGTGACCGATGTTCATAGGAGTTTAAATTGTTAATTACTCGATCGCCCCATCAAGCCTAATTGTAAAATATTCTCAGCATTTAACACCGAATTAGCTGCGAGCGATTAGATTAGAAATCGGGCATTTTTTCGCAATAAATCTACATTGACCCGCCCAAAAACGGATACCCTGCCACGTACACTCAGTCAGGGTCGAGCCCCAAATTTTAGACTCTAGTTCCTGCTCCCAGATTAATCTGTGGAGTAAATCTCAAATCTCAAATCTCAAATCTCAAATAGACTGACTGGAGACCAAAAAATGAACCCATCAAAATAAATCTACATTGACCCGCCCAAAAACGGATACCCTGCCACGTACACTCAGTCAGGGTCGAGCCCCAAATTTTAGACTCTAGTTCCTGCTCCCAGATTAATCTGTGGAGTAAATCTCAAATCTCAAATCTCAAATAGACTGACTGGAGACCAAAAAATGAACCCATTAAACAATCCTACACCCGTTAAACCAGAGGCTCAAGCCCGCCGGCGAACACCGCCGCCGCCGCCGCCCTTAGTTGCAACACCCGCGCCTGCTGCACCCGCGCCTGCTGCGCCCCCAGCTCAGCAGCAGCAGCAGCAGCGGCCAGTCGAACCCGTCAGCACGATCGAACAAATGGTCAGAGATGCCCATAGCGCCTCGGCTTCCGACATTCACATTCGAGTCGGCCAAGTACCTCGATTTCGGATTCGGGGCGCGATGCAAGTAGCAACTAACCACCCCAAAGTAACCCCAGAAATTTTTGAAAATTACCTAGCCGAAATTCTCACCCCCGAACAGCGAAAACAGTTTGCAACTACCAAGGAATTAGATTCAGCAATTTTTTACCCCGGCTTCGTGCGGTGTCGGCTAAACTGTTTTGATT
Source organism: Microcoleus sp. F8-C3 (assembly GCA_036704825.1). Taxonomy (GTDB): domain Bacteria; phylum Cyanobacteriota; class Cyanobacteriia; order Cyanobacteriales; family Microcoleaceae; genus Microcoleus. Next base: position 29,467 of record JAUBSN010000049.1, on the reverse strand, counting down.
CCCTCAGCGGCGGTGCGATGGTATTGCGGTTGATCAGTTTGGAAATACCTACTATCGATTCCATGAGGTTGCCAGAAGTTTTCAAAAGTATCATTTTGCGATCGCAGGGATTAATATTGGTTACAGGACCGACCGGTTCGGGGAAATCGACAACCGTAGCTGCGATGATCGACCACCTCAATCAGATGGAACAGAAGCACGTAGTTACAATTGAAGACCCGATCGAATTCATTCACCCTTCTAAAAAATGCTTGGTCAGCCAGCGGGAAGTCGGCTTGCATACCCACGAGTTTCAGCAGGCTTTGCGGGCTGTTTTGCGGGAAGATCCGGATGTAATTCTGATCGGGGAAATGCGCGATCGCGTTACCATCAATACAGCGTTGCAAGCAGCTCAAACGGGTCACTTAGTATTGGGAACTCTCCACACTCGCAGCGCCATTAACGCTCTTAATCGGTTGTTGAACCTCTACCCGCCCGAAGAACAACAGGCGATGCGGATTCAAATTTGCGATTCTTTAGTCGCGGTAATTGCCCAACTTTTGCTGCCAACAGTTGACAACCGTCGGGTAGCAGTTCACGATATTTTGGTGAATACACCTGCCATGCACGATTACTTGATGAAAGGTGCTGATGATGAAGCTTTCCGGTTGATGGAACACGATACTTACGAAGGAATGCAGATTATCAACCAGGGTCTTTACAAACTGGTGCTTGAAGGCAGAGTGACGATCGAAGAAGCGACCAAAACTTCTCCAGAAGCCAGCGATTTAGACCGTCGCTTGCGAACTGGAGGCTACGATGTTGGGGACGCTCGCGGCTTTGAAGGCAGCAAAAAAGAACGCATTGTTCGCGCCTAGTAGCATCACACATACAGGGGTAGACACAGCAGGACTACCCCACCCATCAAATAACAATATTTTCAGCAGACGGAAATATTTGATTGAGGCTGTTGCCCGTATTTTTACTTAAATATTATTAACTATTTTCTGTAACAAAAAATACATTTTATTTCAAAAATAAAATGCTATAATCAACGTCGAGTGTATTGTTAAGTTTTTTAAACGCAGACCCTACTTTACATAAACTTTAAAATTACGTGAAAACTCGCAGGTTATTGCAAAGAAATAGTAAAGATATGTTCGGAGTATTGGCAGCACTCAGCAATTTAAGTATATAGTTGTAGAGACATATTTTTGACAGAGAACATTCCGACTTTGCCGATATTTGCCGGTCGCACAAGCAAGCAGATTACAAAAGCGCTTAATAAAACTACAAGCAGAGACGATCGCGTGTTTTTCCAATTAAGTAGCTTTCCGTCGAAAAAATCCTAAAACCAAGCAGACTTTTAAAGATTCTGTCCCTCGAAAATTTGCTTAACAAGTCGCTTACCAGCAACGGTATTTCTAGAATTTAAAGGAGCCAAAAAAGTGAAGAGTGCATTTAACCAAAGAGAAGAGTTTGAAGGTGCCAGCAAAGCGGAAATAATTGAGCGCATCCAGCAGCTAGTTCCCCCCGGTTCCCCGGAACCGCAAGATCCTGAAATCCTCGCGGCCTTACAAACTCTCACCGCACAGCTAATCGCAGCCTATCAAGCCGACGGACAATTAGAAAGCGAACCTTTTAGCGACGTGCGCGGTCGCACTATTCACTTATACGCATCCGCAGTCACCAGCCAAATCAAAGGAAAAACCATCCTCATCACCGGTGGAGAAGGATGTGTAGGCAGTTTCTTAATCGAAAAACTCCTCGAACTAGGCGCAACTAAAATCATTTCTGCAGACAGCGCCCGATGTCAAAACCCCGACGAAAATCTCCCGCTTTTTACCAGAGAAGGTGCTGTAACTTTCTATGCCGCAGACATTCGCAACTTCGAGGCGCTAAAACACATATTTGAGGTAGAAAAACCAGCAATTGTTTTTCACCTAGCAGCCCAACGCCAACCCGGACTAGCTGAGATCAAAATCCGAGAAACAGTTACAACCAGCCTGTTAGGATGTAAACACGTCATCGAACTCTGCGAAGAATACGGCGTAGAACACTGCATCTTCTCTTCGACAGGCAAAACATCTCGATATTTTACAACCGAAGTTTACGCCGCCTCGAAGAAGTTTGCCGAATGGCAATTTGCCAAAGCAGCTCAAGAAGGAGATGTTACTTACGGGATGGTTCGCTTTACTCATATGTTGGAAAATAGCTTGTTCTGCGAGCAAATGTCCAAAAAAGTAGAGCAAGGTAAAACTGTCAACGTTCACGCTCCCCACCGTTACGTAACTGCTCAAAATCTTTTTGAAGCCGTACATTTATTGCTGAATTCTTTGGTTGTGTCCGTTCCCGGAAAACTGAAATTTGTTGCCGTAAGTAATCTCGGCTGGCCGACAGAAACCTTGGAGGTAGCTCTTTATAAAATTCTTGAATCAGGTAAAAAGCTCCCGATTTATTTTCAAGGACTTTTGCCGGGATATGAAGAACCGTTTTTCCTGGGACAGTTTGACTGGAAAAAGCCTACAGACATTCACCTCTTAATTAATGTGTTGGAAGATCCTTTTAGAAGTGTTAACGATACTGGGGACATGGTGAGTGTAGAATTAGCTCCTTTTTCTTTGCGCGTGTTAGATAAACAAGTGTCGAAGCTGGAAAGCTTAGTCATCGATCCAGATTTCCCCGAAGTGCAAATCAAGCACGCTCTTGTCGCAGCGGAAAAAGAAGTGATTGCTTCCTCTTTTGCGTGGAGTGCCCCCGAAGACTTGTTGAAGATTTTGCAGTGGGGAATTAATCCCAAGAAATTGCAAGGTTACGGAACCCAAATCGCTGACTATAGCGAGATTATCGAACTCCTCCTGCAAGGAATCTGCGGGCGGCTCAACCAAGAAGTCTTGCAAAGTGCTGGAGTTACGGCAGATGAGTTTGATGACTTAGTTGAGAGTCTTTCTACCCTGGATTCGATTCAAGCAGAAGTGGGATATTTGCGGTCGGTGTCGAGATATCTCAGAGAATTTGCACCCCCCGCACAGTTGAACGCCAAAAAATCTGAACCTGTTGCTGTCCGCGATGCAGCGTAGCTTGGAAATAATTTTGAGTTGGGAGATTCTGACTGGCAACCCACAGGGAATGAATCAGTTAAACATCGCCTAAATGTTTAGTTGATTAAAAACAGAACACCCAGAAACCGGGTTTCTAAAAGAAACCCGGTTTCTCCTGTCTGGGCGTGTTTGAGGTTTAATTAAATTGATTTACTTAACATTGTCAGAAGCGATATGATATAATAGTCCGATCGCACAACCGCAATCAAATTAATTTGTAGTGAGGACGGCAGTCCTAGTAGTTTTATGGGGACTTAAGTCTTTACAACAAAGGTGGTAACGGTGATTTTTTCAGGGCATAATACGATCGTACTTGAGATAGCTTTGTGCATTGAGCTAACAAAGCGGCAATTTTATTAAATGAACTCAGCGAAATCAGTAAATTAAATTAAGGTACTAGAATTGTGGAAATTAATCAGCTACTGTTCCTATTGATTGATTTTGTGCTATTGGCGATCGCCCTGATCCTTCTCATTCCCGTTGCAGTTCTATTTCTAGAATGCAGTGCAGCTTTCTTCTCCGGCTTCGGGTCCACAGCGGAAACTAAAGCGCCCCGCCCCAAAGTAGCAGTTTTAATTCCTGCCTACAACGAAGCAGCAGGAATTGCCGCGACAATCTCCACTATATTGCCGCAGCTAACACCTCAAGACCGCCTGTTAGTGATTGCTGACAACTGCACGGACGCTACGGCAGAAATCGCCCGTAACTCCGGTGCAAGTGCGATCGAGCGCCAAGACACACAGCGCAAGGGCAAAGGATACGCACTTGATTTCGGCTTGCAGTCGATCGAATCCGACCCTCCCGAAGTAGTCATCATGGTTGACGCAGACTGCATCTGTCAGCCAGACTCTATAGAAAAATTAGCCCGGGTTGCAGTTGCCGAACAAAGACCAGTGCAAGCAACTTATCTCATGGAACGGCCACCAAATCCTACTCCGAAAGATTCCATTTCTGCTTTAGCATTTCTTGTGAAAAACTTAGTCCGTCCCAGCGGATTAAAACAGTTAGGATTCCCATCATTACTAACAGGTACTGGCATGGCTTTTCCTTGGTCGATAATTCGATCGGTTTCCCTAGCCAGCAGCAATATTGTTGAAGATATGCAGATGAGTTTGGATTTGGCGATCGCCGGACACCCAACAGTATTCTGCCCCGAAGCCAACGTCACCGGGTGTTTGCCGCAGCAGCAGCAAGCAGCCAAAAGTCAAAGAACCCGATGGGAACACGGTCACATACAGACATTGTTAACTCAAACTCCCCGGCTGACAGCAGCTTCAGTCCAGCAAAAACGTTTTGACTTATTGGCGATCGCCCTTGACTTATCCGTCCCTCCCCTTTCGCTGTTAGTAGCTATCTGGCTAGCAGCTTTTGCCACCTCGTTACTAGCAGCAACCTTGGGAACATCCCCGATTCCCGCCGTCTTTTTAGCAGTACAAGGACTGCTGATTTTAGTTTCAATTGTCGGCGCTTGGGCAAAATTTGGGCGTGCCAATATTTCTGGCTCAACTCTTTTATCTGTACCTTTTTACATCCTCTGGAAAATCCCTTTGTATCTGGGTTTTATCCTGAAGCGGCAAACCAAATGGGTGCGCACGGAACGCGATGTTTAGTATTCGGTAGTATTCGGTAGGGTGCGTCAGCCAAATAGTTGACGCAACTAGAAAATCTCGTTTCTGACGCACCTTACGAAGAATTAACGGGTGCGGACAAAACTCGATATTTAGTTAGTATCAATTGCAAATTCAGCAAACGACTCTTTTGTCTCTAGTGAATCTAATCTCATGTACTTTAAGCACATTACTCTGAGAAACGTCGGTCCTATTGAAAAAATTAACTATGATTTTCCATTTACCAATAATGAAAATCCTAAACCGCTTATTTTAGTTGGCACAAACGGATCTGGTAAGAGTATTATTCTTTCCCACTTGTTGAATTCTCTAATGGCTGCACAGCAGGTTGCTATTGATGATGCAGAGGTAGAAGAAGGTAAAGTCTATAAGCTTCGCAGCACTCAGTACATAAGAAATGGAGCGACGTACTGTTATGCAAGGGTGAACTTAGGGCCTGATTTTAGTTGCTATGAGTGGCAGCTTGCTTGCTCGCGAGAAGATTATGCGAAAAACTTTGGCGATCCCGAAATCGATAGTTCATTTGGGGAGATTCCTTTGCAGGAAGCATCAATTTTTAACACAAATTTTATTAATAATCCAGTAGAAGTATCCAAACAATTCAGAAGTAATTGCGTATTATACTTTCCAGCCAATCGCTTTGAGCAACCAGCATGGTTAAATGAGCAAAATCTTAATGCGACAGCGGAGTTTGTCGAGCGTAAAAGGATAAACAGAGTCTCTAATCGCTGGATAATTCAGCAATCTCCGCTCACTGTATCTAAAAATTGGCTTATGGATATTCTTTTAGATAGAGAGATTTACGATCGAAAATTATCACCGTTCCGCGTCCAGTACGATCCTAGCCAAATACTTCCCATAATGCCTCAAATATTGTCGTATAGGGGAAGTTCTACCAATATTTGGGAGGCCACCGCACAGCTTATTAAACTAATTTTTAAAACAGAGGACAATATTCGCTTTGGAATCGGGCCACGGCAGAATCGCACTATATCTATAATGAAGGATAATGAGACTGAATTCATCCACAATATTTTTCAGCTATCGACAGGTCAAACATCAATTCTCAACATTGTCTTATCGATTTTACGAGACTTTGATATGTCTGGTGCACCATTTGAAAAATTAGAAGATGTGAGGGGAGTAGTTATTATTGACGAAGTTGATGCACATTTACACGCCGACTTACAGTGCAATCTGTTACCAACAGTCATTAATATGTTTCCAAAAGTTCAGTTTATTCTCACTACTCACTCACCATTGTTTTTGTTAGGAATGAAAACCCAATTTGGCGAGAGTGGATTTGAAATTTTGTCTGTTCCAGCAGGGTTGAAGATTGGTAGTGAGGAATTTGAGGAATTTCAATCCGCTTTTGATTTTTATAAAGAATCAAATACATTTCGACAAAAAATTGAATTTGAGGTCAATAAATCCCACAAACCAGTTATTTTTGTTGAGGGTACGTATGACATTAAATATTTGAAGAAATCTGCTTCGCTTCTTGATAAAGAATGGATACTAAACCAAATAGTTTTGTGTGATGGTGATGGGTGTGGCAATCTAGACAAGATTTGGACAACCTGCAGTAATAGGCTAGCGATAGCTTTGCCAAAAACCATTGGTCTAATATACGATTGTGATACAAATAAGCAAAACTCTGACAAGGATATGGCTAAGAAACGTGTTATACCCACCGTTTCTGGTAGTCCTATCTCAAAAGGGATTGAAAACTTAATCCCAGCAAACAGGATTAAGGAGCTTCGAGAATCACATCCTCAGTTTTTTGATATAACACCCAAAGTGCAAAAAACTGTTCGTGGAGTACCAGAGACCCAGCCAGAGATTTGTGAAATAAATAAGTCTGAAAAGCGAAATCTGTGTGAATGGTTATGTACACACGGTACTATCGAAGATTTTGTTCAGTTTAAAGTTGTATTCGATTTAATTCAAGATATCACTGGGCTAGCTAATCAACAATTTGTATCGCTAGAAAATGCTTGACAAACAGTGGTAGATTATCATTGACTTGTTATATAATCTACATTCCGCACCCGCTGTATAGTGCCTGGAGGTGATAAGAGTGGCAAAGAATACAGTCAAATTGCTAGATGTTGTTGCCTTAACCGTTGACCTTCCTGAATACAACCTGCGACGCGGACAAGTTAGGACAGTGGTTGAACTGTTGGCTGATGGTGCAGCGTTTGAGGTTGAATTTAGCGATCGCAACTTTAATTTCGCGACTCAGGGTATAAAAAATGACTAATTTTATTCTTAAAATTTGGACAATAAAAACAAAAAATCTGAAGCTGGAAACTTCCAACTTCAGACTTTTACTAACTCCCCGGGTAGGATTTGAACCTACGACCAATCGGTTACACTTATCCCAACGTTTCCGAAGGGGGCGGACTATTTCATCATCCCTACAAATCATGTTTGTGATCTGTCGTCGGATGTCGGGCGCTGTGAGATTTATTGGTTAGGCTCCTCATCTCTAGTCTCTGCACCTTTCCGGCTACTTGCGATCGCAACCGCTGCCTTTCGCCGGACTTGGCTCAAGATTGCCGCCACCCAAAGTGCTGCGGTTTCCTTGAATTCACCCGATTTTTCAGTACCCGTTACCGGATAGAGCTGCTATGTCACTAGGGCTTTTGGTTGATGCCAAAGGCTTGCATTCATTACAGCCGACCGCTCTGCCACTGAGCTACCGAGGATTAGGGGTTTTTGTTACCCACAATTACTAATAATAGCTGAACTTACTCGATTTGGCAAGGCCTTCGATCAACTTTTTTTTTGTCAGACAGCGAGCGGGTTTCAGCAGCTAATGCAGCCCCATTCTCAACTTGGCGAGGCGCTGCTGGGATTCTGGATCGAGGGAATTGGCGAGAAAGCGACTAGAATTTTGTTTGCGGGATTTGTGCCTGCGCTCGCTGCGGCGGGCGGTGGATTCTACGTCAGCCGCTAGTTGTTCGGCGGACATCCATTCGGCACCGTAGCCGACTACGGTCAATTGCTGCGCTCGGTCTGAGGTGGCGACAATCATGCGAACTTTGCCTTTGACCCGCAACTCGTAGCGCAAACTAGCACAAGATTTTTCAATATAAGTATCTGCTGTCTGACCGAAGTCAGTGTAGTGCACCGATAAATTTTTAGTAATAATTTCTTTAACGCCGGGAGTATCTCGATAGTGCGCGTCAAACACTAGCCTGGCCTCAAAATCTTGAACGGCACTGTAGTTCACTAAAACCTCAATCAACTCGCGGCGAGCTGTTTCGAGTTCGTCGCGATCGCGCTTCTCTCGAAGTCGAGGCCAAAGTCCAATTATGTTATAGCCGTCTACAAGTAAAACTGCTTGCGATACGTAGGGTGACATGGTTCAAGGCTGAATAGCTCCAGCACGTATAGGACATTATTTGCATTGTTCATCAAAGCTTTTGTTGCATTTTATTACAAATTGATGTCTAGTATCAAGTAGGGTGGAGTACGGGCACGGGACATCGGACAATTTTAGATTTGAGATTTTGGATCGATCGGTACTTTTAATCGAAAATAGGCTTTTCGTTAATCAGATTGGAGCATTGCAGCAAAAAATTTACCCCCTAAATCCCGCGACAAAGGCGGGGATTAGGGGGGTAAATGCTGTACGGCGATCTATCTAACAACCGATAAATTTTCGGGCTTATTCGACAGATTCCAGCGATACGGGCGATCGTAGAACTGTCGGCAGGGATATTTTCTCAACAGCAGGAGTACAACCGAGCCACTGCACCGACAACTGGGCAAACTGCTGCGGGGGGCCGCTCACGCAAAAACGAGTCGGTAGCGCAGTACCAGGATTCCGCAGCCCCAAAAGCTCCAATTCTCTGGCTGCTGCTGCCACCACCCGTACCGCAGGATCGATCGCAGTCACCCCAGCAGGCAAAAGCGATCGCAGCACAGGAGCCAACAGAGGATAATGAGTGCAGCCGTAAATCAGCGTATCGATGCGCTGCTGAATCAAAGGAGCCAAATATTCCCTAGCCACCTCACAAGTATAAGGGTCGTGAATCCGGTTTTGCTCCACCAGCGGCACAAAAGCCGGACAGCTAACCTGCCACACCAGGCAAGAATCGTCCATCTCCAAAATCGCATTTCGATAAGCATTGCTAGCAGCCGTAGCAGGAGTTGCGATGACCCCGATCCGCTTGCCTTGCTGCACCGCAGCCTGCGCCCCCGGCAGAATTACTCCCAGCACCGGAATATCAAATTCAGCCTGCACCATCTCCATCGCCAAAGCTGAACTGGTGTTGCAGGCCATAATGACCATTTTCACATCCTGTGCCACCAACCAGGTCATAATTTCGCGGACAAACTCCACAATTTCCAACGCTGCGCGAGTGCCGTAAGGCAGCCTCGCCGTATCCCCAAAATAAAGTATCGATTCGTTGGGCAATTGTCGGTACAACTGGGTCAACACAGTCAAACCCCCCACGCCACTGTCAAAAATACCGATTCTTTGTTGTCCAGAGTTTGTTGTCATTTGTTAATAGTTAGTTGTCGGTTGGCAGTTGGCAGTTGTTAGTTGGCAGTTGGCATTAGTCAGCAGTTAACAGTCAACCGTCAACAGCCCACTGCCCACTGCCCATTATCTTTGTTGAAGATAAAGTAAAATGCCGCGAGCGATCGAAGCCGCCATTTGACTGCGGTAAGCTGGGTCAGATAGCCTAGCAGCATCCTCAGCCCCCGTCACAAAACCCACCTCCAACAAAACAGAAGGCATAGAAGTCTTCCTCAAAACATAAAATCGCGCCTGCCGCACTCGGCGGTCAGTCGCCCCCGTACCCTCCAAAATACTGGAGTGAATCACCCTCGCCAAATCTTGGCCATTATTGAAATAATAAGTCTCAATCCCATTGATATCCGGCCGGCTCATATTAATCGCATTAGCGTGAATGCTGACAAACAAAGTAGCATTCACGCGTTCCGCCAAAGAAACTCGGGGTTCCAGGTCGATTTCGCTGTCATCAGTCCGAGTCATCACCACCTGCACTCCCTGCTGTTCCAGCAGCCGCGCCACCTGAAAAGAGATATCCAAAACAATCTCCTTCTCCTGAATGCCTTGAATTCCCACTGCCCCGGGATCGCGGCCGCCGTGGCCGGGATCGATCGCTACTACGGCGCGGCGGTTTGAAGCTTGGGGCAAATCATCGGTTCCGAAAGTCCTTCTCGGCAAAGGCTGCAAATTGGGAGTGCGAGTCAAAGGCTGCTGCGCGCTAGCATTAGATCGCAACTGCAAAGACAGCAACTGCGGACTCGGTCTCGTCACCCTGCCTACCTGTACCCCCGATCGCGGCTGCACCCAAATCACCACAGTCTCCGCGTCTTCTTGGCTGGCAGTAAACGATACAGGACTGTTGGCATCGAGCTGAGGAATTTGCCCCGCCAGCGAACTAGAGGCTATCCTGATCCAGTAAGCTCTCGACCCCTGATCCCACCCGCTGGTATACGAGACTTGGCGGTCAGTTCTCACCACCAGTTGCGTGCCGTTACTGGCTAAATCAATTGACTGAACTCTCGCTAAATTTCCTTGAGCTTGTCTGGCCGGAGGGTCTACAGTCAGGCGGCGGGGAACCGAGGGCTGTCGTACTACACTTCCAGGCAATAGCACAACCCCGCCCAAATTGCTCACAGACGCCCGCCACTGAGTATTAGAATTCTTCATCCGCAAAGTCACGCGGGTAACGGGCGGGTCTGTTGGCAGTTGCCGGACTTCAATCTTGTCAACCCCGTGCTTGCCGTTTGTTTGAGGCTGTTGGCTGCTTAGGCCCGGAGCTAAACTAGCTCCCTCAATATCGAGGGTGGCGATGTCCCCAGCCCGACTTTGTTCAAAATTTATTTGGGGGCGACCGCCCGCAGTGCGGACTAAAAAACCGTCCGCCGTCACCTGAACGTTCTGAACTACAGTCGCCTCGGCCGACTGGGCTTGGGATGCTGAAGGTTCAACCGATAACCTTTCTCCCCCGGGCTCTGAAATCGAATTTTCCGTCCCTCCCCGCACCGGCGTTGGCAAATCCACTGTCCACTCGCTCGGAGAAATACCCCGGAATTTTACTTGCTGAGGGTCTATAGTAAACCCGTCTCTGATCTCGACCACAATTCTGGTCGTATCGTTGTCAAACTGCCCTACCCGCACCGATTCGATCGCCCCTGAGAGCGGTTTGCTGACCGAGGGACGCCCCAGACTCGTTCCCGGCAAGTCGATTACCAACCGCATCGGGTTGAAAATCAGTTGAGCCTTGGGTTGTACTCCCCCCTCTGTTGTAATGTAAAGCCGGTTCTCTGAAGCATCAAACCGCCAAGATTGCAGTCTAGCTGCTTCGGCGGCTCCGGCGAGCAAAAATACACTTAAGAAACTCGGTAGTAGCCAGTGGAATTTCACGACAGTTTTTTCCTCGTTTGCGTTACTGCCAAAAGCTGGAAGGGCGCTGCTTGCCCTTAGAGGCTTTCAGCAGTTAGCCGCCAGCAGACCGGGGGCATGGGGGCCGTCAGTTGTTGGCTAAATTGACTTTTTTATGTGTTAAAGGACTCCGAAATGCCTGATTCTGGCATTTTTGAACTTTCCCGTATAGTTGGGGGAGATCGGTTATAAGTTGACTGAAAGATTGTTGGCACAAGGTAAGGTATTTATTTTTAGGAGCAAGAAACAAGGTGTTTCTTGAAGCTAGAAGGTACAAGTTAGAATCTAGAATTTTACCGTTTGTCAAGAGAGGGGTTTCATAGCTCTTTAATATTCGCGAAGCTTGTTGCGGCAACGGTTATAATCCGCTTTACATTTGTGTTTTGTTCTAACTTTTCCTAAACTACCTCGATAACTTAACAACTTACCTCGGGAACAATCCGGATTTCCAAGATTTAGGTAACTTTTCAATGCCGCCAAATTTGAGTTCCAGACAAAATGGAATATTCTTTGGGAAAATCCTTTTTCTGACAGCTTGACAGTTAAATACAACTACATAGCGCCCCTGCTCTCTTGTTTTCGGGATTGTTTAGTCAGGCATTTTCGGTGTTGCTTAAAACTTAGTTGGACCATCGCGATCGCGCCCGCAAATTTGACACTATGATAGCTAGTCCATGTTTTCAGCAGTAACCGGAGAGTTTTGTGTGTTACTTGGGCGGGCAATGCTTTGTACTTTAGACTCTTTTTTAGTGCACGATCTACAGCCAGAGCATTGGTTGGTTTACCTGAGAAAAAGTTTTGACCGTAGATATAGTTATCGCAGTTGTAAAGTTTGTTGGACAGAAAAGACAATCGATCGGCTTCTGGGTAAAACCTTTGATTTGGTTTAATGGCTTGCCTTTCGACTAACTGCATAACTTGGATGTGTACTACCAGTTAGAGAAGATACACTATCTTGGTGATTGTGTCAATCTCTGACTTGCTCAAACAGCAACCATCAATAACAGTAGATAAATGACATCACAGAAAGGGAGACTTACTTTCCAGCAGGAGTCGCCCACAGCAAAAAAGTTGTTTAGGTTAGTTCAAGCCTCCAGATAGCGGTTGTGGAGTCAATCTCGAACCTCAAATCGACTGACTCTCAAGAGAGGGAATTTTTGTAATATAGCAACCGCCCTGACGGTTAGGACATTCTTAATTGCTGAAACATAAGCGGTCGATTGCGCCTTCCCCCGGACTTCTTTTTACCCGGTCAGCTTCGCCGCTACAGCCTTCAACATCTGCTATACCGTACTACTGCGTGCGATCGAGTTCTAGCAACTTCATTTTTGAGCCGGATCGATACCCGCAAGTTATTTTTTTCCCTTAGCAACGCACCGCCCTGTGTCTAATCAACAGCGCTGCAATTTGTTCTTGCCCGCAGGTACAAAATTCCGCTTCATCCAGTTCAAAATTGCTTGATTTACTTGTTCGGGGCATTCATCCTGGGGACAGTGGCCCGCATTATCTAATTCAACTAGTTCTACATAATTGGGATTGCATTCGACAAATTGGTGGGGTCGGGCGAACCTAGGGGGAATCATCCGGTCTTGTTTGCCCCAAATTAACAGCATCGGGATTGTTAAATTTCGCAGCACAGTCTTGACATTGGGGCCAAATTGTGAACTGCCTACAGCTTTAAATAAAGCGCAGAAGGCGCGGGCAGCTCCCCGATCGCCCGCAGGCCCTGCTAGAATTTCTACTAATTCGTCGGTGACAGATTCGGGGTTGGAGTAGGCAAAGCCAACCCAGCGGCGGACAAAGGAAGGCTGGCGGGCAAAATAAAACAAAGGCCTGAGTACGATCGGAGAAACAAACAAACTTTCAACAGCTTCGATCGCCGGCAGCAGCCATCCGGGGACCGCTTCAGCACGCACAGAGGGGTCTGGGAGGCTAATCATCACCGTGCCGGCCACCATGTCCGGGTGAGCGGCAGCCACGGCCAGACAAATCAGCGAGCCGATCGAGTTTCCTGCCAAGACTACCGGCTCTCTGATAAAAGTCTGCCAAAAATCATAAACTTGATCGACCCACAAAGACACCGAGTAGTTGACCGGAGCTTTTTGGGAAGCGCCAAACCCCAACAAATCCAAGGCGTAAACCGTTTGGTTTTCGGCGAGGAAAGCGAGATTTTGTCGCCAGTGACCGATCGAAGCTCCAAACCCGTGCAGTAAAATAATCGGCGTTCCCGATGCGCGCGGGGCAATTCCGGCGGCCTGGGAATCTTGAGATTCCAGCGCGCCTTGATTTCGCCCCAAACTCGGCCGCAAAAAACTGTAGCGAGTTTGCCAACCCCGCCACACCCAGTCTCGTTGAGTTCCCACCCGTTGGTGCCACAGCAGAGAATTTGTCAATTTTGCCTCAGAGCGCAACATAAATTTACACTTGCTTATACCTAATTCTACAAGGCAAATCCGGCGACTGGGGGGACTTGCCAGACCGGGCGAGATGGGGTAAGAAAAGCCGTTTTACCTCATCCTTAACCTTTGAGCCGGAATTTTTGACCGTTTTGTCATAAATCGGGCAAGTGGGCGGGCGATCGTGTGTGTGAAGTTAAAATAAAACTAGGCAGAAACTCAGCCAGACTGAGTAGAATAGCAAGTATTGTAAGAATTCATTTACGATCGTCCAAATATTCCCCAAGGCTTTAGCGGACGGGAGACAGGGCGCGGTAGTACGTCCGGTAAGGGTAACACCTTATAAAACAGTTCGATAGTCAATCGTGAAATATTGACCGCTCAAACCTGTAACTATCAAGAAGCTTCGCTATTAAACTACTGCTTGTAAAACCATTCATGCCTGTGATTGAAAGAAGACAAAATCGCAACCTACCCCAGATCAACGAAAATATTCGATACCCCAAAATCCGGGTAATCGATACCGACGGCGCGCAACTAGGCATATTGACGCCGGCAGAAGCTCTGCGCCTGGCAGAAGAAAAAGAACTCGATCTCGTACTTGTCAGCGACAAAGCTGACCCGCCTGTATGCCGGGTAATGGACTATGGGAAGTACAAATTCGAGCAGGAAAAAAAAGCGCGAGAAGCAAAGCGGAAGCAGCACACTGCCGATGTTAAAGAAGTGAAGATGCGCTACAAAATTGAAGAACACGACTACCAAGTGCGCCTCAAACTAGCAGACCGCTTTATCAAATCCGGGGACAAAGTAAAAGCCACGATCATGTTCAGAGGTCGGGAAATCCAACACAGCAACCTAGCAGAGGACTTGCTCAAGCGCATGGCCACAGATTTGCAGGAAATCGCAGAAGTGCAGCAAGCCCCCAAAAAAGAAGGACGCAGTATGATGATGCTGCTGTCGCCAAAGAAAGTATAAATAGATAGTCATTAGTAAGCAGTCATCAGTCATAAACTGGTGACTGATAGCTGATGACTTCGGAAATTAGTCGGGAATAAGCTACCAAACAGGGAAATCAACGCTGCATGGAAAATTTTCAAATCAGCGGTTCGGCGGGAGTAAGACAAGGAGTGCTGCGATCGCTCAACCTGCGATCGGAAGAAGTAGAGCGAACCGTACTGATGTTCCTCGTCTACACTCTAACCTCCGTCGGGCTGATCTGGCTGGAACTGAGCACAGTAGGTCTGTTTTTAGACGAGTACGGCGCCGACAAAATGCCCTTTATCTACATAGCCAGCGCCTTTATCGGTTCTGGCTTGGGATTTGTCTACTCGTGGCTGCAAAAAATCCTGCCGCTAAGGCGCACCGTAGTGGTTGTTCTGGCAATGATGTCGATACCGCTATTTTTGTTTCGATTCGGCATCGGCTACGAAAATACTCAGATAGCTGGCGTCAGCATAGCTTTTATTACTATTTTTTTGATGTGGCTGTGGGTGGAAGCTTGCTATGTCCTCAATGACCTTAATACTTCTATCACTTCCAACCAACTGTTTAATATTAGAGAAATTAAGCGCACCTATCCCCTAGTCAGCAGCGGCTATCTAGTAGCTGGAGTAGTCAGCGGGTTTTCTTTGCCTGTTTTGCTGTACGTAGTCGGACTCAAAAACGTTACCCTGATATCGGGTTTGATGGTGGCGACAGGCTCGGTGTTGCTCTACTACCTCACGGAAAAATACAGCCAAGCATTCCCGGAAACGGCTCACTGGACGGATGACGACGAAGACGACGACCAAGAAGAATTTACCGCCCGCAAAGTTACGGGCCCGCTGCAAAAATACGCCGTACCTCTAGTCAGTTTCTTCATCCTCGCAGAAGTGGTCTACGTGCTGGTAGATTTCCAATTCTACAGCCAGCTAGAATACCAAAATCCGGGGGACGGAGCTAGCTGGATAGCTAGCTTCCTGGGGATTTATGAAGGCATACAAGGCCTGTTTCAAGTGGCGACTCAGTGGTTCGCTTCGAGTCGGTTGGTGGAAAGAATCGGTGTATTCGTGACGGCGATGATTTTGCCGGCGGGCATCGCGATACTCGGGGTGCTGACGGTAGGAGCATCTCTGGGCCAGCTAGTTTCTGTGTTTATCGGGCTGATATTGCTGAGATTTTTAGACGAACTGCTGCACTACACGCTTTTGGAAACCGTTAGCCCGGTTTTATTTCAACCGATTCCCGACAATATTCGATCGGGAATTCAAACTTTGGTCAACGGTGTGGGCGAACCATTATCCTGCGGAGCAACGGGAGTAGGCATCCTGATTATGCTGTGGGTGACAGGCAAGATACTCCCACAGCAAGACGAAAATGTATTTCACGACCAGCAAAGCTTGATATTTATTGGCGCGATCGTCATATTGGCGCTGTTGTGGGTGTTTGTCGTCTGGTTGATCCGCTCTCAATACGTGGGCTTGTTGGTCAAAAGTGCAGAACGGGGGCGCTTGGGCGTCACAGACGTTGACCTCAAAGCTCTCAAGCGCGCAGTGGTGGAAACTCTACAAAAGCCGGGGGGGGAAGATGAAAAGCGCTCTTGCATAGAACTCCTGACGCAAATTGACCCCAAAAATGTCGGAGAAGTTCTGGCTCCCCTCCTCGATTCGCTGTCCCCAAGTTTGCAGCGCCAGAGCTTGGAAACGATGCTGCAACACCCGAACCCCGCATATTTAGAAGCTGTCGGCGCACTTTCGCAGCAATCCTTGCCGCCGGAGGTGCTGGCCTTGGCTTTGCGCTACATCTGGCTGACGGAAGCTGAACCGAATATTGAGAGCTTGCGGCCTTACTTGCAGCCGACGGTCGATCCGGTGGTGCGGGGTACGGCGGCTGCTTTAATTATGAGACGGGGCGATCGCCAGCAAAAGGCAGAGGCGACTAATACGCTTCGCCAAATGCTGACCCACAAGCAAGAGCGGGAACGTGTGATGGGGACGCGGGCTCTGGGAGAAGCTGATTATTTGCAAGGACTGCGGCTGCATATCCCCAATCTGCTGCAAGATGAATCTCTGCGAGTGCGCTGCGCTCTGTTAGACGTGATTTCGTCTACTCATTCGGAAGAATATTATCCTTCGCTGCTGCGGGGACTTGGTTACAAATCGACTAGGGAAGCGGCTTTGCAGGCTATAGTCAAACTTCACAACGATGCCATTCCTTTGCTGGTGTATTTGGCTGAGGACATCCACAAGTCGGATTTGGTCAGGTTGCAAGCTTGGACGGCTCTGGGTCAAATAGGGACAAATGAGGCGATCGACATTTTGGTGAGCAATTTGATGACGGCTTGGGGAACGACGAGGCGCAATATCCTCCGCATCTTGTTGAAAATGCCTTCGGAAGCGGGGATAGAAGGGGTTCTAGACCGCATCGGCCGTAGCGGCTTGGAAACTCTGATCGAACAGGAGTTAATGTTTATCGGTCAAATTTATGCAGGTCTGGTAGATTTGTCTGGGGTAACAAGCTACGGCAATTTCTCAGAGCCAGAGTCCCACAGCGCCCGGAAACCCGGGAACGATACGGCTCAATTGTTGCAGCGGGCTCTGGCGGGGTTGGAAGCTGATGCTAGGGAGCGGTGTTTTTTGCTGATGAAGTTTCTTTATCCGCTGGACACGGTACAAGCCGCTGCTTTCAACATCGCTTCCGGCCAACCTTCTTTGGTTGCTAGGGGATTGGAAATTCTCGATAATACTGTGGATATAGCTAGGAAGCGATCGCTCATCAATTTGTTAGATCAACACTCGGAAAGAGAAAAATTGAGCAACCTCTCGGAATTGATGGTTTACAAACCTCTAGCCCCTAGCGATCGTTTGCGGCGCTTGCTAGAATTGCGCCACTTCCTTTCGGATTGGGCCTTGGCCTGCTGCTTTCACTTGGCGAGGGAAGCGCGCTGGAGTCTTACGGCTCAACAAACTCTCGTGTGTCTGCAGCACCCGACGGGTTTTGTCCGCGAAGCAGTGTTAGCCTATTTGAAAATAGCCTCGCCCCGGGCTTTGGTCGAATTGTTGCCGAGGCTGCAAAATGACCCGGATAATTTGGTATCAGCTCAAGTTGAAGAGATGATGGCAGAGTTGGGTGCAGGGGGAAAGAGGTAAAGAAGGAAGAAGGAAGTTCGGCAACGGATTCGCTCGACGGATGTAACGGATGTAACGGATGTCAGGAAGAAGGAAGAGGGAATAAAAAGAAACTATGCCCAATGCCCAATGCCCTGCGCGGGCCAATGCCCGATGCCCTGTTTGCCCAATGCCCAATTCCTCTTCCTTTGTTTAAGTTTAAATTAATCATTGCATCTCATTATGTTAACCAGCGTCGAACGCCTATTGTTTGTGAGGGAGGTTCCGATTTTTAAGGAACTGCGGGATGATTTTCTCGTGCGTCTAGCATCGGTAATGGATGAACTTTCGTTTCCTTCAAAGCACAGGATTTTTACGGAAGGACAAGAAGGGCGGTCTCTCTATATTTTGGTATCGGGAACGGTGCGCGTGCATATAGGCGATCGGGATTTGGCACAGTTGAAAGCGGGGGCTTGTTTCGGGGAAATGTCGCTGTTTGATGCAGAACCTCGATCGGCTTCTATTTCTACTGTCGAACAATCCGAGTGTTTGATGCTGACTCAAATGCAGCTATACGATGCGATTGATGAAACGCCGGGAATTGCGGTGAATATTATTCGCTTGCTGTCGCGCCGGATTCGGGAGTTGAATCAAAAGTTGAATGCTAAAGAGGCAATTATGCATCCTGCAGAGACTGTGAGAGTTCCTGAAATGCGGTGAAATGGGGGAATTGGGAATTGTGTTTTTAGTCGATCGGTAATTCTGCACAATTTATATTCTGTAAGATGTCAATAGCGCACAATTTCTCTGGCTAGTGTGCGCTATTGGCACCGGGAGCATCTCAATGAAAGCAGCCCTCAGCTTGAAATTGGAGCTAGGAGTCAGGAGTCAGGAGTCAGGAGGAAAGAGTCAGAAGGAAGAAGGAAAAAGGAAGAAGGCAGGAGCCAGAATAAGTGTTTTTACAAATATGAGATGCTCCCATTGGCACCTTACAAATAGCGACTCAAATAGGCACAATTCTCTGGTAGAGTACACCGTGCCAGCCCAGGGTAAGAGTATCTCAATCAGTCTTGACACAAGGATTTGAGAAGAAGGCATCATATACTCATCATTCATCGCAGCCCGTTTCCTTTTCTGTCGCCAGCTAAGCTTGAGAGTGATTTCTTGATTGACAGCATTAAGCGACATCCATCCGATCGCAGCCAAGTTCCGAGGTCTATTCAATGACCGAATGCCACATCTATCTTCATTAATAGTGACATCTAAAATCAAATGTTCTTGATTTTTAATACTCCAACCTTGGCGAATAGCGCGACTGTTAAACTGGACACCTACGGGTAAGGATATGAGGTAAAACTGTTTTCGCGATAGGACTCACGAAGTAGTACGGATGGGGGAGAGTTTCTGTTTGGAACACGTTCGATATATATGGCTGCGATGATCCCTGGTTATCCATCCAAATAATTTTATTTTATAAAAATCTTAAATTACATGGGTACAAACGAGTGAGGCTAAAAGCTGAGATTCGCGCGCTGCGCTCGTGTTTCAGAAGTTTCAACTTCCCCCCACGAGGGAAGTTCAGACTAATGACAGTATCATCACAAAAAAATGTAACTGCAGACAAGCCCCAAACCCGAATCTTCATCAGTCATAGCCAATCTAAAATCTAAAATCTAAAATCTAAAATGGCATGACTATCGCCAATAAGGCCGGCCCTTCCAAAAAACTCCCACCGTAACTCCGATTAATGCAGGGTAGGATAAACTTGCTAATAAAGGAGGGATTGGTAGCAAAGACTTTAACACCAAACCCAAGAGCACGCAGAAAACTAAAACCCACAAACTAATTCGGTTGAGCAAAAATTGTTGTTGCCAATACTCTAAAAAGTACACTGCTAAAGCTCCCATTCCCACTGCAGCAGCCAAAGGTATCAATGTTCCGAGGGAGGAACCGTAAAGAAGCGTCACGACGTTGCGGATTGGCTGCGACTGCGTGAAACCCCAGGCTAAAAATAACTCCAATCCAACCACGATGAAGTTGACGAGGGCAGCAATTTGTAGCATTTCTCGCCAAGGTAAAAGCTTTAAGCGCCGCAGAAAATTGTTCACGATCGGCAGATTAGGTAGGTTGCTTTGATTTTATAACAGTTTTGCCCTGGCGATCGACCTTTGATGACAATTTGTAAAGTAAAATAAAGATATAGAGCAGTCTCTTGACAAATTCACCCAGAGTACCTGCCTATTAGTTGTGGCAACCGTGAAAGGAAAAAAGTTATGGTGGAGAACACTGTCGATTGTGCTGTAGCTTGCGTCAATGGCTGCGTTCTGGGCGACAAGTGCCCGAAGCGGGAATACGCAGAAGCAACGTCCAACTTTATTGAAAATACTTCTCTGGATAAAATGCTAGAAATAGCAGAGGAAGCCCTGAGAAGGAAACGGATGGAACCCCCCAAATGGGTAACTCCCGATTTTTCCGAATAGAATTAGCGTCCACATTAAAAAGCGATCGCCCGTGTCCAAAGGGCGATCGCTTTTTGTATTCCCAATGAAATACCTGAACCGAATTAATATATTTCCTGGGATAGAAGCTAAAAGATTAAATAGCACTTATCATACTAATTAATTATAGCCTAACGGCCATTAATAAAAACAATTCAGTTAAAGCCAAATTCGGACATTTTTAATTTAATTCAGTTCAAAAACAAACAGGAGCAAGTCTCGTGGCACAGCAAAAAAAAAGCAACGAAAAAACAACAACAGAACGCGATAATTTGGGCGAATTGCCTCAAGAAATTACTGAATCTTACGGTACCGGCGTCATCGATCGACCGGGATTGAGCCAAGACGACATAACAACCCTGCAGGACAGCAGTTCGGAATACTCTGCCACCAGTTCCCAAATCGGCGGCGGGGATGGCAATCCGGCTGCGGAACAAGAAAGTGCCACTGGCGAGCAATCGGTGGGCGGAACTGCGCCTACTCCCGACATGGATATGGTTGACGAACTCGGAGCCGCTGCGGGCATAGAGATGGCCGATGGGGCTATTTTGCACACAACAGATATGCTTGAACGTCGAGATGAAAGTCGGTGGGAATTAGACCCGAGTTCTGCGGAAGATTATCAGGAACGACCGGATTTCTAGGTCTATTTGGTACAAAAAAATAGGCAGTATAAGAGGAGCGGGTTCACCAGTATCAAAACTTAATCTGCCAAGTATTTGTAAATCCACCCCTCATCACTTTTGCTCTCGCAGCACGTATCCAACTCCCCGAACAGTATGCAGCAGGCGTTTTGAGTTACTTGCTTCTAACTTAATCCGTAACGCCCGAATATACACTTCAATAATGTTTGACTCTCCCATAAAATCGTAACCCCAGACTTTTTCTAAAATTCGATCGCGGGTAATGACTTGACGGGGATTTCGCAGCATAAATTCTAGCAAATCAAACTCTTTGGCAGTGAGTTCAATTAGTTGACTGCCTCGATATACTTCACGGGTTAAACCGTTCAAAATTAGGTCTTCAAATTGTAAGTTGTCCGGGTCATTGGGTTGAGTGCGGCGCAGACGGGCTTTGACTCTCGCGAGGAGTTCTTCCATACTGAAAGGCTTAGTAACATAATCATCGGCTCCAGCATTTAATCCCGTCACGCGATCGGGTACTTCATCTTTTGCTGTTAACATAATTATTGGTACTTGAACACCAGTCGATCGCAACCTTAAACAGATGTCTAATCCAGAGATGCCGGGAAGCATCCAATCTAAAATTAATAAATCCGGTTGAGCATCGCGAGCGATCGTCAATCCATCCAATCCATTGGGGGCGACAGTGACGTGATATCCTTCCAGAGTAAGTTCAGATTCGATGAACTTTGCCAGTTTAGGGTCATCTTCAACAAGGAGAATGCGATCGCTCATAGCTGCGGATTCCAGACAGGTAAGGTGATAGTAAAAATACTACCTTCTCCCGGTTTAGATCGGAGCGTAATACGTCCTTCCATGCCTTCGATCAGGCTTTTGGCGATCGCCAATCCCAACCCTGTACCGTCTCTAGAGCGCGTCATTGACTCATCCACCCGGTAAAACCGCTCAAAAATCCGGTTTTGATGGGGGAGAGAAATACCAATTCCGCGATCGCCCACATGAATCATCACCTGCTGTTCCTTCTTTTCTAATACTAACTCAACTGGTTGTTCGGGAGCCGAATACTTGATTGCATTATCAACTAAGTTAATTAACACCTGTTGTAAACGATCCTGATCGGCACAGGCTACAACATCCTCATCATTTGCCACCAAAATAATTTTCCGATTGCTAACTTTTTGACTCATTTCGGCCACCTCAGCCACCAGAGTATTCAGCATCACCGGATTCAAACGAAAGTGCAAGTTGCCGCTATCAGCCCGTGCCAAATCGAGCAAATCTTCTAACATCCGAATCGTGCGTTCAGTTTCCCCAACCGCTGTTTCTAGTGCTTGTTGCTGATAGTCACTTAAGTTAGTGCTGCGTCGCAGCAAACTTTGTAAATAACCAACTACAACCGTCAGAGGAGTGCGTAATTCGTGGGAAACATTACCGACAAATTGGCGTTGCTGCTCCCAAGAACTAGACAATCGAAACAACATCTCATTAAAGGTTTGTGCTAGTCCTAAAATCTCATCAGGAGCCTGATGCAGTTGGAGTTTTGCCGCCTGCAAATTATCAGCCGACAAAGTGCTAGCTACCTCACTCATATGTTCCAAAGGATGGAGAGCATGACGAATGCGACTGGCGATCGCCACCATTAACACTAAGACTACCACAATACTGACAACAATTAGACTGCGAATCCCATCATTTAATTGACGTTGCTCATCAGTGATATCTTGAGAGAAATATACCGTACCCAGTAACTCATTTTTAATCCTCAGAGTTCTGCTGCAGATCACCAAATAGCGATCGCCCACCCGAACAAAAGTCGGCTCAGCAGGTACTTCCGTCAACGAGATCATCTTCGTAATCTTAGAAGATTGCAGATCCATATCAGGTGAATTC
This sequence comes from Microcoleus sp. F8-C3, assembly GCA_036704825.1. Taxonomy (GTDB): domain Bacteria; phylum Cyanobacteriota; class Cyanobacteriia; order Cyanobacteriales; family Microcoleaceae; genus Microcoleus. The sequence continues at coordinate 6,813 of JAUBSN010000049.1, read as the reverse complement.
ACCAAAAGCATCCCATCATTTCGCTTCACCCACACCATGATTCCTCCTGTGGAGGCTTTGTGCACACTTCGGGTTAAGCCAATTTCTAGGGAACCCATTTCACTATAAAGCTCAACCTGTTCTGGAAAGCGTATTCCAATGTATTCCAGGGTTTTTTTATGAGCACCGACTAGATTTTGCGACCTTTGCCAGCCGGCCCAAAATGCCACACTGCTAAGTGCTAAAATCGAGAGTACCAGCAATTCCAGCGTCAGGCGAAACTGAAGCGAAGAGGTGGAAATTCGCTTGCCCGTGAGATGGTTGATAGCGGCTCTAACTTGGCGAACTAGCTTCATTATATCGTCAGGTAGTGAGGAAAGTCAAGTATTAAAATGAGTCTATTTTCAACTAAAAAAATTAGTATCGCATCGAATAGACAAAAGTTAGTCCGACCGCGATCGTTACCGCTATATTTGTCGATATTTATTGAGATTTACTTTCATCAGGCTGCTATTTTAAAAGTTTTCCGCAGTGCCTTTAATCTGGTTAAACTCAAATCGTCGATCGTAATCTGTTACACCATAAAGATTAAAACTAATGCTGGGTTTATCTCCGAGTGCTTCCACATGATGAATCGCATCTGGCATTAAGCACAAAACGTCACCGGGAGCAAGCAAAATATCTCCCACTGTTGTAATTTTATCGGGAAACTTGCGAGTTGGCGATCGCTGCCAAAAAGTATTTTTCTCCTGTCCATCAAGTAGCGCCACCAATCCCCAACTCGCATGATTGTGAATGGGAGAAACTGCACCCGGAGCCCAAGCCACCAACTGCACCGTCAGAGGAAAAAATGGTTCATCATAAAGGGTTTGTACTGCCCAGCCTGTCTCAGAGTCAGGCTCGAGGAAAGCAATTTGAAACCAGGAAGAACTATCTAACAACCTGCGAACAAGGGGACAAATTGCCTGGAGTCGTAAATAATCATCACTAATTTGCTCTAATACATCTTCCAAGTCAGTTAAAAAGCGGTAAAGTCGGTAGGGATGGGTCAAATCTTCAATTTGACTTGTAGCCTCAAAAATATTGCACTGTCCATCATCAGTCACTAACCAGTCTTTTCCTGTCATAATTTCTCAACTCGCGGTTAAATTACTGCACTACTAAAAGATAGTCAGGGTTAATCTCTACTCTATAAGACCTTCAGGGCAACTAGATGATGCGTTCCTAATTCCCAGATGAATTTTTGCTGAAGAAAGGGACGTATAAAGCATTCAGAGTTTTATCTCCCATCCATCTCTTCCTCATCTAGCACTCATTTTCTTGAGTGTTAATATAAACAACCTCAAGTCTTGAGGACAACAAAAAGCCAGAAAAATTGCCAGATAGCAAGAAGTATCAAGCAAATATCTGGCATGGAACTATTAACAATTTATCTGGGAATTAGACACGTGAAAGTAAAATACATTACCACGATCGCCATTGCCGCCATTCTAGGTTTGGTAACAACTAATGTTAGCTACGGCAACTTCCAGTCTTCAACAAACTCAAACTCTACAACCATTTCATCTAAGATTGCACAATCCAATCCTTGTGCGGGTAAAGCCAATCCTTGTGCGGGTAAAGCCAATCCTTGCGCGGGTAAAGAAAATCCTTGTGCGGGTAAAGCCAATCCTTGCGCTGGTAAAGCCAATCCTTGCGCTGGTAAAGCCAATCCTTGCGCTGGTAAAGCCAATCCTTGTGCTGGTAAAAGCAGCAGAGCAACCCTTCATCCTCAATTCTACACGGAAAAAGGTATGGCTCTTGATGGTCAGGATGTCGTAGCCTATTTCACCCAAAGCAAATTAGTTATGGGAGTTAGCCAATTTAAACATAATTGGGGTGGAACAACTTGGATGTTTGCTAGTGCAGCAAACCGTGATATGTTTGCTAAAAATCCTGAAAAGTATGCTCCTCAATACGGTGGATATTGCGCCCAGGGAACCAGTGAAGCGCATCTTGTTGTCAGCCAGCCTGACGCCTGGAAAATCGTTAATGGGAAGCTTTATCTCAACTACGATAAAACAGTACAAGCACAGTGGATGGGCGATATTCCCGGTCACATTGCTTCAGCAAACAAAAATTGGCCCGCTATTCTGAATAACAAAGAACTGTTCCGCTAAGCTCAAACAGAACTTAGGGCGGGCGGGACGCCCCACAAGAAACTGTCTGGTGGCACAGGCATCTTGCCTGTAGCTGCTTAGGGCGGGCGGGACACCCCACAACAAATTTGAGCTCTGGTGGCACAGGCATCTTGCCTGTGGCGCCAATTCATAGAAGTTGCTGAAACAAAATTATGACTTCATGGCTTAATTATTTGGGCTTTCATCGTCGAGATAGTACCCCCAGAAACCGGATACCGATCGCCACGATCGTCATGTTAGCTTCAGTTATTGTAGCCGGTGGACTGGTTGCAGCTTGGTTTTCCGGTAACGGCACTCTCGATCGCCTATTTGCCCAACTGCAAGCAATGCAGAATCATCCTCCCATGTGGCTGCAAGTGCCGATGGTAATGGGGGAGTATTTGCTAACACCTACGATCGCTCTGCTGGCGATTTCCCTGCTAATTATGCGGGTTTCGCCCGTACCCCGAACCTGGTCGCGGGCCGTAGTTGTGGGAATTTTGTTGATGTTGGTGATGCGTTATCTGCTGTGGCGATCGCTCACAACCTTAAATCTATCCGATCCATTAGATGGAGTCTTTAGCATTGGGTTGTTTCTTCTAGAAATTTTCCTCTTGCTTACCAATATCCTTCAGTTATTTTTGATGTTGTGGGTAAAGGATCGCCGTCCAGAAGCCAATAGGTTAGCCATCGATGTAGTTGAGGGCCGATTCACGCCATCGGTTGACATTTTGATACCCACTTATAATGAGCCTGCCTATATTCTCAAACGCACGGTAATTGGTTGTCAAGCCCTCGACTATGCCAATAAAAAGATATATCTGCTCGATGACACCAGGCGTGAAGAAATCCGGCAACTTGCAGAGGAATTAGGGTGTGAATACATGACTAGACCTAATAATTTTCATGCGAAAGCAGGGAATTTGAATCACGCCTTAGCTTATACTCAAGGAGAGTTGATAGTTGTATTTGATGCCGACTTTATCCCTACCAAAAACTTTCTGATTCGCACCGTTGGTTTCTGCCAAGATCCCACAGTGGCCCTGGTTCAAACGCCTCAAAGTTATTACAATGCTGACCCGATCGCCCGTAACTTAGGCTTAGATAACGTGATTACCCCGGAAGAAGAGGTTTTTTATCGCCAAATTGAACCCCTAAAAGATGGTGCCGGCAGTGTAGTTTGTTCGGGAACCTCCTTTGTTGTGAGACGCAGCGCCTTAGAACACGCCGGAGGATTTGTCACCGAATCGCTCAGTGAAGACTATTTCACAGGCATTAAACTCTCTGCTAAAGGCTATCGCTTAGTGTATCTCAACGAAAAACTCAGCGCTGGTTTGGCGGCAGAAAATATTTCTGCTTACGCCACTCAACGCCTGCGCTGGGCCCGGGGAACTTTACAAGCTTTTTTTATTGATTCCAATCCCCTGACTATCCCCGGACTAAACCTCCTTCAGCGACTCGCCCACTTAGAAGGACTCCTGAATTGGTTTAGCAGCATTCCGCGCATCGGCTTTCTGTTGATGCCCTTAGCTTATTCGTTCTTGGGCGTGATTCCGATCCGAGCCAGTGTTGCAGAAATGTTGTACTTTTTTATGCCCTATTATTTAGTGCAGTTAGCGGTTTTCTCCTGGTTGAATCATCGATCGCGATCGGCATTACTGTCTGATATTTACTCGCTGGTACTAGCGTTCCCGCTGGTTCTGACCATTATTCAGGTGATGCTGTCTCCCTTCTCCAAAGGATTTAACGTCACAGCCAAAGGCACTGTGAGCGATCGCTTTTCCTTCAACTGGAAATTAGCGCTACCGTTGCTGCTATTATTTATTCCTAATGCGATCGGCCTGTGGCACGTTCTGGGAACCTGTTTGATTCAAGTTCAGATGCACGCCTCAGAGCCTGAAATCATCCAGCATTTCAAAGGATTGGGGATTGGTTGGATTTGGAGCGCCTACAACCTTTTAATTATCAGCATCACGCTGTTAATATTGTTAGATGCTCCTAAATCCGATCGGTATGAATGGTTCGATTTGCGTCGATTGGTACGGCTGGCAGTGGATGGAAAAGTTATGTGGGGCGTTACTACTTTCATTTCTGAAGTGGGGATTCATGTAGAGATGACTCAAGCCGGATTCCCTTCACTTACTTCAGGAGAAACTGTCCCAGTCACCCTCAAAATTATGGAAGATAATTTGAGGCTAACAGGACAGATAACTAGGGTTGATTTGAGTAATGAATTTCCATCGGTACACATCCGGTTTGATGAATTGGCTCTGCCCGAACATCGATGTCTGGTGGAGATGTTGTTTTGTCGTCCGGGTCAATGGAAACGGCATTGCACTCCTGGTGAGTTAAAATCTCTATTCCTGCTACTTGGGATTTTATTGAAGCCTCGCGTTTTGTTTGACAGAACTCGGGCGATCGATTTTGTGAAGGTCTCAAAAGTTTAGTTTTATCAACTTTAAGAACGAAAAGGTGCTGTATGGAATTTAAAGATTTTCTGGCTTTGGTTCATCCTGTTTTGGCTGTAGCGATTGTTTTTCCTATGCTTGGTGTTGTTCTCAATATGGCGTGGCAAACCATGCAGCGTCGCAAGCAAATTGCGATCGACACCAAGAGCAAAATTCCACCTGTAGTCGGTCAAGAACACCTCAAAGCAGGTCGAATTCTGTCAGGTTCTGTGGTAGGAGTGACGCTGTTGGGTCTAGCCTACCCGATTTTTGAGCATATTTTGAGCAAGGATGTTTGGAGCAAAAACTCGTTTCAGGTCATTTTTATCGTGCTGATGTTTGTTGCAACTGTAGCCTCTTTGGTCATGCTATATCGATCGACACCCGCTTTATGGCGCGGCATATTTGCGACGCTAACAGGTACTGGTTTGGTGATTCTTGGCACTCAAGATGGCGTTTATCGGCGAACCAATGAATGGTATTGGTCTCACTACTATATTGGCATCACCGCTGCGTTACTTATGATTTTTTCCCTTGCCATCATTCAAGACATTTACAAAGACCGCTCAAATCGCTGGCGCACTATCCACGCGATCTTGAACTCGATCGCTGTGCTGCTCTTTCTGGGACAGGGAATGACCGGAACCAGGGATTTATTAGAAATTCCTCTGAACTGGCAGAAACCGTATATTTATAGCTGTGATTTCGCCAATAAGACCTGCCCCAAACCGTGAGCGATCGCATTACTTTGATATTCCAGAACTTATCCATTAAGACCAAAGAAACCGGGTTTTTTAGCGAATCTGTGGGCGACAATTCAGAATTGTCGTAAAAAAACCCGGTTTCTGACCGTACAGTGCGTTCAGGACTGTATTCACGTCAAACCGAGTTTATGAAGCCCCGATTGCGTCAGTCCTAATCAGTAATACATCTTAATCATTGCGAGTCAAACCCTGAAGGCTAACTTGCAAAATCGACAAACCCAAAATTAGCAAAAACAAAACCAGCCCAATCGTACAAGCGTAGCCAATTTCCAAATCATTAAAAGCCCGTTCGTAAAGATAATAAACAACAGTCTTAGAATTATTGCGAGGCCCGCCCTGAGTCATAATATAAACTTCTTCAAAAACCTTAGTAGCAGAAATCGCCGAAATTACCGCTACCAAAACTAGATAAGGCTTCATCAGCGGCACAGTAATATCCCAGTGCTTTGCCAAACCATCAGAACCATCAATAGCAGCGGCCTCATAAAGTTCTGCCGGAATAGCTTGCAGCCCAGCCAAATAAATCACCATGTAATAACCCAATCCTTTCCAGATAGTAACTGCCATGACGCTAAAGATTGCTAACTTCGGATTAGCCAGCCAAGAAACAGGAGGTAAACCCAACAATTCCCCCAACTGATTCAGCAGTCCAGTCTCAGCAAACAGCCACTTCCAAGCAATCCCGGCGACAACCATCGAAATCACCGCCGGCGTGTAGTATGCTGCTCGAAACCAGTTCATTCCCCTAAGTTTTTGGTTGCACAAAATCGCCATTCCCAACGGCACAACAACCAATACAGGCACAACGCAGGTGAGATACAGCAGCGTATTCGTTAAAGTTTGCCAAAATGTGCGATCGGCCCACAACCTGTAAAAATTCTTCAACCCCACCCACTGCGGCATTTGAGTTAAATCATATTCGTAGTTGGTAAAACTCAAATAAAAAGCTTGCACCGCCGGCCACAAAACAGTCAAGCTCAAAATAAATAAAGCCGGAAGTAAAAACAAATAAGGCGTTAAAGAGCGTCGGGAAAAAGTCACAGACATAAATTAGTTATTAGTTGTTGGTTATTGTTTTACTCATCATACCAAATCTAGTTACAGCGGTTAATTTAATATTACTCAATATTAATTGTCACATAGCATTTCTCAAATAAATGAGGTATGCTGACAGGCGAGATCCTTTTTCTCAATTAGCAATTACCAATCACCAATCACCAAGCCTACCTCATTTTACTAAGAAGTGCAATATGTTATTTAAGTCGCGAAAACAAAGCCTGCCAGGGGAGCATCTCAGTTATGCAATTAGTAAAAATACTCAAACAGAAAGTATGAGATAATAGGACAAAATATCTAAGGAAAAATAGATGACAGCCGAAGAAACTAAAATCTTACAAAAACATTTGCAAGGTGCTGCCGCCATACTTCTCAAGAATACACCAAAAGAACAACTCAAAGACTTTG
>JAUBSN010000048.1:0-62783 GCA_036704825.1 Microcoleus sp. F8-C3 | reverse complement strand
GAGGTGGCGATCGGTCAAGTGAGTGGCAGCAAGAGGATAGGCTCTGAAAAAATTAAAAAAGAAGTTTTAGCAAAGATTTATTCCCTCGATCCAGATGATATTGCCGATATCATTTCTTCATCAGTAGCATTTTTAGCCAAACTTGTATAGTTGGCAACAAGCAGCCTGCACCCTTACGGTTTTCAGTTGAGAAACCGGAAAAATCACCCTCTAATTCCCCACTCCCCCCTGACCAAGAATTTCTTGATGGTACAAACCCCCGAATTTATCCGTGGAATCAATCCAAAATCCAAAATCTGAAATCCAAAATCCTCAAGCCCCCGAATTTATCCGTGGGGTCGCCTCCAAAATCTAAAATCTAAAATCTAAAATCGAATGACTTCTGGCGATCGCCGCTATTGCTCAGTCTTTTATGCTCTGAGCAATGTACCTCCTTACTCTATCAGACCTCAATCAAACTATTCATACTAGCCCACTACAAGAGCCACCTCTTGTTCCTTCCTATCTGCAAGAACGCTTGCAACTGCTTGTCAAGCAAATTTTAATGGGATTACCTGTCGAGCCAATTCTCAACAGTCACCCCCAGTTTCAGCAGTGGGTTTTCCAGCTCAAAGAACTATCGCCATCACTGTTTTTACCGCAGCGAAAACTGTTTGTTGACATTCCACTTCAAACAAAACTAGACCGAACAAAAAGGGGAGTGACAGAAGAAAATTCTTCCCCTTCTCCTCCATTTAAAGTGATACAAGTCCGTACAAATGTGGGTCTAGTCAAAGGGACGCCCAAACTATTTGAGTGGGCGATTCGCCATCCTGTACTGACTTGGCAAGACCGAGTTAAGTTATGGGTAGCTGCCGAATTCTTCGAGATCGAGCCTCACAAGCTACAACTGATTATTTTGGCACTGCACCCGACTCAACCAGCAGAAAAAGTTCTGTTTGCCTGGGACAGCAAGCAACACCGACACACTCAAAATTGGCTTTTGACTACCATTGAACGAGAGAGAAAACAAACAGTTATCAAGCTCAATGGTCATCTAACACCTCAACCGAAGGAAGTAGCAACAGCTATCAATTTGGATGAAGTCAATTTGGATGAAATCAACGAAGTGTCGATATAATCAGTTCACATTTAATTGTCATCCTCCTATTGATAGATATCCACTTATTCCCGACGCAATCGCCCATTAATACTTTTCTTCTTTCCATAGGAGGATGACACTCTTTAATATGAGAAAAAACAATAGATATGGATAAAATGTAGTAGGAATGTTAGCCGTGACTGCAACTACCGCCACCCAACCAAAAACAAGCCAACTAAAAACCATCCTGATAGTTGAAGATGACCCGATGATGCAGCTCGGTCTACAGCATATCCTCAATAACCAACCCCATTTAACAGTTGTCGCACAAGCTGTTAACGGCAACGAAGCCGTCAGTGCTGCACTGCAACACCAACCAGACATCGCCCTGATGGACATTGACTTACCCGGAATCGACGGTATTGCAGCCGCGCAGCAAATCAGAGCCGCACTGCCGCATACTCGCATCCTGATGCTCACCCACCACAGCAATCCAACTCAGGTAATGGCGGCTTTGTCAAGCGGCGCTCACGGCTACTGCGTTAAAGGCACTAACGCAGAACAACTTCTAGCAGCTATTACGACTGTGCAAGAAGGTGGCAGTTACCTAGACCCTAAGATTGCCGACTGCGTGCTGCAAAATCTCAAAACGCCACTGCCCGAAAGCTATGCGAATGACGACATCAAGCTGACAGAACGGGAAATGCAGGTTTTGCAGCAGCTAGTTGAGGGTAAAAGCAATAAACAAATCGCCGCTGGGCTAGGCATGAGCGTCCACACCGCCAAAGGTCATGTAGAGATGATTATAGCTAAATTTGAAGCGAGCGATCGCACCCAGGCTGCCGTTAAAGCACTGCGTTTGGGGCTGGTTTAGCCGTTAGAGTTAAGAAATTGACATTTTCCTACACCTGTAACCGGGTTGCTCAACGGTTCAAATATTAATGTTGTAGTTGCCATTGTTCCCAAAACTCCTAGGGTTTCTGCATATTTTAGAGTGACGGCAGTCCAACTGAAGGAAACGCTAATTTTGCGTATTTAAGAAGTGACATCGCAATCGAGATTAACTGTTCCTAGTGGGGGCAGCAGTTCTTCGAGATCATTTTTTGCTGGCGCGATTGTGAATAAATGGCGTCATTAGATTTCATTTCTAAAGTTTATCAAATAGGCAATCGTATTTGATAAACTTTAGTTCTCAAAAATTACCGTCTCTGACATCTTGTCAATCTTCAAACTTTGGCAATGTCAACCAAAACCTCGCTCCTTTTCCCAATTCGCTATCAACACCTATCTCTCCGCCGTGAGCCTCAACAATTTGCCTGCAAATGTAAAGTCCCAATCCCAACCCTTGCCTTAAACTAACTCCAACTCCCCTCGTATAAGGCTCGAATAATCTTGCACATTGCTGAGGAGAAATTCCTGCCCCATTGTCTGCAACTGTACAGCGAACCATCTCACCTTCCTTTTTAGCTTCTACAGTCAAAATAAACCCAGACTGATTGTATTTAACAGCATTGTCAATCAGATTGCCAAACACCCGCCATAGCTGCTGGGCATCAGCATTGACTAAAGGCAAATCTGCTGCAAAAAGCTGCTTAACCTTGACTCGATGCTGGTTGAGAATTGGTAATCTTTCAATAAGAATATTTTGGACTAAATTGGGCAGCGACAGCGGCTTCATGGCTAAAGAAGCACTTTTCACATCAAACTGTTGTGTTGCTGTTAGTGACTCAATCAACTGGAGTTGGCGCAAACAACTTTGCACCATAACCTCCACAGTCCGCCTATCAATAGCAATGTTACTGGCAGCATCATTGAGGCGACTTCGCAGCAGTAGCGACATTCCTGATAAAGGCGATCGCAAATCGTGCTTCACAGCGTGCAACAGCATTCTTAAATTGGCTTCTGCTTGCTGTCTTTCTTGAATTTCCTGGCTGAGCTGAACATTTTGTGTAGCCAAAGCCAATTGCACGTTAGCGCAGCGAAGTTGCTGCTGTAAACGCTGCATTTTAAGTTGGGCAGATACCCGCGCCAACACTTCAACAGGCTCAAAAGGTTTTATAATGTAGTCAGCACCGCCCGCCTCAAACCCTTTTACTTTGTCAAATACGTCATCTAAAGCGCTGATGAAAATTACAGGGATACCACAAGTAGCTTCAGATGCTTTAAGTTGGCGGCAGACTTCATAACCATCCATACCGGGCATTTTTATGTCTAGCAAAATCAAGTCGGGCGCTTGCAACTCTACTGCTTTTAAAGCTCGCTCTCCACTAATCAGCTTCCTGACTTTGTAACCGTTTTCAATTAGCAGTTGAGATAGCAGTTGAATGTTAGCGGGAATATCGTCAACAATCAAAATGTCAGCCAAAAATTGTTTAGTTTTCTCCATTATCGCTCGCCACCAAATGACAGATTTTTAAGTTTTGTCCGAATATTGCCAACCGCTATTTTCCCAGCCGCGCTGTTGGCACCAGCAGCATTAACAGGCGACTTAACATCAGCCACAGTCACGGGTTCTTCTGGAAAGTTCGGATGTGGCAGCAACTGGTAAGCGAATTGAATTCGCTTGTCGAGTTCTTCATCTATATTGAGCAGTTTACCCGTCTGCTGCTCGACTGACAAAGCTTTCGCCCGCCTTTCAAGCTGCGGTCTAATGCTGCTGTCCCACAGTTGTTCAGAATCTTTAGCTCGCTTGATGTCGCCGGGCCGCACCGGAATCTTGAGAGGGTAAGGAAATAAAGCTTCCGTTCCCGTTGCGTAAGCCGGTGAAGTGATGACGCACTTGCCTTGAGGAAACCTCAAAATTTCGTCAGGACTAATCAGCGGTTTCTTTTGCAACTGTTCGCTCCAGTTGACAGAACGGCTCGTTTGCTGCCCTGTCGAGCTGCCGGTCGATCGATTTTTTACCAGCACTTCCACTTCCCCGTACCGCTTAGAATATTTCTCGGCTGTCTCAAAATCGCCGGGGTTGAAGAGGACATGAGTTGACAGCGCACTGACGATCGCAGCCCCTTTTTTATCCCCATAGAGATTATAGAGTTGATTTAGGGATTGAATGCCAACAATCGGTACGCCGCCAGCAGAACGATATTCGTTAGCCCACTGATCCATTCTGTCAAACTTGAGAGACGGAAACTCGTCTAAGCAGTACAAAAATGGGTCAGAACGTACCCGACTCAAATTAGACACCACACATAAATGAATAGCAGCAGCTAACAGTGGCCCCACTACAGTGCGTCTTTGGTCATCTAATTTGAAAATAATGCACTTTTTCCCTTCTAAAGCAATTGGAATGGTGCTGCGACCAATAAATGCCCGCAGCAAATCTTTTTGAATGAAACTGGAGTAGGTTGCCTCTGCGGTTGCCTTGATGCCCGCCACTGTTTTTTCAGCATCTTTTGAACTTAATAACTGCGAAAAACTAGAGGCAATCCACCTGTCCATTTTGAGGGGATGACCGTCGGGTCGGTGAACGGCGTGGTCGATGCGCTTGACCAAATCTGGCAGTTGAATAATTGCGTACACAAAAGCTAAATCCGGGTAAGGACTGCTTTTTGCCAACTGCACTAAACCCTTCGCCATCAACTCGCCTGCTTTCTCAAAAAACTCATTGCCTTTACTCTCCCCCGGACTAGCATTTCGAGCAATAACTTGTCCAATTTCTGCTGCCATTACTGCATCTTGTGCATCTCTCATAAAATCCAGAGGATTGATAGTGCCGCTGTAAGCTTCCCCCGGTGCAAACACTTGCACATCGTAGCCGTAGCGAACTGCAAGCGGTGCGAGGAGTTTCATTTGGTCTCCTTTTTTGTCGTAAATAATGACAGGAAACCCTTGCTGAAATGCACTTTCAACCATCCGGTCAATGACGCTGAATGTTTTGCCAGAACCCGGAGCGCCAATGACTAAAGTGCCGCGTTCTGCGTGGGGAAACCAAACAGTTGGACTTGCACCTAATAGCGTTTGCAATCTAGCGCTCAATCCCTGACAACCTTTAAACCAATAAGTCGGCGTACCGCTCCACAAAGTGACGGGCTGCCGTTTTTTTTCTTTCATTTGTTTGAGGGCACAACCTGTGGCTGCCAATTTTTCAGCCGTCCCGCAGAGCCGCCCGGAGGTAATTTTACCCTTTCCGTTTCCAACTAATTTGGAAACAATAAGTAAGCCTGCCATTAGTCCTAACATTGCCAGTCCCTCTGGCTTCATAAACTGCCCCAACAACCCCCCAAAATCTATGCTAGTTAACGAACGTCTAGGAGGTTGAACTGCCATTGGTACTAAGGTAGCTTTGTTAATTTTAGGCAAGAATTGCAAATTGTTCATTTTTTTAACCTCTTAAAAAACTAAATGTTTCAGATAGCGGCTATCGCCTCAAGGGGGAGACCTTTACAAAAATAGGTAAACAATGGTAAGAAGCAATAACGCGAAATCTCCAAGTAAGACAGTACAGAATTCTAGTAGAAACTCCAACACGCAAAAGAACAAGAGTGCTGATTATTACGAGATAGATCCGGAGCTATTCAACAGTGAATACAACCAAACTCGCAAGCCCTCTTTGCCCTACGGAATCGTGATTAATGATAATCCAGCAGGTATTTTGCTCCCGAACGACCAGCTTGCCAAAGCCGAGTGGCACGCAATGCCTAATCAAGAGGAATTGACAACGGTCGAACTAAGCGAAGAAGTGACAGGCTTACTGCTCCAAAAAGCGAGAATGTTGGTATTAGCTTTTGTGCCTGAGTACATCCGCTACAAAGATATTGAAAAAAATGGAGAATTAGCAGGTACTTTTATTGGGCTTTACGACGAATATCGCGATTCCCTCGATAAAAAGACCCAGGAAGTGTGTTCCGAACACGCTCTCATCTTTCTAAATCCCAAAAACCAACCCCTGCATCAGGTACCGATTGTCGTCCGCTTCAAGAATGTAGCCCTCTGGAGCTTTAAGAGCGCTAGAGAAGAATTTTACCGCAATTTGGAACGGGCATTTGCTGATTGCTTTGGGAGAGATTACAGCGGTAAAAATGACAAGTGGCGCTCTTTGGGAGTGTTGAATGTCGAGTTTAGAGCTATCAAAGAAGGCGAAGGCAAAAATAAATCGTTTTGCTGCAAAACTCACAGCATTACTCAGCCAACTGATGCTAATTTTCACAAGCTATTTCTCGGTCAAAAACCACAAAAGAAATTGATTTGGGGGCTGCACAATAGCATTGCTGGTTTCATAGACGCTAGCGATGCCGGGTTGCCAGCTATAGCCGCTGGTGCCGAACCTGAAGTCCAGGCGTTGTCAGAAAGTGTAACTAACCGCAAAAATCGAGGTAAATTGTCGCCCCCTCGCAAAATTGCACAAGTTGAAGGAGGAACAGACTCAGAATTAGAGGAGTTAGATGAATTTTCCGAGGCTGCTGAGGTTGAAGTTGAGGTTGATTCAGAAGAAGATTTTGACTTCGATGAACCCGCAGACTACTAAACACTAACTACTGAAAAGCTGGCTGTCAGCAAGTTGATAGGTAAGGCCGTCGTAGCAAAATTGAAGCTGGCGGCGGCCTTGTTTGGAAAGCTGATTCACTTCTAGACAAGGCAAACCCTCGTGTGAGGAACTGTCAGCCTTAAACAAAGGAGTTTTCTGCGGTTTATGGGGGTCGAGATAAGCTGCAAATACTTCTGTTGGCATTTGACTTGAATCATTAGGAATTAAGTAGCCAACATAAAGGCAGCCTTGTGTGCCGCACAGAGTGGAATTATTGAAATCATAAAGGTTCAGCCGTCCTACCGAGGCATTAACTTGCCACACTCGCATTCTCTTAATTGCTTCCGCCACTGCACTTTGCCCAGCCGCTACTTTGAGTTCTGGAAGGCTGCTGTGTTCCTTTACAATTAGGGTTAAAGTTTCTTTTGGAGTGACTCGCAAAGCTTGTTGCCAAGAAGCTGGTGCGGTTGTTGCTGAACTAGAATTCGTGCAAGCAACTGTCCCCAATAATAGCGACAGGGCGGTAAAAACTGTCAAACCAATGCGAAACCAGTAACCAAGTTGATTTAACCAAACCGGGGGGTTGACAATCTTTTGGGGGCCTGCTGTTTGTTGCTTAACTCGATTTTGTTTAACCATTTGTTACTCCCATCAGACAAAATAAAAGAAAAAAAAGGACAATAAAGCAGAAAAAAAAGACAATAAGAGAGAGAGTCTTTTGTTGAAGTAAGCTGTTGTATGTCTAAATCTTACAGTCAATTTTTATGACTGACTTCGGGGAATACAAAACGACTCTACAATTTATATCGTGCACAGCTTAGGGGTAATTGCTCAACTACCCCCCTCCCCTGAAACTGCTTCCTAGAGACAGTTTCAGATTGTGAATTTTAAGCAAAAAGCTTCTTCTTGAATAAATCAACGAGAGAATGAGGGTTTCAGCGAGCAAAACGGAAAAATGAAATAATTGTGTTCAAACTTTGCAATACTTGCCTACAAAGGGTTTCAGAGATTTTATTTTTGTCCGTAGGGGGGGTTGAGCAATTACGCTTAGGGACAAGTCATATCTAATCCGTTGACATCGGAATTATTATCTCTCTCTTCTCTTTCTCTGTGTCCTCTGTGCCCTCTGTGGTTTAATCATTCGGGAGCATCTCAATAAAAGCAGCCAAGCCCAAAATTGGAGTTAGGAGCCAGGAGCCAGGAGTCAGGAGGAAAGAGTCCGAAAGAAGAAGGAAGAAGAAGTGTTTTTACCAATATGAGATGCTCCCAATCATTCCGATACAACCGGAATTGATATCAGTGCTATAAAATCAACGGTTTCAGCAATTAAAAACGTCCTGTTTGCGGAGAAGGTTGTTAGAGTTGTTAATACCTTGCTTTTCCACCTCCTCTTTCCCCTGGTTCAATGGGAGAGCGCAGCCGTGCCAATAGTAACTGCTATCCCCAAACCGATTAGTATCAGAAAAGTTTGCTGCTTTCGCTTGTGAAAAAGTCGAATAAAAAACCACATTCCCATCAAACAAGAGCTGAGAAACGGCGCAACCTTAATATTCCAACTAGCATTTAAAGTAATGCCGGAGCCGACCGAGTTGCTGATGCCATTGCTGTCACCAGAATTAGCTTGGCAATTGTCGCTGGTATTGTGGTTATAAAGCTCTCGAACTTTTTCCCCGTACTGTTTGAGAGAGTAGCCACCTAAAATGTTGGAATAGCTGGCATCAATTTTACTGCTAGAACCCCCAAAGTGTTTTTGCGCTACTCGCTCAATTAAGCGATCGCCCTTGAATACCTGCCCAGTTTTAGGGTCAATTTCCTGTTGGCTGCTGACTACGTTCTCAGCTAGAGAATTTTGCAAGACTTTATCCTGAACAGCAGGAGGAAAATATTGGAATAGTTCCTCTCTTGTAGGTTTTTGACCTCTGTTGACGTTCAGGAGAAAGTTAGCCCCCCCTGGAGTTGAACTGACAGCACGCTGCACGTCTTCCCGGTAGCTCATCAACTGATAGCGACCGATCGCCCGCCCGCAGTTGCGAGATCCTTCAGTACAAACCATCTCGCCAATGGCTTCGTAGTCGGCACTGGCTGCACTTTCCAAATTGGTGATTCCTTCAGAAAGTTTCGCTAACGCCTCCCCTAATGAAGCCACATCCACACCGCTAACGTAAGTCGCTGGGCGCGCGCACTCTCGCTTCGATTCAGGTATAGGCTGAGTTGGTAAAGCGTTTTTTTTAGCTTGATTGGAACTCAGCGGCTTTGAAGGTTTTGTTTCGGATGCGACGCCTTTTGAGCGAGAAATACTGTTAGAAGAACCGCCTTCCAATCGACCGACAAACATAGGCGAATTAACGCTGTAACTGAGAAACGGAACTGGGCCAATTATGTAAGGCGATTTGCCGCAGGGCAAACTAAACCTGAAGTACAGAGCCGTGTCAACAGTATCGCTGGTTTCTGACGGTTCCATTACCACTACTTTAAACACTTCCCCAAAAGGATGCCGGCCCGTCGGTTCCCAACCGGTCAAACAGCCAGAACCGCCTCGCACTTCCTGGTATTTGCCGCTAATCCACTGCTTGCCTTCTAGCGGCCCTGTGGCGCGGCGACCGGCGTTTTCCATATCGTCGAGTTCGATATAAGCGCAATCTTTCTCGCACGCTACCGCAAATCCTTCTACATCAGAACCGGAAATTGTATTAGAGCGCTTGCTCTCGTACCGACTGTAGATCGTGTCAATTCGCATGACTGCGCTGCCAATGGACGCAATAGGAACCGGAAAGCTAGAAAGCGGGACTTGACTCAGCAGCGGAATATTGCTGATGAGTTCCTCTGACCAGCCAGAGAACTGTTCTAAATTTACGCTATTAAGGTTGGGAATTTGGGCGATCGCAAACTCAGATAGGTCAATTTGGTTAAGTTTTGCCTGCGCTAGTTGCGGTACTTGTTTTATAGCTTGACCAATTGGCAATTGGGTGAGATTTGGGTTCACTTCGGCTATTTGAGAAAATAAAGAAGCAATTGGAGGAACATCACTCAATGGAAATTGGCCCAGATTCGGGACAATTTCAGCCAAGTGACCAACTGTTTGCTTGCCAGCTAAGGGAAATTTTGACAAGCTGATATTCTCTAAATTGATATCCCCTAATGCCAATTGTTCAATTGCTTGCAAAGACAGAATTTCAGGTTTTACATCGTTAATGTCCCTCAGCTTCAAGATGTTGTCAACAGAAGTGCCGGCTTGCCAGCTTCTATCGCCAGAACTTCCAGAACTAGCAACGGCGGGCAGGGAACTAAAGGTAATCTGGCTCCAATCTGGCAGCAAAACTCTAGATTGTTCTTTTTCCCAAATTTTAGTAGGTAAGGAACTAGCGCTAGCAATTGATGGAAAGCTGAAGAAAGTAATGCAGATGAAAGCAAAAATTAGGCAGAGTTTACTGGCAGCTATTAAAGCCGAGCCTACCTGGCTTAATTTTATTAACTGCTTTGGACTGTTCATGGGCATCCTATTGGTGTTAACTCAAATGCAGGTAAAAAAAGCTGCTCTATTTTTTATAATTTAAAAAAAAATAAACTGTTTTTAAAACATTACGAAAAATAGAGCAGTATTGCAGAAATAACCCATCAGCTAAATCTCCCTCTCCCCCTCTCTCGCCCTCTCCCTCTCTCCCTCTCTCCCCCTCTTCATCTCTTCCTCTACCTCTCCATTTTAGGACTTACCCAAAAACCCGGTTTTTGAATGTAATTCCGACATTTTAGGTGGACGATGAGAGCGAGAAACTGAGTTTTTTAGGTTGATGCGTCCAGGACTACATTTCTTTATCTTCGCTTTTTTCTTTAATCAAGCTCCAGCTCAAGCTGTGGATTCGGGCGGACTGCTGAATCTGTCCAAGGAGTATCTGCTAGGTTGGACAAGTCATACACATTTTCTTGGTAAGCGTTGTCAAAATTACCTTGACGAACTTCTTGAGGTGACGAGTAACCGACAGTCAAATCGGGTGCCGATTCGTAACCGGAGTTGTTATAGCCGGAATTAGGTTCAATCGATGAATTCTGCATGGTTTTTATCAGTTCATGTGGTCAACAATTCCAATTTAAATCGCATCGAGTTCCTGCAACTTCATTCCTGTGAGCGATTTCGTTCAGTAAAAATTACCCCCTCTAAATGGAGGGGGCAGCTTTAGAAAGGTTGCCTAACGGCTCTCAGCACTGGGCAATGCTGCGAAGTCGAGAAAAATGTCTTTAAGAGAGTTAAGAGAGGTGACAAAGTGCGATCGTCGCGCACTAAAATCTTTGGTTTTGCAGTTATCGCGGTGTAATAGGTAGAATTCTAAACCCAGAGCGGGTTTCATCTACTGAAATTAATGCCCCTCACTCAATTTGTGACTCGAATTTACGCAACACTTCCACAACCAAACTCTCTATATTGGCAGGCAGTACGTCTTGAATACGCACTTGAATTACAAGGAGTTAGCCGCGACTGAAAATGTCTTCAATGTCCCGTGAACCGTGCAGAACACGAATTACATCTATTCCATTTTCAATTTCCCGATAGAACACCACATAATTGCCGATCGGAAAGCTGTGCAACCCAGCTAACAGTTCCTCACGCCTTCTGCCCAATCCTGGATTACGTGCCAAGGTTTGCAGTTTTCCCTCAACGCGATCTAAAAACTCGTCAGCCCGATCTAAACTATCATCAGCGATGTAGTCCCAAATATCTAGCAAATCCAGTTCAGCGCGTGGGCGTTTAACGATCGTGGCCATTACTGCGGTTTCCTCCGCCGACGCTGCCGCGCTTTTGCCTTGATTGCTGGCATATCCAAGGGAGTTGCCTCACCGCTGTCTAGCCCTAGCTGAATCTCCTGTCGCAATTCCTGCAAGCGAGTTTGCTGGAATTGTTCCCGTTCTTTCAACAGGCGCAACCCTTCACGGATCACCTCGCTGGCAGAATAATATAGTCCGCTTGAGACTTTATCTTGGACATACTGCTCTAACTCCGGTGTCAAAGACACGTTCATGCCTGAGTCCTCCTGTAATTTGGGCTATTCCATTTTGGCTTTAATAACAGGGAATAGCAATCGTTGTTATTATTGTACTAAAAAACTAGCTCTTGTGTACAAGCGAGCTGAGAAATTATTAAAGTAACTCTCGCGATCGATCTAAATGAACTAATCATGCCCCAAGTGGGTTTCCAACTAAGCCGATAAAAATCAAAACAGTCAATTACAAGCCTGTAAAAATGTCTTTTAAGAGGGAGTAGGAACTAAAAGCTAAAGAATCCCCATGCTTAAGAAAGGGGATATGACGCAGATTGGGATGCGTTCAAAGCTACCAAATTCCTTCCGCATTTTTATTTTAAATTTTTCATTATGTCCAAGCAAATCACTTGGTTGGGTGCGAGAACACCTCCGACTTTGATTACTTGCAGCTCTCCGGTTTCGTGGGGATATTGTGCTTTAACTTGGGCAATTGCTGCATCTAAACTAGATGCCTGAGCAATATACACCTTCTCAAGAGCACTTAGTACCCAAATAGGTTTGGGCCACTTATGTCGAGGTTGGAGAATTGAAGAGTGAATCACTTGACCAGTTTAATGAACAATTTGCTCGATCCCAGTTTCCGAACAAAACTCCCCCAATTCTGACTCAATACATTGTTTGAGTTCTTTCGCAGGAATTTGCTCAAAAACTGATTCTAAGAGCATTAATGCTGGTCTTGTCTGCTCTAATTGAGTGTGTTCCTGCACGACTAATGACTCTACGAAATGACTCACCTGGTTAATGATTGAGTCAAAATCTAGCTCCATCAATAAATGACCTAAATACTCCCTTAACAAATTTCTTAGCTTTTCATCAGAGATATTGATACCGCAGGTTTTCAGATAAACTGAAGGTTTATTACCCAAATTTCGACCGCAGCCAACTTCTCCATTAGCTGCATCTTCTGCTTCTATCAGTTCCATCAAGCGCGGATAACGGGTTGTATCATCTATTGTGAATTGCGGCTGGGAGGGAATTGAGTTACTCATAAAAAAGCTCGGTAAGTGGGAAACTCAGTTACATTATATATAGTCATAATCTTTTTTTAATTTAAATTCCAACAATATTTTCCCATCCACATTCCTCTAAAAATCTTTTTTAAAATCTAATCGTTCCGAATTAAAGTCGCACTTAACAGTGCTGCATCGGTGAAGTTCATACATCTGAGCTCACCGTTCTGAAAAAACTGCTCCCTATCGCTTTAACAAGCCTTTTGCTCTTAATGGCAACAGACGCTAACGCAGCCGTTTGTAAAAAAATTACAGATGGCCAACTAGGCTGCGACCTTTTAGGCGGCACTTGGGATAGCCAAAACAACTGTTGCCGACTTTAAAGTGGCCAACTTTTTTAAATCAAAACTGGGGTTTGCCTGGTTTTTTTAGACCAACCGCCATCCCTTATGTCTTTTATCTTAGTCCTCAACTCCAAGACTTAAGTTGATTTGGAAAAAGCTGGCTCATAACTCCTCCACTTACCCAAAGAAAATCTATGAAGAACAAGCTGCGTCATGTCCGAGACCTTATCAGATATTACTCAAACCCCCGTGCCGATAGAGATACTCCAGACTCTTTCTATTCTTGGGAAGAAACCCAAGTAATGATGAAAAATATAATAACTAATAATGCTCCTAATAAATCTACTAAAAGGATATTGACAGATTCCATCAAAGCTGGATACGAACTGATAAATAATGCAGCGGACTTGAAAATAGCCCTCAAACCTTTTCAAGAAGCAAAAATTATCGGTATTGACTGCGAAACTGCTTTGGGAACTGACCCGTACCGAGCCAAAGTTTGCCTAGTACAGTTAGCAATTCCCGATCGCCCCGTCGCAGTCATCGATATCAGGGCGATCGCACCCGCCGACCTCCATCCCTTGCGTGCCCTATTAGCCGGAGAAGCCCTGAAAATAGGTCACAACCTCAAATTTGAATGGATGATGCTAACTCAAGCTGGATTGCCACCCAGCCGTCCCTTTTTCGATACCTATCTGGCGTACCGAGTGCTCGTTGCTGGACTAAAACGCAATTTATCGTTAGAAGCTGTAGCCGACCAACTACTCGGCGTCAAGCTAGATAAAACGCTGCAAACAAGCGACTGGGGTGGAACGCTGACACCATATCAACTGCAATATGCCGCTACCGATGCTGCAATTTTATTGCCCTTGCGAGAAACGCTCAAACAAAAACTGAAAGTTTCAAAACTTTGGGAAACTGCAAAATTGGAGTTTGCTTGTTTGCCTGCGGTAGCTTCTATGGAACTAAATGGAATGCTATTAGATAGAGAACAGTGGAAAGTTCTTGGCAACAAACTTTGTCACACTCGCGACTTGCTTTTAACCCAAATTAATTCGCAATTGCATCGACATAACCCTCACCAACAACTCTCCCTGCTTCCCGAATTTACAGAAACCATTAATCCCCGCTCTCCAAAACAAGTTTTAGCAGCCCTTCAATCTGTTGGTATTCCTGTTAATTCCACCACTACTCAGACATTGATTTGCTTTGCTGACAAACATCCCGTAATTCAAGCTTTGCTCGACTACCGCAGCGTGTCAACTCGAATCAGCACATTTGTTGAAGGTTTGCCCCATCACATTCACCCCGTTACTGGAAGAATTCATCCGAATTGGTTTCAGATTGGAGCGAGGTCTGGTAGGTTTAGCTGTCGCCAACCGAACTTAACTAATATTCCTAGAGATGGGGAAACTAGGCAGTGTTTTATCACAGCACCCGGTTGTGTACTACTCAAAGCCGATTACAGCCAAATTGAGTTAAGAATCATGGCTAAGGTTTCGGGCGATCGCACAATGGGGGCTGCCTACTCTAAAAGTGAAGATTTACACAAACTTACGGCTTCTTTAGTGCTTGACAAACCATTGATTGACATCACCTCAGATGAGAGACAGCTTGGCAAAATCATTAATTTTGGTTTAATTTACGGCATGGGAGTCAACAAATTCAAGAACATGGCTCAGTCCGAATACGGAGTAATTTTAACTCTGGAAAAAGCCTCGCTGTTCCGCAAAAAGTTTTTTAACTCCTATTCAGGCATTAAACAGTTTCATGCAGCCATTCGCCGACAGTGGCAGAAAGGGATTAGAGAAAGTCGCACAATGGCTGGCCGACGGCGACTTTGGTCTCAAGAATCTAAACCGCTGCTTAATGAAATGCTGAATCACCCGATTCAAGGGCTGAGCGCTGACATTACTAAATTAGCATTAGCGAAACTTTTTGCACCTTTGAAAGGAACGGGAGCTAAACTTATTTGTGTCGTCCACGATGAAATTTTGTTAGAGTGTCCAATTACCGAAGTTGAGCAAGTAAAAACTTTACTTGATAGCTGTATGGTGTCAGCAGGCGACAAGTTTTTATCGCCAATTCCTTGCGAAGTAGAAATCAAGGTTCTCACAAGTTGGGGCGGTTAATGTTTGTTTCTGAACTAAAATCTTGTTTCGGCGCGTTCCACAATTAAATCTACGACGAATTTTCAGGCATCACGGTGCTGCAAAATACTCGCGGCTGGGGTGACGGTGGCCATGTGGTGGTGTCCGAAACGAGGGATGGCACTGTCGGGGCGACAAGTCGCCTATAACGCTGATAGAATAAGCCTCATAGCTCTTATGCCTTGTTGATACAGCACTTTGCGTGACTAAGAGGTACAGTAACAGCAGTGAGTAAAATAATTTTCAATTTGCTTACTTGAACATAATTTCACTCCCAATTCCAATAGTTTTTCTACTATCTGTATACTTCGAGGTACAAATCTCCTGAGCCATGCCTTTAATTCCCACCATAAATGTTCAATGGGGTTAAATTCAGGTGAGTATGGTGATAAATAGACTACTTTTGCTCCCACTGCTTCGATCATTTCTTCTACCCCCTCTACTTTGTGGGACTTCAAATTATCCATGACTAATACCGCTCCTTTCCATAATTTTGTCACCAGTTGTTCTTGCACAAATTTCTTGAATTCCTCTCCGTTTAGCGATTTTTCTATGGTCTTCATGGCGATGACTTTCTTATTGCTTATTGCCCCAACCACTGTTACCCTACTTCCTCTATAAAATGGCTTGATATCGTAGCTTCTTTCTCCCTTTTTACTTCTAGCTCTGGTTCTCATTATCCCCAGCAACACGCCCATTTCGTCCAAAAATATCAGATTTTCTGGTTCGACATCTCTGATTTTCTCCCAATATTCTACTCGCTTCTTTTGATTGATTTCTTTATGGGCTTGACTGCTCCGTAATGTTTTTTTTCAAAGTGAGTTTCTGCTTTTGTAAGAATCGGCACATGGCACTCTCGCTCAACCATACTCCTGTTTTTTCGTGCCAATACTCACAATATTCTGCAAGTGTGTAATCTGGATACTCGGCTACCATCTCTTCAATCTCTTGTTCGTGACCTCATAGTTGGCTCGGTTTACCACCCTTTGGCTGACTAGGAAGTAATCTTCCTGTCTCTTTTTTTCGCTTTAATAGTGCCGCGATCCGTACTTTTACTCACTTGAAATCTTTCTGCTACTTTCCTAATAGATGTGTTACCTGCTTCGTAAACATTAATGATCTTTTGACGCATATCTAGGGAGTAGGGTTTCATTTTTCTCTCTCTTATCACCTATACTATTGTACCTAATCGTTGAGCAAAGTGCTGTAATTAGGTAGTTTATGTGGAGACCAAGACATTAATTCAACAACAACCTGCCAATTACTAAACATCAAATCGACCCAGGATTCACCCCAAAGTCCAATAAAAAAAGTGCTATGTCTAGCATATTTTCTGTGATTTTCTGTTTTTCTACTTAGATATTATTGAACTTGCTTTGACTTAATTTCTATCCCTTGGATTATACTCTTTAAGTATGCTAGTGATAACAAAATCAATAATTTACTCAATCGCTCGTCCGTGAGATTAGTCCTTTCTAGGTTATATCCTCCACCCTTAAAGTCTCGCTCACATTTCTTCAATTCCAAATCTTTTTGCATAAGCATCAACTGCTGCTTGTATATTTGCCAAACTTGTCAGAATATACCAAGGTTCTTCTGTAGTAACCCACATTCCGCACCCCCAACTGGCACATATGCTGCTTGAGGGGGTAAAAGTGAATCATCCGAGACCAAGCGTGAGTATTTTTACTCAATAATTTTGGTCGCGCTCGCATCACGAGCGTTAAAAATTCCTGACAATAGAAGTGAGAGCATAAGTTAAATCTGATACCAGTTAAAATTGCCAGCGGCAAAAAACCAAGTTTATTACGTATCCGTCACCCGATCGTCTGACCAAAATGCGTTAATTGTGATCGCTATTCCGTAAGCAATCATCACCAAAAATAGTGTAAACTGGCGAGCGTGATGAACGCTCAAATCAGGATTCAGCAGCCTATGCAGAAAGCATCTGAAATGAAAGTAGAAAACCTAGATCATCTGGGCTTGGTAGCCGATCTAATTGATGAAATAGGGATTGTCCAAAAAATCAATGAATTAGTAGGCGAACAACCAGGTGAAATAGTGAGTCCCGGTCTGGTAGTTAAAGCCATGATTATTAATGGCTGGAGTTTAGACTAAATAAAGATGAGAACGGTGACTAAAGAAGAACTAGAGCCACCGCGCCGGGAGAGAATGAGGGTGAAATATAAACCTATCCACTCCCTAAATGAACAGTGAACGATTAAAGGACTTTCGTCAAGCAGCATACATTGGTGACAAGTTAAGGCTGTAAGTCTTTTGTCAAGAGGCTTTCGGAGAGTTCTTAAAAAAGAATTGGTCAGACCCTCGTTGCTTTTCAGGAAAAGGGGCAATAATTAACTTAACATTCGGTTTTCGCTGCTGTTTAATAATGCCTAAATCTCGATTTTGGGGTCAGCAAAATACTTGATTGGATCTGTTGCTTTACCTTTATGATGAGCCATAGTAAAATGATAAAGACCGCGATAAATCATTTCTAAAGAAATCTGCTCAAAAGGTAGAGCTAGTTCATCAGCTACCGCATCACCTAAATCTACTAAAACTGCATAAAATAACCAAGTTGCCCAAATCTGTAATTTAATCCCATTGATTGAACCCGTCCATAAATAGCTTAAATCTAACAGCCTTTTTACAATATTAAAAGCTTCTTCAATCCGCCAACGTCTTCGATACAAATCTGCTACTACATAAGGGGGTAATTTTTCTGGCTCTAGCACACTTGTCAAATAAGAATGCCAGGTTTTTTCTGAACGAACTTCAATCAAACGTAAGGTAATAAACGGAGTTTTATTTGTTCCATACCCCAAACGTATCTTACGGTCTCGCAGTCCATAACTATCGGTAAATACTTCCTCTACTTTGATGGCGGCTCCTTTCTTTATTCTGGTAATAAAGTTAACCTTTTGCTCAATTAATCTTAACCATAAATTAAAATAATAAAAGCCTCTGTCTAATCTCAAGGGGTGACAAGGGGGCTGCAAATCAGGTAGAATAAGGGTTTGAGCCAACCGTCACCCTAAAAAATTGGGGGTCGCAGCGACCCCCACACAAAATATATGTTCCCTCAATTATACCAAAAAGTTTTCGAGACGCATCTAAATCCTCGCCAGTATCTAACGCTACAATTGTTAGTGTTAATGTTACAAAGCTATCGAGATGTCAGGTTCTCTACTTTAGCCAACAAGTTTCCACAACCGATAAAGTATGAAAGTCGAGTGAGAAATCTGCAACGGTTTTTAGACTTACCTCAACTTACAGCCAAGCTGTTGTGGTTTCCACTCATCAAACAGCTCCTCAAACAAGAGTTTCGCCGCCAACCGAGCAACCGAGAACAACGAAGACGAGTCAAGAAACTCCAACTCATTCATCAAGGATATCTGTTTTTAATTGTCGATCGAACCCAATGGCAAGAGCGAAATTTAATCGTGTTAAGTTTAGCCTGGGGGAAGCATGCTATTCCTGTTTATTGGGAAATTTTACCCAAAAAAGGAAGCAGTAGCTTGCGCGAACAAAAAAAAGTTTTAACTCCAGTATTGCGGCTGTTGAAGCCTGATCCAGTTCTGGTATTAGCCGACCGCGAATTTCACAGCGTCCAACTGGCTTCTTGGCGAGCGGCAAAGGAAGATAGACTTCGCTTTGCGACAGAAAAAGGGCACTTGTATTGCCGATGATGGTGCCGTTTATCGAGCGCTCAAAGACTTAAATATAAAACCGGGAAACTCCCGATTTTATGCCAATATTTATTGTACCAAAGCTCCGGAAGCTTGGAGACTTTAATTTAGCGGCGTACTGGAAACGAAAATATCGAGGTAGAGGTCCAAAAGAACCTTGGTATATTCTGACGAGTTTGAAAAGTTTACCTCGGACTCTCTACGTTTATGCCGCTCGATGGGGCATCGAAACAATGTTTCGAGATTTAAAAACCGGAGGCTATAATCTGGAAAATACAAAAGTCAACGAGCGGCGGTTAATGGCGCTCGTTTTAGTCATTTCTATCGCTTATACTCTAGCCACTTTACAAGGTGCTTCTTTACAGCATCGAACTGTTGCTGAGTATATTTGTCGTCCCACTGAAACCGGACGTTCAACAGAACGCTATAGCACTTTTTGGATGGGATTGCACGCTCCCGATTGGGGTCAATCTTTCCAGAATTGGTCGGATTTAGCCGCCGTACTGATGAATCTCAAACCCCACAAACGACTCAATTTTCAACAAGGGCTTCATGCTTTATCCCTGCTCCAGAGTGCTTTGTAGCCTTGTTGTCACCCCTTGAGCTGTCTAATAGTAATAACGTATTTTCGCTGACTAAATTGAGGATATTTTCTTCAAGTTTTACATCAGATTTTTTCGCATTTTCGGTAAACCAAATTTCGACTGGCAATCTAGTTACTAGATCAATTACTGTACTTATTTTTCCCGCCAATTGTCCTATTTTAGCTGACTCTAAGTTTGATAATTTCCGAAATAATGCCTCTAATATTGAACTATCTATAATCCAAATTTGCTCAAATTTTGTTAATGTAAACTGAATACTTTCTGGTAAAATCCGTTGATTTCTCCTCTGCCAATTTGTTCTTAAACGCGGTAATAAATCCTTAAATACTTGTTCAAACAGCTCAGCAGGAAAGGTCAAAAATCTCGCTCGAGAGTGCTTGTTGGCTGACTTTAGTGGGATTACACCACAGAAAGCCGTCTCTCGTTAACATTCGGGTCAGCTCTCTTACCCCTGCCACATCTCGCCATAGTAAGGTTAAGACCGCAGCCATCATCACTGTAGTTTAGACTAAAAAATGAGCGCAGCTAAAAGTAGCCACCTTTGAATCTCAGGCAAGCTGTTGCTCAAAAACTCAAAAAGTAGAAGATTAAATAGCTAATCTTGAAGACTTTTTGCGCCCTTGAAACCCGTTTTTTGACAGTGGGATAGCATGGTGCCTTAGTTCGTACCCTTCCTTTTTCCCAACCGGGGGATTTTCCCCTATGTTTAGGCAATTTTGTGGGAGTACCAATGTCAACTAAAAGCGAAAACATTGATTGAGCAACACGTCCAGGGGTTAAATTGATAGTAGCAGATTGCCTGCAGTAATATATTCTCGACCACTAAATCCCTAGCTAACCATAGTTGCCAACTCCGGGGCGGCATTAAATCACTCCAACGTTCAGATTGTTCAGGAGTTCTCAAGTTAGGCAATGTCCAATGCAATCTTTGCGAATGCAAACCTATACCAATGATCGACTCCAAAGCGTCGTAAATATTTGAACCAGACTGTTTCCAAAGGTAGAGTTCGTTCTCCCACCCAAGCCAACCATAAGGGTGGAAATGGCTGACCATTTGACATAGGCTTCATTCTTAAGGGCGAGGATTAAATTGACTTTTTGTCCAGGGGCGCGATAAAAATGTAAGTCAATCCATTGTCTGACGCGGACTTTTCCCAAATCTGGATGTTCCTCAATTTCAATCTCTGTATCCGCTTGAAGCCACGTGGTTGGGTCATTGAGTCTCATTTTTTGCCCATGTTTGCGTGGTCTACCGCGGCCACTATAAGCTGGTGGTGCTGACCTAAAGCCGGCATTTTTTCGGACTCTCATTAAACAATCAGCAGGGATGGAAGCTTGGGTTAGCGCCAGTACCCAGTTTGCATTCCCATATCCAGCATCTAAAACTGCTAAAACTGGATTGACGCTATGTTCACAGACAAGTTTGAGTTGGGAAGCTGCTTGAAGTATGGGTGAAGACCCACTACTAATTCTTTCATGGAGTAGGGGTAATGCCCAACTTCCGATCGCTTCAGGTATCCACGCAATCGTACTGTATCCCTGACCCACAATTACACCCCTTTGATATTCATGGGTTCTATCTTGTAACGTTTTGGCATCTCGTCTGCCCCATGCAGTGTGGTCGATTGCTACTAATATATGTTCCGTTGGGGCTGCTTCTTTCTGTAATTGCTCCAAATACAGCAGCATCAGTTTTTTTCGGTCTGGTCTACAGTCTTGTAATGCTTCTCCCGACGCTCGGCCATTGACGATTGAATAATGGATTGAGTGAAAATTCCGCTAAACACGACGCATGGATGGTGGTCATCACTGCATCCATGAGCTCGAATGTGGCATCTTTCGCTTGTACCAATAACTCGTATGCTGCTCCCAGGAAAGTCCTTTAATCGTTCACTGTTCATTTAAGGAGTGGATAGGTTTTCTTTTTCACCCTCATTCTCTCCTGGCGCGGTGGCTCTAGTTCTTCTTTTGCCACCGTTCTCATCTTTGGTTAGTCTAAACTACAGTCATCAATGGCAAGTTGAGAATTCGGTCTCGAAGTTTTAGCTGACGGTAGGAATTTTCCTGATTGAGCATGGCTGGTGTCAGTAATGCTTCTAGTTGCTGGGCAATTACTTCATCCTCTATCAGTGGTCGTTGTTTCTTTTTCGCGTGGTCCCGATTGGTAGTTCTGGTCTTGGTCATGGCTGGTCATAATTGCTCAACTACTTGCCTATTCTGAGTTTCATCTATTTTTTAACCAATGTAAATACCCCCTTGACAATTTACCCATCACCTTAACTTGTCACTAATGAGCAGCATACGAGTTATTGGTGCGAGCGAAAGATGCAACATTCGAGCTGATGGATGCAGTGATGACCACAAGGAATGCGGCTTGCTTGGCGGAATTTTCGCTCAGTCCATTATTCAATCGTCAATGGCCAAGCGTATACGAAGCGTTACAAGATTGTAGACCGGACCGGAAAAAACTGATGATGCTATATCTCCAGCAATTAGAACAGCAAGCACCCCCAACAGAACATATATTAGTGGCAATCGACCATACCGCATGGGGGAGACCATTCGCCAAAACATTAAAAGACAAAACCCATGAATATCAGGGGAGAGTAATTATTGGACAAGGGTACAGTACAATTGCCTGGATACCCGAAGCAGAAGGAAGTTGGGCCTTACCTTTGCTCCATGAACGAATTAGTAGTTGGTCTTCACCAATAGAAAAAGCAGCTTCCCAACTCAAACTTGTTTGTGAACAGAGCTTCCATCCAGTCTTAGCCGTTTTAGATAGAGAATATAGCAATGCCAGTTGGGTCTTAGCACAGGCAGATATTCAAGCTGATTGTTTAATGCGACTCCGAAGCAATGCCTGCTTGTGGTCAAAACCACCAGCCTATAGTGGTCGAGGCAGACCACGGAAACATGGACAAAGAATCAAGCTCTCTGACCAAACCACATGGCTCGAAGCGGATACTGTGATTGAAATTGACGAACATCCACAGTTGGGACAAGTCCGAGTTAGACAATGGGTTGACTTACATTTTTATCGTGCGGCCGAACAGAGAGTCAATTTAATCCTCGTCCAAAGAATGAAGCCCATGTCAAATGGTCAGCCGTTTCCACCCCGAGGTGGTTGGCTTGGGTGGGAGAACGAACTCTACCCAAGCGAAACAGTCTGGTTTAAGTATTTACGACGCTTTGGAGTGGATCATTGGTATCGTTTCGCCAAGCAACGATTACATTGGACATTGCCTAACTTAAGAACTCCCGAACAATGCGAGCGGTGGAGTGATTTAATGCCGTTGATGAGTTGGCAACTCTGGTTTGCTAGAGATTTAGTGATTGAAAATCGACTGCCTTGGCAATCTGCTACGATTGATTTAAGTCCTGGACGTGTTGCCCAATCAATGTTGTGGCTTTTAGTTGACATTGGTACTCCCGCGAAACTGCCTAAACATAGGGGAAAATCCCCTGGTTGGAAAAAAGGAAAGGTACGTACTAAGGCACCGTGCTATCCCACTGTTAAAAAACGGGTTTCAAGGGCGCAAAAAGTCTTCAAAATTAGTTATTTAATCTTCTTCCTCTTGAGTTTTTGAGTAACAGCTTGCCGGATATTCAAAGGCCGCTACTTTTGGGTGCAATCATTTTTTAGTCTAAACTACAGAAATTAAGTCAAAGCAAGTTCAAGAATATCTAAGTAGAAAAACAGAAAATCACAGAAAATATGCTAGACATAGCACTTTTTTTATTGGACTTTGGGGTGAATCCTGGGTCGATTTGATGTTTAGTAATTGGCAGGTTGTTGTTGAATTAATGTCTTTGTCTCCACATAAACTACCTAATTATAAACAAGGCATAAGAGCTATGAGGCTTATTCTATCAGCGTTATAGGCGACTTGTCGCCCCGACAGGGCTTTCTGTGGTAGTAAATGTAATAGATAAAATTTATGAAACTGGTCGAAAAGTAGCTAAGGGATTTAAAGAAACAATGAAAATTATTTTTGATGAATATCTACCAAAATGGAATCCGAGGTGCAGTTCCGACTATTTAGCAGACGCTAAAGTTATTAAATTTTCATTCCTAAGTCATCAGTTTTTCCTCTCGATCACCTCACTATTGCCCTTATTGGGGACTTTTGCAAGAGGTCTAAAGTCGAGCCCTCAGCAATCCATAAAGCACTATCGGTTTGACACTTGGGCAATTAAATGAGTAAGTTTCTGAAAGTTTGCCCTCTCAAGCTGCGGGATAGCAGCAATAGCTAGATTTTCCCTAATATGTTTTGGTGTTTTCATCCCGACTAGAGCACTCAGAAGGCCAGGGGCGCTGCGGGTATATTGGAGAGCCCGCTGGCAGTCTGTCTGCAGGCGATCGTCCCCAAAGGCAGAAGCAATGTTTTCTGGGATCTTACCAGCAACCTGTGCTTGACAGATCGACTTGCTGGCGATCGCAGCAATGCCTAAGCGATGGGCTGCTTCCACCGTCGAAATTTGTTCTCCTTCAAGCGTCTGAGTTCGAGACAGCAGCGCTTCTGGCATCGCCATATTCAAAGGAAACTGAATGAACCGGAAGCGATCGTCTCTATTGCCAGCCACTTCACGGGCAATCGATTTCGCCCGCGACAGATCGATACGGTCACTTTGAGTCGGAGGTACGCGAAAAGCATTCCAAGTTGCTAAACCGTAATTGGCAATTTTTCCAGCTAAAACGGCGTCTTCCATTACCTCAAAAATTGTTCGCAACTGATTGTAAAAAATATCAGGCTCGACTTTGGCAATTTGCTTTTCTGGATTGTGAATATAGTAAACATCGATTGTCTGAATACCGAGATTAGCGAGGCTTTTGTTAAGCTGATCTTGAATGTATTCTGGGTGGATGCAGTAACGCTCTTCAGCCAAATCAGCCATGCTGACAGTAGAGTTATTTGGCGCGACATAATGCCGATGGAACCAGTCTGCCGGGTTCGGATTTGGGCAAGGCAGAACCCCTCCTTTCGTACAGATAATTAATTCATCTCTTGAAACATCTCCCGATGCCACGAGTTGCCGAATAGCCTTTCCTACACTTAGCTCTCCATGCTGATATCGATAGTTGATTGCTGAGTCGATTAGGTTTGCACCCTGCTGAACGGATTCAATTACCGCTGCCGTGACAAGGGTGTCAGTACACTCATCCGGTTCGCCAAGATAAGTGCCAATTCCAATAGAACTGGCTACAAGTGAATTTGCTTCACGAAAATAATCGGCTGCACAGTTTTGATTGTGCCTTTGCTTGTAACGCTGTGTTCCTTCTGCGGTAGCTCTACCTGCGATCGCTATCATCGTACTTTACCTATATCAAAATATGCTGGTTTCTTCTCAATTCAATTTCTGGTTTCACCGACTAACGATCGATCTAACTCGATTCCAAAGCATCTAGAAAACCACTCCGAATCAAATACGAGAAATAGGTATTAAACAATTGCCTATCTACAGGCGGACAAGCGATCGAAGTTCCTGCGAGTCCAGTCAGCGTGTTTTGGCAGTCAAAATGTTGCGCTGCTAAGTTAGATATTGGTTTTGGCGATTCAGTTTGATTGGCGCTAGTAGATGCCTGTTGAGTAAAAATTGGCACAAGTGGAGTCAATGCGTTTTCTTGCGATCGCCCAGCAGCATCAAGGAGTTTTGCTCGCCAAATATCATAGGGAACTGGTTCTAGCGGGTAGCCAAATGAGTGAATCCAGGTGATAATTTCACTCCAATGAGCCGGGTGCGAATTAACTAAGTGAAACACCTTTCCTAGAGATTCTTTTTGCCTTGATAAATGAACGATCGCTTGGCTAGTATAGTTTACAGGGATTAGATTCACCATCGAGTTGCGATCGGGAACGCTTTTGAGTTGGATACAGCCTCGAATCGTTCTGAATGTATGATCGTCTGGGTTGCAAACTCCCGTCTTACTGTCTCCTGATATCCGTCCCGGTCTGTAAATAGTGATAGGAAAACCACGTTCGCGAGCAATTGTTACTAGCTTTTCGGCAACCCATTTACTCTGAGTATAGCCACTTGAGAGTTGGTCGGCGCGAGGCAGGCTATCCTGTTCTTTAATGATTTTAACCTCAGAACCATCCACAGATTCGATAACGCCAGTCGTCGATCCAACAACACCAATTGTGGAAATGAAATGTACCGGCTTTAGTTTAATTTGACTGGCCAACCTCAAGACTTCTTGACTGCCCAAAACGTTAGCTGCCTTGAGGGCAGCGTATGGATAAGTAAAGTTAACCAGTGCACCATTGTGATAAATAGTATCAATCTTACTAGCAAGCGATCCAAACTCTTCCTCGGAAAGCCCTAAAAGAGGCATTGACAAATCTCCTAAAACAGGAATAATCCTAGTGGTAAAAGATTCATTCCACAGTAAATAAGCTTCAAGACTATTTTGCAGCTTCTTTTTGCCTAGTTCAATATTTGGCGATCGCACTAAGCAGTAAATATCAGCAGCAGTTTTTTGCAAGAGTTCATCAAGTAAAAAAGCTCCTAAAAATCCTGTTGCTCCCGTCAAGAAAATAGCATTTTCTGAAACAGGAAAATTACAAGTAGCAGCATTAGGGTTAATTTCTGGATCTAAGACAGCTTCAGCATTTATATCGAAAGTTTCTACGCCAGTTTTGACAGGAGAGATTTTTGTTCCCAAAGTAGTCTCAAGGGTTTCAGCTAAGCCGGCGACAGTGGGCATTTCAAATAAGCTCTGCAAAGGTAAATCCACCTCAAAAGCACTTCGGACTAAGGCAAGAAGCTGAGTTATAAGCAAGGAATGACCGCCCAATTCAAAGAAGTTGTCATGAATGCCTACCTGTTCAATATCAAGGACTTTTCTCCAAATCTCAGCCAGTTTTTCCTCTATCGGGGTACACGCTGCTACATAGACAGCTTCGAGTTCCGGGCGAGATTGATCGGGGGCTGGTAGTGACTGGCGATCCACCTTTCCATTGGGAGTTAGAGGCAGAGATTTCAAGATCGTAAAAGCTGAAGGAAGCATATATTCAGGCAGCTTTTCTTTCAAGAAAATTCGGAGTTCATTGGAGTTGAGTGCTAGTTTGTTGTTGGGAACAACATAGGCGACTAAGCGTTTATTTTCTGGCTCATTTTCCCAAGCTGAAACCGCAGACTGCCACACTCCAGGATGTTGATTTAGTAATGCTTCAATTTCTCCCATTTCAATGCGAAAACCTCTAATTTTTACCTGATTGTCGGTGCGTCCTAAAAACTCAAGGTTTCCATCCGGTAAATAGCAGGCTAAATCCCCGGTTTTGTACAGCATTGTTCCGGGAATAAAA
The DNA here is from genome assembly GCA_036704825.1 of Microcoleus sp. F8-C3. GTDB lineage: Bacteria > Cyanobacteriota > Cyanobacteriia > Cyanobacteriales > Microcoleaceae > Microcoleus. The sequence continues at coordinate 36,154 of JAUBSN010000048.1, read as the reverse complement.
GGGTTGTTAATAAAACGCTCTATTTGTTCTTCGGGTCGGTTTAAATAGCCCCTAGTTAACCCCGCTCCGCCGATATATAATTCCCCCGGTAGATTTATTGGTACGGGTTGCAGTTGTTCATCTAGTACGTAGATTTGCGTATTAGGTAGAGGTAGTCCGAGGGGTACTTTTTTGGCAAGAGAGGCTAATTTTTTAACTGAATAAGTGAGTACACCTACAGTTGTTTCTGTAGGGCCATAGTGATTGAAAATTTGGCAGTTAGGTACTTGCTGATGGAGAGTTTCAATTAAGTCCCAGGTAGCAGCTTCACCGCCAAGGATGAGGTGAGTCTGGGGCAAGATAAACTGAGTTGGGGAAGAGGCTAAAAGAGCGGCGAGGTGGGAGGGAACAATCTTGAGACAGTCAATAGGATTGTGGTTAAAGTAATCTGCTAGTGCCACTGGGTCGGATGCCCGCTCCTGAGATATTATATGCAAGCATCCCCCGGTACATAAAGCTGGGAAAATTACCGTGTTTCCCAAGTCAGCAGCGAAGGTAGAAACGGTAGCAAAACTGTTAGCAACCCGCAAGTCTAATCTGTCTAAAATACCGTACAAGTAGTTGAGGAGTTGTCGATGTTCAACGGCGACACCTTTGGGTTTGCCTGTAGAACCAGAGGTAAACAGTAAATAAACTAAGTTTTCGCATTTTACCTCGCTAGCTGGAGTGGCGTTGCTTTCTCGATTAATTATTTCCCAATCTGTATCTAAGCAGATTACTTGGGCGGGGCAATTTGGTAGCGTCTGAACAAGCGAATGCTGTGTTAAAAGTATCGATACCTGGGCATCTTGCAATCGGTTTGCTAAACTTTCTGCTGGTAATGCGGGATCTATAGGCAGATAAGCTCCACCTGATTTTAGAATACCGAGTAAGGCGATGATAATATCGAGCGATCGCTCTGCATATATCCCCACTGGCATATCTGGGACAACACCTAATTTTTGTAGGTAATGAGCTAATTGATTGGCGCGTGCATTGAGTTCAGCATAAGTCAACTGTTTGTCTTCAAACACGACAGCAATTTTGTCTGGTGTTTGTTGTACTTGTTCCTCAAAAAGCTGGTGGATGCACTTACCTTGCGGGTAATCAGTCTGAGTATTGTTAAACTCGACAAGTAGTTGATGGCGATCGCGATCGCTCAAAATCTGTAATTCGCTGACTTTAGCTTCTGGGTTACTCACAGCACTTTCTACCAAAGTCTGAAAGTGTCCTGCTAAACGTTTGATATCTGCGATCGAGAATAAGTTGGCATCGTAGTGAAACTCTGCGATCGTAAATTGTTCTCTTTGCAAGCAGGTTAGCTTAACTTTGAATGGCTCAAAGCAGGCGTATTGTTTATCAACGGAAAACACAATACCGCCAGCTTCATATTTATTTGGGCATTCTTCAAACTCAAAACTAATCGGGCAGTTAACACCGCTGACTGTTGTTTCTTGCTGTTCTTCCCCTACAAAATATTCTTCCCATTTGCGGTTATTGGCAATAGTTTCGGTAATTTGCCCCAAGATTTTAGTGAATTTAAAGTCTCGCTCAAAAGAACAACGAACAGGTAGGAATTTCGCAAGCAATCCCAGCATCTCATGCAGTTCATCATATTTTCTGCCATTACAGATAGTGCTAACGATAATGTCTGACTGTTTTGTGAATCGCCACATTAAAGTCTGCCAACAAGCGAGCAAAAATTCAGCAACTGTGGCATGATGTAAAGCTGCGATCGCTTCCATATTTGCCACTAAATCTGGCTCAATATTCAAAGCAAAAACATCAGGATCAAAAATGCTTCGATCGTTTAGCTTGACCTCAAAAGGAAGGGTCAGCGGTGGAAAATTGCAGACAGCTTGCTGACTCCAATAAGCTTTTCCATGCTCTGTATCCTCTCCCTCTAGCAATTCATTCTGCCATTCGGAAAACTGGACATATTGTATCGGTTCCTCAGATAGCTCTTTGCCTTCCAAGCAAGCAGCATAGGCATTACCGATTTGGTAAAATAAATTCTTGAGCGTCCAACTATCTGCACAGAGTGATGGCACAGTCACTAGCAAAATGTGCTTGTTAGCTGACAAATAAATTAGGGTTAAACGTAACAGGGGTTCCGTCTCAAACTTGAAAACAAAATGCCTTTCTTCCTGAAACAATTCTTCAATTCTGATAGATTGTTCATTTTGAGATAAATGGGTGAGATTAACCTCGTGCCAGGAAAGGTTACTGCGCTCGGTTACTACTTGAAGAGGAATTTTGATTCCCGGTCGTCTGTAAAAAATCGTGCGGAATATTTCATGCAAACTAACAACTCTTTGTAAAGCTGTTTTTAGGATTGCGATATTCAGCGAACCCTCAAGCAGGATAGCAGACTGGGCGCGATAAGCACAACTTTCTTTCTGCCACAGCCAAAGACGTTTTTGTTGGGGTGAAATCCGAAACCCTTCGAGAATTGTGTTTTGCATTGTTGCTGTTGAAGTTTATAAAATGGACTCGATTATTGAAGAGAAAAAAACAGGTAACAGGTTAGCGATATCCTAAATTTTATTAAAAACAAGGACTCATAGAGTTGCTAGTTTTTTCCATTTGACATTAGATGTTTTGGCTGCAAATCATTTCTCCCATTGCTACTAAAATTTTGCGATCGCCCGCGTAAGGATTCCGACCGTGTGCTGCTAGCATATTGTCCAGCATCAGCACATCTCCTTGCTGCCAAGGAAAACTGATTTTAGCTTTCTCATAAACTGCTCCAACTTCTTCCATGACAGAATCTTCTATGGGAGAACCGTCTCCGTAATAAACATTCCGCGGCAGATTTTGCTCGCCAAATACTGACAGCATTGATTGGCGGCTATCTAAGTCTAGACAGGAGATGTGGTGTAACTGAAGCTGATTAAAAAATACCCACTCTCCGGTTTTAGGATGCTTTGCGATCGCTGCTCGCAATTTGCGAGTTTTTAAGCTATTATCTTCCCGCCACTCAAAGTCAATATCTGCTTTCCGACAATAATCTTCAACCTCTTTTTTATCATTGGTACGAAAGAACTCTTGCCAACTGACATCTAAACCTTCAGTGTAGTTGCGGACATACATTAATTGCTTTTGCTCAAATCTTTCTCGCAACTTCGGATCGAGAAGTTGGTACATTTGCCGACAGTCAACAATTGGTGTTTCCCCGCCTTCTTGAGCGGGTTGTACGCAGAAAAACCAAATTTTTAGCGGCCATCGGTGTAAGTGGGAACTTTCATTATGAAACAAAATTGCGCGATCGGACGGATAAGGAGTAGAACCGTAAACTTTACCACTAGCAACTTGCCGAGGTAAATCGCCATACTCGCTAAACAACTCTGGACAAATCGCTAAAGCAAGGTTTTCAAAGTCTACTACTGATTTAATATGAAAGCCTCGAAACAGAATGGCTCCGTGTTTTAACAAGTTTGTTTCGATAAGTTCTCGCTCGTTTTTAGCCCAGTCAGCTAAGTCCAGTTCAGGGACATCAGGTTGAATGACTAAGGGAAATGTTTGCCCGGGATTGAGGTAATCTGTTTTGATTAATTGTCCTTGGGGCAAACTTGTAGCCTTGGGTTTAGCCTGAAGAAATTTTTTGAACTTAGTCTCCTCGCGTTTAACTGTTTCCGCAAGTTGTTTTTCCTTTTCAGCGTTCATAGGTATTTCCAGCGTATCGATTCCGGCGTCAGGCTGCCCGACAATGCTATTAAGCAGCGCTTCTAAATTATTTGACAAGTGAGCGATCGCGTGAGAGGAAAAAATATCGGGATTATACTTCCATTTAGCCACAACTCCTTGCTTTGTTTCCTCCATAAATAAAACCAAATCAAACTTTGCCTTTCCGGTGTCAAACTCTAAGGGAGTCAAGGTTAGGTCGGAAAATTCCCAAGCCGGCATCGGGGTATTTTGGAGGACAAATAATACTTGAAATAGCGGCGTTGTGCTCGCACTGCGATCGGGTCGCACAGCTTCTACTAACTTGGCAAAGGGTAAGTCTTGATAAGCATAAGCATCTAAAGCAACTTGGCGCACCCGTCGTAACAATTCCCGAAAACTAGGGTTGCCTGACAAGCTGGTACGCAAAACTAAGAGGTTGACAAAAAAACCGATTAGCGGTTCAGTTTCAGCTCGGTTGCGATTAGCAACATCCGTGCCAACTACAATATCATCTTGATTTGTGTAGCGGTACAATAGCGTCTGAAAAGCAGCCAACAGCGTCATAAATAAGGTGACTTCCTCTTGTCGGCTCAAGGCCTTGAGTTTTTCAGATAAGTTGGCTGGAAGTACGAAGGAATCGCCTGTATGTCTCTCTTGCAAAATAGGCAATTTTGTTGCTATCGTTTTGAGGTTCAAAACAGGAGGAGCGCCGGCTAACTGTTGCTGCCAATAAGACAACTGAGTTTGCAATACTTCTCCCTGTAGCCATCGGTGCTGCCAGTCGGCAAAGTCGGCGTACTGGATCGGAAGTTCCGGTAAGGGCGAAGGTTTATTGTTAGAAAAGGCTTCATAAAGCGTCGCTATTTCTCTGAGGAGCACGCCAGCAGACCAACCATCGGAAATAATGTGGTGCATTGCAAACAGTACCACATATTCGGCTGCGCTTAATTTCAGCAATGTTGCTCGCAACAGTGGGCCTTGGGCTAAGTCAAAAGGCTGCTGAGCTTCAACTTCTGCTAGTCGCAAAACTTCAGCGTTTCGCTGTGTTTCCGGGAGATTTTGCAAGTCGAGTACAGGTAACTTTAAGGTCAAAGTTGGGGCAATAATTGCGATGGGTTTGCCATCTATGGCTGTAAAGGTAGTTCGCAAGATTTCGTGACGCTGCACGATTTCGTTGAGAGATTGTAAGAGTACCGCCACGCTGAGGTTGCCGGCGAGACGCACCGCCGCAGGAATGTTGTAAGCGGCGCTGTTTGGTTCCAATTGATCCAAGAACCACAGCCGTTGTTGAGCAAAGGAGAGGGGTAGATGGCGATCGCGCGAAATCGGCTCAATCGGCAGGATTTTCAAGCCAGCTTTTGCTTTCAGTGCTGCCTCAATCCGATCGCTCAACGAAGCAACGGTAGGCGACTCAAACAGCCACCGCATCGCCACATCCACCTGAAAAGCCGATCGCAGGCGAGAGATGACTTGGGTAGCCAGCAGTGAATGGCCGCCCAACTCGAAAAAGCTATCGTATATGCCCAGTTGGTCTAACCCTAAAATGTCCAGCCAGATAGCCGCTAACACTTCTTCTACAGGGGTGCGAGGCGCGACAAAAGCTTTTTCTAACTCAGGTCTAGCTGTATCGGGCGCTGGTAGGGCACGGCGGTCAATTTTACCGTTGGGTGTCAGGGGTAAGGTAGACAGCATTACGAAAGCCGAGGGAATCGTGTATTCTGGCAGTTTCTGTTTGAGAAAGTTCCGCAGTTCGGTAACGGTAGGCGGACGTTTGTAGTCAGGGACGATGTAAGCAACTAAGCGCTTGTTGCCGGCTTCGTCTTCTCTCGCTAAAACTGCGATCGCACTTACTCCCGGATGTTGGTTCAAAACTGCTTCAATTTCTGCCAACTCAATGCGGAAACCTCGGATTTTCACCTGATGGTCAAGCCGGCCGAGATATTCAATGTTACCGTCGGGTCTGTAGCGAACGAGATCGCCGGTTTTGTAGAGAAAGTTTTGAGTTGCAGCTTCTTTTAATTCAGAACTTAAAACAGAGAACTCATAACTTTGAATAAAGGGGTGAGGAATGAATTTTTCAGCAGTTAGATCGGGACGGTTGAGGTAGCCGCGCGCTAGTCCGTCACCACCGATGTGCAGTTCGCCTGCAACACCGATGGGGACGGGTTGGAGATGGCGATCGAGAATATAAACTTGGGTATTGGCGATCGCCCGCCCAATAGAAATCGGTTTATCCTCAGAGTCAACCGGTTGAATCATCGACCAAATTGTGGTTTCTGTAGGGCCGTACAAATTCCATACAGCAGAGCCTTTTTGGTACAATTGACCGGCCAATTTCTGAGAGAGAGCTTCACCGCCACAGAGGATTTTTAATTGTTTGTTACCTTGCCATCCAGCGTCATGCAACATCTGCCAAGTCGCGGGTGTTGCTTGCATAAATGTAGCGCCAGATTTTACCAGTTGTTCTGCTAAAAGAGCTCCTGAAGCAGCGACTTCCCGGCTGGCTACAACGGTGCAAGCGCCTGTAATAATGGGTAAGAAAAGTTCTAAGGCTGCAATGTCAAAAGACAAAGTAGTGACGGATAGAAGAATATCTCGCTCTCTCACTTCCAAAGAATGTCGCATCGAAGTGAGAAAGTTGACGACAGCGCGGTGCGGAATTTGAACGCCTTTGGGCTTCCCAGTCGAGCCGGAAGTGTAGATTGTGTAAGCCAAGTGAGAAGAATTCGTCTCGCTAAACGAGTTCAAATCGTTCTCACAAGCGATACTTTCCCAGTCAGCGTCTAGATAGACGATCACCAAATGCGAGATTTCAGTCAAGTTAGTAAATTCGGCTAACTGCTTCTGAGTCAGCAACACCTTAACTTGAGCGTCTTCTAAGATGAAAGCTAGGCGTTCTTGGGGATAGGCGGGATCTAAGGGAACGTAAGCACCGCCGGCTTTGAGAACACCCAGCACTGCTACTAACATTGAGAGCGATCGTTCCACGCAGATGCCGACAAGTACATCGGGGCCAACACCCAATTTTCGCAAGCGGTGGGCTAACTGATTCGATCGCCGATTTAGTTCCTTATAGCTGAGGTGCGTATCCTCAAAGATTACCGCAGTTGCATCGGGCGATCGCTCCACCTGTTCCTCAAACAGTTGGTGAATGCACTTATCTTTCGGGTAATCTTTGTGAGTGTTATTCCATTCCACCAACTGTTGGTGCAATTCTGCTGCTGTCAACAGCGGAATCTCCGCTAAGCGCTGATTTTGGTTAGCCGCCATGCCTTCGAGCAAAGTCTGAAAATGCCCTAGCATCCGAGCGATCGCAGCAGCATCAAAACGGCGGGTATCGTAGGCAATCTCCAGCTTTAACTCCGAACCTGGCTCTACCAAAACCGTCAGCGGATAATTCGTTTTTTCATAAGTCCGATAATTGCTAGCCCCAATGCTTGCGCTCAATTGCCATTTTGAAGCATCCATCGGATAGTTATTAAAGACCAGAATGCTCTCAAATAAAGGCTGACCGCTAGGAATCTCGCTCACTTGATGGATTTGTACCAGCGTACTGTATTCGTACTGTCGCGCCTCCACTTGTTGAGATTGAAGTTGCTTCAGCCAAGGCACAACAGAAAGATCGGGAAGCACTTGCACTCGCAGCGGTAGCGCATTCAGAAATAACCCCACCATAGATTCTACCCCCGCCAGTTCCGCCGGCCTGCCAGAGGTAGCCACTCCAAAAACAACATCTTCCTCACCGCTGCAGCGACTCAAAAGCAGCGCCCAAGCGCCCTGGACGACGGCGTTTAAGGTAAGCTGATGCTGTCGCGCGAGGGATTGTAAGGCTGCTGTCGCAGTTGCCGACAGGGAGATCCGCTGTTGATCATCTTCGCCCACCTTTGGTTGTAGGGGCGGTGTCCCCGTGCCCGCCCCCTCCGGCATCAGCGGCGTTGGTGCAGCGAATCCTTTGAGCTTTTGCCGCCAGAATATCTCTGTTTTAGAGAAGTCTTGCTCCTGTAGCCAAGCAATATACTCTCTATAAGGTCGGGGTTGTTCCAAGTTTAAATCCCGATTTTGGGAGAAAGCTTGATAGAAAGCGTGAACTTCTTTCCAAAGCAAAGACCAAGACCAGCCATCAAGTAGGATGTGATGGTGGCTGCGGACAAATTGATAGGTATCGTCAGCCAGCCGGATTAAGGCTAAACGCATTAACGGTGCTTGGGAAAGTTCAAAACCCCGATCGCGATCGCTTTGCAAGAAAACTTCTAGCCGCTGTTGTTGCTCGATCGCCGATAGTTCCCGCCAGTCTTGCTGGGCGATCGGCAAATCAACTTGTCGGTACACTACTTGATAGGGTCGATCGAGATCCTCCCAATAAAAAGCAGTCCGCAAAATCGGATGTCTTTCTACAACTTTCTGCCAAGCCCTTTTAAAGGCTGCGACATCAAGATTGCCTTGCAAAGTACAGCTTAGCTGCTCGAAATACACCCCCGAATTTGGGGCAGCAAGCGTATGGAAAAGCAGGCCGTGCTGCATCGGTGAAAGTTCGTAAATATCTTCAATATTTTCGCCGTTCATTAATAATTCCTCCGATCGACTTGAGTGACTTGAGCGAGTAACTTACTAAAATCTTTTTGGCTGATTCTGGCTGCGGGAAAATCTGAAGGAGTGTAGCCGCCGACATCTTTTGACTGGCAGCCGGCGATGAGTTCCCGTGCAGCTTCCAGAAAAGCCTCAGCCAAGTTCAGGACTGTATCGCGCTGGTGTAAGTTCTCGCTGTACGTCCACTCCAGGCGCATTTGACCGCCAGTAACAAAGGCGGATATCTGTAGTAGGTGGGGGCGAGTACCGCGCGGACTGCGATCGGCAACCTTAAACTCGCGGTTAAGCTTAAACAGAGAAGAGGTCGGCAAACTATCTTCAAATTGACCGAGATAAAGGAAAACCACTTCCGCTTGGGGAAGCGCTGCCAATTTCGAGGCGATCGCCGAATCCCCGCTCAAATAGCGCAGCGCCCCGCAGCCAATGCCCTCATTGGGAATCCGCCGCAGTTCCTCCTTAACCGCCTTCAGCGTCTCTCCCGGACTGTCAGATTCCCCTAACTCCAAAACTACCGGAGAAATAGTAGTAAACCAACCCACAGTCCGCGATAAATCAACGCCTTCAAAAATTACCTCCCGCCCGCGCCCTTCCAAATCGAGCAGCAGCGACGGTACCCCTGTCCATCGGGCAAAAGCCTTTACCACAGCAGCAAGCAGCACGTCTTGAACCTGAGCGCGGTAAACTGTCGGCACCTCCTGCAAAAGTGCCTGAGTCTCTGCCGCGCCCAGCACAGCCGACACAGTTTGAGCCGACGCTACAGTATTCGCGCCACCGGCACAGTCCACCGGCAAGGGTAATACCTGAGTGCGGTCTGCCAGCCAGTAGTCCAACTCTCCTTGTAATTTTTCTGACTGAACCCAGTTTTTTAATTGTTCTGCCCATTGTTTGAAGGCAGTTGTCTTAGGTGGAAGCTGAACCGCTTTACCCTGGGCGAGTTGCTGGTAAGCCGTCTGGAAGTCTTCGAGCAAAATCCGCCAAGATGCAGCATCCACGGCTAGGTGGTGGATAACAATCAGCAGGAGATGAGGCCGATTCCTACCTCGATCAAACAAACCAACCCGTACCAGCGGCCCGGTTGTCAAATTTAAGCTGGCTTGCAATTCTGCTGCCGCTGCCTCCAGAGCTAATTTTTGGTCAATTTCTGATAGCGCCGACAGATCCCGCCGCGTCAATTTCACAACTAAATCATCAGCGCAACTGATTTGTTGCCAACCTGATTCAGAAGGCGTAAATCTCAGGCGCAGGGCATCATGGTGGATCGCCAATTGCTGGAAAGTCTGCTCTAACAAGCTGGGATCGAGAGGTTGGATAACCTCCAACAAAACTGACTGATTCCAGTGATGGGCATCGGGCTGATTTTGTCCGAAGAACCAGTGCTGAATCGGTGTCAGAGGCAGCGCTCCAGTCACTAAACCTTGTTCTGCTTGACTGATATTTGTGCCGGCGACTGCTGCTAACTCCGCGATCGTTTGGCGCTCAAAAATTAGTTTGCTACTCAGTTGAATACCAGCTTTACTCGCTCTAGCAATCAACTGAATGCTGAGAACTGAATCCCCGCCCAACTCAAAAAAGTTATCGTCGATGCCCACTTCTTCAATACCGAGCAATTGTTGCCAGATTTCCGCAAGTTTTTGCTCAATTTGATTTCTGGGAGCAACATAACTATTGCTCAGTTGAGGTCGCGGGTGCGTTGGCTGAGAGCGGCGAGAATTCTCTACTTTTTCCAGGAAACTAGATACTGTAGATGCAGCATTTTCGTACTCAATTCTGGCGTGAAAGTCTTCCGGCGATACTATTACTTGAGGCAGAGAATTACCAAGTATGCGACTGAAAGCATCAACACCTTCTGTCGATGACATTCCTTCTTTTAAGGCTGTTTCTGGTTGGAGATTAAGCCGGCGCAATGTGTCTACTGACATCCCCACTTCTCGCCAAGTCCCCCAGTTAATCGATACGGTGAACGTACCATTTCTGGAATTATTTTTGTGAGCGACAGCATCCAGAAAAGCATTGGCAGCGCAATAGTCTACCCGTCCCGGGCCGCCTAAAAGCGATCGGCATGACGAACAGAGTACAAAAAAATCTAGCTGGCTCTCTTTGAAGATTGCCTCTAGCACTTGCGTTCCTTTGATTTTGGATGCAAAACTATTTGCTACCATTTCTGGGGTTTGCCGTTGAATTAATCCGCCACCAGCAATTCCTGCTGCATGAATTACACCGTGAATTTTGCCAAAATGCTCGATCGCCTGTGCGACCTGTGCCCGCATTTCTCCTTCATTGGCAACATCAGCGCTGCCAACTAAAACTTCGGCACCTAATTCTTCTAATGCCTGAATTTGGCGGATTTTGTAGCTAATCTCATCCTCATCGCTGTGAGTAATTAGCCATTGCTCCCACTCTTCTCGATCGGGAATATTAGAACGCCCTATCAAGATTAGTTTTGCCCGTACCGCCTCAGCGAGATATTCTGCCAGCGCTCCGCCAATCCCTCCAAGTCCGCCCAATATTAGATAAACTCCCCCTTCCCTCAACCGCGTTCTCCCAACAGTTGCTTCCTCTAAGCGGACTGCTTCAAATGTCTGTAGCCAGCGATGTTTGCCCCGGTAAGCAATACATAAATCAGGCGATTTTGCAATAAATTCCGCGAAAATTTGGTCTGTTAGTTTTTCTTCTGGCGCAGTTTTGGAAGTAGGAGGAATAACAATATCAACGGTGCGGCAAGTGATATGAGGATATTCTTGGGGAATAACTTTGCACGGCCCTAAAACAGTGACTTGTTCGGGACATAATTCCTCATCTCCGGTCACGTCGTGTATGTTATTTGTCACGACTAAGAGATCGACAGGATTGCTAATCTCGTGTTTTTCTAAAGCTTGTGCTAGGAATAGCAGGCTGTAAAAACCTAAATTTTGATTTTTTTCAGTTTGCTCGTAAGCCGCGATGCTCCAAAAATGGGCAATATGCCAAGAGTGCTTGGCGATCGCATTTGGCATCTGATGCTGCGCCTGGATTTCTGCAACTAAAGTATCGTAGTCATCCCGCTGTTGGGGATTAATTGCGTAGGCGCGATCGCCCAAAATAGCAAACTCTTTGCCAGCAGTTACAGTAATGACATTTTTGCCCTGAAGTTGCAAGCATTTCACCACTTCGACTCCGATCACCCAAGCATCAATAAAAACTAGCCAGCACGACTCTTGTTCTGCTTCCGGCGCAATAGATCGGCCCTTTTCAGGGAGAGGAGAACGCTTCCAAGAAGGCAGATAAAACCAATCTGCAAGATCCGGCTTTTTCTCTAACTTAGTTTGAATGTCGCTGACATTTCCGCCTTTCAAAGGAGGTTCGATCCAGTAACGTTGACGCTCAAACGGATAAGTCGGTAGGGGGATGCGGGAGCGCTGTTCGCGGGCATAAAAACTCGGCCAGTCGATCTCAACTCCTGCTAGCCACAGCCGCCCAAGCGCTTTCAGCAAGAAGGCGATATCTGATTGTTGCTCGTTTGGGTGGCGCATTGAAGTTACGATCGTGCGATCGCGATCACGAACCTGATACCGTTTAGCGAAGGTACTCAAAACCCGCCCCGGCCCGACTTCCAGCAGAATTCGCTCTGACTCTTGCAGCAGTTCGGCAATGCCATCACTAAAGCGCACTGTTTGCCGCAGGTGTTTCACCCAATAATTCGGATCGGTGGCTTCTGCATCTGCGATCCAAGTGCCGGTGACGTTGGAAATAAAAGGAATCTGGGGCGGTGTCAGTTTGACTTTTTTTACTTCCTCTGCAAACAGTTCCAAAATGGGATCGGTCATCTGGGAATGAAAGGCGTGAGAGGTATGCAAGCGCCGATAGTCTAAACCTCCCTCTGCTAAACGATTTTCTAGGGCATTTACAGCGCTGAACGAACCTGACACCACGCAGGAAGACGGTGCATTGCTGGCAGCCAGAGATAGTTCTGCATTCAGTAGCGATCGCACTTCGGCTTCTGGAAGCGAAACGGAGATCATCGCACCAGCGGGTAGTTGCTGCATCAGCCGGCCTCGAACTGCTACCAGTTGCAGTGCTGCTTCCAGGGAAAATACACCTGCAAGACAGGCCGCTACATATTCACCGATGCTGTGACCGATCGCAGCCACTGGCCGCAGGCCCCACGCCATCCACAATTGAGCCAAGGCGTATTCAATGACAAACAAAGCCGGCTGAGCAAGATAAGTTTGTTTAAGCTGTTCGGCAGCCGTTTCTGCTTCTGCTTCACTGGAATACAGTAGCGATCGCAAATCGAAATTGAGGTGAGGTTTGAGCAGTTGCGAACACTGATCGACTTGCTGGCGAAATATCGGTTCGGTTTGATAAAGTTCCCGACCCATGTTGATATACTGAGATCCTTGACCGGGAAACATAAACGCGATCGCGGGGTTGCACGGTTCTTGGCAGTGCGTCAAAACTTGTTGCGGTTCCAGGGTTTCCAGCGTTTTCACTGCACCGCTGAGGTTCTGGCAAATAGCGATTCGGCGGTGGTTAAAAGTTCGCCTGCCAATTTGTAGGGTGTAAGCGACATCAGCGAGGTTGTGATCGGGTTCTTGTTTGAGGTACAAAGTGAGATTGGCTGTCGCCGCATCTAGTGCCGATTCAGTTTTGGCGGACAATACCAATAACTGCCAAGGGCGAGAAACTTCCGATACTTCGACTGTTGGCGCTTCTTTGAGAATAACGTGAGCATTTGTGCCACCAATGCCGAAGGAACTGACACCGGCGAGGCGTGATCGATCTGCTTTCCACTCGGACAGGGAACTGTTGACGTAGAAAGGGCTGTTGGTGAAATCAATTTCGGGATTGGGCTGCTTGAAATGCAAACTGGGTGGTATCAGCTTGTGTTTGAGAGCTAAAACGGTCTTAATTAAGCCGGCAACGCCTGCTGCTGCGCCTAGATGCCCGATATTGGTTTTGACTGAACCGATCGCGCAAAAGCCTTTTTTGTTGGTACGAAGTGAGAACGCTTGCGTGAGAGCGGCGATTTCCACTGGATCGCCTAAAGCGGTGCCGGTGCCGTGAGCTTCGATGTAACTGATTGCTTCAGGATCGATGCCTGCGATGGCTTGAGCTTCTGCGATCACTTTTGCTTGACCCTCAACGCTAGGGGCCGTGTAACCAATTTTTAAAGAGCCGTCATTATTGATGGCAGAACCGATGATGGTTGCATGAATGCGATCGCCATCTTCTAAGGCATCTTTTAATCGCTTTAACACTACAATTCCCACACCGCTACCGCCAACAGTTCCCCTAGCTTGAGCATCAAAAGCTCGGCAATGTCCGTCGGGAGATAAAATCCCCCCTTCTTGATATAAATAGCCTGCTTTCTGCGGTACAGAAACGGAAACACCGCCGGCCAATACCATATCGCATTCGCCAAACAGCAAGCTTTGGCAAGCTAAGTGAACTGCAACTAATGAAGTGGAACAAGCGGTTTGAATGGTGATGCCTGAGCCTTGGAGGTTAAGTTTATAGGCGGCTCGCGTAGTCAGCAAATCTTGATGATTGCCGAATTTAATTTGGTCGAGTCCGACTGTTGCTAACAAGTCAGGGTTAGCAAAAAGATTGAATAATAAGTAGGTGTTGACACTTGCACCGGCGTAAATACCAATCCGACCTTGATAAGTGTCAGTATTGTAGCCGGCATTTTCCAGAGCTTCCCAAGCCGACTCTAGGAAAATGCGGGATTGCGGGTCCATAATTTCGGCTTCTCTAGGAGAGTAGCCGAAGAATGAAGCATCAAAGGATTCAATGTCTTCTAGTACGGCTGTAGCTTTAACGTAATTGGGATTGTTCAGCAGATTTTTGTCTATATTTTGCAGTTCTGCATCTGAAAAAAATGAGATCGACTCAACGCCGTTTTGCAGATTTTGCCAAAATTTATCAAGATTTTTGGCTTGGGGGAAACGGCCTGCCATGCCAACAATGGCTATTTCATTAATATTGTCAATTGCTTCTAAGTTAGTCATTATTTTTGTTTTAATCGCAGATTAACGCAGGTGTTTTCTAGATTGCATTTGTTGTTTGATTAATTGTCTTCGCAAATCGGCTCTGTCTTGGCTTTGCTCGTCGAAAGCAGGCTGTAAATTTTGGTCTTGATTGAGATATTTAGCGAGAGAGTTGATGGTGGGATATTTGAAGATGTCGGTGATTGAAATAGTGCGGTTAAAAACTCCTTGCAATTTGCTGTAAAGTTGAACGATGAGTAATGAATGACCGCCGAGATCGAAGAAGTTGTCGTGGATGCCAACGCGATCGAGGTGAAGCATTTCTTGCCAGATCGTCGCGATCACGCGTTCTATTTCTGTCTGGGGTGCGACGTAAGCGGCTGCTAGTTCTGGGCGCAGACAATCGGGAACCGGGAGCGATCGCCGATCGATTTTGCCGTTAGCTGTTAGCGGTAAACTTTTCAACAGCACGAAGGCTGATGGCATCATATATTCGGGCAACCGCTCTCGCAGAAAGCTTTGCAGGTCATTCGCAGCGAGGGATGCAGAGCGATCGCTATCGGGGACGGCGTAAGCCACTAGGCGCTGGTTGCCCGGTTCATTCTCTCTAAGTGAGACGATCGCCTGTCTCACTTGTGGATGTTGGCTCAGCACTGTCTCAATTTCTCCTAATTCGATCCGGAAGCCGCGAATTTTGACTTGGTGGTCAACTCGCCCCAAGAATTCTAGATTGCCATCGGGTAAGTAGCAGGCTAAGTCGCCAGTTTTATACAACCGTTCTCCGCTGACAAAGGGGTTGGCGATGAACCTTTCTGCTTGCTCTGCTGGCCGGTTCAGATAGCCCCGCGCTAACCCGGCCCCGCCGATGTATAACTCACCTGGTATACCGACGGGTACGGGTTGGTGATGCCGATCTAGCACGTAGGTGTAGCAGTTGGGCAGCGCGCGTCCCAGGGGAACCGTCTGGGAAGTGTGCCGATTCTGGACTGTAAAGGTTGTCGTGCCTACGGTGGCTTCTGTAGGCCCGTAGTGATTGAGGATGCGACAGTTGGGCGCGTGCTGCTGGATCTGCGAAATCAATTCCCAACTGGCTGCCTCACCGCCGAGAATTAAGCACTGGCGGGGCAGAATTTGCTCGGGAGGGGCAGCGGCGAGAAGGGCGGCGAGGTGGGAAGGCACAATTTTGAGGCAGTCGATCGCATGGCGGTTAAAGTATTCTGCGAGGGCGGCGGGGTCTGTTGTGCGATCTGAGGATATTATGTGCAAGCATCCTCCGGTACATAGGGAGGGAAAGATCGCTGTGTTGCCCAAGTCGGCGGCGAAGGTGGAAACAGTGGCGAAACTAGCGCCTGTTGGCAGTTCTAGTTTTTCGCAAATGCCGTTGAGGTAGTTGAGGAGTTGCCGGTGTTCGACGGCTACGCCTTTGGGTTTGCCGGTGGACCCGGAGGTGAATAGCACATATACTAAGTTTTTGGTTGTTACTTGGCTGTTGGGATTGCGATCGGGAAGCTTGGTGATCGCATCCCAGTCTCCGTCAAGACAGATTACTTGCGACGGGCGATCGCTTAGGTTTGCCGCCAGGTGCGTTTGGGTAAGCAACACAGGCGATCGCGCATCCTGCCACCGGAAAGCTAAGCTGGCGGCTGGTAAGGCCGGGTCTAGGGGTAGGTACGCGCCACCGGCTTTGAGGATGGCCAGCAAGCCGACGATCGCATCCAGAGAGCGATCGGTGTAAAGTGCTACCACAACTTCTGGCCCTACGCCCAGCTTTTGCAGGTAATGGGCTAAACAATTAGCTTTTTTGTTTAACTCTTGGTAGGTTAGTTGCTGATTCTCAAAGACAATAGCAATGCGATCGGGTGTTTGTTCTGCCTGTTTTTCAAATAGTTTGTGGATGCAGGAGTCCTGTGAAAATTTAGGATGGGGGATTGGGGATTGGTTAAACTCTACTAGCAGTTGGTGGCGATCGTGATCGCTCAAAATTTTTAACTCGCCAATGGCAGTTTCTGGTTCACTAAGCGTGCTTTCTAATAAAGTCTGAAATTGTCCTGCCAAGCGCGAAATATCTTCGATATCAAATAAGTTTGAATCGTAGTGGAACTCTGCGGTTAGCGAGTCATTTTGGTGAAGGCAGGACAGTTTAACTTTGAACGGCTCCAAACAAATGTATTGCTTGTCAATAGAAAAAGATAAGTTTGCATCAGAAAAATCTACCTGCTGTTCCTCAAACTCAAAACAAACTGGAAAGAAGCATCCCCGATTTTTATCGGTTAATTCTGTTACTTGTTCCCAAGTAAAAGACTCTTGCCATTTGAAAGCTTTGCGTACCGACTCGCTAACCTGCTTCAGCTTCTGCGAGAATTTAAGTTTTTCTTCAAAATGACTGTAAACAGGTAAGTATTTGGCAAAGAGACCTAAAGCTGACTCCAACTGTTCATAACTCCGGCCCTCGCAATATGTACCAACAACAATATCTGAGTTGCCAGTGAGCCGCCACAGTAGAACTAGCCAGCAAGTCAGAATAAATACAGAAGTAGAAGTGTTATATTTTTGAGCTATATTTTGAATTTTACCTAGAACTTGAGTGTCGAACTTGACTGCAACAAATTCTGGTTTAAATTCTACCTTTACCTCATTTTGTTTCTCACTGGGCAATGACATATCTACAAAATTTAAAAGGTTCTTTTTGCTCCAATACTTTTTACCTATTTCTGCATCTGCTCCTTCAAAAAGTTCATTTTGCCATTCCGCTATATCCGCATACTGCAAAGGTTGGTCAGATAGTTCTTTACCCTGCAAATTTATGGCATAAAGACGCCTGATTTGGGAGACAATATTCTTGATAGTAACCCTATCTGCAACCAAAGCAGGCATCCCAACCAGTAATAGGTGCAAATCTTGAGAAATGATAACCAGAGAAATATCTAAAACAGAACCGCGCTCTAAGTCAAAAAGCCCACGACTTACTTTAGCAAAAAGTTTTTCAATGCGATCGGCTTGTGCTTCAGAATCTCTACCGCTTAAGTTGTGGTAAACAATCGTTGGCACACTCTGATTCCTGATGATTTGCAGTGGCAGCGCCATCCCCTGTAAACATTGAAAGTTCGTGCGAAGAATTTCATAGTTGCTGACCAGGGCTTGCAAAGCTGATTCTAATACTTTTAGATTGAGATTGCCGGCGATTTTAACAGCGAAAGTAGCGCGATAAGGTTGGTTAAATGTAGATTGCTGCAACCTCCAAAGGCGCTTCTGCTGTGGTGAAATCCGAAATCCTTTTAGAGACTGTTCTTGCATATTGTTTACTCCATTAATCGCGTCTTTTATTGAGCTATAAAGGGTTCTGCCATGCCAACTACCACCTTCCGCAAGCCGGAAAAGGGCATTCGCCCATGAGCAGTTAGCATATTGTCTAGCATTAATACATCTCCTTCTTGCCAAGGGAAGATAACTGCTTCCTGCTGATACAAATCGCGAATTTTATCTAAGACAGACTTTTCAATCTCAGAGCCATCACCGTAATAAGCATTGCGGGGTAAATCTTCCTCTGGAAGTGCTGAAAGTAGTATTTGACTTATCTCCTGCTCTAAACTCGATACGTGGAATAAATGAGCTTGGTTGAACCACACTTTTTCACCTGTTTTAGGATGTGTAGCGACAGCTTGACAGACTTGGCGAGTTCTTAAATAAGTGTTGTCTTTCCACTCAAATTCAATGCCAGCCTTTCGGCAATAATTTTCTACTTCTAATTTGTTCTCTGTCTGAAAAACATTTTGCCATGTTAAGTCGAGTTGAGTGCCATAGTTTCGGACATACATAACCTGCTTTTGTATGAACTGCTCTTTGATTTTTGGATTGAGGTGCTGAAAAATTTTCCTGCTGTCGGCAATAGGCGTTTCTCCACCTGCTTCTGCTGACTTAACGCAGAAAAATGCTATCTTCATCGGCCAACTGCGAGAGTAGGACATTTCGTTGTGCAAAGGAATAGATTGAGCGGCTGGATATTCAGTTGAAGTATAAATTTTGCCACTGATTTGACTGCGTGGCGTTGAACGGTAGGAATAGTCTAGCAACTCGCCCGAAATTGCGCTGACTAACTGCTCGAATGCGGCTATTTCGGTGATGCCACAATCCCGAAATAAAATACCACCATGTTGGCAGAGCCATATCTCGATTTGTTCTCGATTTTTGGCAGCCCACTCGACTAATTTTATACCTTCTATGACTGGTTGAACTACTAATGGTAGTGGCTGTTTGGACTGTAAAAGTTCGGTTTTGACTAGCTGTGTTTGCGATAGTTGAACGGTTTTGCGCCTCACGCCTATTAGCTGGTTGCTACTTGTTGTTTGGTAATCCATGTTGCTCATAATTTTGCTGTTTAACTGATTTCTTGAATAGCGTTTGTAACTGCCTTGCGCTGGATAGTTTCGAGTTTTTGAAGACGATTTTGTTGAAATTGTTTTTCTTGGGAAAGCTGCTGTTGTTCTTCTGCGATAGCCAATGTTGCTGCTAGTGCATCCAACTGAATGTCTGGCTGTTCAACAACTCGATTGAGTAGAAGTTGAAAGAGTTCTGCCATGCGGGCGATCGTCCCTGGTTCAAACAAGTCTGTTTTGTATTCAAAAAAGCCTTTAATTCCCTCCGGTGTTTCCGTTAAATCCAGTTTTAAATCGTTGCGGGCTTCCCCAATATCAAGTTCTGAGAGAGTCAAAGTCAACCCCGGAAGTTTTAAGGCAGGAACGGGCGAGTTCTGGAGAACAAACCAGACTGGAAATAAGAGAGGATGACCGAGATTTCGCTCTGGCTGCATTTCTTGCACTAGCTTTTCAAATGGCAAATCTTGGTGGGCGTAAGCGCCTAAACACAACTCTCGCACCCGCTGCAAAATTTCCCTAAAAGTCGGATTACCTGATAAGTTAGTCCGCAAAACCAGCGTATTAACTAAAAATCCAATCAACCCTTCTGTTTCAGCTCGATTCCGATTGGCAATGGGCGAACCGACTACAATATCTTCTTGACCTTTATAGCGGAAAAGCAGCGCTTTGAAAGTCGCCAATAAAGTCATAAACAGCGTGACACCTTCTTGCTGGGAGAGTGTTTTAAGTGCCTCAGTTAAAGCTGGAGATAGTGCTAATAATTGTTTGGCACTGCGTGTTGTTTGGGTAGCGGAGCGCGGTCGATCTGTGGGTAATTCTAGGACGGGGGGAGTGCTACCTAATTGCTGCTTCCAGTAAGCTAGTTGTGTTTCTAAAATGTCCCCTTGCAACCACAGCCTTTGCCAAATTGCAAAATCAGCATATTGGACGGGAAGTTCTGGCAATGGGGAAGGTTGATTTTGAGAAAAAGCACTGTAAAGGGCTGCAATTTCTTGAATCAATACTCCGGCAGACCAACCATCAGAAATAATGTGATGAATGACGAACAGCAGCAGGTGTTCTTGCTCATCTAATTGTAACAGCTTCGATCGCATTAAGGGGCCACTAGCTAAGTCAAAAAGCTGTTGGCACTCCTCAGTTACTAAGCGCTGAACTTCGCGATCACGCGCTGTTTCTGGCAACTTGCCCAGATTCACTACAGGTAGCGTCATTGCTAGCGCTGGGGCGATGTCTTGAACTGGTTGCCCGTCCACTATTTTGAAAGTAGTACGCAGGATTTCGTGACGGCGCACGATCTCGTTAAATGTTTGCTCTAAGGCAGTTGCATCGATCGCACCTGTGAGGCGCACAGATACGGGTATGTTGTAACAAACGCTGTCGGGATCTAACTGGTGAAGAAACCACAGTCGCTGCTGGGCAAAGGACACTGGTGCTGGGCCGGCGTTGGAACGGCGAGGAATACTTTGCAACGAGTGCGTTTCTATTTTAAATTTACCGCTCAACCGCTGTTGGAGAAGGGCTTTCTTTGCGGGTGAAAGCTGAGACTGTCGCTGCAAAATTTCGTCTTTTTTACTATTCATGATGCCGTTTTCTAGTGAGGGTTATATGAAAGAAAAGTTACGATAAAAAATGTTGTTATTCAATCAATTACCTGTACTTTAATATAGTCAGGTGGGGGTTGAATCCGCATTAGATTATTTTCCAAAATCACCAAATCCCCTCTCTTCTCAATTTCCTTAAAACCTGCAAACTTATAAGTGATATACATCATGCGATTTCTCTCATTTGAAACAAAGTCGGCCAACAAGCGCACGTTTCGATCTTTAGCAAGGCTCGTAATATAATTAAGCAAGACTGCGCCTACACCTCTGGACATTACGCGACAAGACATTAGCAATAGTTTTAGCGTCCACACACTCTCATCGCATTCCACAAGTGCTAACCCGATTTTTCCATAACTTCCATACTTGTCATCCAAGCCTGCAATTAGCAGTTTGTGCTGGTTGGAGAGCCGAAATTGATTGAGTTCGCTGTAAGAGTAGGTGTAACCAGTGGCATTCAGTTGATTAGTCCGTACTGTTAATTCTTCGGCTCGCTGCAAATCCTCTTCTTTTGCATAGGAAATAGTCAAAGTCATGTTAAGCGTGGCTAAAAAATCTTCTTGAGCGCCGACAAATTCTTTCTCGGCATTTTGGCGTTCTATATCGTTGATATACATTAGCCTTCTCAGTTGTGAATCTTCTGTAATAAAACGGGGATTCATTTGCGGCATATCTAGCAATTTGTCTAACTTTTTTGCATCAATACATAACACTTCAGGCAGTGAAAAATTGACTTCTTCTAGCTCAAATTGCTGATCGTCAATAAAGGCGAGCGCGTCGAGACTGATATTGCTCGATTTAGCGATTTTCCTAATTGAAGCAGCCTTGGAGTTCCAGTTGATTTGGGGATACAAAAAATACTCGTCTAATCCCATCTCTCGCAGTTTTGCCATTGCTAAACTGCGTTCATTCTTGCTAGCAATAGATTGTAAAATGCCTCGACTGTCTAAGGTGGTGATGATGCGGGCTGCATGGCTGTGCAGGAAAATTTGGTCATTTTCTAATAGTATGCCCTTCCACAGGGTATTATCCAGATCCCAAACTACACATTTGATAGTTTTTTGCTCTTGTTCTTGGCTCTTTATTGGTTCGGATGTTAGGTCGATCATAGCTTTATATTCTTACCGCTAAGTTTTGCTGCGTAACGTTGCGTTCTGGTAATACTCCGTACTCTTGATAACCAGATTCAGCGATGGTAATTTGTTGAATTTGGGTACTGCCTTCGATAATTTCCATAATTTTTGCGTCTCGGAAATACCGTTCCACAGGGTAGTCGCTACTGCAACCGTTCCCCCCGTGAATCTGTACGGCATCGCTTGCTACTTTAACTGCCATTGTGGATGCAAAGTATTTAGCAATTGAGGTTTCTGAAATCGATCGCGGATCGCTAATTTCTTGGAGATAGCCGGCTTGATAGCATAGCAATCTAGCTGCTTTCACGTTAGCGATCGCTTCGGAAATCATTTGTCTAATTATCTGGTGTTCTTTCAGATAAACTCCAAATTGCTGGCGTTGGCTGGTGTACTGAAGGCAAGCTTCTAAGCAAGCTTGACCGATGCCTACACAGCCCCACGCTACGCTGTACCTGCCACGATCTAGGGCCGAGGAAGCGACATGAGAGAAACCAAAACCCTGCCGACAAACGAGATTTTCCTGGGGAATTTGACAATCATCTAGGTGAAGTTCTGCTAGCATGGAAGCTCTCGTTCCCAAGATTCCCACAATGGGTTTTATGGAGAGTCCGGGTCTATTTTTTTCAACCAAAAAAGCAGTGGATTTGCCTTCACACTGGGTGAAAACTAAGAATAAATCCGCAATTTGTCCGTAAGTAATCCATTTTTTTTTCCCATTTAATATGTAGAAATTGCCTGAAGGAGTTGCAGTTGTTTCTACACTTTTAGCATCGCTACCGGCGTTAGGTTCGCTCAGTGCAAAAGCTGCGATCGCTTCACCTGATGCTAGCTTGGGAATCCAATGTTCTTTTTGATATTGACTTCCCCACTTACAAAGAACGTGAGCAACCATACTGTGAACTGTTAGCAAACTCCGCAATGAAGAACACCCGCGCCCAATTTCTTCGTTAAGCAGACCATAGGCGATCGCCTCCATACCGCTACCGCCGTACTTTTCGGGTATGGCAGCACCCAAAAAGCCTCGCAGAGCTAGCTTTTTAATGAGCTGTGGGGGGGTATGCTCTTCGCGATCGCACTGGGTAGCATAAGGTATTATTTCCTCATTTACAAAAGCTCTGAATTCTGATTGAGCATCTTTTTGTTTGGCGGTTAATTCAAGTTTCATTGCATTCCCTAACTCAATTGCTTGTAAGTACAGCAGTTTTGCGTTCGACTAGATTAACCAAAGCATTTATGGTATTAAAGTTATCAATTTCCAAATCTTCATTTTCAATCGAAATTTTAAACTCTTGCTCCACAAATAAAACCAGTTGCATTGCAAACATTGAATTGACAAAGCCCAGACCAAAAATATCTTCATTGTCCTGCAAATCGTAATCGCCGACAACGCGCGCTAAGAATGCTTTAATTTTTTCTCGATTTTCTTTCATCTTAAATAACTCACTGATAAACGTAAAAACCTTGTTTGCTTTTCTGACCGTATAACCCCGCCTCTACCATCTGCTTTAACAGAGGACACGGTCTATATTTGCTATCTTGGAAGCTTTCATACAAAACTTCGATAGACAGTAGAGTCGTATCTAGTCCGATCAAATCTGCCGTTTCTAGCGGCCCCATTTTGTGACCAAAGCAGGTTTTGAAAATTTTATCCACGTCAGACGCTGAAGCTACTCGCTCTTGCAATAAGAAAATCGCTTCATTAATTGTCAACATCAACACGCGGTTAGAAACAAATCCCGGTGAATCGTTGACAATAATACATTCTTTACCCATTTGGGCTAAAAAACTTTTGGCTATCTCAATTGTTGCGTCAGAGGTGTGATACCCGCGAATCACTTCTACCATTGACTTCATGGGCACTGGGTTCATAAAGTGCATCCCAATCACATTTTTAGGTCGCTTGGTGGCTGAAGCAATGCGGGTAATGGGAATGGCAGATGTATTAGCTGCAAAAACAGTTCTCTCTGGGCAAATGGCATCTAACTGCGCGTACACCTCCTTTTTAATATCCCATTTTTCGGTAACATTTTCAACCACAAAGTCTGCACAATCTAGCAATTTGTAATTAGTGGAAAATGTAATTTTTTTTAAGATATCGTCGGGACTGCCAACCTTTTTTTCTTTGTTGAAAAGAGTTTGAAACCGGATATTCTTCTTGATTTCCTGTTCGGCACCTTCTAGAATCGCTTCCGAAATATCTACAAGAATTACCTGATAACCAGTTTGGGCGAGGTTTTGCGAAACCCCAATTCCCATAACGCCTGCTCCCACAACACCGACTACTTGAATGTTCATAATTGATGCTTTATCCTTTGCAATTTCAGATGAAGTTTACCTTTCTCCAACTAAGACAAGCTGTTTAGCTTCCTCTTCTGTTAATTCTTCTAACTCTGCTACAATTGCTTCCTCGATCGCTAAGGCGAATTCAGCCACAGTGGGTGCTGCAAATAGGTAGCGGAGAGAGATTTCAATTTGAAATAATTTGCGAATCTGGGAAAGTAACTGAATACCGATTAGAGAATTTCCTCCCATTTCAAAAAAGTTGTCATGGATGCCGACTTGCCCAATTCCTAAAAGTTGTTGGTAGATATCGGCAATTGTTTGCTCGATTTCATTACTGGGAGCAATGTAGGCATTTCGCAGGTTGGGTCGAGCAAACTTCTGAATATTTGACTCTACAGTTTTGGAGTTTTCCTGTTGCTGTTCTGTTCCTTTTTCCGAAGAAGTTAATACTTGTTTTTGTGGCTCAATCCAGTAACGCTGTCGCTCAAATGGATAGGTGGGTAAAGGGACGCGATGCCGAAGTTCGCCAGCATAAAAACCTTGCCAATTTATCTGTACTCCTGCTAGCCAAAGTTGACCTAGTGTATTGAGCAAAAATGCTACATCGGATTGCCGATCGCAGGAATTTCGCAGCGTTGGCAGCACAGTCCAATCGGCGGTTAAATCGCTCGGCTTACATTGCACGGCCAAGCTGCTCAACGTTTGTCCGGGACCTACTTCTAACAGAATTAAATTCTGTTTTTTCCACAACTCTTGCACGCCATTTGCAAATAGCACCGGCTGGCATAAATGCTTGGTCCAATAACTCGGATCGGTGGCTTGACTGGCGGTAATCCAAGTTCCCGTAACGTTGGATAAATAGGGAATTTTGGGCGGCTGAAGATTGAAGGTTTTAACTAACTCGATAAATGGTAGCGCGATCGCATCCATCATCTGAGAATGAAAGGCGTGAGAAGTGGGAATCGGCCGGCAAGCCAAACCGCTTTCAGTTAACTGGCGTTCCAATTCATCCACAGCATCAGGAACACCCGCGATCGCACACAGGTACGGCCCGTTAACTGCTGACAAAGAAAGGCCTTTTCCTAAAAGCGGTCGCACTTCCGCTTCTGAAAGCGGAACAGCAAGCATTTTCCCAGCCGGCAAACTTTGAATCATCAACGCTCTTTTGGCAACAAGAGCGATCGCATTTTCCAGAGAAAACACTCCCGCCAGACACGCGGCCACATATTCGCCGATGCTGTAGCCGATCGCCGCCCCAGGGCGAATTCCCCAGGAGATCAGCAACTGAGCCAAAGCGTACTCGATCGCGAAAATAGCCGGCTGAGTGAGAAAGGTTTGATTCAGTTTTTCCGCAGCAGGATCGGGCTGTTCTTGGCTGCGGCCGAGCATTTTTCGCAAGTCGAGGCCGGATTTTGGCGCTGCATCTGTCTCAGGCTGACTGGGATACAGCACCGATCGCAAATCTAGATCGAGGTAAGGTTGGAAAAGTTGGCAGCAGCGATCGAGTTGTTCTCGAAATACCGGCTCCACTTGGTAAAGTTCGCGAGCCATGTTGGGGTAATGAGTTCCCAGGCCCGGAAACATAAAGGCGACAGTGCGATCGCCCGTCTCGCGGTACAAAGTGAGAACTCGTTTCGGATCGGAAAGCGCGATCACAGCATCTTGAATGTCTTTGCAAACAACCGCCCGCCTGTGGTCAAAAACTCGCCGCCCAACTTGCAGGGTGTAAGCAACATCCGCGAGATTGAGATCGGGATTTTGCTTGAGGCGATCGCTCAGATTTACTGCACCCGCATCCAGTGCCGATTCGGTTTTGGCAGACAGTACCAACAACTGCCAAGGGCGAGAAGGCCCTGAATTTTCTACTGTTGGCGCTTCTTCCAAAATCGCGTGGGCGTTAGTACCGCCAAGGCCAAAAGAACTGACTCCCGCGCGACGCGGAGTGCCGTTTGCGGGCCATTCCGACAAAGCGGTATTGACGTAGAAAGGGCTGTTGGCCAAATCAATTTCCGGGTTCGGCTGCTGGAAGTGCAAGCTGGGCGGTATCAGCTTGTGTTTGAGAGCCAGAACAGTTTTGAGCAAGCCTGCGATCCCAGAAGCGACATCCAGATGGCCGATATTGGTCTTGACTGAACCGATCGCACAATGTGCAGGTGGGGCGATCGCTGTTTTTGTCTGAGTGCTAGCGCGAAACGCTTTTGTCAAGGCCTTAAATTCGATCGGATCGCCCAAAGCCGTTGCAGTTCCGTGAGTTTCTACATAAGTCACTGTTTCCGGCTCGATGTCGGCGATCGCAAAGGCTTCCGCGATCGCCTTTGCTTGCCCCTCCAAGCTGGGCGCTGTGTAACCAACTTTCCCAGAACCGTCGTTATTTATAGCCGAACTTTTGATCACAGCGTGAATGCAATCGCCATCGGCGATCGCCTCTTCTAACCGCTTCAAAACTACAATTCCTAAGCCGCCCCCCGGTACAGTTCCTTTCGCACCAGCATCAAAAGCACGGCATTGACCGTTAGGAGATAAAACCCCTCCTTCTTGATACAAATAGCCAGCTTTTTGCAAGGCATTTACCGTCACGCCTCCGGCTAAAGCCATGTCGCATTGGTAACTTAACAAACTTTGGCAAGCTAAGTGAACGGCCACTAATGATGTCGAACAATTCGTTTGCACGCTAATGCTCGGACCTCTTAAATTTAATTTATAAGAAGTGCGCGGAGCTAAATGATCTTTCTCGTTCCCAATCAGAGTTTGGTAATCAATAACAGTGCCTAGAAAACCGCGGTTTGAAGCTAAATTGAATAACAAATAGCTATTCCAACCTACACCCGCGTAAACCCCTATCTGACCTCGGTATCTTTCAGAATCATAGCCGGCATTTTCCAGGGCTGACCACGCCTCTTCCAAAAATAAGCGGTGTTGGGGATCTGTAATCGCTGCTTCTCTGGGATTAAAACCGAAGAATGAAGCATCGAATAAATCCATGTCTTCTAATATAGCGCCAGCTTTGACGTGATTGGCACTATGAAACATAGTAGGGTCAATCCCTGAAGAAAGCAATTGTGCTTCACTAAGAACAGAGATTGATTCCACTCCCTCTCGCAGATTCTGCCAAAATTCATCCAGATTTTTGGCTTGAGGAAAGCGACCGGCCATGCCAATAATCGCAATTCCTTCTATAGACTTGTCTGTTTCTGAATTACTCATTAACCTTTCTCCTTTTATACTGCCTGAATTGCCTTCAAATAAGGGAAGGCTGACGTAGTAAGTTTAAGCCGAAGTTTATTAACTTTCTGAAACTCAGTCTTTATGCCTTGGCGCTGAAAGTTGTCCCGCATGGAAACTTTGCTGTCGAAGGAATCGAGCATTTTTTTGACAGCAGGATCTAAGGAAGATTTGGGAAAATGGGAATTAGGCGCAAGTTTATATTTGCCATTGCTTCCCATCAGATAACTTTGCTGCGTGGTACTGTTTTTTTCAAATTTAGTGTCGAGAAACTCTTCACATATCTGCTGTTCCGATTTAATTGGGCGATGCCTGCGGCTGGCTACGCCTACGCAGTCTTTGCGCTGGACGTAGAACCACAGCATCGGCGATCTTTCAAGCTGCAAAAGGTTTGACAATTGCCAGCGAGATAAATCGGGCAGCGAATCGTAGCGTTCTTGCAAGTCAGGTTCGCTAAATTCCGTATTCCAATAAAAGGTATCATTCGCCATATCAAATATATTAATGCGAGGCGATACTAACTCTAAGCCACACTCGTTTGTTAATTCAGACAAAGATTCAACTGTATAGCTGTGTTCTACTGGTTGAATTAAAGTATCTGCTAACTTAGATTCCGAGCCATCTTTGTATTCATTTAAGAAACTCGTCATTAAACTTTTTGTAGAAAATCCCCCATTGACCAATTTAAGCGCCAGTGCTAGTTCCGACTCAAAATCCCCCAATGAATCTGTGCTTTTGCTAAAAATTCTCACAGCTTTTTGAAAGCTAGAGGTGATGATTCTGTGAAACCGATTGTAAACCATTAATTCCATAATTCCCTGCGGTTTCAGAGCAGTGACTAATTTAGCTAAAGTTTCTTGAGGATAGGCGTTGTGGTGGATCACTCCCGTACAGATTATATAGTCAAACTGCTCTTTGTAGGTAATTTGATTGAGGCTTTCTTGTTTGAGCTGCAAGTTAGATATTCCTAGCTCTTCAGCAGTTTGAGAGGTTATTTCTAGCGATTGAGCTGACAAGTCTGACCCTAATACAGTAGCATTGGGAAATTTTAATGCTGTAAAAACTGCTTGGTTAGTTCCGCATCCCGCCACCCAAATTTTCGGCTGGTTAGGAAGAGTGTTGTGCTGCCAGTTACCGAGGTCTTGATTGAGCATGATGGTCTCAAAATCTGGATCGGAGAGCCGATCGAGCTTTAAAGGCCGCCAAGGATAAGGAAATCTGCCGTAGAATTGAGCATTTAAGTCATCTACTGACTCTGTTGATGTTGCGAGAATTAGATTTTCGTCATCAGTTTTAATCATGTCATCCTCAAGTTGGTAGTTGGGCTTTATGACGAAGAAAGCAGGAAGAGGGATTGAGAGAGAGGACTGAGGCACTTCCGAGGGGAAACCAGGTTTCTTTGTAGATATCTAGTTGAGAGTCATATCAAATCCGTTGACATCGGAATTATGCGTCTCTCTCTTCTCTTTCTCTGTGTCCTCTGTGCCCTCTGTGGTTTAATCATTCCGATATAACCGGAATTGATATCAAGGATTTTTCTAAGAAACCCGGTTTCTTTGCGTCACCTCTGCATTCGGAGTTGTTTTTGCCGATTGGCAACCGATTTTTGCTTGTCAACTCGATCGCGAACAGACTGAAATTCAAGTTCTGGCTCTTGCTGCTCGCTTAAATGTTTTGCTAGGGAGTAGATTGTGGGATATTCCAACAGTTCAATCAGTGATAAATCTGCCTTCAAAATTTCCCGGAGTTGACTGTGAACTTGGGCAAGCAGTAATGAATGACCGCCAATATCGAAGAAGTTGTCGTGAATGCTGACCGTTTCTACTTGCAGCACCTCTTGCCAAACATTGGCGATCGCGCTTTCGACAGAGTTACTAGGCAAAACCGGCGCAACTTCCGATCGCAGCGAGACGGCTTCCATTGCTAAAAGCGATCGCCGATCGACCTTACCGTTAGCAGTCAGCGGTAGCAGGGGTACTGTCAGGACAACTGACGGGATCATGTATTCCGGCAATTTTTCTTTCAAAAATTCACTGAGTTCGCCGATCGCAGCCGGTGACTCCTGGTTTAAAACGATGTACGAAACTAAACGGCGATCGCTACCATCTTCTTGAACCAAAACTACAGCCTCCTGTACCCCTGGGTGCTCTAGGAGAACCGCTTCAATTTCCCCTAGTTCGATCCGGTAGCCACGAATTTTCACCTGATCGTCTAGGCGGCCGAGGAATTCCAGAGTGCCATCTGGCCGATAGCGTGCGCGATCGCCCGTTTTGTACAGTCGGCTTCCAGGCTCATCGCTGAACGGATTCGCGATAAACTTTTCAGCAGTAAGATCCGGTCTGTTCAGATAGCCTCTTGCCACTCCTAAACCGCCGATATGCAGTTCCCCGGCGACACCGATGGGTACCGGTTGCAAGTGCCGATCGAGCACGTAAAGCTGAGTATTCGCGATCGCGCCACCGATCGGAATTGACCCTGAAAGCTTTTCGCCTCGCGGAACCCGATAAACGCAGCAGCCAACTACCGTTTCAGTTGGTCCGTATTCGTTCACCAGCAACGTATCGGGGGCATTTTCCTGCCAAAAAGCGACGCTGCTAGCCAGCAGATTTTCGCCACCGATAATGAAAGCGCGGGTCAAACCGGCGGCGGCTTGGGGCGGTATTTGCTGGGCCAGTAACTCCAAGTGGGCGGGGGTAATTTTGACTAAACTTAAGTTAGAACTGCGGCGCAAGGCTGTGCAAAGCGTGTCTATGCCTTGGTTTTCCGGTAGCAGTTCTACTCGGCTGCCCACTAGCAACGGTGAAAACAAGCTGGTAACAGTTAGGTCAAATCCCAGCGGCGAGTGAACTAGCGTCCCCGTTCCTGCCTCGACTGCATAGGCTTGGGTACACCAAGTGAGATAATTTGTGAGTCCTCGGTGCAGAATCAAGGTTCCCTTGGGCTTTCCAGTTGAGCCGGAAGTATAGATAGCGTATGCCAGATTGTGAGAATTAGCTTCGCAGGTGGGATTTTCTGCAGGTTCAGAGGCGATGATTTCCCAATCCGCATCCAGGCAAATTACTTGAATTCCGCTGGTTGGCAAGTCGGCGACTAAGTGCTGCTGAGTCAACAGTATCGGCACCTGACTATCTGCGAGAATGAAGGCTTGGCGATCGCGCGGTATGGTTGAATCAATGGGAACGTAAGCGCCGCCGGCTTTGAGAATGCCCAAAACTCCGACCAGCATTGAAAGCGATCGCGCTACGCAAATCCCCACCAGCACCTCTGGCCCTACTCCCTGTTGCTGCAGGTAACGGGCTAGTTGATTTGCCTGCGCGTTGAGTTCAGCGTAAGTTAGCTGCTGGCTTTCAAACACGGCGGCGGTGCGATCGGGTGTCCGTTTTACTTGTGCTTCAAATAACTGGTGAACGCATTTATCGATCGGGCCCGCAGTGTTTGTACTGTTGAACTCAAATAACAGTTGTTGGCGATCGCGATCGCTCAAAATCGCTAACTCGCTAATTGTCGCTTTCGGATTATTGGCAGCGCTTGCTAACAAAGTTTGAAATTGCTCCGCCAAGTTGCCGATATCTGCTGCTTGGAATAAGTTAGCATCATAGTGAAACTCGCAAATCAAAGCATCATCTTGACAACGGCAAGAAAGTTTTACTTTGAATCTACTAATATAGGCGGAACGCTTAGCAATTGACCAGGATAAACCACCAGCCGCATACTTGGGCAGCGGTGGCTCAAGCTCGAAACAAAACGGAATGAAAGAGTCAGCCGCGCCCTTGCCAGTTGCGACTGTTATTTGTTCGGGCGTAAAATACTCTTGCCATTCATAATTACTGCCAATTAATTCGCTAACCTGCTGTAATAATTCGCTAAATTCTAAGCTATCTGACTGCTGGCAAGCTAGGGGTAAATATTTGGCGAACAGCCCCAAGGATGACTCTAATCCTTCATAGGTTCGACCGTCGCAGTAAGTCCCGACGATCGCGTTTGATTGTCCTGTCAGCCGAGTGAGGAGAATCTGCCAGCAAGTTAGTAAGAATGTAGGAACAGAAGTGTCAGAGTTTCGAGCGATCGCTTCAATTTTTGTCGCCAAGTCTTGCGGAATTTTAACCGTGAGTTTTTTGGGCGTAAATCCGCTGTTTCGCTCTAACTCTTTTTCCCCTGCTAGCTGGCACACAAACAAGTCAGAAATCTCAAATCTATGCCAATAATCTTTTCCAGCTTTTGTATCCTCAGACTCAATTAAGTCATTAAAGATTTCCGAGATATCAGCATATTGAATCTCTGCCTCCCATAAGCTATTATTCTGCCCAATAGCTGCGTAAGCTTCGCTAATTTTACGCACGAAGTTATCTAGCGTTAATGTATCCGCACCCAGAGCAGACAAACTAACAATTAGCTGGTATTTTTCAAAAGTAAGCTCAATTAAAACTACCTGCAATAGCTGCCCTTCGTCATCAAAAGGCTGTTGAGTTATCTCCTCAAAAATCTCCTCAATTTTAGCCTCTTGTTCTGGCGGAGTTAGCTCGCTCAAAGAATATTGAGCAATTGATGGAATGCTGCGATCGCTTATTACTTGCAAAGGAATATCCATTCCCGGCAAGCAGCGAAAAGTAGTCCGCAATATCTCATGGCTGTGCCACACATTCTCCAAAGCTGCCTCGAAAATTTCCCTGTTAAAATTTCCCTGAATTTCCACAGCGCACTGAGCGCGATAAGGCAACTTAGACTCAACTTGTTGCAACAAGCATAGATGTTTTTGTTGCGGTGAAAGTCGAAACCCTGTAATAATTTCTTTTTGCATATCTCTACCTCTGTATCTAAGTGTTTTAATCAAGATTAATCTGCGCTAAACGTTAAGACATATACTAAATCAGGCTTAAATACCCGATTGGCATATTCTTTAGTCAGCCTCGGCTGACGAAAGTTTGTGCAGTTGCGGTTTCAACCGCCGAAAAATAAAGGGAATAGCTTTAGCTTTCGCTACGAGGCAGGGGTTGAAACCCCAGTCGGACTATCGCTGTAAGTTTCAGACATTCCTACCGTAATTTTGCGAGAACCAACAAAAGGCGATCGCCCGTGAGCGACTAACATATTATCCAGCATTAAAATATCCCCTTCCTGCCAGGGAAAAGTTACAGTTTCCTGCCGATATGCTGCGCGCACTTCATCTAAAACAGAAAGCTCGATCGGAGTACCATCTCCGTAATAAGTATTGTTAGGAAGATCGAATTCTTTAAACTCTGACAGCAAAGAATCGCGGAGCGCCGGATCTAAAGTTGATATGTGAAAAAAAGCAGCGTGATTAAACCAAACTTTTTCACCCGTTTTAGGGTGCTTGAGAATAGCGTGGCGAACTTGTCTAGTCCTCAAGCAATTGCCATCTTTCCATTCTACCTCTATGTCACGATTTTGACAATACTCTTCTACCTTTGATTTATCAGTTGTTTGAAAAACATCATGCCAATGCAGCCCCAAACCGCTGCCAAAATTGCGGACATACATCACCTGTTTTTGTGCGAAGATCTCGCGAATTTTAGGATCAATGCGTTGCAATACTTTCCTGACATCAGCCAGTGGCGTTTCTCCTCCTGCGGTCGCACTTTTCAGGCAGAAAAAGAAAATTTTCATCGGCCATGCGTGTTGGTAGGAATTCTCATTGTGCAGGAAAATACTTTGCTCCGCCGGATAATCAGTGGAAGTATAAATATTGCCCTTGACGCGACTGCGCGGCGAGGAACGTTCTCGATACTCCAACAATTCCCCGGAAACAGCCGCAATAAATTGCTCAAACTGGGCGGCATCGCTGACTTTAAAATTGCGAAAAAGTAGACCTCCCCATTTCCCTAACTCTGTTGCTATAAAATCCCGATTTTGCGCCGCCCAACCTACAAGATTTACTTCCTCTAAAGTCGGGCTGATGACTAGAGGTAGAAATTGGTCTGACTTAAGAAACTGACGCTCAACCAACTCTTCTGAAGACGCGCTAATAGTTCGGCGCGATCGCAGCGGTGGCAGTTGACTCTTAAATTTATCTGATGCAAAAGTTTTCATCATGCTAATTGTTCAATTGCTTTGCGCTTAACATTTTTAAACTTGAGAAGGCGAGCTTCTTTAAGTTCTTGTTCTTTAGCAATTTGCCACTCTTTGTCAGCAGTATTTAGCATTTCTTTGAGAACGCTCAGCTTCACCTCAGATTGAACCGCGATCGCATTCAGAAGCGTTTCAAAAAGCGACAGCATCCGCGCGATGCTAGCAGTAGCGAACAAATCCGTGCTGTACTCCATCCACCCAGTCAAACCGATCTCGCTATCCGTCAGATTTAGCAGCAAGTCATACTTGGCGGTTTGGCTGTCCACCTCGCAGACGGTCGCACTCACACCCGAAAGCGCTAAAGGCGGCAGCGGTGCTTGCAGCACCAGCTTGACCTGAAATAAGGGTGTACGGCTTAAAGTCCGTTCAGGGTTCAAAACCTCGACCAGCTTGTCGAAAGGCAGATCCTGATGTGCGTAGGCTGCCAAGGTGCGATCGCGCACGCGGTGCAGTAACTCATCAAATGTGGGATTCCCAGATAAATTAGTCCGCAATACCAATTGGTTGACAAAAAATCCAATCAGTTGCCGAGTCTCCGCTTGGTTGCGGTTAGCAATATCCGTGCCTACAGTAATGTCGTCTTGAGCGCTGTACCAGTGCAGCAAAGTTGTAAAACTTGCTAGCAGAGTCATAAACAGCGATACTTCCTGCTGCTGCGATCGCACTTTCAGCGCATCCGTTAAAGATTTTGACAGCGAGAACGGCAGCCGCAAACCTCGGAACGTCTGAATAGCTGGGATCGCATTGTCTGTCGGCAGTTGCAGTACAGGCAGGTTGCTTAATTCTTGTTTCCAGTACGCGAGTTGAGACTCCAGCACTTCTCTCTGCAACCATTGGCGCTGCCAGATCCCAAAGTCAGCATACTGAACCGGCAAAGGGGTTAACGGAGAAGGCTGACCGCTGGAAAAGGCCCTGTACAGTGCTGTCAGTTCTTGAATGAACACTCCCATAGACCAGCCATCAGCGACAATGTGGTGCACTGTCAGCAGCATGGTGTATTCAGCTTCGGCTAGCTGCAGCAGCGTGACTCGCAGCAGCGACCCTGCTGTCAAGTCGAAAGGTTGCTGAGCTTCTTGAGCGGCAAGGCGTTGCGCTTCCCCTTCCCGGCTGGTTTCTGGGAACGATCGCAAATCTATGACTGGCAGCGCTAAAGTTAAAGTTGGGGCGATCGCCTGCACCGGTTGACCCGACACGGCGGTAAAGGTGGTTCGCAAAGCGGCGTGTCGCTGCAAGATTTCGTTAAAGCTTCGATCGAGTGCAGTTACATTCAGCGGCCCTTTAAGCTTTACAGCGACAGCAATGTTGTAAAAGGGGTTTCCAGGCTGCAAGCTATTGAGAAACCACAGCCTTTGCTGGGCAAAGGATAGGGGCAATTCTGCCTGTCTGGGTGCAGGCAGCAGCGGCGGCACGCTAGGGGTAGCGGTGGCGAGGCGATCACACAATTGCGCTGCTAAGCGAGACAGGCTGGAACTCTCGAAGAGTTCGGCTGCGGACACTGTTGTAGCGAGATCGGTTTCAATTCGGTTTTGTAATTCAAAGACTTTTAAGGAATCGAGTCCCAGTGCGATCGCCGACTGCTGCGGATTTACCTGCGATCGGGGAACTCTCAGCACCTGAGCGATCTGCTGCTGGAGGTAAGATGTTAGCAGCGGTACTCTGTCAGTTGGCGGTGTTGCGATCGCCTGTTCGCGAGTTAGACGCACCTCGTTTTCAACTGTCTGAAAATCCTCTAAAATGCTGCTGCCAATGACTTTCAGGTTGCCTGAGAGAAAATCGGCACGGGCTGCGCGGCGCTGAATCTTACCGCTGGAAGTTTTGGGAATGGTGCCGGCGGCGATCGTCACGACAGCATAAACTTGGATACCGTGGATTTGCGCGATCGCACTTCTGATGGCTGCGGTGACTTCCTCCACATTCGGTTTCTGCCGAAATTCCACCTCTTGAACGACTACTAACTGTTCCTCATCCCCTACATCCACCGAAAATGCTGCACCGCCACCGGATCGCAGTGCCGGATGGCTGCGTTCTGCCGTTAGTTCAATGTCTTGAGGGTAAAGATTTCGACCTCTAATGATAATTAAATCCTTAGCCCTACCCGCGATAAACAGTTCTCCATCTTGCAAGAAGCCTAAGTCGCCTGTTCGCAAAAACGGCCCTTCACCTGTGTCTGACAGATAGGCGCGAAATGTCCGTTCTGTTTCCTCGGCGCGATTCCAGTAACCGACACCCACACTCGGCCCGGATACCCAAATTTCGCCAACTTCGTCAGGTTGACAGCGGGTTAAGGTTTCAGGGTTCGCGATCACAATTTTTTGGTCTGGCAAAGTTTGACCGCAACCTACTAATGTGCGATTGTTTTCACTTTCTGCACTCGCGGCGATCGCGCGATCGCTCTCAAGTGCTTCTCCCTGAACTGTTTTGATGACCGGCGGTGCTGCGTGCAGGCCCCCAGAAATCATCAAAGCTGCTTCTGCCATCCCGTAACAGGGATAGAATGCCTCCCAGCGGAAGCCGCAGGGTGCAAAGGCTGCGGCAAAGCGCTCTAAGGTATCGCGCCGAATCGGTTCAGCACCGTTAAATGCAACGTTCCAACTGCTTAAATCGAGGGTTTCTCGCTGCTGCTGGCTAATTTTCTGAACGCAAAATTCGTAAGCAAAGTTAGGGCCGCCGCTGGTTGTGGCTTGGTAGCGAGAAATAGCTTTCAGCCAGCGGTAGGGACTTTGCAGAAAAGATGCGGGGGGCATCATGATACAAGGGAAGCCGCCGTACAGGGGTTGCAGTACGCCGCCGATCAGTCCCATGTCGTGGTAAATCGGCAGCCAGGAGACAAATTTGCTGGTGGGGGAATGTCCCATCAGGCGTTGGGTCATGCCGGCGTTGTGCAGCAAGTTGCGGTGGCTGAGCATTGCGCCTTTGGGTGTCCCTGTGGAACCCGATGTATATTGCAGAAATGCTAATGTTTCCGCGTCAATTGAGGGTTTTTGCCAAGTGTCTTCAATTCCGGCGGGGATTGTATCGGTAGTGAGCCAGTGTATACTTCCGATTTTGTCTGCCAGCAAGGATTGCACTTGGGGCAAAATTGCTGTTGTGGTGAGGGCGATCGCGGCTTGGGAATCGGTTGCAACTGATACGGCCGTTTGAAGTCGGGCTGCGTGGCGCTGATTGCGGGGCGGGTAAGCCGGGACTGCGATCGCCCCAGCGTACAAGCATCCGAA